>NZ_JALKIL010000023.1 GCF_023051105.1 Anaerobiospirillum sp. NML120449 | reverse complement strand
ACCAATATACGTAAAAAATATTTCGTACACAAAAGGAAAATCAAAAATTTAAATACTTAAAATAGAATGGAGAGTAAAAAATTAAGATAATGGAAATAATAGAGGCAGAGTGGGAGTGTGGAAGTAAGGTAGGGAGGAAGCAAAAGGGCAAAGGGTAGAGGGTAGAGGATAGAGGGTAGAGGGTAGAGGGTAGAGGGTAGAGGGTAGAGGGTAGAGGGTAGAGGGTAGAGGGTAGAGGGTAGAGGGTAGGAGAATTTTGCGGGAGCCAGAAATGAATCAGGCCCCCGTTTAGGTCTCATGTCGTGCAAACATTTGAACCTAACTGTGATGGGGGCCTGCAACTTTGTTTTGTGTATGTGGCAGGAGCTATTATACAAAATCTGTACTCGATTACAAGCATTTTGTTATAGAAATTTTTTGCGATAATTTTTCATGATACAGATTCTCATGTTTAAGGCAGTTTGATTATATGCTTTATTACTTCACTATAATTTACATACTACTAATTAGCTCATTAGTCTACAAAATACATATAAATTCAGATTTACGGCATCTTTTTGGTGAGCATGGCGTCTGCATCATAGAGTTAGCCTTTAGTAACTGATAATTGCCATTTTTAATCCAAACAATCTCTTCTCAAGCAATAATTTCGATATTTATGCCCTTTTAGCCATTCTTACTCGCCTTGTAGCCATCCCGTAATCTGCACAGAGCTAACATGCGGCAATTCTCCAGGCCGTATGAGCCAAAAAGTTTAAATACATTGATGTAAATTAATTTAAAATACGAAACAAATCAGATATTTAAGCCTTTCTTTACTTTGACATATTTATATTAACACATATAATCTTTTGGACGAACCTGCTCTTTTCCTCAGAATTAGAGTTCATCCGGAAAGTACGCTGTAGCCTCTTTGAGCTTAACAAAGCCTTTATTTATCGCCTTTATGGTACGACTTACCTTTGAGTTCCCTGTACGGGTCAGAGCCCCTGTACCCCATACCATGAAAACTGCATCAAAACAGGCAAACACATCCATGAAAATTAATATGAAATCATTATAGGAAATCCGAAGATCGCAACATGTACTCAGCTAACTTTTCAGTAAGAACAGGCAATCCCAAGTACTATGAGCCAGCATATGTCTGGTTCGTGCTTTCACAGGGGCATGCTGGGATGGATGGTTGGTTGGATGGATGGATGGATGGATGGATGGCTTGCTGGTTGGTTTTGATGGACAAAAGGCAGAGTAAGCCCTTGCAATGAGATGAGGCCTGCACGTCAAAGCGTCAGATTACGGTTACGGTTAATGTATGACCATGTGACGGCTGCTTGTTCAGATATGAAACAGGCGTGCAGCTGTTGAGGCACTTGAGTTTACATTGCCGTATGGTTGAGAGGGAAAGCTGGATGGTGGGCCGGCGTTGGACTTTATCTGATGGGGCGGGCTATTGCCCGGCATTGCGCCGGGCAGGGCTTGCTCTTGTGCGTTGAGCTGCGGCTGAGCCTGCGGCAGCGGATGCAGCAGCGGATGCGGCTGCAGATTTATAAGAATTGATGGTGCATTGAGAGATTGTCGTCGGGATCTATGAGCCCGGGTCAGGATGATGATTTCAGAGGCTTAGCTGTAGCCCTGCATGCGTTTGAGGATTTTGACTATGTGGTCGCGGTTCCTGGCTGTTTTCATAAAGGTAGGCAGGAGATCTGACTGCTCTCGCAGCGGGTATTTGTTTTTGGGACGTCGCAGATCAGCAGCAATAAAGTCAATCAGCCAGTTGAGGTGCTCCCGGTTAACCGCCCATACTGGCTTGCCCTTAAACCAGGTAAGAAACCACAACTCAAGACCAAGCCAGGGGTCGCGACCAGCTCTGATTTCAGGCAGATAGCTGTACTCTGACAGCACAGTACGATGCACACGCCCGGTCATCATGTGACGGCAGTGCGGACATGCCACCTTGAGCATGTTGAAATGCTTCTGCCTTGGGTCTACCACATCAACACGGTAATAGCGCCCGCATTGCTCGCAGACATTATGGACATCACAGCGTACACACATCAGACTGACCTTCTCATTGTGAGAGCAGCTCTCACAGATAAAGGAGGCTTCGGTCTTAGTAGCTTTGAGAATGCCATGACCAGAGCATACAGGGCAGCGCACCTCCAGGCCGTCTTTAAAAGCGTTGTAAGCACCAAAGCTCATGAAAGGCATGTCCACGGCTTCAGTCTTTTCCTTTCCCATCGCGCTCTCCCTGTATCAGCAGCTCTGGTAGATAACCCAGGTGCGCTCAAAGCGCCGCTCTTTCAGATCATCGGTACTGATGCAGAAATTGAGCATGCCATCGTCACCAAAACCAAGGTTGAAATCTGGCAGCGATACCCCGTCAAGCTGCAGCAGCTGCTGCCAGCGCAGCGATGCCGGAATATCCTTAATATCAGATGATGATGGTGCAGCCGCGTCAGAATCCGGATGATCGCCATGCTGAGCGCCATCCTGAGCGCCTGGCTGCGCTTCCTTACCGGACTGCTCAAGCTGAGCCTTATTGTCAGCAAGAGGCGGCATAAGCCTGTCGCACTGAGAAAACAGTGGCGCCTGCAGCACATCAGGCCAGCCCAGAATCTCAGTGGCATTGAGGATAAACGGCCTTTCACTGCCCAGAACGCGATCACAGCACTCCATATAATGATCATCTTCCAGGGTAATGCCAGTTATTTCACACATCTCCTCCCATGATGGCAGAGTCTTGCGTGAGCTGAACTTTAACAGAGCCTCAGGAAAATGACTGTCCTCTGGCAGCTTTTCAGGATAGCTGGCTGGACTTAGATTATCTGTTTCCTCAAACCACAGTACCTGACCGCAGCCAAAGTCATCCTTACTGTCGCCCAGCTGCAGCTCTTCAAGATCATAGAAAAAGCTGAGCAGACCATGGTCCGGGAGCAGACTCTGATCATCAAGCTCCTTTAGCTCTGCACAGTTAATCTGAAGCAAAAAGGCAAGAGGACGTCCCTCAGGCATCCACTCAGGTGCATATACCGGCCAGACAAAATCAGATGGAACATCAGGGCGTCCACCAAAGCGACTTAGCACAGCAGGGATACTATCTGCACAGCTCTCATGTTCAGCTCTGATGTCAGAGTGAGCTGAAGCCTTATCGGCATCAGATTCCTGAGCCATTGGCTCCATACTGATTTTGATGGCATTGCGGGCCAGTTTGGCCAGAATTTGCTCGAGGGTCATAATACTTTAACGCTGACACACCGCCACTAATCAGGGTGTGCATGCGTCTGTCTCCTTTCCTTGTTCGGTTAAGAAAGCTTTTCGTCTGTACTGGAGTTTAACAAGAGGCAGCTGACAGTGCCTGAAAGGACATTGATGCCGGCTCACGGGCAGCTGACAGTGCCTGAAAAGGCATTGAGGCCTGCTCATGGCCCCTGCCAGCATCAAGCCGTGTCATAACAAGCAACTCAAAGACCTGCGTATCTGCATGTTACACCATGCTGCAGACATGACAAGGCTGGTGGCATATATTGCACACCAGCCTGTTAATAGTGAATTTGCAGCTTGCAGATGAGATCTGTCTTACAGCGCCCGCCCATGACATACAGCATTAAGCCACTATGTGCTGCAATGCAGTTTAGGGCAGCACAGCCTGAGCATGGTTCGACCACACAGCTCTGATAGTGGTAAAGGCGCAGGTCATATCGGCGCACTGGGTTCAGCGCTGAGTGGCTCAGGCATATCCGTCTCTGCACTTAAAAGTGGAAGCGTAAAGGCATGGAGTTATCACGGGCAAACTTTGCTGCCTGCCAGAGCACAGCAAAAGCATGTCTTGCCAGCTCATCTGTGTTGCACAGCTCAGGAGCTGCGCATTCCTCACTGGAGTCCTGCTCACTGCTCCGGGCAGCATCCTCAGCTGCAGTAACCTCATTATCACCTGAGTCTGTGCTGCTCTGACAGTGACCAGGATGGCTTTCATTGATAACGCAGTCAGGCAGCTCAGGACTTTTACTGGCCCACTGCTCAACCTCTGTTTCATCTGCCTTCCAGATGAGATCATTGATTCGCTCAAGCTCACTGTAAAGGGCCTCAACAGTGCTCAGTGTGGCCATATGGTCATCAGGCATCTGTGCCTTAAATACAGCCTTGCTTGCAAAAGGCAGCCATACTGTTACACCGCTCATCAGACTCCACATCTGCGAGTAACGCTCATTGCAGTCTACAACAGCTTCATGAGCCATGTAATTAATGCCCACAGGAATCTTTTGCGGAACTTCACGTCCTGTGGCCTTGCAGGCAGCAGTGATCACCAGAGCACTGATTTCATCCCAGTACAGCCATGAGCTGAAAAAGTCGCGCTCATAATCCTCATACCAGCGCTCAAAATTACCATCGTATGAGGAGCTCAGAGAGCCTTTGAGCTCTCCCTGCCAGCGGATAATGGCATCCAGAATTTCTTCTGATACCCTGTTTTTCTTTTCCTGTTCTTCCTCAGATACAGGGGCCGCAGCATCAGAGGCTGCAGCATGATTGAGTTTATGAGGCTTAACCCTGGTCCAGTTACGAGAATAGTAGCGGGTAAGGGTTCCGGCATAAATATCAACACCCATAATCACTTTCTCCACTTTCAGCGCCGTCAGTTGCCCCATATCAGCTATAGGCAGCACCAGCTGCGGCTCAGGCATGTGAGGTCAGACATCAAACATCATGGTTAATGTTAATCCATACAGGCAACATACCACATCAGTCACAGCCTTAACCCATGAACAGTAAATACAGTCCATGGTAATACTCAAAGCGCAACATGGCTCACATTTAATGCCCTGGACAAGGCAGGCACATACTTATGGTATGCAGCAAAATGCACCGGCCAGACAATAAATTATGCTTCATTGCTGGTCCTGTCAGCCCTTGGGAGTACCAGCCGCCAGCATGAGCCTGAATATGCAGGCAGGCAGTCAGTCAGACCTCACCTGCCCTTAGACGGAAAAAGGCTGCAGAAAACACTTCTGCAGCCTTCTTCATTTAGCCCGGGCATAAGTCGGGCTGTGCCTGCATGATCGACCTGACCGGCCAGCCCTAACTGCCCTGCCAGCCATGGCTCATCAGTGCCATGGCTTACAGGCCTGGCCTGCAGGCCTTGTGATTACAGGGCGTTGCGATAAATCTGCTTTACGTCCTCAAGGAGCAGTGGACGGATAAACTTGTCCAGACCTGGGTTGAACTTGACGCAATGCTCTGCCATCTCATCAATGCGACTGTCATCAATACCAAGGGCAGTAAGGTTGTTTGGAATACCCAGAGAGGTAAAGAACTGCTCGGTGCGATTGATGGCTTCATTGGCCATGGCCATGCGGTCATCCTGCTCAGCCATGCCAAAAACGGCCTTGCCATAGTGGCAGTAACGCTCAACAGTTGTCTCATTTAAGGCATAGCGCAGCAGATGAGGAGTCAGGATAGCCAGACCTACGCCATGAGTAATGTCATAAATGGCAGAGAGCTCGTGCTCCATGGCATGACATGGCCAAGGACGAATGCCGTTGCCCAGACTGCAAATGCCGTTGCAGGCAAGTGAAGATGCCCACATCATATTGGCACGGGCATCGTAATTCTCTGGCTCCTTAATCAGCAGAGGGGCGCACTCGATAATGGTCTTTAAAATGGTCTCACAAAGACCATCAGATACAGGGTTGGTAACGGCGCAGAAATACTGCTCGTAGATATGAGACATGATATCAGCGGCACCAGCAGCAGTCTGGTTTGCAGGCACGGTGAAGGTGTACTGAGGGTCAAGAATGGAGAAACGCGGATTGAGCAGATCAGAGATAATGGCCAGCTTTTCGTTGGTCTCCAGATTTGAGATTACTGCACCCGCGTCAAACTCTGAGCCGGTTGCAGACAGAGTTAGCACAGTGCCCAGAGGCAGTGCCTTTGTCACCTTGCTCCAGTCCAGTACCTGCTCCCAGGCATCGCCGTCATAACATGCCGCAGCACAGATAGCCTTGGCACAGTCAAGCACAGAGCCACCGCCTACAGCCAGCACCAGGTCGATATTGTGCTCCTTGCACAGACGGGCACCCTCACGAACTGAAGTAACGCGAGGATTAGGCTCTACACCAGGCAGATCAAAAATCTGGCAATCAGAGAGCTTTTGCTTAACAGTATCGTACAGACCGGAGCGCTTGATGGAGTTGCCACCATAAACGAGCAATACCTTTTTGCCCACTGCAACAGTTTCTTTGTGAAGCTGCTCAATAGTGCCCTTGCCAAAGTGAACGCGGGTCGGGGTATAGAAAGTAAAGTTTTCCATCTAAATCTCCAATGTCCTTTATGACCAGGCCTGAACAACAGGCTCTTTAACTTGTTTCCAAAGCATTGCAGCTTTCATTATGCTGCAGCTGCGCCCTGCACTGGGATGCCTTGAGGTACTCAGATGCAAAATACCATGCATCAGGAAAGCTTTTGCCCTGAACACTAACTCAAAGCACATTTCAGTCAGACTGACCTGAAAAGCACAGCCAATCGTAATAAGTAAACATGACCGCCATCTGATTTATACATTTCAATGCATGAAAATACAACAGGTTCCGTGACTGTCGGCAATAGAATAGCGCACATTAGAACGATGTCAAGCGATATGAGCGACTGCCTGACCCTGCCTCCAGGCAATACTTATGCAATCAAAAGCAGCCTTCATACAGCTCGTTACAGCAGCCATGGTACAGCTCTTCGCAGCTGCCATGGTAGAGCTCTTAGCAGAAGCCATGGTACAACTCGTTACAGCAGCCATGGTACAGCTCCTCGCAACAGCCTTATACAGCTCATAAGCTGCCCATAACATCCTTATGTCTACCATGACATATAACTTCAAGGCACTTTCCATACTGTTATATTTTAACAGGATGACTGTATTGGCTTTTATACTCATTAAGTTCACGCTCAAAGCCTGATTTTATACTTATTTCAGCTATCAGACAGGGCGTGGGGTCGAGGTATCAATCGTAATATTTCCGAGTTGAGATTGATACGTTTCAACCTGCCAGCCCCTTGCCTATCGGTGTAATTTGTGACCATGGTTCACATAAACCAGGTAACATGGATTTCATAGTGATCACTTGTATGGTAGAGTGGTCATGCGCCCCGTAGTTATCAGCCTGTCCGACAAGATAAAAATTAAAATCTGATGTGAAAAATGCTTTTTTTACGCGGCTTTTATTCATGTAACTCACATCATCTTATCCTGTGATGACTATCAAAATGCGCAAAACTGGATGTTCATGGAATATACTTGAATATATCAGGAGGCGCGACCGGCCATAAGAACCGGTAGAACACCCGCCCTTCTGAACTTAAGATACTAATTGAAAGCGCCGGTAATCATAATGACTGTCTGGCTGTTTCCCCCTATGCCATTTTCCCGGCCCGGCCCTGCATGACAGGTACGCTGCATACTGAGCGCCTTACAGCAGAGGCTTACTGTAATTTGAGGGCCGTGATCTGTCATATTGCTGAAAGTTAAGGAAATGCTCGGTCCCCTGCTGTGGTGGCTTGTGGCTCGAGATGGAGTATTACTCACGGCTGCTCAGACTGCCCCAGCGCAGTCCGATGCAGTCTTTGAGATGTTTAAGAGCCCCCTTTATGGCTGTAATCAGTCTGTATGTGAGAGGACTGCTTACATTCCGGGCAGTAACCATTACAAACATTACGGCGCATTATTATCTATTAAAATCAATACATCACTGTTAAAGCCAGTAATAATCAGGTAACTTAACTAAAATGCTGGATCAAGAAACTGTAAAGCGAATTATTAAGATGCACAGCGAGGGTATGACCCAGACCAGGATCGCTCAGACCCTTGGTATCTCTACCCGCACTGTCTACCGCAAATTGAAAAACCCTGACCCTAAACCACGCGATCCAACAGTACGACGTGGCCGCAGGTCCCCAATATCGGAAATCGATCAACGCCCTCTGCTGGAAACCTACATAAGACTGGGCTGCAATGTCACCATGCTCCATGAACTGGTCATGGGTAACCCGCAGCAGTTTGGTCTTCCTGAAGGCTTTTCCATGACCTACCGCAGCCTTGCCCGTCATCTGACCCGCAAGCTGGGACCATCTTACAAGCTGCGCAGGACCCTGGCCGATGAAGGTGTTGCAGCCAAACAAGGCATCTAGAATAAAAACACTTGACGGGCAGTTCTACGCCTGCCCGCTCATATCACAGCACTACAGCATCCCAACCTGAACGTGCGGCCAGACCTGCCACGTTCCCCCATGGGACTTGTCTGTATCCATCTGACCGGGCAGTTCTACGCCTGCCCGCTTACCTCCCGGGACTTGCCAGTCCCTGACTGACAGGGCAGTTCTACGCCTGCCCTTTCACTGTCAGTCGCCCGCCTTTTCACCTCAGGCAAGACCAGGACAGTGAATAATTAACTGTCCATCAGGAAATATCACCTCATTTCCCAGAGCGGAACCCCAGCCTGCACCTCACTGATGTACCGCCATTGTTATCTGCCCCACTGCACAAATTTTTCTGATCTTTAAAGCATTCCCTGTCCCAGCCGTCCCTTGCATCCCGGCTCACTGCTATCCACAGCAGCGAGGCGTACCTGCAAGGCAAGGCAAGGGTCAGGTACAGGCTGCCTGATCTGTATGGACGTTATGACCTGTATGCCATGAAAGTTGTGCCCTGCTATTTGCTACACCCATCATCCAGTATCGGTCATTGCTTTACGCTTCATGTCACTTTTGCCCATAAGATCGCAAAAAGCACATAGTGCACAGTGCACAGACATTCATAAAAACACTGCAACTGACGTACGGCTGCCGCTTGCAGAGGCGTACGACTGTGCGGCTACCCCTATGTTGAGCGTGCCATAATGGCGCACTGTTGCCCTTAACAGGGGTTTTGTGACTTTATCTGACCCAATATGCACCAAAAATATGAAAAATTTTACATATCGAGGAAATTTGAGGTGGATCTCATTTTTATTTGAGCTATATTAGCTCTACTTTTTTGCACCCCGCATTAAAAGCCCCGCCAGACATGGAGAGCCTGAACCGAGGCTGTGTCACTTGCTTGCCCCTCCGGGGGTAACAGTAAGGCCGCAGCGCAGGTTTAGTCCCGTGCACAACAGCCAGGTCTTTAAACCTGGACAGCCTCCAGCCCGGCATTGCTGACAGCTTGTACTGTTGGCAGTACCGGCAGCTGGACTGATTGTGCCGGAGCCTTAATGTGTGTATCAGTGTCATTGTACGGGCAGAGCCGGTCAGTAAGACCGCCCCGCAGCATGGCATATGGTGCGCAGGGAGGACTGCAGTGCAGACTGATGCGCAGGCGTATCACTGCACAGCTGCTGTCGTTTGCCATTATCAGTTTCATAGTGGCCGTCCGGTGCAGTCTGTGGCCAGACGTAACTGTATCCATGAGAGAATGACCTTTTTCGTCATTTCCATCGATACCTGAAGTTACCTCAGGCCAGTTAGCTTTCAATACAATGGAGACGATTTCCCTGCTGATAAGGTCACGGGCTCCTAAGCGAACTCAATATCACCAGCCATAACAGGTACTGTCCCTGAGTTCCTGCAGCAGCAAAACTGTATCAGGACAGCTGCGCATCTGCTGTCCCCGCCGCCACGGCCCAGCCGCCTCTGGCGCTGACAGCTCAGCTGCACAGCAAGGTCAGGCAAGGCACAACAGTGCCATGCAACGCAGTGCTATGCAACGCAGTGAAACGACATGCAGTCCCATGCAGTGCAGCGCCATGATGCTCCTGCATTGCTGGCTGCAAGAGCAGTTTAATGTAATGCAAAACAATGCAATAAACTGCTTTGTAAAGCATTTAAACACTGAGTGATATTGTTCGCGATAAGGGCATGACCTTCCAGTAAAGATCGTGAAATTTGATTCATGACAAAAACATCTACTACTTCGCCCTTAGAGGCCGCACGTAATGCCATTACCCCTGAAGAGAAGAAGCGCCGCCTGATTCAGAGCGTTTTCTATGGCATCTGTCTGGTCCTGGGTGTGATCTTTGGCCTGATGAACAACTCTGGCATCAATGATGTCATGAGCTTTATTGCCACAGCCTTTACCCGTCTGTTCTCCTTTATTGCAGTCCCAATCATTTCCCTGGCTCTGATTACCACTCTGGCCAAACTTGGTATGGACTCCAGCTCCGGCAGAATCTTCAAAAAGACTATCTTCTACACTCTGGCCACTACCATTGTAGCTGCCATGGTGGGTGCCATTCTGTTCAAGGTTATTGCTCCAGCCAATGTTCCTGCTGAAATTGCCGGCACCGCCGACATAGGCAAGATTCAGAGCTCTTCTTACCTTGACCATATCCTCAATGTCATTCCAAACAATATCCTGCAGCCATTTGTATCAGGAAATGTACTGTCCGTACTGCTCATTTCTGCTGCTGTGGGTATTGCTCTGGCCTTAATGCCTAAAAATGAGCGCCGTGACTCTCTGCTCAACGCCATTATGGGCATGCAGGATGTGCTCTTCATGATCATCAAGTGGATCATTGCCATTCTGCCAATTGGCATCATGGGTTTCACCGCTCAGCTGATCAGCGAGTATGAAAACGGTGTTGCCCTTGGATCAGTAGCCTCCTACTTTGGTGTAGTTGTAGGTGCCAACCTGCTGCAGATGTTTGTCATCCTGCCTCTGTTCCTGATTCTGCGTGGTCTCAACCCGATTCGTGTTGCCCGTGGCATGCTGCCAGCCATTGCAGTGGCCTTCTTCTCCAAGTCCTCTGCCGGCACCCTGCCAGTTACCATGGCTTCAGCTGAGAACAACTGCGGAGTTAACCCTAAGGTTTCCCGTTTCGTTCTGCCTATCTGCACCACCATTAACATGAATGGCTGCGCCGGCTTCATTCTCATCACCTCCCTGTATCTGATGCAGAATGCCGGTATTGAGATTACCACCGGTACCGTAGTTGCCTGGATATTCATTGCCACCATCGCTGCCGTAGGCAACGCCGGTGTACCAATGGGCTGCTACTTCCTGACCATCTCACTGTTAAGCTCCATGAATGTCCCTGTACTGCTCATGGGAATCATTCTGCCTGTTTATGCTGTTATCGACATGATCGAAACCGCCATCAACGTCTGGTCTGATGCTACCGTAGCCAATATTGTAAACAAGGACCTCGAGGGCGAGCTTGAAAACGAAGGCAAGAACCACGTAGCTGCCTGATCGACGCAAGCTTGATGCGTCACATCCGGCCCTGCCCTGAGCAGCGGTCCTGACAACATAAGCGCCTGATGCCACACGGTATCAGGCGCTCTGTTTTTTACCGGAGAGCAACAGACGCCCCAACCACCGCTATGCTGCGGCTCCGGCCTCTGGCCACACTGGCCACACTGGCCTGACCAGGCGGGCCAGGCCTGTACTGCAGCCGCCTTTCGAGCAGACCCGATGCGCATAGCCTACAGGACTCATGTTGATGTGCTCTGTGCCATGTTAAATGAGCTTTTAGGCTATAATCAGGCCCGGCCTGTACGGCAAAACATCTGTTGCAGGCACATTGCAGCTGGCATCCGGACGGCCTTATGGACAACGCGAGGCGCTGGTGCGGAGTACATACCGCCGCCAGCGGCGCTGCAGGAGCATGCAGCGGTGCCGCCAAATGCTGCCCTGCAGGCGAGTGCAGCGGTGCCGCCAACGCAGCACTGCAGGCGCATGCAGCAGTGCCGCCAATGCAGCACTGCAGGCGCATGCAGCGGTGCCGCCAAATGCAGCGCTGCAGGCGAGTGCAGCGGTGCTGCAGTGAGATTTCAAGGTTTAACTGGTAACAAGGAAGGTAAGTAATGCGCAGGCTCTCACCACGCCATCAGGTATATGTAACCCGCATAGGATATTTTCTGTGCGGCTTTGCCGTGGCATGCTGGGCACCGCTTATTCCCCTGATTCAGGACCATCTGCAGCTGAGCACTGAGGCTGTTTCCTTTATGGTTCTGGCCTTTGGTATTGGCTCGGTATCGGGCATGTTTATCTCAGGATTTTTGCTGCAGTGGATTGGATTTAAAACCACCTATGCCATTTCCTGTTTTACCACCTCCGTTTCTATCTGCATACTGGCACTTATGCCAGGCTATGAGACAGTTCTGGCCGCTCTTATTGTTTTTGGCATATCCATTGGCTGCCTTGAGGTGGTGATTAACGTTTTTGCTGCCTACATTGAAAAGAAGTACCGCATCATGATGATGTCGGTGCTCTTTGGCTACTACTCCATGGGTGAGGTTGTGGGTGCAGTGCTGATGATGCTGCTACTGACCATCAGTCTGTCCCCTGCAGTGGCCATTGTTTCCCTGATTTCCATTACCTGGCTTGCCTCAGCCTGGTACATTCCAGCCATTATCAGCATCAAATCAGAGGACAAAAAGGAAAACCGCACCTTTGTCATGCCCCGTCAGCCTGTTATCTCACTGGCCCTTATTATCGCCTTTACCTATATGGTGGGCGGAGCCGTGCTCGACTGGTCAGGCCTTTATGTCACCGGGGCAGCTGATATCCCGCTTAATCTTGCTTCCTTTGGCTACTGCATTGTTGCCGCATGCATGCTGCTGTGCCGCCTGTACTCAAGAGCTGTTATCAATGTCATAGGCCCTTTCAACATTGCTTTTTACGGCGCCCTTCTGATGATTGCTGCCATGGTGTGCATGGTACAGTTCCCTAATGTCTATGTGCTTACCATCAGCTTTATTGTGCTTGGTGTGGGCATGTCCAATATCAGCCCGCTGGTAACCTCAGCCACAGGAGCCCAGACAGCCATGCCTCTGGTACCGGCCATATCCTTCCTGTCTGTCTGCGGCTACAGCGGCCTGCTGCTCGGTCCGGCCCTGCTGGGCTTTATTGCCTCCTCTTTCTCCCTGGGTGGCATTTTCCTCTTCCTTTCAGCCCTGACCGCCCTGAGCGCAGCCTTTATCTACAGCTGCCGCGCCCAGTTCAATGCTATCGACCCGCGCCACAACAGGACCGGGGCTGACAGGCCGGCATAACGCCTGCCGGACCGTTCCGGACCTTACCTGGTACTGCCTTGCAAGGCCAGGACCGTGCCAGCACACCGTCTCCCGACCGCCGCTCAGTCCGGCATTAAGGCCCACCGCTCAGTCCGGCATTAAGGCCCACCGCTCAGTCCGGCATTAAGGACCACCGCTCAGTACGGCATTAAGGCCCACCGCTCAGTCCGGCGCTCATGCCCGGCTGATATCTACAGCCCCTGAAAATAACAGCGCCCGCTCCCTGTATGCACTTGTGCAACGAGAAGCGGGCGTTGTTATTGGAGGCTACGAAGCCATGGCGCTGCAGCCAGGCTGCAGCGGACTTGCAAAGGCCTGGCTGCGCACGCGGCTTTGCTGCGCGTGCTGCCGGACCTGAGCTTAGAACATGAGCAGAGTCTTGTAGACAGGGAAGTCGTAGGACTTGAAGCGCTCAACCAGCTCAAGGGCCACCTTGCGAATTTCAGTAAGGTCGGCACCCTCGGTGATCTTCATGTCAATAGGTGAGTTTTTGGACTGGAGCACTTCCATGAGCAGATCGGCCATCTGCTCATTGGAAACATCAGGATTATCCAGCATGCAGCTTACACAGAACTTGGACAGATCGTCGATGTAGATACCGCCGCCGGTTACTGGAGAGGCCAGATAGTTGCTGGTACGACGCTGTTCTGATCTGATGGTGCCGACATTGAAGCGCTTGCAGCGCTCCTTGACCTCATCGCTGATGGTATCAGGGTTTACGGCAATATTTATAAACTCATTGCCCACGAAGAATATCATGCACTCAAGCAGAGTAATGCGGCTGACCTGCTCACCCTCGGCTCTGTCCTTATTGAGCTCATTGAGAATCTCGACAAATGAACGTACCTTGCGGTCGGTCATCATCTTAATGATTTCCTTGAGCAGCTCGGTGTGCAGGCTGATGGCACCGTGGCGGGAGCGGGCACGGCTGTAATCGTTCTCAGGATCACGGATAAAGATAAAGCAGGTCTTGTCGAGCTCTTCTTCAATCTGCTTTTCGCTGAGCTCAAGAACGCCCTTTACGTAGAGATCACTGCGGAACTGACCATTTACCAGGTAGTTGCGGGTCTCATGATACATAGGGGTCTTCTGCAGCGGAGTCAGCAGCTTGCGCTCGTCCTCGTTGAGCCAGACATTGTCCATGTTTTCCATCAGACGGGCGGCAGAAACATAGGTCAGTTTGGCTCTTTCAAAATCAGAGCTTACCTTTTCAAAGCTGGTAATATCCCAGTAGCTGTTGAGATACTCGTGGGCCAGATAATTGTTGTCTCGCTTGCCAATCTTGGAGTCGTAGGCAGCCTTCAGCAGCTCAGGATTGCTCCCCATATAGCCAGGCTTGATGCGCAGGAGCTTCTCGACGAATTCCTTGCTGGCGGTAATGGAATCGGCGTGAGTAGTACCTCTGTTGAAAGTGATCATGTGCTTGTACATGAGGTTGCGGATTGGCTCAATACTGTTAAAGCCCGGGCCGCAATTGTAGGACACATACAGTACGCCGCCCACCTTGAGCTTTCTGGCGACGAAATCAACAATAGTCTGCTGATTGGCAGGAGAAATCCATGACCAGATGCCATGCAGACAGATATAGTCGAACATTGGCAGCTCTGGACGGGAGGCAAACTGGTCAAAGGCATCGTCACTGAGCTTGACCTCAATGGACTGGGAATCAATCAGATGACGGGCATAGTTTACCTGGGAAGGATTGAAGTCAGTACCAAACCACTTAACCTCAGAAGCACAGCCATGCAAAATTGCGCTGATACCGTTACCAAAACCCAGCTCACAGGCGGCAGTATCCGGACCGAGCTCAGGGAAGCGCACGCCCCTGGTCAGGAAATTAAAGCGCAGTTCCAGAGGGTTGAGAATATGGAAGTATCCATACTCATAATTGGTTTCGGTAACGTAACCCATATTCCAACTTTGCACTGGTTAATCTCCTCAATTATGGCAAGAACCGCCCGCCCGCAGGCTATGCGCCTGCAGGACAAGACAGTCCCGGAATACTGACAGAAAACAAAATAAGGCTGCCCACCTGCCTGCCATGGGGTCTTTGCCCCTGCACCACCGGCAGCCGCCATGCCATGGCCATGCCATAGCAATGGCTATGGCCGAGGCAAGGCTGCCAGTGGGGACAGAAAAAATCGGGAACCTGTTGCAGCAAAAAAATAAGATTACATCAATCTGTGCTGCGCACTGCACCACTAATGCACAGTTCATGCCCATAGAAACAGCAAATCCTGCTGTCTTTGCTCTAAAGATAGCAATGTATTGATAATTACGCGCGTTTTACCATGCTCAAAGCTGCAGGCAGGTTATGAAATCAGAATGGCCAGTCCAGGTAAGAAATACTCATCAGGTGCACGCTCAGGCCTCTGGCTGCGACCATGCCCCACTCACGGAATCATTGCATGGGACAGGCCGGGCTGCAGACAGGGTGTTATCAGGCCTGACGTGATGGGGCTGGCATGGCGTCGCCCTGCAGCGGGGTTGCTGTGGCTGCATCGGCTGCGGCAATGGCCTGGGCGTCAGCCTGGCGGGCGGTAATGCGGCTTAAAATCTCACCTGCCAGACTTAAGTAGGCCCGTGAGCCTATGCAGGTGCGATCGTAAAGTATAACCGGACGGCCGGTAGAAGGGGCTTCGCTTACCTGTGAGCAGAAAGGAATGATGGTGTTGAAGAGCATGGTACCCATATTGGACTTGAGGTCGGCTGCAATTTTCTGGGACAGAGGCTCGCCCTGGGTGTAGATAGTACGGACAATGCCCATCAGATGCACACGAGACAGACCTCTGCGCTTGAGACTTTCAAACAGGCGCATCAGGCTGCCAAGGCCCTCAACGGCAAAGTAATCACAGGTAGTAGGAATAATCAGTTCATCAGCGGCACACAGGGCGTTGATGGTCAGCAGATTGAGTGCAGGCGGGCAGTCAATGATGAGCACATCGTAAATCTGGCGCAGCGGGCGTAAGGCCTCGGCAAGGCGCTGCTCACGACCATGCTCATTGTCAGCCCTGATGCAGAAAGCGGTTAAATCGTCTGAGGCAGGAATAAGGTCGAATTTGCCGGTACGGTAAGGTTTGATGCACGGTACCAGCGAGGAGCCGTCGATAAGCGCATTGCCCGAGCTGATAAAGCTCGATGGGCGATCGCGCAAAATTGATACGGTAGCCGAGCCCTGAGGGTCAAGGTCAATAAGCAGCACCTTACGTCTGGTGCCGGCAAAGGCGCAGCACAGATTAATGGCTGTAGAGGTCTTGCCTACTCCACCCTTGTTATTGGCAACAGCTATTACTAACGAATTACTTCTCACTTTAAGCCTCGGCTGAAAGCCAATCCAGATTAACCATATCGCAAGCTGCACTCAGCTGCGACGCCCGGCAGCGTCGTCTTCACTGCTGCACAAATACTCAGGTCACAATCTCACTCACTTCCGGCGCCCGCACAGCTGTGCGTTGCGCTTACGCGCCTGCGCGCCTTGCACTGCCACGCGCAGCCCTCATTGTCATGCGCAGCCCGCACTGCCGTGCGTTGCGCCTGCGCGCCTGCCAGCCTGTCCAGGTGCCCTGGCAACATAACGGGCCATGTGCCATGGCAACAGGAGGCATGAGCTCATGCCTGAAAGATGTCAGTTGTGACGGCCTGCCCCTTACGGGCAAGTGTCGTGCCATGATGTACAGGGGCCATGCATAAAGGCTTTGCCCCAAGTCTATTGTATTAGCAAAAGCCCTAAAGGGCAAAAGTCCCCGCCACTGCCAAAAGCAATGCACCACTAAACGCAAAGCGAGTCCACAGGCCTCTTCAGGCAGCAATAGCCATCATGAGCCAAAGGCCAGAGGGCTCGCCATACCTCCCCATACTGATAAAAAGTGCCATTGACCACGTATCTCCGCCCCTGCAAATGGCTGTACCATCCTTGCTCAAAGCATGCCCTGGCGCGCAGGACGGAGGCGGCTCCTGCCCAGCTGCCAGGCCATAGACCTGTCACTGGCCTCGGGCCTGGGCATAGCCATGGGCATGGGCAAGGCCATAGGAATAGGCATAGCCATAGGAATGGGCAAGGCCATAGGAATGGGCATAGCCATAGGAATGGGCAAGGCCATAGGAATGGGCATAGCCATAGGAATGGGCATAGCCATGGGAGTGGGCATAGCCATAGGAATGGGCATAGCCATGGGAGTGGGCAAGGCCATGGGAATGAGCAGACTCAGGCCTGTACTTATGTGCCCGTACCTGACAGAAATGCACCACATTCAACAAAAATGACATGATGGTTCAGGTACCAGGTGCATTTCTGATATCATAATTGGATAATGTATCTATAAAATCAGGCAAGGATGGCATTTTTTACAGCATGAGCTGCACAGATTAACCGGCAGCTGCTGCAGGCAGTCATCAGCCGGGACTTTAAGCGCTGCCCGGCACATGCTCTTGATACAGGCGTAATAACATGCTGACAGGCATAATCTTATGCCCGATCACCAGTGACAAATGGCCAGATTACGGCTTTTGACCATAAAAATGGCCGGTGCGATAAAGCATACTTGTCATCAAGCACAGCACATCCTGCGGCTGTCTATACTGCTGGCCATGAAGAAAACAGATTTATAAGGCCATAAACAGGCCGGTAAAAATAGTTTTGTTGGTTTTTGTGCCTTATAATAGGCTGTGTGTTTTACCAGCGTGACCACAGCGCCCTGTTACGAACATGAGTTCGAAAGACCCGCGCAAATACAGTCAGACTGTACCTGATTACATACAGCTGATAAGGTCAGAGTAACGAACAGCTGTGCCAGCATGTTCGCAGAGCATTTTCCATTTATGCCATTTATGCCCGGTATCAGCCAGTCAAGCTGAGCCTGAAACCATCAAGACTCACATGCCATGGAAAGCCGCTGACAGTGCCCGTATGTGCACAAAGACATGACCGCAATGCTACAGGCCCAGCATGGCGAATGCTCAGCATGGCTGCTACACTGCATGGCGAATGCACGGCACTGCTGCATACCCAGCATGGCGAATGCACGGCACTGCTGCATACCCAGCCTGGATAAGGCTCAGCATGGCGGCTGCCCCGCATGGCGAATCTACTGCATTACCGCATAATGAATGCATGACTGAATACCAGTATTCCAGGGAGCTGCTCAACGCAGTACAGAGTACTGGAAACCAGATGAGGTGCAGGCCGGACCAGGAATCTGAACCTCGCCCGTGTACGGCAGCATGGTCACAAGCATATAAGGATTTAACTGCATCATAGTCAGCCATGCAGTTCAATAAGAATTTACGTCAAGCCGGCCCGTGAGAACAGAAAATCAGGCACGGCGCTGCCGCACCCGAACAATAACAGACCAGAGGCTGCACTCTTGAGGCGACAATCCATCCATCAGGAGTCCTCCTGCAAGGAAGCACCACTCGACCGCTGCAAACGAACCAGACCGTCCCGGACAATTCCCGTTTTACCCAATGTCATTCCATCAACTGTCATGCCCGTCACTGCCAGTGGCCTTGAGCATCGATATGGCATGCCATGCAATGAGCTCAGACAAGTCCCCCGATTTCAGGGCACAGGTCCCAGACGGCATGGCAACAGCACTGACTGCATGACAAATGTCACATGGCACAGCTCCTTTGGTCGCTCGTCCCGTTCACTGTGTCCTGAGGTGAAGAGCCGGATTGAACCTGCTGATTATGGTCCCTGGGCGGACTGATGCGCTGTGGTCTGATTTTTTAAGTTTAATATTTCTCTATTTGATGAGCCGACCGGGCAGCCTGAGCTGCACCGGACGACAGTCGGCCGCATATGAAGCTGATGCCCTTTTGATGGGTCCAGGCAGTTGCGGAGCTGGCTTATATCCCATGACACGGCCTCTGACTGGATGTCAGCATGTGCCCGTGTTACGGATATGCAGATTTTTCAGCCGTCCCTGAGGCTGCCCCCTGTCTGGTCATGATGACAACAAGGCAGGGCACAAAGCGCTCCGGGGCCGGGCCAACCTAGAACTTGGTATGTTGCATGTTTACTCTTAAACCTAAACCAGGTGCAGCTTCGCTTCTGCGTACACGTACCCGTAAGGCCAAGAAACTGATTCTGTCTTACGGCACCATACTTTTCATGATCTTCTCAGTATTTCTGATCGCGTCCTTATATCTGATGCGTCAGAACATTCTGTCCAATTCCAATACTGTAGGTTATGAAGTTGCGCAGCGTCTGGATGCCTCCTTACAGGTAGAGTTCCAGAAGCAGAAGCAGTTTGTCGAGTTCATTGCCCACTATGCTGATATCTTCCTGCAGGATCATGCCGATGACCCTGATGGTGGCCGTGCTGCATTCGATCTGTGGATGAAGCAGACCGAGGCTGAGCTGCAGTCCAAGCAAAAAGACTTGCGCATTGATATCTACGCCTCCATTGACGGTCAGATAGTCTCCCCTACCTACTGGGACGGAGACGCTTTCCTCATTACCGAAGCCCGCCCATGGTACAAAGCTGCCATGAAGGCCGAGCCTGGCAAAGCCGCCATTCTCGACCCTTATACCGATATCTTTACCAACACCGTAATTACCACTGTTTCTGCCCGTATTGGCAATACCAACAACGTTTTTGCCATTGACCTCTATCTGGAGAGCGCCTCCCAGTCATCATCCTTTGCCTATCTGGTATCTGAAAACTACTGTTTCTACCTTGTAGACAGCAAGGGTACGGTCATTCTCTACTACACTCCTTTCAACGCCAACTACTCCCAGATTCAGCGCTACGTGTCCTCATTCTTTGAGACCAATGTAAAGAATCACGTACCGGGAACAGAGGAGCCTATTACCGATCTCATGGGTGACAAGCGCAATGTCTTTGCCACCTACAATCCGGAGACTGGCTGGTACACCATTGCCACAACGCTGTACTCGGACATACTGTTCAACTACCACATGATTTCCAATCTCTTCCTGCTGATGGTAGTGATCTTCATCATTATCGAAGTATGGATGGTATGGCGTGAGTATCATCTCTCATCTCAGATTGAGACCACCAATGAAGCTCTCAAGGTACTGGGCAATTCCTACCAGGTAATTCTGCGTGTCAACTTCAAGATGGGCACCTTTACCACGCTCAAGGCGCCTGATCACATGCGCCTGCGCCTTGCTACCCGCAACAGCTTTGATGATCTGCTGTCCGTATTCTCAGACATGGTCATTCCTGAGAGCTGGAACAATTTCTACAAGAATTTCTCCCTGAACCACCTGCGCAATCTGGCTTCGCTGTCCATTCGCGACTTCGGTCATGACTATCAGCTCAAGCTCAACAACGATAATCACTACAAGTGGTTCAATGCCCGTATTCTCTTTGATGAGTCTCTGGACCTTGATGAGTCCATCATCTGCTTCAAGCTCATCGACGAGGAAAAGATTACTGAAATCGAAGAGCACCAGCTGCTGGCTGACGCCCTTGAGCAGGCCAAGAAGAACGAAGAGTCCAAGAATGTCTTCTTTGCCAACATGTCCCATGACATGCGTACTCCGCTCAACGGCATCATAGGTCTGTGCCAGATTGGTATTAACCATCTCAAGCAGAGTGATGTCAACAGCCTGCCAGATGTCTTCAAGAAGATGACCACAGCCTCTCATCAGCTGCTGGCTCTGGTGGACGACATTCTGGAAGTTGCCCGACCTCAGATGGAAAGCAAGCTGACCCTTGAGCCTTTTGACATTGTTCACGCCGTGCAGGAAAACATCGATGTGTTCAAGGTCAACGCTCTGTCTCAGGGCAAGCAGGTCAACCTTACCTGTGACGTCAAGCACAAGGTGGTTATTGGCGATTCAGCCAAGCTCCGTCAGATCCTCAACAATCTGGTATCCAACTCCCTGAAGTACTCTCACAGGGGCTGTGTGGTCAATATCAGCATCCGCGAGATTCTGCACCTGCACAAGCCATCATTCATGATTGAAGTTTCTGATACCGGTATTGGCATGGAAAAGACCTTCCTTGCCAAGCTCTTTGCCCCTTACGCCCGTGAGCTGCGCCTCAACTCCGTTCAGGGTACCGGCCTTGGCATGTCCATTGTGAAAAATGTGGTTACCATCATGGGTGGTGATATCAAGGTCAAATCAGCCGTTGATGTCGGTACTACCTTTACCATCAATATTCCATTCCGTCTTGCTGATGACGAAACCACAGCCCGCATCGAAAAGGATACTGAAAAGAGTGCCATGCGCAGTGACGAGCTTGAGGCCCGTGGCTCCCGCGTGGTTGAGGACAAGGCTCAGGACAGCAAGCCAGCCGTTAAGAGTACTGACAGTATCGAAGACCCGCTGGTCAAGAACTTCATCGACAATTTCAGCCTGTCCAATCTCAATATCCTCATTGTTGAAGACAATCAGCTCAATATGGAGATTGCCTGCGACATTCTGGGCATGAAGGGCGTAAACCTGACCTCTGCCTGGGACGGTGTCCAGGCCGTGGAGACCTTCACCAGCAATCCGGCCTTTACCTTTGACGCTATCCTTATGGATATGCGCATGCCTAATATGGATGGCTGTGAGGCTTCCTCACATATTCGTGCCAGCTCAAATAAGGACGCTGCAACTGTCCCTATTATTGCCTGTACCGCCAATGCTTTCACCGAAGACATTGCCGCCACTCAGAATGCCGGCATGAACGCCCACGTTTCCAAGCCGCTGGACTTCACCGTTCTGGAGCATGTCCTGGCCAAGGTTATCTCCAGCCGTCCTGACCTCAAGGAACTGTTACAGGTCCACGCAAGCCGCAAGGACGCTGCCCCGGCCCCTGCCGCACCTGCTTCCCCTGCCGCAGCTGCTGCACCTGCCGCAGCTCCAGCGGCTGCCCCGGCATCGGACGCAGCTGTCGCTGCTGCTGATGCACTCAGCGCTGAGCAGCCAGCTGCTCTGCCAGAGCAGGCCAGTGCATCCCCAGATGTCTCTGAGTCTGCCGGGGCAGCACAGGACGCTGCTCATGACGACTTGCCTGCAGCCGCACCGGCTGACTCAAATGATGCAGCACCTGCTGACCTGGCTGCAGCACCAGCTGACTCAACTGCAGCCGTACCGTCAGCCCCAGCTGCAACAGCATCGGCTGCTGAAACCGGTTCTGCCAGCGGGCTGACCAGTAACGCCGCCAGCAATGTTGAGTTCAATGAAATTGTTATCACCAGCTCCGACATGGTTCATGAGGAACACAGTCAGCGCAGTGGCAAAAACGGCGAGCCTGCAAGCCGCTATGGCCGTCTTACCAGTGAGCAGTCCGTAATCAGCAATATGGAAAAGCCACCGGTAGTGCCAAAGACCGATATCAAAAAGGTTGAAGCTGACATCCCTGAAGCATCCTCTGCTGATGACAGCGAAGGACTGACCCACGAGCAGCTGCGAGAGCAGGAAAAGCGTGAGGCTCAGGCCCTTCTTGCAGGCGAAGCATCAGGCAATGACAGCTCAGCCTCCTTACTGCCCGGAGGACCTGAACACTCTCCCAGTCAATTCCGGCCGCCGGTAGCTCCAAAGCACCCGCTCAAGATGGTGACTGATGGCCGCAACGATCTTGAGTATGACTCAGACACAACTCTGGCTCTGGACAGCGGCAGCGTCAACAGCATTACTGCTGAAGAAGAGTCCCATGCCAGCTATGAGAAGGAGAAAAAAGTCCGACTCAGTCTGGGACCGGTGCTTAAATCCTTAAGCGCCAAGGCCAGCCGCTCCAGCCGGAGTGTCAAGATGCACACCAATATCGAAAATCGCAGCCTTGATTACTCTCACCTGGGTGAGAGCACTCACTACACCAGTATCAAGCGCCGCAGCGGCGACAGGATCGATATCCGCAGCCAGCTCAACCGCAGTGATGCCAAATCTCAAGGCAGCATCACCGACACTGATAACAAATAATCCCGGCCCGGCTTCCCTGCCGGACCTTATATGCGCGCGGCCGCCTCCTGCACCTGCAGCAGCGTCTGAGGATGCAGCCGAGTACGATGCGTGCAGCCGCTGAGCAGCAGGTCCCGACTGGACCTGCTGCTATTCCGTACCTGGGAGTAATACTCCAGGCCTGAGCCAGGGCGCAGACGCTATGATAAGGTGACTGAGCTCTGGACATATTCAATATGCCATGTTGCAGAGGCAGTACGTCATGCCACTGATGCAGGTATGGCAGCGTGGTTTGTGGTCCCTGCGATATTATTTGGCGACCTGCAGTCGCGATATCCGGCCACCGGCCCTGCGGGCGTTATAATTACTGGACAAATTCATTTTTTCTTAGTCTGCTCACCGAGGGGTAAAAATGACTTTACAAGAGTTACGCAATGTCATCGACATTGATGTGGACGGTTCTCTGGCCCGTTTTGCCAATATGGAGGCCATGTATCTGAAGTACTTAAAGCGCTTCAATACTGAACCTACTCTGGACAGCCTTGATGCTGCCGTCGCTGCCAGCGACTTTGGCGCTCTTGAGACCACAGCCCACACCCTCAAGGGTATCTGTGGCAACCTGGGCCTCAATACCCTGTTCAACGGCTACAACGACATTGTCAAAGCCGTTCGTGAGCAGCGTAACGACGATGCCCTCAAGCTCGTAGAGGCCATCAAAGCCGAGGTCAGCAAGACCCGCGACGCCATCGCCCAGCTGGACTGATAAACACAGCCCCCTGCTCTCTGTCGGCAAGTGTGCGGCCGCAAGGGCGCAGCCTGCTGTAACAGCGGCGGCCTTGCCGACGGCCATGCCTGGCCGAGCCGTCCCGGACGGCTGAGCTGACTTGCTCATCCATGGCTTAGCTGACCTGCCCAGGGGCACTTATCATACAGGTAGCCGCCTGGACCCTGGTGCTGTGAACTTTGGGAGCACAGACCGGCAAATTGTCATGGCAAGCCCATAGTTAATGGCACTGGCTGAAAAGGCATCCGTCCATTTTCATATTGATAAATGACGTCTTTTTTCTAAAATTTGCTACATATGTAGTCATATCTAGGAAAAAGACTTAAAATGTCAGTTACAAGGGATTTAGACGGGATAACTGTGCCCTGATGCAAGGCAAAGATCTGAATTGTCAGATCATCGCAAAGGGGACAGAGCTTTTGTGAGCTCTGGGCCAGAACATCACCGGTTTGCGGCCATGCTGACCGGACAGCTGTCATATTGTCAAAGCAGCGCTGTTCCGGCTGGCAACATCAAAGGCTCTACGACCAGGACAAGTTTATTCACCGTTGCCGGGCGCAAGTAACATCGGCCCGGAATCAGCCGCAACCAGCCGCCCATCGGCATATGCCGGTGCCAGCCGGTTACAGACCGGTAACGGGCAGCTGCGGCACTGGCAGCAAAATTGTGCTGCCTCAATACCTGCGGGCTGACGCCTGCAGGATAATGCGAACCTTTTCTTTTACCGGTACAGGCCATGGCCTGCTGCTTTTGCAGCCCAGCCTGAGGGCGGGTACCGGAACAAGGCGGACCTGCAGAGCTGATAACTCGGCCGCTCCCGGGACGGGGAGTATGCCAGGTCCATAAATGACTCATCTGGAGGGGTGATGGACATTCAAGATCAGAAAGACACCATTCTTATCGTGGATGACATCGAGATGAATCGCGAGATTCTCGACTGTATTTTCACTAAGGACTACCACACACCACAGTTTGGTAATGGTCTGGATGCTTTTAACTATACCAGGGACCATGCTGACGAGATTGTGGCCGTACTGCTTGATATCACCATGCCGGTGATGGATGGCTATGGCTATCTGGAGAAGATCCGCGAACACAATCTGCTCAATGGTGTGCCTATCTTCCTCATTACTGCAGAAGACCGTGATGAGCAGCTTGATGCTTTCCAGTATCAGATCTCTGACATTATTGAAAAGCCATTCAATCCTGCTTTCCTGCTCAAGCGTGTGACCTCTCAGATTGAGCTGTACAAGATTCACCGCTCTCTTGAGTACAAGAATCTGCTGCAGGAACGTGAGATTGCCCGTAAGAACAAGGAATTCTCCGAAGTTAACGTACGCGTTATCTCCACCCTGGCTCTGGCCATTGAATTCCGCTCCGGTGAAACCGGCAAACACGTTCTTTCTATCCGCAACATAACTTTCCGTCTGTTAAGAAAGCTGCGTGATCTGGGCTTTGAGGGCTGTGCTCAGCTGACTGATGAGGACATCAGCAATATTGCCTATGCCTCAATTCTCCATGACATAGGCAAGATCGCCATCCCTGATGCCATTCTCAACAAGCCAGGCAGACTTACCCCAGAGGAGTTTGATGTCATCAAGACTCACACCGTTCGCGGTGCCGAGCTCATCAGCAAGATTGGCGTTGAGACCTCTGACATCCTCAAATATGCCTATGACATCTGTCTGCACCACCATGAGCGCTATGATGGCCGTGGCTATCCAGAAGGTCTCAAGGGTGACGAGCAGAGCGTATGCTCTCAGGTAGTAGGACTTGCTGACGTGTACGACGCCCTTACTCAGGAGCGCTGCTACAAGAAGGCTTTCAGCCACGAAACAGCCATGGAGATGATTTGCTCCAACCAGTGCGGCATCTTCAATCCTGATCTCATCGACGTCTTCAAGCGCGTTATCGGTGACATCCTGCGCGATGACATCCACAAACAGGATCTGCCAGGCCTGGCAATTAATTCCTAAAACTTTTATAACAGCGTTAAGCCCCATATCCGACCAGTTCAGCCGGAAGCGAGCTCAAGCTCAAGCACAACCTTAACGCTGTTGCCTATCCTGCAGCTGCCCGGCCCTGCTGGCACCGCTGCAGCCCCCAGGCCCGTTCTGGAGCGACATTCTCCTCTGTCATGGCGGCGCCGTCCCTGCCAGCCATCAAGCTCCAGCTATCAGCCCGCTGCCCTCAAGGCAGCGGGCTTTGCTCTTTATGGCCCCCTGACATTCAACTGTCCGCCCATCCAGGCCCAGGACCTCATGCCCATGCCTGCAGCCCTGCCGGCCGCACGGTCGTCCTGCGGGCATGGGCTGCTGACCTGGCGGCCCCGGCAAGCCGCATGGCAGGCCTTGCGGCCATGCAGACCGTGCCGGCTGCCCCAATGTTGTGCCCTGGGCGGCAAGTACGTATAAGTCGTACTTTTACAGGGATAGCGCGCCCTGATATGGACCATGAGGCGCGCTGGGCATGCCTATGAAAGGATAAATGCGTAATCAGGGACATTTTTTCTTTAAGTACGGGTTCATGGTTGCTAAAATAGCGCTGTTTTTTATCGGGGACATCCTTTGATAAAGCTGACTGATTCAGTCATTTATGCAGTGGGAGGCGCTCCAGGCTGAGCCTTATTGGTTTTGTGGCTTTTGGTCCAGGCGGCCAAAGGGCATGGAACGTCCAACCATCTTTTTTAGAAAACCACATTTTGGGGGAAACGACCAATGCGTTTCAAACAAATTGCTGCCTGCTGCAGCGGCCTTGCCTGTGCTGCCCTGGTGAGCGTCAGCTCCACCGCCTTCGCCGCCGAGAAGAAAGTTAATATCTGGAACTGGAGTGACTACATGGCAGAAAACACTGTCAGTGAGTTCACCAAAGACACAGGTATTGCAGCCAACTACGTAACTTTCGACTCCAATGAACTGGTAGAGGCACGCCTGCTTTCCGGCAACACCGGCTTTGATGCCATTATGATGACCTCTTACTATGTTCCACGTCTGGCTGCTGCCGGCGCTCTGGAGAAGATAGACAAGAGCAAAATCTCCAACTACAGTGACCTCGATAAAAAGCGCATGGAGCTGCTGGCTACTATCGATCCGGACAACGCCTACGCTATTCCATATACTGAGATTTCCCTTGGTATTGGCTACAACACCAAAAAGATCGAAGAGATCTTTGGCAAGGGCACCAAAATCGACAGCTGGGACTTCATTCTCAATGAGGAAAATGCCTCCAAACTTGAAAAGTGCGGTATTGCTGTTCTGGACTCCCCTGTTGAGGTAATCTCCAGCATCCAGCACTATCTCAAGAAAGATCCGGCCTCTGAAAAGCGCTCTGACTATGAAGACGCCCAGGAAGTGCTGACCCGCTTTGCCCGTCACGTAGCCTACTTCCACTCCAGCCGTTACATCAATGATCTGGCCTCTGGTGATATCTGCCTTGCTATCGGCTACTCAGGAGACATCCTCCAGGCCAATGACCGTGCCGTTGCCGCCAAGCGTGATTACAACATCAATTATGTCTTCCCTAAGGAGGGCTCACTGCTGTGGTTTGACTGCTGGATCTTGCCTAAGAACTCTGCCAATGCCGCCAATGGCCTGCAGTGGATCGACTATCTGATGCGCCCTGAGGTAGCTTCACAGATCTCAAACGAGATTCGCTACATCCTGCCTCTGAACAAGGCCATTGCCAATATTGATCCAGATCTGTCAGCCAATCCAAGCATTAACCTGACTCCTGAGCTGCTTGAAGTAGCCTACTTCCCTAAGGCCCCTTCAGCCCGTCTGTCCAAGATTCACAACCAGATCTGGAACTCAATGAAGCTCAATTCCACCAAGGAAGAAGAGGGCTCAGGCTGGGAATAACAGCCAGCAGCTCAAGGAGCCACTGGCCCACGGCATCCAGCTTCCGGCAACCACCGCCGGGCACCTGCCCACGGCATCCAGCTTCCGGCACCTGCCTACGGCACCAGACTCTGGCAACCACCGCCGGCCAGTGGCCCCAACCAGCAAAGGCATGGCATGACCATGCACGCACAGCGCTCCGGCGCTGTGCTCCCAGGGCAGGAGCAACACTCCTGCCCTGGCTTTTTTTTACCCTGTCCATTCCTACGCAGCCACCTCGCGGCCCATCGCGGGCATGTGGCCATCTCCACATCACAGCACTCTCTGCACGCAGCCGCAGTCACCTCTGGCCATAGCGCCTGCTCATGCCCACTTCGGCTCAGGCCTACCCCTGTACGACTCATCCAACCAACTGCCATTCCGCCTCAGTCATCCACCTGCAAGCCCTACAGCCGACAGCCATTCCGACTCAGTCAACTCTTCTCATAGCATTACATCAATTCATGTACTCAAACCAGGCAAAATTACAGTCGACTCTTAACTTAATTGTTAATTTTACCTTATTGCTAAAACAACAATATGTTATATAAACGCTGCAAACACACTTAGTATATACCTGAATTACTGATATTTATGAGGTTCTTGCCCACTGCCATGATAGGAGCATCAGGACTGAAAATGTCCCTGCCTGCTTTAAATCCATAAATCGGCGCTGTCCAGTGCAGTCATCGGACGCAGGTCATCGACTGGACAGTGGTCAGCATTCAGGGACTGCAGTTCAAAATGGAGTTTCAAGGTTCTTAAGGCTGGCTTTATGGCAGCTGAAAGCGGCTCTGAATTGTAGCTGCTCCAGATGGCCAGAGCACTCTCCAGGGGCCGTACAGCATGCAATGCGCAGGGGTGTGCAGTTCGCGAAGTTGTGCGGTGCTCGGGGGTGTGCAGTTTGCAAAGCCGTTTGGTGCTCTGGGCGTGCTGTGCCGACAGTGCTGTGCAGCTGGAGTGGATGGGGGCCCGGGTGCGTCCTGTACGGATTGGAACCTGATGGGGATTTGGGCGGCGCAGGCAGCACCAGTAATTGTGGCCGGCAGGCCGCTGGGCGGCGCCGGTATTGGGGGAATTGTGTGGGGGAGGTCGGCGCGCAGGCGCGCCGGAGATGAGTTTAGCGGACGATCTTCATGGCCACCAGGTATTCCATGGCCTTGAGTTCAGCCTGCTCGTGCAGGTAGATAAGACGCAGATCGTTGAGCTTGTACTTCTGAGCCACACCACGAATGTTCTGGAAGTGCAGAGTATCGATACTGTCGCCCAGAATGATGAGATCCTGCAGCACGCGCAGGAAGCTGCAGCGTGGCTTGATGAGATCCTGGGTGATCTTGAAGACCTTGTCCGGACGATGCACGATCATTGGATCGAGGCCGTGGAAGATTACGAACTCGAAAATGAGATCGCGGCAAGGAGCAAAGTAAGGATACAGCTTGCACACTGACTCAATGAAAATGGCACGGGTAATCAGACGCTTGAAGTAATCCAGCTGCTGATCGCCATTTAAATTGGTAGCGCGGTTGTACAGATCGTACTGAATCTGGGCAATTACCAGAGCTATGAGGTTACGGGCACCGTGACCGCCAAAGTGCTTGACTATGTCTTCCATGGAACGGAAAGAGGAGAACACGGTATTATCAATAGCCTTGGCCAGCACGTTAAAGGTCTGCCACATCTTGAAAGAAGTGCGCAGCAGCATATTGATCTGCTGGATATTAGGCTTAGGAGCGCACATAAAGCTCATCAGCAGACACAGCTGACGCTGCTCAAGGAAGAGTTCCTTGGTGTTGGAGTTATATGGCGGCTTGATAAGGCATGGAGGCAGAGGATTGTACTTGCCCTTGCCGGTAACCAGATGAGCACCCAGAGAGAAGGCAACCTTCATTTCCTTCTGGCTCTGGATATTGGAGAACAGCATCTTCAGACGTGGCTGAATCTGCTTTAAGCTCTGTACTGCAATAATGTCCTTGGCTATGTTAGGAGAGTGCATGTCGAGCACAACATAGTCAAAACGAGGAATCTGTTCGAGCCACTTTTCACGAATGATGGTTTCCAGATCGGTGGCGAAAGACATGCCAAAGGAACTCATCTCGCGCATCTGCTGTACCAGGGTCTGATTGACCGGCTGATTGGATGGCAGACGCACCAGCATGCGTGAATAGTTGATGTCGTGACGGAATTCGAGGAAAGTTGAGGAGAACTGAACGTTAATAGCTACGCCAGCCTTAGGGCCGACGTATTTGTCCAGCTGTGACTGCACGAGGTAACGGCGCAGGACTTCGGCTGTGTTATCAGGAGTAACTCGGGTTTTACGGTCCTGGGTAACAAAGCTGAGCTCATAATAGAAAGCCTGACTTTGAGAGTTCCAATATGGCACTGTACTCATCATCATGGTTTTGACTGGCTCAGGTTTTTTCTCCTGCTCTCCAGCTTGACTTGTATCAGACACCGTATATCTCTCCTAGAATTGGGAAGTGGATACTGCTAAACCATCGCACTGCAGATAGTCACTGAAGTGGAGTTGCCCGGCATGGTGGAAAAGCTTTGAGGAAAATACCGCAAAAACATTCACTGGCCCGGCGCAGCGTTGGTATGCACAGACATCCCAACTCCAACCGTGCACACAGTCCGTCCTCTCATAAGATCAGAGTGACCGTGCATTAACTGATGTTAAGGCAGGCAGCACTGCAAGCTTCAGGCACAGCAGGTCCTGAAATAGCTCCGGCCCGACCGGAGACATATGCCACACAGAGTGCTGTCAGGGCACTTAACGTTAAGACGAGGCAAAGCCTCTGGAAACTTGTCATTACCGCAGGCTGCAAGGTCAGTCCTGTCAGTAAATCTAACTAAACGGCAGATATTTCACTATAACGTGCTGTATTTCCTCTCCATGGAATAGAGCACTACGCCGACCGGGGCAAAGCAGTTGACTGGCTGAAAATCCTGTCAGTACGCCCGCACCTGGGAATAGTTCAGCCCAAAGTATAGCAATTAGGCCCGACAATTACAAAGCTGCCTTTGATGAAAAATGCAAATTTGTCGGGACAGTTCGCCCTTTTGACGCGCGCTGGAGCAAAATTTCTGTCGCATTGGATCAAGACTGTGCTCTCGATCTTCTGTTCAGTAATATACGTACTCCACATTTACCTATGGAGCGTTACTGCACAGATCTCGACACCACAAATGTCTATCATTTCTGCAAAGCAACATTCAGGCCATTACATGGGAGGCAAAGGCCTGAGCTCCATGCTTCGCGCTGCCCTGGCCCTGCTTTTTATCCATGAGCGCACTCTCGGCTTAAGAGGCACCTGGCAGAAAGCCATGCTCCTGCCTGCAGCCGCCTGCAGTCCCAAAGCGCCTCGCAACCCGGCACTCACACACTTGCGAGCCTCGCCCCTGATTGCCATATTTCTACCGCCCGATGCCTCTGCAGGCAAAGCCCCAGCGCAGCTTCCCCACAGCGCCTCCATCCGGGACGCCACTGCAGGCAAAGCCAATGCAGGCAAAGCCCCAGCGCAGCTTCCCCACAGCGCCTCCATCCCGGACGTCACTGCAGGCAAATCCAATGCAGGCAAAGCCCCTGCCCAGTGCCGGAAAGCGCTTCCGGTCCGGCTGCCAGGGACGCGCTGCCCAGGTCTTATTGCCAATGGACCAGCTGGCTCATGGCCCCGGAGGTGTTATGTCCTGTGGGCGCATGGTGCACAGGGCTGCCCCACAACGAATGATGCCCGCAGTGCAGCACTGCGGGCATCATTCTTATCCGGGTTCTCAGGATCAGCCTGAGAGACTTGCTGTCAGCAACAGTTGGCTACTTTGCCTCACTGTCCTTGCCATCAGCAGCTGGCTGAACAGCCGGAGCGTCGGCTGGCCGAGCAGCTGGTGCCTCGGAGGCAGCCGGGGCTTGAGCGGCAGCTGGAGCGGCTGCAGGTACAGCTGGTGGCAGGTTGTCGCCCTCGCCAATGATTTCGCGGGTGGCGTCAGCTGCGGTGGCCGCAGCGGCGGCAGCTTCTCTGGAACCGGCCAGAGAGGCAGCGGCGGCAGCAGCCTCAAGGCTCTTCTGACGCAGGATAGCTTCGGCCTTCTTCATGGCGTTACGGGCCAGGGACTCCTGAGTCTTAAGAGAGTAAATGTCACGGCTGCCCTTGATGGCCTCATCGGCAAGACGCTCGGCCTCTATGGCCTGTTCACGGGACAGTTCACCCCAGTGACGCATGGAAATCTCGTAGTTACGTTCGAGAATAACCTTTGGATGCTTGGCTGAAATAATGGTGCGGTTGGACTTGTCATAGGTGAAGTATGACCAGGCCCAGTCCATTACTGTAGACATCTTGTTCTTTACGCCCAGGATAGACATCAGGTGCACAATCATCCACAGAACCCAGGCGGTAAAACCGGTCATGTTCATGCCGAAGATATCGGCTACGGCCTTGTTACGGCCGATTGTTGCCATAGAGCCCAGATCCTTGTAGGTAAAGGCCTCCAGAGGCTCATTGCGTGACAAGTGGGTAAAGTTGCGGGCCAGATTCCTGCCCTGCTGAAGAGCAGCCTGAGCCATCTGAGGGTGTCCCTTCGGGCAGTCCTCTGTGGTCATGATGCAGCAGTCACCTACGGCATAGACACCGTCAAGTCCGGTAACCTGATTGAAGCTGTCAACGGTCAGACGGTTGCCCGGACCATAGAATTTGTCATCAATGCCCTGAATACGGCGTCCGGTAACACCACACACCCAGATAATGGTCTGAGACTTGAAAGAGCGGCCGTCGCGCAGAATAACCTCATGATCACGATAATCATGCACATAGGCCTTAAGCTGCACGTCAACACCCATCCTGGTCAGGTACTCCAGTGAGGTCTTGGAGGCCTTTTCTGACATGGCAGGCAGCAGACGGGCACCGCCCTGAACAAGGTGAATCTTGAACAGAGAGGTATCGAGATCCGGATAGTCACGTGGCAGCACGTGCTCACGCATTTCTGCCAGAGCACCGGCAATTTCCACACCGGTAGGACCGCCGCCTACTACCACAACGTTGAGCAGCTCAGCGCGCTCTTCTTCTGTGGAGCAGGTATTGGCACGCTCAAAGGTATTGAGCAGAGCATTACGCAGACCCATGGCCTCGTTGATGGTCTTCATAGGCATGGACTCTTCCTGCAGACGGCTGTTACCAAAGTAATTGGTAGTAGTGCCGGTAGCAAGGACAAGATAGTCGTAGTCGAGCTTGCCAATGGAGGTCTGAATTACCTTGTCCTCAGGATATACGGCACGCAGCTCACACATTCTGTAGAACACATTCTTGCTGCCGGCAAACATCTTGCGGAAAGGGAAGGCAATGGAGCTTACCTGCAGACCGGAAGTGGCAATCTGGTAAATGAGCGGCGGGAACTGATGGAAATTGTTCTTGTCGATAAGAACAATCTGATAATCAGTATTTTTGGCAAGAGCAGTACACAGCTTAAGACCGCCAAAACCGCCACCTACGATAACTACGCGTTTTTTGGGCGCATCAGGGATATTAAAGCTCATTAAACCAGACCTCACATTGTACCGGGCAGCCATGTTTGAGCATCGTCCGGCATTTTCTAACGTTCAGACCACATCCTGCCCCGGACCAGCACACAGGCGTGCGCTATCCGTAACTGCCGACAGGCAGTAATGACAGGACATGGAGGAATTAAAAGGACAGGCAGCCTGTACAAATCAGGCGCCGGAAAAGAATTTCTGGCCGGCTTGCGTTTCAGTAACATGAAGCTGAAACATGGGGGATAAACACCAGGCGGCGGCCACGCCTGCGGAAACCACAATAAGAGGATAAAGCGGACAGCCCCGGAGTAATTCAGACTCAGGCTCAGGCTCAGGCTCATTGCGGTCGCAGCTGCCGCATAAGGCCAGTTAACAGCACATCTGAAGACAGGGCATAATCTGCTATTTGCTAACCTGATTAATTAAATAGATTTCCTGGACATGATAAAAATGCCACTCTCTTTTGCGATCACAAGTGCTAACTTTAGCGCAAATCTGAAAAAATGATAGCTCAAAAGGCAAAACAAATCACATTTTTTTCTCATAAACTGTGCTAATCCATTAGCAAAATTAATGGATCTGTCAGTCAGTGAGCAGACCCCAGCACCAGGTACCATGACAAGGCCGCATGTCCATGGGCTTTGCCCCGTTGACCGGGCCCGGGCACCGGGGCAAAGCATGGGGCTGGTCCGGGAGCGACCTGGCCTGTGATGGACGGCCCCGCTGCCGCAAAATAAAGAGCCCCGCTGATGCGGGGCTTTGTTTTATGGTCATTGCAGAGCCTAAGGCCGGGCTGCGCCTTCAAGCGCTGCCTGTGCCTGAGCCGGAGCCGGCTGCACTTTCTGGTAGAGCTCAATACCGGTATTGGCAAGGTCCTCACCAAGGTCGCGCAGCAGCGCGCCCAGACCACGAATCTTGTAGCAGCTCTGACGGGCGCGGGCTATGTCCTCCTGATGGGCATAGTAGGACTTTACGGCCGGGGCATCACGGGGAACATTGTCCTCGGTTACCACATCAAGGCGTATCGGCGAGCCATGGACCTCGGAGAGCCTTTGCTCAATCTTCGGCAAAATGGCCTCACCCAGAGTAGAGAACTCGTCATTGCGCGAAATGACCATATGCCACAGGGACGGATCACTGCTGTCAATGCGTCGGGCCGAGCGTACCAGAGTTGAGTACTCAAGGCCATGCTGGGGATAGGCTTTGACAATAAGGGCATACCACTCATCATCACGGCCAATGACATCAAGATAGTCATCATCCACACTGCGACGCCAGCCTGGCAGCTCACCTGATCCGGCCATGCCCACAGCGGTACTGATTACGGTATCGGTACCCTCTACAGGAACAGCCTGAACAAACTCAGGATCCTGATTTAAGGCCATATCAGCAGCAAGGTTGCTGCCCTGACTCATATAGCCGTCATAGCCCTCGCCATCATCAAAGCTGCCATAGTCCATCATGACATCAGGTGGCGGGGCATAGCCTTCATCTTCATACCTGTCTTCAAAATGACTGACGAAATCAGCTGGCGGCTCCATGACCCTGCCACCAGGACCACGGCCTGGGCCACCCTGTTGTCCACCCTGTGGTCCACCCTGAGGCCTGCCTGCAGGAGGCATGGCAGCCGGATGCCCCGCAGGAGGCATGCCCACAGGTGGCTGACCTGACGGGCGGCCCACAGGTGGCATACCGGCTGGCATGGCCATGGCCCGAGCCTGGGCCGGTGGCTGGCCCATGGCCGGTGCCTGGCCCATGGCCTGGGCCGGACGAGCCGCAGGCGCTCCCTGTGGCGGCATGCCTGCAGGCGCTCCCTGTGGCGGCATGCCTGCAGGGGCAGCCTGTGGCATCTGGCCGGCACCTGGCTGCGCGGCTGCCGGGACAGGCGCAGCAGGCTGTTCGGCCGCGCAGCGGCGCTGATAAATCTCATTGAGGGCGGCGCTGGTGCCGGACATCAGGCGCAGCAGACTGAGCGGCATGAGCTCAGGGTCAGAGGTGGCCTCAATGCTTCTGCCGGTGCTGGCAATGCGGGCAGCAAAATCCTTAAAGGCCTGAGCAGAAAGCTCCTTGCGGGCTTTGGCTTCCTGGATTTTAGCCATCATTACAGCCATCAGGGCTGTGGTGCCCTCATCAGGCAGAGTCTTGCCCCAGGCATTTACCAGTGTGCCCTTGAAAATGCAGCTCTCTGCTGACTCTTCGCTCTTTTCGCCTCCTGCCATGAGGAAGTTGTTATCACTCATGCGGGTAAGCTTTTCAAGCTTTGGCCTGTGCACCTTGATCTCAGTGTCATCAATGGCAATTACCTGGCTGCGGCCTATCAGCTCCCATGGAGATGGACCGGTATTGGCGCCGGTAAGTTCTATGTTTTTGGCGATTTTGGCCTCAAGGAAGCCAAGGGTATCAAGAGCTGCCTTGCCCATGGACTGAGCCAGAGCCTGCTGCTCTTCTTTGTTGTGAGTATGACTGGCCCTGGCAGCAAGGCTGCTGAGCAGAGCAGCGGACTGCTGAGCTCTGGCATCCTCAGCTGAAACATCAGCCTTGCCATCGGCGCGCAGTACGCCACTTTCAGGATTAACAATGCTCTTATCCTGAGCCTGAGCTGCGATGTCCATGGAGGCGCCTGACTGCTGCGCCACTGCGGTATCAAAGCCGCTGCTGCCGCCCTCGGCATGATCATGGCCACCAGCCCCGTCTGTCAGATCACCAGCGGCATCAGCCATGGCGTCCGCTGCCGGAGTGATATCCGCTGCGGCTGCAGCGGCATCTTGAGCACCAGGTGCTGGAGCGGATGCGCTCACTACTGGCGCAGGCATCAGGTCGTCGCCATAGTCAGCAGCCTCGGCTGCTGCGGCCGCAAGGCTCAGAGAAACAGGCTTAACCTCGGCCATAACCTCAGCTGACAGCGCACTGCCACCGGACAGATCAGCTGACGGACGGGTGCTCTTGCCCTCTTGTGCCGCTGCCGCTATGGCAGCGCTCTTTTGCCATGCGTTCTGATCCTTAAGCAGAGTACGGCTGTCCGAATCACCCATGTGCCATGGTGGCAAGTCGCTGTCAGGTACGGTGGCAGCTGCCCCCTGCACGCCTGCTGATGCAGCTGCTGCAGCGGCGACATCAGTCACAGCCTGTAAGACAGCCTGCTTATCTGATTTTGCCGCTGCACTCAGGGCGCCGCCGTCGTCAGCGTCGGAGGCTGTCCAATGGAGCGCAGCGCCCTCAGCATTTGGAGCAATTTCCGGTGCTGATGATGCCGGAGTAATCTCACCTAATTGAGCTGCTGGTGGCTCACTGATGCTCAGGTCAGAAAAGCTGGTACCCATAATGTCATCGACAGAGGAGTCCAGCTCATCAAAGCCCTCATCGTCAGCAAGATTCGAAGCTATGCCCTTAAGGGCCTTGCGGGCATTATCGGTACGGGCAACAGTGCGCTTTGCCTTAACCTCAGGAGCTGCAGCTGCAGCAGCCTGGTTGTCCTCAGCCCCTGAGGACAGAGATACAGGGGTAAAGCCGGCCGCGATCTCCAGGGTAGCCCCGGAAGCGGAACCACTGTCAGCTGCTGCAGTGACCACCTCATCACCATGAGGCTGCTCCTCAGCCTCAGAGCGGGCAGCTTCCTTGGACGATCCGGAATCTTCGCCCCCTGCAGCTGCAGGTGCAACACTGTATGCAACTGTGCTGGCAGCATCTGCAGAAGCATCAGCAGCGGCGCCATCACCCTCTGCCAGAGCGGCATCAGCGCCGGCATCTGCCTGAGTGGCTTCACTGCCGACCTCAGCCTGAGCTTCAGCTGCAGCTTCAGCTGCAGATGCAGACTCACTGCTGTGCACCTGGGCATCAGCAATTGACTGCCCGGCAGCCTGAGCATCCTGAACAGCCTCAGCTGGCTGTGCCTGACCGGCTGCGGCGGCCTGGTCCTGATCCTCAGTGGCGTCAGTGACCGGGGCCGGGACGGCAGCAGCGGCGATGTCGGCGTCTGTTGCCTGGGCCGGAGCTGGGGCCGGGGCCGGACCGGATGGGAGCTCTTCTATGGAACCAAGGTTGCTGGCGTCATTGTTTTCAAGAGATACGGATCCGGCAAACTGAGCGCCCAGATGGTGCTCACTGCCTACCTGATAACCATGGTGGTCTACCTGATCAAATACAAAATCGTCAGCGTCATCGGCGCTGCTGTCAGCGGCCGCTGTGGCAGCGGCGGTGCCGGCTGCGGCCGGGCTTATGGACAGGTCACTGCCTGAGGCGCCCTGTGCTGCCGGGGTACTCTGAGGCAGGCCCGTGCCTGGTGGCAGGCCGTTGGCCCTGTTTTCATTAATGGTGTTAAAGCCGCTGATGACATTGCTGAGGTTGAGCAGCTCGGCATTGGTGTCCTTGACGCGGCTGTTTTTAATGGCTGTCTGGTTGCTGCGCTCATGGGAGCTGTCCAGCACAACAAAGTAATCGAGCACGCGGGCGGCCATCTCGGTATAGTGGCGGCGCTCCTCCATTTCCTGCTGGACCCTGGCCGGATCCTCAGCATGAGCATTGAGCTCAAGATAACGGGTATTAAATCCTACTCCGCCCTTGTGTATAGTCTCCAGATCACGGGCCTGATCGCTGTAATCAAAGCGTGAAGTGGTATCGATTTTCTTGCGGCCGTCAAAGCTGCCGGCCATGGCCTTACCGCCAGGCTGGCCGGTGCCGCCCTTACCATCATGGTCATCATAGTCATCAGCGCCATGATCAAGAGAGGCAAGAGCCTCGCTGTCATCGGCTGCGTCGCCGGCGGCGGCGCCGGCGGAAGCAGCGGCAGCTGCCTGCTCCATGGCAAGGCGGGTATTGGAGGCTATCAGGGCGGCACGCTGAGCCGGAGTTGGCAGGGTATGACCTTCACCCAGGCTGCCCTCGGCCCCCTGGCCCTCGTGGTAATAGCCGATATTACTGCCTATGTCCTTGCGCGGCTGGCTGGAGTTTTTATCGGGGTCTATTCCAAGGCTGTGCTGCAGCTGCTCAAGATTGCGCTTCTGATTGCTGTTATTACGCTGCCCCTGACTTAAGGAAGCACGGGCTGAGGCCACGACGGCCTGACTGGCACTGAGAGTCTGGGCCAGACGGATGATTTCCTCGCGCTGCTGAGCATTAAAGCCCAGCTGAGCGCTCAGGCTGTCAATGCAGCGCTCGCACTCCTGAGGACCTTTGGTAATAGCCTGCAGCAACATGCGGGTATCGCCCTGACCAAGAGGGCGAATGGACGGGGCCGGGGCAGCAGCGCCGGCTGCGCCAGCAGCGGCGCCAGCGGCTGCAGCGGCAGCCGGGCTGGCGGGGCCCTGGGCATTGATGGCAGCGGCCTCCTGATGAAGGGCGGCAATAGCGGCAGCTGAGGCATTTCTGGCAGAGCCGGGCATCAGACCGCCCAGTTCGCTTGCCAGCATGGAAGTGGGATCGAAAGGCGCAGCTGAGCTGCCGGTCAGGCCTTGAGCCCCCAGAGCTGCTGAAGAGATAAGGGATGAGACAGAAGGGGTGGCTACTGTGTTTAATTCACCGCGCCAGAGTTTTTTTTTTCAGGGGTAAAGGCCAGCAGACGCAGCAGTGTCATCTCAAAAGCACTGCGACCATCGGTGGCATACTGATACTCCTGAACGCCCTCAAGCACAATCTGATAGTAAAGCTGAATCTGCTGAGGGGTAAATACAGGGGCATACTGCTCAAGCAGCTGACGGTTGATGGAAAATACTTCCAGATCGGTGCGGCCAATGAGCTGATAGAGGGCCAGGTCATGAAAGGCAATGACCAGCTCATCAAGCAGTGAGCGGTAATTTGGAGCCTTCTGGCGCAGCTCTTCGAGCAAAGTGGCAAAGGTCATGTTCACGGCTGCAGCAGCATTGTCAGCCGGGGCAGCCTCGCCGCCTGCGGCAGCGTCTGCGGCAGTACTGGCTGCAGCGGCCTGAGACGGAGCGCACAGCATCTGCAGTATGGCACCGGTAAAGGAATCACCGGCTGTGCCCAGCATGGAGTAGACAGTGGCGGTCTCAAGTTTGCCATTGCCCAGGGCAACAGCCTGGTCGCAAAGAGACAGGGCGTCACGCATGGAGCCACGGGCGGCTCGGGCAATGGCCAGCACGGCCTCGGCCTCAAAAGGAATGTTTTCCTTGCCGCAGACAGATCTGATCTGACCCTGAATCTGATCCATGTTCAGAGCACGCAGCTGGAACTGCAGACAGCGTGAGAGCACGGTGGTAGGAATCTTGTGCGGATCAGTGGTAGCCAGAATGAATTTGACGTAGGCAGGCGGCTCCTCAAGGGTCTTGAGCAGAGCATTGAAGCTGCTGGTAGTGAGCATGTGCACTTCGTCAATGATGTAAATCTTGTAGCGGGCGTGAATAGGCGGGTACTGGGTATTCTCCAGCAGCTGACGGGTATCGTCCACCTTGGTCTGGGAGGCGGCGTCGATTTCGATAACATCAGGGAAAACGCCGGCGGTAATACCCTCACAGGCCTCACACTTGCCGCATGGGTGAGAGCTTACGCCCTCCTGACACTGCAGAGCTTTGGCAAAGATTCGGGCAATGGTGGTCTTGCCGATACCACGGGTACCAGTAAACACATAGGCATGGTGGGTCTTGCCACTGTCAATAGAGTGAGCCAGGGCCTTTAAGACGTGCTCCTGTCCTACCACATCCTCAAAATTCTGAGGGCGGTATTTACGGGCCAGGGCCAGGTACTCAACTTCTGATTGCATTGCCATAGAAATCCTTGGTGATAAAAGTCAGAAAAACCCAAGCCCCAAACAGCAGATTAAGACTGTTTCGGGCTTGGGGTCTCATTATGTCAGGCCCTGCCCGGCGCATATTCTGCGCCATGGGCAGGGCTTAATTGCACCGGTACAGGCGATTCTTGCCACCCGGCCGCCGCCCTGGTTTATGCCAGGGCATCGGGGCCATCCGGGGTGGCCACGGTAGCCATGGCGGCCTGGGCGGCCGAAGCCTGGTGGCGCTGACGGGGACTAGTGGCCTGGGAAATCAAGCAGGCCAAAGCTGTCTACGCCGCATTCGGCCTTGATTTTATCACAGCCCCCCAGATCGACCAAGTCGATAACAAAAGCGGCTCCTACTACCTCAGCGCCGGCTCGCTGGGCCAGTTTGATGGTGGCAATAATGGTACCGCCGGTGGCCAGCAGATCGTCTACGCACAGCACGCGCTCGCCTTCCTTGACTGAATCAACATGCATGTGCAGCTCATTGGTGCCGTACTCAAGCTGATACTCTTCTTTCATGGTCTCACGTGGCAGCTTGCCTGGCTTGCGTACCATGACAAAGCCGGCACCCAGACGGGCAGCCAGAGGAGCGCCAAAGACAAAGCCACGGGCCTCTGAGGACAGCACCTTGTCAATTTTGACATCCTTAAAGGCCTCATAGAGCATGTCAATGGTCAGACCAAAGGCGCGGGCATCTTCACACAGGGTGGTAATGTCACGAAAGAGGATGCCTGGAACAGGGTAATCCTGGATGCTGGTAATGGTCGACTTCATGTACTCAATCTTATTGTCAAAATCGCTGATACGACCACGCAGAATATTATGCATCTTTAACTCAAACCTCGTAATGTGACAGACGCCGTTGTTAAAACCACTCAGGCCTGCAGGGCACAGCAACATGACAGTCACCGCAGCCCCTGCCAGGGCAACCTCTCAGGCCGTCAGGGCGACCTCTGAGACTGCCCTGACAGCAGCCCCATCACAGGCACAGCTGCTGTGTTGCCGGCAAATAAACCTGATAAAACCGGGAAAGTGCTCTTTTCAGAGCGCAAAACACGATTATACCCCTACCATGGTCCTTTTAGAACAGTAAGCATGGCCCTCAGTCTCATATTGACGGGCCACATAGATACTTTTCCCGGGGCTGCAACCATGGCACTGCCCGGCACTGCCCCGACTGATTTGCCGGTCCATGGCGCCAGCGCCCGCACCTGCTCAAGGAGCTGTCCCTGCGCCTGCAACTTCGGCAGTCCATACGCCAGCGCCCGCACCTGCTCATGAAGCTGCCCCTGCGCCTGCAACTTCGGCAGTCCATACGACAGCGCCCGCACCTGCTCATAGAGCTGCCTCTGCGTCTGACACTGTGCAGGTACGGGCAGCTGACCTTGAGTCTGAGCTTGCACGTTCCCCGAGTGCACGGACAGGGTAAGGCCTGCGGCAGGCTCTGGGGCACGCTGGTGCGTTGAGTACCTGCCGGCTGCTGTATGACATCCCAAGGGACTTAAGGCAGAGAGCTGCATGACCGTATGCAGGCTGATAGCGGCTGCGCGCATGAGGCTGGTACCAATAAAGTCTTGTTATGGGACGCAATATTTGTCACAATCAGCCTGAGCGCCGTGACCGGTAACGTAACCGGCGGCAGACTCACTTAGCAGAGCCTTGGTTAATGGCCGGGAACAGCTCAGGAGGCCGGAAAAGCATTTCCGGATGGCCTGGGCTTTTTTCAGCTCTGAAACAGGGAAAGCCGGCTCTGGCTTGTATTTATTGATACTGCAGTTACACACTGCTGCTACCTGAGCTCAGATCTTTTTTGCACCTCGCATTCTTATCACCTCCCCTTGAGCCCGCGCTCAGAGACCATGAGAATCTTGTGAATCTGGTCCTGGGCCACACGGGGCTGCCTGCTCAGCCTGTCCTGCATGTGCTGCCTGTTCAGCCTGGCGGGCCGGCGGGTGCATGACAAGGGCCGGGGCCTTATGGCCTGTGGCTCCTGGGCTCAAGTCCTGTGGCCACGCAGGCCGCAGCCTGGTGGGCCGGGAATGGTTGAGGTGAGCCGCCAGGGGCAGCGGTGCTGAGACTGTGGATTGATTACAGGATTTTTGGCATGAGCGTATTTAATGTGGACTGGTGGGGCAATGGCTACTTTGAGGTTAATGAAAAGGGCCATGTCGAGGTCTGTCCTGATCCTGATGTCCCTGAGGCACGTGTAGACCTTGCTGAACTGGTAGCCTCACGTGAAAAGAGCGGCCAGCGTCTGCCGGCCCTGTTCTGCTTTCCGCAGATTCTCCCGCACCGCGTGCGTTCCATTAACCGCGCCTTCCGTCAGGCCCGTGACAATTATGGCTACAAGGGCGATTACTTTCTGGTTTTCCCTATCAAGGTCAATCAGCACCGCCGTGTAATTGAAAGCCTTACCCAGTCAGGTGAGCCCCTTGGCCTTGAGGCCGGATCCAAGGCTGAGCTCATGGTGGTACTGGCCCATGCCGGCCGCACCCGCAGCGTAATTGTCTGTAATGGCTACAAGGATCGTGAGTATATACGTATGGCTCTCAATGGCGAAAAGATGGGCCATAAGGTTTATATCGTTATCGAAAAACTCTCCGAGCTGCGCCTTGCCCTTGAGGAAGCCGAGCGTCTTGGTGTTACCCCGCGTCTTGGTGTCCGTGCCCGTCTGGCCTCTCAGGGTTCAGGCAAGTGGCAGGCATCAGGTGGTGAAAAGTCCAAGTTCGGACTGAGCGCCACTCAGGTACTCGACCTGGTAAAAGAGCTCAAGGATGCTGACAAACTCAACTCCCTGCAGCTTATCCACTTCCACCTTGGCTCCCAGATGTCCAATATCCGTGATATTGCCAATGGTGTACGTGAGTCAGCCCGTTTTTATGTGGAGCTGGTCAAGCTCGGCGCCCCTATTGACTGCTTTGACGTGGGCGGCGGCCTTGGTGTGGACTATGAAGGCACCCGCTCCCAGTCTGACGCCTCGGTCAACTATGGCCTTTGTGAGTACGCCAACAACATTATCTGGGCCATTGGTGATGCCTGTAAGGAACACAACATTCCTCAGCCTACAGTAATCACCGAGTCAGGCCGTGCCCTTACAGCCTATCACACCGTGCTGGTATCCAATGTCATTGGTGTGGAGCGTATCTGCCAGCTGCCAGATGTGGTGGAGCCTGCTGCCGATGCCCCAAGACCACTGCGTTCCATGTGGAATACCTGGAATCTCATGCACGAGAGCAAGCAGCACCGCTCCCTGCGTGAGTGGCTGCATGACAGTCAGCTTGATCTCAATGACGTGCACCATGGCTTTGTGGTGGGTGACTACTCCCTTGAGGATCGTTCCTATGCTGAGCAGATGTACCTTTCTATCTGCTCTGAGCTCAGGAAAATGCTCGATCCGCTTAACAAATCGCACCGCATTCTCATTGATGAGCTTGAAGAGCGCATGGCTGACAAGCTTTATGTCAACTTCTCGCTTTTCCAGTCCCTGCCTGATGCCTGGGGTATTGATCAGCTCTTCCCTGTCATGCCGCTTGAATTTCTCAATCAGCCTATGACCCGCCGTGCCGTACTGCTTGATATCACCTGTGACTCAGACGGTGCCATCAAGCACTATATGGACGGAGATGATGTGGCCAACACCATGCCATTTCCTGAGTATGACTCGGACAATCCGCCATATATAGGCTTTTTCATGGTAGGAGCCTATCAGGAGATTCTGGGCAATATGCACAATCTCTTTGGCGATACCGAGGCTGTTGATGTTTACGTCAATGAAGATGGCAGAGTGCGCCTGCGCCTCAGTGACGAGGGCGATACCGTAGCTGACATGCTGCAGTATGTTCAGCTCGATCCGTCAAAGCTGCTCAACGAATTTACCCGCGAAGTACGCGACAGTGGTCTTGATGAGAAACTGCAGCGTCAGTTCATCAATGACTTTAAGACCGGCCTGTATGGCTATACCTACCTTGAGGAGGATCAGATTTCATGAGTCAGTGCCAGCAGACTTTCCAGACCCTTGGCAATAAGGAAGACACCTCTCTGGTAGCCAACAGCTTTGGCTACCTGCGCAGCCCTCTGGTCTTTAATCCTTATGAGGCCACTGCTGACGTGGCCATTACCGGCGTACCTTTTGATATTGCCACTTCAGGCCGCTCAGGATCACGCTTTGGACCTCAGGCAATACGTGCCATTTCCACCCAGCTTGACTGGGAACACTGCCGCTATCCATGGGATTTCTGTCTCAAGGACCGTCTGAACATCATCGACTGTGGTGATCTTGTCTATTCCTTTGGTGATGCCCGCTCCATGGCCAGCGCTCTTGAGACCCACACCTTAAAGCTTCTGCAAAGCGGCAAGACCTGCCTTACTTTCGGCGGTGACCACTTTGTGACCCTGCCACTGCTGCGTGCCCATCACAGACATTTCTGCAAGGACGGCGGCAAGCTCTCCCTGCTGCACTTTGATGCCCACTCTGACACCTACTCCAACGGTTCAGATGCCGACCACGGCACCATGTTCTACCACGCACCAATGGAAGGTCTTATCGACCCTGAGCATTCAGTACAGGTAGGCATACGTACCGAGTATGACAAGTCCCTGGGCTTTAACGTACTGCACGGCGCCCTCGCCAACGACATGAGCGTTGAGGATATTGTGGCCTCCATCGAAAAGACTGTAGGCTCCAACCCTGTCTATCTGACCTTTGACATTGACTGCCTTGACCCGGCCTTTGCCCCTGGCACCGGCACTCCAGTGTGTGGTGGTCTGTCCACCGACAGGATTCTCAAGATCATCCGTGGTCTTAAGAACATCAACATTGTAGGCTACGATGTCATGGAGGTCGCCCCTGTCTACGACCACGGCGAAATCACCTCCCTGGCCGCCGCCACCCTGGCCCTGGACATGCTGTATCTGCACGCCTCAAAGCGCGCCTGATAAGCCCGCAGCCCGTCACGGCAAGGGCGCGTCCCCGGCTCCGGGGCACTGCTCAGGGCCATGGCCCTGAGGCAAGGCCCATGGCCATGGCGGGCCTCCCGTCCGGCAGCAGCCATTGACTATGGCATGGCTGCGCCGGGCGCCTCCCTTTTTGTGTCTGTCTTTGTTTTCACCTGTTGATCAAGAGCCCGTAAAGTGACTGACAAAACCATTCCCTGCCTGCACCCGCGTGCTGTAATCTTTGACCTCGATGGCACTCTGCTGGACACAGCTCCGGACATTATTGGCGCCTGTAATGCCACTCTGGAACACTTTGGCTATAAGAGCCTTGATGAAGAGCTGGCCCGCACCAGAGTAACTGCAGGCATGCGTGAAATGCTCAAGCTGGGCATACCTGAGGATGAGCACGCCAGTGCTGACATTTCAGGAGCCATGCGCTCTTACTTTGCCCAGTACTACATGGACCATATCAACGATCGCACCACAGCTTTTGAGGGCATGACCGCCCTGCTCGATGACATGAAGAAGGCAAATATCAAAATAGCCGTGGTTACCAACAAATACATTGAAATGGCCGAGAAGCTGCTCAAAAACTACAGCTTTTACAGTGATTTGAGCGTGGTTCTGGGCTGCGACAGCGTAGCGAACAGCAAGCCTCACCCTGAGCCGGTCTTAAAGGCCCTCAACATGATGAATATCGGCCCTTACGATGCTGTCTATATTGGCGATCACCTCAATGACATCATAGCGGCCAACCGGGCCCGTACCCGCTCAGCTGCAGCCCTGTGGGGTTATGGAGCCCGCGAGTGCGGCCATCCTGAAAACTGGTTTGCCCACTTCATGCTCAGGGACACAGCTGACCTGCGCGCCCTGTGCCTCAAGGACTGACGCCGTCAGCAACCGTCACCTGGGCCATGAGCATTGCCCGGGCCTGACGTGCCATGACGAGACCTACATGGCCGGACGTGCCATGGCCGGACGTGCCATGCCCGCCGGCATGGCTCCAGATACGGCGGCAAAGCACATAAGTACGCTCGAATCTGGCTGACAGTTTCAGTCGCGCGTGCTTTTTGGGGCATGGCCCTTAAATTATGGCCAATTTATTTATGCTGTGACATAATGTGACAGACTGCACAGCATCTGCATCTGATAACCGGGAGAAAGTTGGGATAGTTTTTCTTCTCAGATGCAGGCAAAAAAGCCATGATCAGCCCTGGTCTGCCCGGAGCTGAGTCTTGCTGCAGCCATATAGTTGTTGGCAGCTCCCTGTTTTTCAGGCTGCAGGTCCATTCAGAGTATTTATATGCGCTTTTCATCACTGACAGCATGTGTGCCTGGTTTATCCGTCTCCAAATGTCTTGCCACAGTTGCAGCCACTGCTGTCACCGCTTCACTTCTTTCCCCTGCCCAGGCAGCCCGTGTCTATGATCAGGAAAATGTCTCCCTTGATCTCTTTGGTCACGTCCGCACCATGGTCGTAAACGATGGTGCATGGTACGACCTTACCGGCAACAGCTTCAATGAAACCACCTCATACAGCTCCGCCCGCCTGGGTCTTGGTGCCCGCAGCAGCATTGCCACCGGTCTTGATGCCATTATGATGGCCCAGTGGGAAACCGGTGTTGATGCCAATGGCAATGAAGGCGCCCTTAACGATACTGAATATCTGTTTGCCGGTCTTGATGCCTGGCAGTACGGTACTTTAATGGCCGGTCGCGGCGATGGTGCCTACTATAATGTGGTCGGTGCTACAGACATTTTCACTGTACTGGACACAAGCGCTTCAGACTACTATATGCTCGGTAATCAGCGTCCTGCCCAGATCATGTATTCTCTGCGTGGCCTGAGCTGGGATCTCAAGTTCTCCTGGCTCTTTGCCAGCGAGCCTCTTGGTCATACTCCCATGACCATTGACCATGGTCTGGCCGCCTCCATCTCCACCAAATTTGGTGACAAGGTAACCCTTTCCTACGGTATTGACTACTACAAGTTCAAATACACTCAGGCTGTAACCCCGGCCTCTCATGATTTCTTTGCCACCATGATGCAGGCTGACGGCTATGATGCTGCCACAGCTGCCGAACGTGCCGCTCATACTTCCCCTGGAGGCAAAAAGGAATACGGTGCCTCTCTGTCATACGGCAGCCTTGGTCAGGGACTTTATGCTGCAGCCGTCTTAAGTGCCACTGCTTACGACTATCTGCATCACCACATTTATACCGTGGATACGGCAGTTAATTACAGCTTTGAAAACGGTGTCTGGCTGAGCCTTGGTTATGGACACAAGCAATATGAGTCTGTAAAAGTACTGTCAGCTCTGACCCTAGGCATGGGCTGGAATATCACCCCGGCCGTAAAGGTCTTTGCTGAAGCTCAGTTTGACCTTGACAGTGAAACTGCCCAGTTCTACGGAGCAGACCTTGCCCGCACCCTTAACTGGAATGAGGACAAGGTGGCAGCGGGCCTGCAGTATTCATTCTGACGGATGTTGCCCGATTTGCTGTCAGTATCCCTGTATGAGGACGTACTGTCTGTCCATGGGCCAGATGCCGTCCATGGACCAGATACCGTACATGGAGCAAATGCCGTCCATGGACCAAGTGCCGTCCAAGGACAGAGCCATCCATGCCATGGTATGCCTGGCTGATATCACTGTCCTCAGACATCCTCAGATAAGGCAGTGAGACCTTCCTGGACCAGATACCGTCCATGAAATGGTGTGCACACCCGGATGTCAGGTCGCGGCACAAAAGCTTTTAATACACACACGGCGCCAGAAACCACCGTATTTTAGCCATCTTAATCAGGCACTATCCTATTTGCCTTAGAACTGTGGTATCATTTCCGCGCTAAACATTAACTTTTTAGAGAACTTCAACATGTCCAAACTGGGTGCTTTACTTAAAGTCAGCGCATTAGCTGGTGCCTTAGCTTTAGCTTCAGGCGCTTATGCTGCATCATTTAAGGTTCCTGTGAATTATTCTGTAGAGCTGGTAGATGGCCAGAAGTCTGACTTCGGTTACAACCGCTTCAGCCGTACCATTACTCTCAGCCCAGGTCGTCACCAGATTGTGATGTTGTTTGAAGGCACTTTTGGCAACGCCCGTGACTCCCGTCTTTACCAGGCTGCCAATCCAATCGTTGTAGATATTGCCAACATTCCTGACAACGCCGAATACACCTTTACCTACAATATGCCACGCGACAATCGCGAGGCTGAGGCTTACACCCGCTCCCAGAAGATCAACCTGATCAATGCCAGTACCAAAGCTGCCCTGTCCCCAGAGGAGGCCAGCTACTACATCCTGACTTCTGATTCCGGTTTTGCCATCTTACGTGACTACCGTGAGGATCTGGCCTCCGTAGGCCGTCTGTACGCTCCGGCCAGGGTCTTTGCTGAAATGGCCAACGATGACCGCACCGGTGTAACCGCTGAAAACGTTCCTACCGTCAAGGCCCGCGAGGGTGGATCAGCCGCTGCCATTGCTGCAGGTGCTGCCGCTGCCGCTCCTACAGTTCAGGCCACCTCAAAGAAGGCCAACACAGCTACAGTAATGAACGCTGAATTTGACCAGCTGGTTCAGCTCTACGAGGCAGCTGACGACGCCACCAAGCTCAAGTTCGTAAAGTACATCATGTCCCACTGATAAGCACCCTGCGGACATGATTACAGCGCTGACGCGCACAGGCCCTCCCCCGGAGGGCCTTATCATTTGCGCCCCTCCGCAATCCCCCACGCACCAGCTCCCCATCGGATGCCCCTGTCATCCCGGCTATCCCGCTCATCCCGGCTATCCCGCTCATCCCGCTCATCCCGGACATCGGCTGTCATGGCCAAAAGCGCAAGCCATTCCAGCATCATCGACCGTCAGGCCGTCAATCATCCCTGCCATCAGGACAGCCATAACAGCCGCCCCGGATCTCAGTCAACGATTCTGGCTCCCCTCAATCGTCAGGAACGCAGGCTTATCAGTACCACCACGCCTCGCCCTGTTGCCACCGCTGCATCCTGCTGAACCGGCAGCCCTGTTGACCGCATCTGTACCCATCATTTTGGGCCCTGTACAGCAATTGCTTCCCAAAATTTACTACCAGAGAATTATTCCTGAATTGCCCCATATTGCACACGTTTGCAGCAAAATCATCCACATGAGCTCTGAGAGGGCATTTAATCACAGGATTATTTGAGCAAATAATTCACTTCCAGGTACTTTACCAGGCGCTCGCAGACCCCCAGGCCAATGGCAACGTTTGCCTTACAGCCAGGATACTATGCCAGCTATAGGGGGCGTTACCTCTGCCTCTATGTGGTTGCTGCCATACCATACAGCCCCCTGCATGCCGGGCTATTGCACAATGCTGCAGCTCATGAGGCAAGGAGACCAGGTAGAACATTGAGCTTGCAGCACTGTCAATGCTGGGATTAAGTCATTTGGGCCTGCAGTCATTAATCCGCTGTCTCAGCGCAGCTGAAATAAAAACTGGCTAAGGCTGCCACAGGATTCAGATCTGATGAATGCAGCGTAAACTGCTGTTCTTTGCTCTGTCGCTCCTGCCCTGTCCCTGTTCTTGCCTTTGCCGCTGTCCCTGTTCTTGCCCAGACACTGCCCCTGCTATTGGCACTGCCACAGCTCTTTCACATGCTCTTACCCTTGTTTTGCTCTTGCTCTTGCCTCTGTTATACCCCTGTTTTTGCCCTCATGGTGCTTTAGATGCGCAATAACGACTGTCCTGAGACGCCTTCTTTCAGGCAAAAGAAAGGCGGGGACCAGCCCCGCCTTGAAATAATTCGTTAAGCAAATTCTGTATTTTACTGGCCCTGACTAAGGAGGCTCAGAGCAATGGTAGGACGCTGATTGGCCTGTGCCAGAACAGTCTGGGAAGCCTGCTGAATAATGTTATTGGCAGTCAGGGCTGCGGTCTCTTCGGCAAAATCTGTGTCTCTGATTCTGCTGCGGGCATCAGCCTCATTTTCAGAGATGGAAGCCTGGTTGCGAATAGTACTTTCCATACGATTTTGGAGAGCACCCAGCTCAGCACGCTTGGTATCAACAGCCTGAATGGCCTTGTCGATATTGGCCAGAGTGTTGGTAGCAGTCTGAGCGGTAGATACGGACCATCTTACAACACTGCCGCCGGCGCCATCAGGAATGTAAAGACCATTGCCAGCATTCTTATTACCTGCAGTCAGACCGGCCTGAGCGGCAATGCCTGACATGGAGAAGCCTTTATCCCACACCAGTGACAGCACGTCACCGGCATTGGCACCTACCTGGAAAACAATCTTAGCTGCCTGGTTATTAGCACGGCTTGGAATTAAGCTGTTTGGGTTCTTGAGGTGATCCTTATTGTTGTTTGGATCACGTGGGCCGTTAAGAACGGTCTGGCCGGCAAAGGTGGTCTGACGGGCAATACGGGTGATTTCATCAGACAGCTGGGTCACTTCTTCCTGCAGAGCCTTACGGTCTGACTCGGAATTGGTGCCGTTGGCTGCCTGTACGGCCAGCACACGAATGCGCTGGAGCATACTGGTGGTTTCGTCCAGAGCACCTTCGATGGTCTGGGCCAGAGCAATGCCGTCGTTGGTGTTGCGGTTGCCCTGATTGAGGCCGTTAATCTGAGAGGTAAGGCGGTCGGAAATCTGCAGACCGGCGGCATCGTCCTTGGCAGAATTGATTCTCAGACCTGAGGAGAGACGCTGGTAGCTGGTGTTTAAAGCCAGGGTGGAGTTCGACAATTTGCGCTGGGCATTGATGGAACTGACATTGGTATTAACGTAAAGTGCCATTTGTTTCTCACTTAGTCAGGGAACTAAGGGGAGCAAAACCACATAATCCTGACTTCCAATTTCACAATCAGAAGATTAATTCTTCTCTCATTACCCCCGTAAGAGCACCAATTGTGCCAACATCATAAAATTACATTACGCCTTGCCTTTTTACGCCTTTTTTTCATCACAGCGTGCCCTCGCCGCGCTGCTTTGCCTCTTATAAAGTGTCAGTTTTTCGCACATAAAGTACCAGTCTCCCATCTCACCAGATAATAAAGGCGGGTCATCCCCGCCTGATGCGCACGGCTGTGAGCGCCATATGCTTTCTAAAACCAGCCTGGCAGCACCTGGTAAAACCAGGAAGTTTCGGCCATAACCTGCAGCTGCCCTGCCTGTGTCATAACAATACAGCAAGGGCACTGTGTATCCCCTTTAGTAAAGTGCCCCTGCATGGAGCCCCACCTGCGTCGGCAACAGCATCATGCCCCTCATGCTTATGAGTGCTTTGCACTTATGTAAAGCCTGTCAGGCTGAGACTTATAACCACAGGTGCAGCAGCGCCTGCACACCTGGACGTTCTTAAGGCCAGCATATGCCTGATAGCCCGGCAGCGCAGGCATGGCACTGATAAAGGGGCGGCCGGCCTGGCAACCAGAAAGCAGTTTAACGCTGCTTACCGGTCTGTCGTGGCCCGGCGCCGGTGGCTTCATACCTGGAAGCGGCACAGTGCCGGTGCCGGGCGCAGTGCAGGCGTCAGGCCTGCGCTGCGCAGAGCGCTTACGTCAGCCGTGCAGCTCGTTGTAGATATGCTCGGCCATTTTGGGGCTGATGCCCGGGACCTTGCACAGCTCTTCGACACTGGCGCGCATCACCTCCTGCATGCCGCCCAGGTGCTTGAGCAGAGCCTGGCGGCGCTTTGGACCAATGCCGCTTACAGACTCGAGCTTTGAGGTGCGGCGGGCTTTGGCGCGACGGTTACGGTGACCGGTGATGGCAAAGCGATGCGATTCATCACGGATATGGATTACCAGCTGCAAGGCAGGTGAGTTTAGTCCCAGATTAATGCGCTCATGGGTAAAGGCCCTGATTAAGGTCTCAAGGCCCTCCTTACGGCCCTCACCCTTGGCAACAGCCACAATCACAGGCATGGGGGTGCTGGCATCGGCAAAGGCAGCGCTCAGCACCTCTTCGGCCTGCGCCAGCTGTCCCGGGCCACCGTCAATAAAGACCAGCTGCGGGCACTCACTGCCATCAGGGTCACGGAAGCGACGGGTGAGCACCTGATGCATGGCCGCAAAGTCATCACCCGGGGTAATGCCCTCAATGTTATAGCGCCGGTAGCGGGAGCTGTCCGGCCCCTCACGGTTAAAGACCACGCATGACCCTACGGTCAGCTCACCCATGGTATGGGAGATGTCATAGCACTCCATACGCTCAATACCGCTGATGCCAAGCAGTCTTTCCAGGTCCTCAATACGCCTGTGAGCTGTGGCACTGGAGGCCATTTTGGAGTCGAGCGATACCAGGGCATTGGTCATGGCAAGATGCAGGAACTTGCGCCTTGCGCCCCTGCTGCCCCGGTTAAAGCGCAGCGTCTTGCCAAAGCGCGCCTTAATGGCCGCGCCTATGAGCTCAAGCTCGCTCTTAGCGCTGCCGGCAGCGCCCTCAGCACCTTCTTGCGCACCTACGTCCTGAGCGCTGTCCATCTCACCTGTCAGCTCAGAAACAGGATCAGCGCTGTCAGCTGCGCCCGCACCGCCATTTTCATCAGCAGCGCCGGCCTTTTCAGCCGCTCTTTCATCAGCAACGCCGGCCTTTTCAGCCGCGCTGTCAGCAGCTGCTCCATCCGGAACCGCAGCTTTCTTCTTATGGCCACGGCGTGACCTGACAGCACCTGAGCTGTCTGCGCTGTCCGCGCTCAGCTCTGGTGTATCAGAGCCCTGCTTACTGTCGTCGGCTGCTGCAGCTGCAGAGGCTGGGCTGAGAGCATCATAGTCGTAAGCGTCTTCAGCGCAGGCGTGGCTGTCGGCCTCGTAATCGTCTGTGAGGGCGCAGTCTGCGCCGTCAGCCTCATTGCCCGGCTCAAGCTCCATCGATCTGATGCGGTCGATAAACTCACGGGCCTCGCTAAAGTCGCTATCCTTGCTGACCGGGCGTTCATAAATCCTGTGGTCAGGGCCACTGCTCTGCCCAAAGTCATTTACTGTTATGCCCCGGGCTGCACTGTCGACATCAGCATTGTCAGCATCCTGCGTATCTGAGTCTGCCGGGGAGGACAGGCCGCCTGCTGATTCATCCGGTGAGTCAGCGGCAACGGCTGAGCCTGTGCGGGCGGCGCCTGCACTGGCGGCGGCCGGGGCGGCTGGCGTCTGGTCGTAGTTGAGATCGAGCACTACCTCATCAGGGATAAGGTTAGGATGCTCATCGTTGAGGTAAAACTGGCCCACAAAGGAGAGCACCAGGTCACGGCTGCTGCGTGCCTGGTCGGACAGACGCGGGTAGAAGGAGCGGCTGCCAAAGACACGGCCATTGCGGATAAAGAGCACGTGAATACAGCCCATGCCGCCGGCCATGGCATAACCGATAATGTCTACGGGATGCTCAATGCCTGACACAATGCTGTTGCTTTCCTGAACGCGGCGTAAGGTGGTCAGCTGGTCGCGCAGTACGGCAGCCTGCTCAAACTCCATGTTCAGGGCATGCTCTTCCATCTTTTTGACCATGGTGGTGAGCAGCTCCTGATTGCGTCCCTGTAAGAACAGACGGATAAGCTCAACCTGCTCATGGTACTGACGGGTCTTTTCCTCACTCATGGGCACGCACGGTGCCAGACATTTGCCTATCTGGGCCATGAGGCAGGGACGGGAGCGGTGAGCATAGACTGTATCTTCACACTGGCGGATAGGAAAGAGACGCTGCATAAGGCGCAGACTGTCCTTGACGGCTGTTGAGTCCGGGAAAGGTCCGAAATAATCACCCTTTTTGCGGCGGGCACCACGGTGAAAGTAAATGCCCGGATGCTCATGAGCTGTGGTCAGCAGGATAAAAGGATAGGACTTGTCATCGCGCAGCAGGATATTGTAGTGAGGCTGATATTTCTTGATGAGCTCATTTTCCAGAATGAGAGCCTCGGTCTCGGAAAAGGTAACGGTAAACTCAATGCTGGCAATATGAGATACCAGAGCTGAGGTCTTAATGGTCTGATCTTTAAGAAAGTAGGAGCTCAGACGGTTTTTAAGATTACGGGCCTTACCTACGTAGATAACCTCACCCTTGCTGTTGTACATGCGGTAACAGCCCGGCAGTCCCGGCACAGTTTTCAAAAAGTCACGGTAATCAAAGGCTGCAGCCGCCTGCGCCTCATCAGCGCCCGCCCCGTCAGCACAGCTCTCCTCTGCTGCGGCACCACCGGCGGCAGCAGCCGCTGCTGCAGCTGCCGCCTCCTTAGCTGCCAGAACCACAGCGGCACTGGCATTTAAGGCCGAACCAAAGCCGTCACAGGCCTCAGAGCCTGCCACAGTGCCTGCGCTGGCACCTGTAGCTGCATCAGCTACTGCCCCGGTGGCACTACTGGAAGCAGCCGCTCCGGCAGCATTGCCGGTGGCACCTGCGCTGCGGGCCGCCTTACCCTTTTTAAGCGCACTGAGGTCAGTGGTGCGGCTGCGCGAGCGCCGGGCCGCACCGCTCAATGGCGATAAGGGACGGCTGACATCCATGGACTCAATAAAACTGTCATCACTAAGGCCATCATCATCGTCGAGCATTTCTGCATCATCAGCAGCACGGCTCCTGCGGGCACCAGGTACCCGGCCCGGCCTCTGATCACCTGAGCTTTGGACTGAACCTGCTCCATGGGCTGAACCTGTTGCACGGGCTGCCCCTGCACCACGGGCAGCTTCAGAGCCCTGGCCGGCACCTGCGGTCCTGCCAGCAGAAAGATGATTGTCATCAGCAAGAGCACAGTCAACACCATGATCAGAGGCCAGGTCATGACAGTGATCACTGTCCCTGACATGGGCCTGGTCCCTTGCCATGGCCTCATCATGTGAATCAGGCTGAATATGAGCCTCACCTTCAGGCGCAGCACCGGCACTGCCTGAATCACTGTCACTGTCCTGAGCCAGCTGCGCTGCCCTGCGGCGTTTTTGACCGGCTTTGGCCAGTGATGCCAGCTGCACTTCCTGCCTGAAGGTTCTCATCTTGTCGCTCCAATAAAGGGCCTGAGCCCGCTGATGGTAATAATCGGCAAGTTTAACAGGACAGGCCCTGACAGTGAGCCCCGGCGCGCCATTTTTTCATCGCAGCTAAAGTCTGCCGCCCCCTGCCCCCTGCTTACCTGCTCACTTCCTCAGTTATTAAGAGCTCTGCTCTGTGCTTTAGATATTAAGAGCTCTGCTCTGTGCTTTAGATATTAAGAGCTCTGCTCTGTGCTTTAGTGCTGCCCCAGGGGCTGAGGACAGTATCTCAGAGGCCTGAGCTACGTACCTCAGGTGCTGGATGGGTACAATCAGAGGGATTTTTTGGCCGGGCCAAAATGCAGTAAGGGCAGGCCGGTTACCCGGTCTGCCCTTTAGCCAGAAAGCACTCCTGATCTCTTATCCCTTCCGTATAGCCGCCGGAGGGGCAGTCAGGAGAAGCTCAGTGCAGCCTTTTAGTCCATCAGGTGGATAGCCGCCACCTGTGTGATGGTCTGTCAGGCTGTGAGCACTGTTTTTTCAGAATTACTTCTTGTCCTGACCTGCAACTGGAACTACTGCACCGTTGTACTTTTTGGTGATGAACTTTGCAGTCTCAGCTGAAGAAAGCTCATCAATCAGAACCTTGAGATCAGGGTTCTTGGCGCTCTTGGAGTTGGCCACGAGGATGTTTACATAAGGGGAGTCGGCATCTTCAATGAAGATAGCGTCCTTTAATGGATTTAAACCGGCTGGCAGAGCGTAGTTGGTGTTAATAACAGCAAAGTCCACATCAGGCAGAGCACGTGGCAGCTGGGCAGCCTCAAGCTCCTGGAACTTTAATTTCTTAGGGTTCTCAACTACATCAAGAACAGTAACGGTTACATCATCAGGGTTGGCAACCTTGATAAGACCGGCCTTGGCCAGTAATAACAGAGCACGGCCGCCATTGGTAGGGTCATTAGGGATACCAACGGAAGCACCTTCCTTAATGTCCTTAAGCTTCTTGATGCCCTTGGAGTAAATGCCCATTGGCTCAATGTGAACACCGGCAACGTTTACCAGATCAGAGCCGTGGTCCTTAACGAATACGTCGAGGTATGGCTGGTGCTGGAAGAAATTAGCGTCGAGCTCACCGTCAGATACGGCCAGGTTTGGCTGAACGTAATCATTGAACTCGGTGATCTTGAGCTCTACGCCCTTCTTGGCCAGAGCTGGCTGAACGTGCTCGAGAATCTCAGCATGAGGAACTGGAGTGGCACCCACCTTGAGAACACCGGCGTTGGCTGCAGAAAGACCGCCAAATAAGGCAGCGGCAAGAGAAACGGCTAATAAAGTATGCTTCATGACTAAATATTGCGCAGTTAACTGCGCCTCCTGAAAAAGTGAAATTCTGATTCCGCATCACTGCGGGTTGCAAAAACTATAGCACCCCAAAATAAACAAAAACAAGCCAGCCCCTGAGTACCTCATACCCGTAACGCCTGTTATCCCCAAAATGACGCACATCTCAGCCCCTGCATCAGGACGCATGCAGCTGAGCACCCGACATGTGCCCTGCAGCCCGGATAGCCCATAGAAATGGCCTGACAGCCCTGCCCTGCAGCCAGCAATACAGTCATGACAAGCATACCCGGACAGGGACTTCACTCCGGGATTGCGTCATAGATCACAAATATGCACCAAAAACGATCAACCCCCCACTCAGCCCCCATAGAACCATAACTGTCAATGCAGATGCCACGGTTAAGCCCGCCCACCACGACCTCGCCCCTTGTACAGGGAGTCAAAAAAATCGACCAGAGACAGTTATCTCTCTGGTCATTTCATAGCATATCCGGGCGTATATGTTCGGCTGCAGTCCTGATCGTATCCTCGCATATCCGGGCGTATATGTTCGGCTGCAGTCCTGATCGTATCCTCGCATATCCGGGCGTATATGTTCGGCTGCATTCCTGATTGTTTCCTCGCATATCCGGGCGTATAAACCTGTCTGCTGTCACAGCTGGCACTCTCAGCTCCGTGATGACCTGACGCCAGCATGAACAGCAAATAAGGGCCCTCATGACTTTCATCCTGCTGCCCCTGTACCTCACAACAGACAGTGAGCTGTAAACCTCCTGCCTGATTACCTCCAGCTGCTCAGGCCTGGGCAGTCAGATGCCTCACTCACTCCTTTCCACCTGACAGGCAGCGTGACAGCTTCCTTGGCCTTACAGGTGCCAGCCTAACCTGCTCCCGACTGTCAGTAAAAGTCGATAAGGTCTGACTTAGAGAGCTTTGAGCACTGTCAGGCTCAGATAAGGGAGGTATACCTGTATGCAGCGGTACTGCCTGCTGCTCTCTGGTACTTACCCACTGGCCCGGTTGCCTGAGATTCAGCTGCATGTGCTGGCGCAGCTGCTTTGTCGTGAGCAGCTGGCCCGGTTGCCTTGATTCAGCTGCTGGTACCGGGATTAGGCCTATGGCTTTGCTGCTGGTGCTGGAGCAGCTGTTTCAGACTTTGTGGCTGCCTCAGTTTTTGCTGCCGGTGCAGGAGCTGGGGCCTCAGGCCTGGTAGCCGGAGCGGCGGAGGGAGCGGCTGCTGGTGCAGAGTCAGCTGCAGCGGCAGCAGCTGCAGTGGCGGGGGCAGCTGCAGTGGCGGGGGCAGCTGGTGAGGCTGGCCTGTGCTGGCCTGCTGTGATCTGGTCTCTTACTTTGGTGATGAAGTCAGCAAGGGGCAGGGTCCAGGCAACCTTGACCTTTGTGTCTACTGGCACCAGAAATTCGCTGACACCGTACTCACAGCTGCCATTATGGCCATCGGCACGCACGGCATGCAGCCAGTCGTAGGTGTAGCCAAGGCGGGTCCATGGATATTCCTTTTGTGAGAAGTAGGAGGCAATAATGCGGGAGTTAAACCAGTTCTCAAAGATTATCGGGTCATGCATGCTGCCATGCAGGCCGGCGGCTACGGCTGTCTTGTCGGCCTTTTTCTGACTTTCAAGCTCGGCATGTACGGTGGCAAAGGAATCAGCCGGACGGGAATTATGAACATCTGAGCGATAGGCAGGACGGATAACGTCATCAGGATTTACCCACATGGCAGTGACATGGGTACTGTGGCGATCAGCAGGCATGCCCAGCATCTGATTGACGCGCACACTCCAGTCAGACACATCATGGTCATTTACGGCAAACCAGGCGGCAAATTCCTTATCGGTAAAGGTCCAGCACTGAAACTGCAGCTTCATGTCCCTGTCCTGAGGATAGGAATCAGGAAAAGCGTGGACGGTGAGCAGCAGCACCCGGCCCTGTTCGTCAAAGGTGACCATGGGATCACCACGATTAAGGCTTACAAGGGGCAACAGCTCCTCAGGCTCTACTGTAAGGGCATCTTTAACTGCATTGCGGTACAGGGTCTGATTGCTCATCTGCTCATCCTGAGAGCTGGCCTTAAGTGCGGCACAGGAGGTACGTATTAGCCTGCCCTGAGCATCACTGGACCAGAGCTGGGAAGGTACTGAAAGTGAGGTACTCTGAGCACCTGTGGTACTGGACTGACATCCGGTCATAACCAGAGCCAGACCTCCGGCAATGGCCAGAGCTGCAGTACGGCTGCAAAGTTTTTTCGTAGTCATGTAAATCTCCTCTGGTCCTGATCATATCTGAACCATACCCGGAGATCTGTGCGCGCGCCCCCACAACAGCCATGGCCGGTGTGCAGTCCCGGCAAAAAGCCCCACCATATTGCTCTAAAGCCATCTGACCCGGGCTTCTGCTGCGCGTGGTTAAGTCTCACTCCATGGGAGCACTGTCCTGAAAGCGGCATGCCTGGCTGTCCTGACGTCCGGTCATGACTGTTTACATTGCCATTCCGTCCTGATTGCAGAGCTCAGAAAAAGGACAGGCCCCTGTTACCTTAAGCCAGAGGCTGGGTACAGGGGCCTGTGGTGCCGTTACTGTGCAGCTGTAAGCTGAGCGTGCAGCCTGTCAGAGCTGAGCTCTGATGGCGGGCTATGCCGGAGGCATGGCGCTGATACAGCCGGGCTGGCTGGCAGTGCGGGCGCTGTGGCTGCCGGTGCGGGCGTTGGCGGCACGGGCGCGGGCGCTGCCTGCGCTGCAACGCCTGAGCGAGCGGCGGCCGGCTGGGCCGGACCGGCAGGTGCCTGATGGCGCCAGTGGGTCGGCCATGGCTGCCGGGGCGGGACTTGTGCTTTAGCCTGAAACGGGCTTCATGAAGGACAGGGCGCTGCTTTCAAAGCGGGCAATGTCCGCGTCGTGCTCCAGGGTCAGGTCGATGCTGTCCAGGCCGTTTAACATGCAGTTGCGGTAGAAGTCATCAAGCTCAAAGCTGTAGCTTTTGCCATTGCACAGTACTGTCATGTCCTCGAGGCTGATGGTGATTTTTTCACCTGGGCACTTTTCAAGGAAGGTGATGATTTCATTGACCTCATCGCCTGTGAGTTTGACTGTCAGCAGGCCGTTACCCAGAGCGTTGTTATTGAAGATACTGGCAAAGGACGGAGCGATTACGGCACGGAAGCCAAAATCGGTAAGGGCCCATGGGGCGTGCTCACGTGAGGAGCCGTTGCCAAAATTATCCTGAGCTACCAGCACTGAGGCGCCCTGATATTCAGGCTTGTTGAGGTTGAAGTCAGGATTTAACTGAGTTTCAGCATCATCAAGATAGCGCCAGTCGTGGAAAGCATGCTTTCCAAAACCTTTTCTGGTAGTGGCCAGCAGAAACTGCTTGGGTATGATCTGATCGGTATCGATATTGGCTGAGTTTAAAGGTACAGCCACACCTGTATGGACGGTAAACTTTTCCATGAGAACCTCTTTGACCTTCTCAGCTGTTATTTCTGCTCAATAAACTCGCGCACATCGCACAGCTGGCCCTTGATGGCACAGGCGGCTACTGAAGCCGGGCTCATCAGATGGGTGCGGGCGCCCTTGCCCTGACGGCCTACGAAGTTACGGTTGGAGGTGGAGGCTACGCGCTGACCTGCCTGAGCACGATCGTCATTCATGGCAAGGCACATGGAGCAGCCTGGCAGACGCCATTCAAAGCCGGCTTCGATAAAGATTTTATCAAGGCCCTCTTTTTCAGCCTGTGCTCTTACCCAGGCAGATCCCGGAACGGCCAGAGCACGTACCCCAGGGGCAATCTTATGTCCCTTTAAAATCTGAGCAGCGGCACGGAAGTCCTCAATACGGCCATTGGTGCATGAGCCTATGAAGGCCACATCGACACGGGCGCCGGTGAGCTTCTGCCCCTCCTTAAGGTCAATATACTCAAGGGCATCCACAAGGCTCTTGCGCACTACTGGATCACTTTGCTCTGCAGCCGATGGAATGGCCTGAGAGACACCTGTTACCTGACCTGGGTTGGTACCCCAGGTAATCTGAGGTTCGATATCATCGACATTGATATCAACCACCTTGTCAAAGACGGCATCCTCGTCGCTGTAAAGAGTCTTCCAGTGCTCTACGGCACGGTCAAAGTCCTCACCCTGAGGGGCCATCATACGGCCGCTCAGATATTCAAAGGTAGTCTCATCAGGGGCAATCATGCCTACAGGAGCACCAAATTCAATGGCCATATTGGACAGGGTCATACGGCCCTCCATGGACAGAGCGCTGATGGCCGGACCGCAGAACTCTACGGCATAGCCGGTACCGCCTGCCGTGGTGAGTTTTCCGATAATGTATAAAATCAGATCCTTGGCATACACACCAGGGCGCATGGTGCCATGGCAGTAAATCTTCATGGTCTTAAGACGGCCCTTTTTGAGTGTCTGGGTGGCCATGACGTGCTCTACCTCGGAAGTACCAATACCAAAGGCCAGAGCGCCAAAGGCACCGTGAGTGGCAGTATGACTGTCACCACAGACAAGGGTAGTACCTGGCAGAGTAAAGCCGGTCTGAGGTCCGATAATGTGGACAATACCCTGATTAGGGTCACCAAGTCCAAAGAGTTTGACACCGAACTTTTCAGTATTGCTTATAAGGGTACGAATCTGATCCTGAGCCATAGGCGAGCAGGCCTCGATAGAGCTTTCCTGAGTGGAAACATCGTGGTCCATGGTTGCCAGGGTAAGGTCAGGACGGCGCATCCTGCGATGAGCTATCTCAAGGCCGGAGAAAGCCTGAGGGGAGGTCACTTCATGTACGAGGTGACGGTCAATATACAAGGTAGGTAACTCACCTTCAGCCTGATAGACAATATGGCTGTCGTAAACCTTCTGATAAAGCGTTTTGCCCATTTGTAAAACCTGTAATTTCCAATGGTGTGCTGCACAGGCACTTCATAAGCCCAAAGGCCATGCGGCCGGCTCAGCCTGCCATGCCTGACTCTGACTCTGACTTGCCCCGCCCAGCTCTGCCCGGTCCAGGGCATTGGCCCTGGCCTGGCCGGGCCAGGAGCCTGCATGGACTGGCAGGTCCTGTCGCTGTGGACGGGACGGGATGTCCGGGCCGCCCTTACTGTAGGGGTTGGCCTTGCTGTTTGGGCTGTCCTTATGGCAAAGGCCTCGAGTGCTCCGGCCGGGCGGCCAGACATCAGCAAGGTTCCAGGTCATGATCCCCATAGTGCTGAGCAGCTCATGGGTATCCTGTAATGTCAGAGCATGGTCATGGCCTTGGCCATGGAGGCATGCTATCTGCCAAGAGACAGAGTGTGGGACCTGTGGACTGCTCATGCAGAGTCCTGACTGAAAGGTCAGGCAAAACCGGTGCAGCCAAGGCACCTCCAGTACGGCTGTAAAGCTGATAAGAACCAGGACAGTGTGCAAAAACAAAGATATTACATGGCCCTGGGTTCAATGCTCAGGGCTCAGGACTGACCTATGTCAGCTGGCCTGTTTCAGGCACTGTCTGTGTAGCTGGTGCGTCCTGATGTCAGCGGTCCGTGAGCCTTGCGGCACTGGGGTGCGTATTTCCCTCTTTAAGGGGAGTAATAACAATAGCGTTGATACCTGAAAAGATGATTTCAGGTCAGTGGTCCGAGCGTGAACCTGATGTGTCGTCTGCCCCGATAAGGGCATGATCAAAAAGACGGGCCGGTAAGCCCTGTGAGCACAGCTGCAAGTGTACTGTCCGGGGCGCTGCCCGGGCAGATACAGTGGCTGTGATCCTGCTCTCAGGTGCTGCCTGAGGGCGACCAGGCACTGCGGCCCGGGTCATCATGGTCGGTAGACCTGAATTGATGCCCACTGATTAAGGGGCCGGACGGGCTGGTAAGCCCTTCTGCCATACAGTCTGGCTTTACAGACTGATCTGGCACAGTGTGCTGGCAGACTGGTATGGCAGGTCTGTTGGGGCACAGTGTGCTGGCAGACTGACCTGGCAGTCTGCAGGGTCACAGTGTGCTGGCCGACTGGTATGGCTGGTCTGGTTAGCAGCCCTTGTTAATGGCCTCGACAATGGCATCGCCCATCTGGGCAGTGGACAGGAATGGTTCGCCCTTCTTTACCAGATCACAGGTGTAGCGGCCAGAGGACATGACGGCGCTGACGGCGTTTTCGATATCCTTTGCGGCCTGCTCCTGCTTTAAGGAGTAGCGCAGCATTAAGGCTGCACTTAAGATCTGGGCAACAGGGTTGGCAATGCCCTTGCCGGCGATGTCAGGGGCAGAGCCGCCTGCTGGCTCGTACAGACCAAAGCTGGTCTCATTGAGGCTGGCAGAGGAGAGCATGCCCATGGAGCCTGAGATCATGGCAATCTCGTCAGAAAGAATGTCACCGAACATGTTGTTGCATAAGACCACGTCAAACTGTGATGGATCCTTTACCATCTGCATGGTGGCATTGTCGATGTACATGTGGTTGAGAGCTACATCTGGATAGTCAGCGGCAACTTCCTCAACTACCTTGCGCCATAATACTGAGCTGGACAGAACATTGGCCTTGTCGATGGAGGTAACCCGCTTTGAGCGCAGACGGGCAGCATCAAAGGCTACACGGGCAATACGCTCAATCTCGTAGCGGTGATAAATCTCGGTGTCAAAGGCGTTTTCCTCGGCACCCTCTCCTGCCATGCCCTTTGGCTGACCAAAGTAGATACCGCCGGTGAGCTCACGGACACACAGAATGTCAAAGCCACGGGCAGAGATGTCAGCACGTAATGGGCTTAAGTGCTCCAGGCCCTGGAAGATGCGGGCTGGACGGAAGTTACAGAAGAGCTTGAAGTGCTTGCGCAGTGGCAGCAGTGCAGCACGCTCAGGCTGCTCCTGAACTGGAAGGGATTCCCACTTTGGACCGCCAACGGAACCAAAGAGAACAGCATCGGCCTTTTCACAGGCAGCCAGGGTTTCAGCCGGTAAGGCCTTACCATGGGCATCAATTGCAGCGCCGCCTACATCCTTGAAATCATATTTAAGGGTAAAGCCGGCACGGGCGCTGACACAGTCAAGCACCTTGATGGCCTCTTTCATAACTTCAGGGCCAATACCATCACCTGGTAATACTGCAATCTGATATTCCATACTTTTATCCTTTTGTTTGAAAGGTCCTGGGGGACCGGCTGCCCTCAGATACGGGCCTGAAAGTCTTTTGCCATGAGCGTTCCATTACCATGGAGGCAGGTCTGCCCTGTCACCATGGAAAGGGTCATGGGTCAGGCGCGGCCTCTGCTGCTGCGCTGCAGGTGCTGCCTGCACAGCAGCTTACGCTGCCGCTGCAGCTGATGGTACCACTGCACTGCATAGGCACTGCAGCCTGCCTTTATGCTCAGGTACGCCCGGAAAACTGTTCTCTACGGGGCCTGTACCTTATGGAGCTGCCGTCATACCTGATGCATGGCAATGCTCCTTTGAAAAAGACTGTCCTTTTACTGCCCCACTTTCAGTACCTTGACCTGTATCTGTGTATTGTTCAGTGCACGGCCTCGCGCCGTGCGTGGTTATGAGCCTGCAGCTGATATGCTGTGCTCATGCTCAATAAAGTGCCTGGTGTCACACCACTGTCTGTCTTACTGCCGGACATTTGTCAGCAGCTGTGGCTGACATTTAGTCAGCGGCTGTGACTGACTTTACGTCTTTCGCCTGACTGACCTTACGTCTGTCCTGCTGACACCGGGCCGGCGCTTAAGGCTCGTTTAAGCTGCAGCGACCGACACAGTGTCCCGGACCTTCGCCATGCTCCTTTTCCTGTTCGATTATCTGAGCGCGGTAAATACTGTTACAGGCATTAATAAGGGCCAGGGCCGAAGACTCAATTACGTCAGTGGAAAGTCCCTTGCCGTAATACTTTCGTCCTCTGTATAACACTACTACATCCACCTGTCCCTGCGCGTTCATACCCTCACTTGTAGCCGACAGATTATAGTCAACAAGCTCACAGTCGATGCCGGTCAGTCTGGTAATGCAGTTAAATACGGCATCCACCGGACCATCGCCGATTCCGGCGTCAGTCAGACACTGATCACCAATTTTCATCTTTACAGAGGCAGTTGGAATCACTCCCCTGTCACCGCTTATGACATTTAACTTCTCAAGGATGAACTGAGTCTTCTCTTCCATGTCATGGCCAAGGAAGAGCAGAGCCTCGAGGTCGTAGTCAAATACCTTGCCCTTGCGGTCAGCAAGCTCAAGGAAGCGGCTGTAGACATCATCAAGGTTAAAGGTCTCATCGCTGTAGCCCAGAGCATTGAGGCGGGACTTAATCATGTGACGGCCGGAGCGGGCGGTCATATGCAGATTGTTCTCCTTAAAGCCTACGCTCTCAGGAGTAATGATCTCGTAGGTGCTGCGGTTCTTGAGCACACCGTCCTGATGGATACCTGAGCTGTGAGCAAAGGCGTTGGAGCCTACAATGGCCTTGTGTGGAGGTACCTTTTCATTGCAGATACCGGCTACCATCTGGGAGGCGCGGGCGATGTTTTCAGGAACAATGCCGGTGTAAAGTCCGCCAAAGAATTCCTTTCTGGTATGCAGAGCCATGGCAACTTCCTCAAGAGAGCAGTTACCGGCACGCTCACCAAGGCCATTCATACACACCTCAACCTGACGGGCACCGTTCTGTACAGCAACCAGACTGTTGCCGGTGGCCATACCAAGGTCATTGTGGCAGTGCACGGAAATAATGGCCCTGTCGATATTTGGCACTCTGTTCATCAGAGTGTTGATAATGCCGCCAAACTCGGACGGAATGGTATAGCCCACGGTATCAGGGATATTTACAGTGGTAGCACCAGCATCAATCACGGCTTCTACCATGCGGCACAGATGATCAATTGGAGTACGGCCGGCATCCTCACAGGAAAACTCAACATCACAGGTGTAGTTGCGGGCGCGTTTGACGGCTGCTACAGCCATGGCGCAGATATCATCAAAGCTCTTGCGCAGCTTGTCCTGAACATGGATGTCTGAGGTGGCAATAAAGGTATGGATACGAAAACGCTCGCAGTTTGACAGTGCATCGCGTACTGCATCAATGTCCCTGTCAACGGCACGGGACAGACCGCAAGGAACAGCGTTCCTGAGGTTTTCGCCAATGAGCTTTACCGACTGGAAATCGCCAGGAGAGGAAACAGGGAAACCGGCTTCGATTACGTCAACACCAAGCTGTTCGAGCATAAGAGCAATCTGCAGTTTCTGCTTTGCATTTAGCGACTGCTGCAGAGCCTGCTCACCATCGCGCAGTGTGGTGTCAAAGATAATCACTCGATTTTTGTCTTTGTTTTCCATAATTAAGATCCTGACTTGACGTCCCCATCAGCCCGCCCGGCTTCACCAGGCTCCCGGCCCGACCGGCCCTGCCGGCCAAGGCCTGCGCCCCTGAGCCTGTCGGCTCAGCGCCACCTGACAGGCCGCCAGTCATCAGGCCGACGCTGCCGTCTGTGGGAGCCCGGGCTCATGCTGCTGCCGCAAGGGCAGACTGATGACTCCTATGGACTTGGTTGTTTATTACAGCTGCACCGGCACTAACAGCCATATAAGGCCTGTGTCTGCCTGCCGGCCATACTGTCATGCCTGACAGGAGGTTCAGCATGTCAGGCTGATATCCGTCCTGCCTGACTGACCTGCCGGGCGGGTATTTCACCCTGCCGTACCGACCTGCCGGGCGGGTATTTCGCCCTGCCGTACCGACCTGCCGGGCGGGTATTTCGCCCTGCCGTACCGGCTGTCTGTGCGGCCAGTATGTGCAGCTGCAGATTAAAAAGGCATAAAAAAAGGACCTTGGCTTGATGCTCAGGGTCCCGATTAAGATCATCTTCGTCTGACAATTAAGAATATGGTCACACTATACCCTGGCAACTTCAGTTAATAAGTCGAAGAATCAGGGTAAGGATAAACATGAATATTGCCTCCAGTGGCGATGATCGTTGTGAGGAGCTGCCGCGACTGACGGTATGCAGTCCCTGCCAGTTACTGCTGCGTGGTGGTGGTTAAGGCAACAGGCCTTGGGCTTGTGCCCTGCAGTAACAGTAAAAACAGCTGATGTTTCGATTTGATGGTTATCAGCTTACAGGTCATTGGCAGCAAGCTCAAATATGAAAGCCCTTTTGCACCACAAAAACGCGCATTTGGGCCACTTGCACCCTTATTTTTCCCATCCAGCCCCAAAATAATGCATCCATGGTCACCATCATGCAGCACAAAACCATAAAAAAAGCAGTTTCCCGGCAAAGGAAACTGCCTTTTTCATCTGCGCCCCTTCAGACCGCCACCAGGCCCAGCCCTGAACAGCCTGGCACATTGGCTATCCCGGTCAGTCCTGCCCCGGTCAGCCGTACCACGGGACAGCCAACGAGCAGGCAGCCCCGCAGCCTGTAAGAAGGTCAGCTGGTCATGATGGGCCTGTTAGACTGTCAGGACCGGTGAGCCTTAGGCGTTGTCGTCAGCGTTCTGTGGAGCTACCAGTCTTGCCATGGAGTCATCAAGGATTTCCTTGCGGGTAACTGGACGGCCCAGCTTCTGGCTGAGGTAAATGCCCTGAGCAATGAGCATGCAGCCCTGAGCTGACTCAATGGAGTTGCGCAGGCGGACATTCATGCCATCACGCTTATTTTCAATGGCGTGAATCATTTCCTTTAACTGCTCGGCAAAGAAGTGATGGGAGAAGTTTTCAGGAGTTATGCCCTCATAATCGCTGCGGGCATAATTGGCCATGGTCTCGTCACTTTCAAGAGTGAAGACGTCATTGCATGGATGGAAGCTGCTTGGTCTGATACCGGCCTCAGCCTCAACACCGCCATGGGTCTTAATACCAAGGGTATGGCCATTGGTTCCTACAATGTGCACACAGGTGCTCTGAGCAGGATTGACGCTGTTGGAGACAATGATGGAGGCTGTTACACCTGACTCGAAAGTAACAATGGCCTGAGCGGTATCGTCCACCTCAATGTAAGGGTGGTTTACATTACGCCATATACCGTAAACAGAGGATACCTTGCCAAGGAAGTAGCAGAGCAGATCGAGCTCATGCACAGACTGGTTTACCAGCACACCGCCGCCTTCATACTCCCAGGTGCCGCGCCAGGTGTTAGAGCGGTAGTAAGCCTCATCACGCCAGGCCTGCACATTGACAATACCGAAAGCTGGAACAATGCGGCCATCATCAATAGCGTTCTTGATGCGCTCGGTAGGACGGAAGAAGCGGCTCTGAGAAATTACAGAAACCAGAGCTCCGGTGCGCTGAGCCTCTTCGAGCAGATAAGCTGACTTGGCAAGAGAAATATCCAGTGGCTTCTCAATAATGCAGTGAATACCACGGCGCACAGCCAGACAGGCAATATCCACATGAGTTATGTGAGGAGTGGTTACATAGATCAGATCAGGCTTGACTGTATCGAGCATTAAAGGAAGCTCGTCAAACACTGTGGTATAGAGCTCTGCCGGAGGAACACCCTCACGGCCACTGAAAGAGCTCAGAAACAGCATGGCCTTTTCAATGTTGTGGTTACAGACACCGACCAGTTCCTGACTGCACTCAAGAATTGCCTCAACATGCTGTCTGGCAATATTACCGGTACCTACCAGGGCAATGCGTAACTTCACCATATTAAAACCTTAAATATCAATGCCTCAGCGTCTCCACCAGGAGGAGCGGCTGTATTGGTAAACAGTTGCGTCTGTGCATATCAGAAATGGCATGGACGGCATGCAAAACCACCTGTCATCGTGGGGCAGCCAGAATTGGAGCTGCGACCCATTGCGGTCTTATGACCGCATCTACTGCAGCACCACACCGGCTGCAAATTATGCCATTTGCTTTATGCGTACCTTTTCAGGTCCTGGGCAGATCATAACTGTCAGAAATGCAGCTGAGCAGTGCTGCGCTGCGCAACGAAAATTTCGTGTACTGAAAACCTGAGCCGCTTCCCCTCAAAGCAGTTGCATACAGAGGGCAGCCTCAGAGATATGGATTAAGCCCGATATATGGCGGGCTTTGGATTATACCGCAGCATCAGGAGCTTTTTCCGCTGCAGCCAAGGCACCAGCACGAGCCTCAGGCTGCCAGCATCTACAGCACCGTCTACGGGGCCCCTCAACGCCCACTCAAGGGCCCTTAAAGGGCCATCAGGGCCTGCGTCATGCAGCAGATGCCCGGTCATGCTGATGCGTCCAGCAGCCTTTCTTACCGACAGTAACAGGCTGCAATAATACAACACATCCATCAATCTTTGTTAATCTGTTGCTATAAATAGTGGCCATACTCCACGGCCTGTGGCGTTTTTGCTTCTGCGCAAGACTCAAAAGTTAATATCTATAGCTGTTAGACAGCCCCTGGGATAATAGTTCACAGCCTCAGAGTGGTCACTTATTAAAATTGAGATCTGCCTAACGTTTTTTCCCGTTACGGTTACATTGAATTATGTGAGCTAAGGCCTGAAAAATTGACAAAAATGCTGTCTGTACGGCACAAACTTGTATCAGAACCTCAATAAATCTGTATAAGCAGGCTTTGATGATCTACAATTAAAGTTTATTCCTGGAATGAGGTCACATGCCCTTTGCGTCAGCTTTTCCACTGACGATACATTCCTGTCCATGTTTAGAGACATCAAAAGTTTTTGCTAATCCGCATTAATGCTGATTTCAGGAGTCTGATCTTGTCCGCAAAAGTGTCAGCCACTCTGGCCTGCAAGGCCGCTCACAGAAACTCTGTTCTTCCGGCCCTAAATTTACCTGGCAAATCACTGCTGCCATCGGTCACACTGCTCAGTCGTGCTCTGAGAAGTGCTGTCGGTATGGCTTTCTGCTCATGCGTGCTTCTGAGCAACCCTGCCAGCGCTTATACCATCCAGGGACCGCGCTACAGCTCCCCACCTCAGCAACAGCAGCCTGAAAAGGCCGACCAGCCTGTCAATCCAGGCGCTCAGCTGTCACCTGAAGAGCAGAAAATTGCCAAAGAACAGGCAGATTTTCATAAGAAGATCCAGTTCAGCATTACCCCTAATCCTGAGCTTGAGAACAAGGAAATCAAGAACATAGTTGAGGCAGGTGAAGTGCCTCTGCTGCTCTATGGAAATACTCAGCTCAACCAGTTCCTGGGCTGTATCAACTGCTCGCCACGCTTTAACATCTCTATCTGGAACATGAAGGGCCCTTATGGCTCTAATCGTGGTGACTTCAGTATGTGGAACACTCACTTTGAATTTGGCAATGTCCAGTCAAAGGTTTGCCCATGGAACCGCTTTGCCTCCAATCCACCTGCTGTTGTTGATCCTTCAGGCAGGTTTTACGGCTTCCTGACTACCAACAACAGCATCAATAACCACTTCCAGAACAACTTCTCAGCTACTCTGTTCATGGATCATGCTGCCATTGGTCTTACCCCTCAGTCATGGTTTGAAAGAACCTATGAGGCCCATCTTCGTGATGGTCAGGCCACGGTGCCACTGGCAGAGCTCATTGCCATTGCCAGGCCTGTAGCAAAGCAGGATCGACTGCTGCCAGCCTCAGCCAGCCAGTTCCCGGGAGAGGCAGATCCTGCCTTTGGTCAGCCTGTCTATGAGGCTAATAGAGATATTGCTCCTGCCTTTAACGACACAGCCTATGACCACTCTCAGGCTCAGGCTAATGCCCCGGCAGAGGCCTTCCCTGCTCAGAGCTTCAGTCAGCAGCTGCCTGATCCTCAACAGCCTGAGCAGCTGCAGATGCAGCCACAGCCACAACCTGAGCAGCCAAATCAGGTTCAGCCTCAGCCAGCCGTGCCAATGCAGGAAGAGATGCTTGCCACCCAGCCGCAGCCAGCTCCTCAACCATTAGAGCCGGCTGATGCCCAGCAACAGGATATTCACCTGCTGCAACAGCAACAAATCAGGCAAATGCAGCAGATGCAGGCCATGCAGGCCCAGCAGCCCCTGCAGGCCCATGCTCCCCAGCAAATAGAGCAGCATGCAGCCCAGCAGGCCGCTGCCCAGACCAGTCAGGACCAGCAACAGCAGTTGCAATTACAGCAGATGCAGCAGCTTCAGGCCATGCAGGCTCAGCAGGAACTGCAAGCCCAACAGGCTCTCCAGGCCCAGCAAGCTCAACAGGCTCTCCAGGCTCAGCAAGCTCAACAGGCTCTCCAGGCTCAGCAAGCTCAACAGGCTCAACAGGCCATGCAGGCCCAGCAGGCAGCCCAGCAAGCTCAAAACTATAACCAGCCAGTTGAGCAGTACCAGGGCTATGGCGCACCTGCTCAGCCGTCAAACGTTCCTACAGAGACTGTTCCGCCAGAAGAGTCTGATTACAATGGCCCATTTAAGTTTCCTTAGGCCGGTTAATCACTGAAATGACATAGCAGTGCCATAGCGGATGCAAGTCAATGGCGGATGCAAGTCCGCACCTGAATACAAAGGGCTGACCTCAGGGTCAGCCCTTTGTATTTACGCTACTCATAAATCGTAAAATGACCGGACCACATCGGTTTACATTAAACTGATTCATATACATATATGGGTGACAGAATAAATACTAAGAAGACACACATTGATAAAGGCAATCGGCAAAAAAATGCCATTTAGCCTCCTGCCTGTGTGTTTTACTGAAAGCAATCAATACAAGGTATCCAAATACCATTTAAGCAGGACAATATGAGCACTGATCTGATAATGCACTAAACTGTAATTACATGGGCTTTGGAAAGCATTGTAAAAGACTCATAAATATGTTCATGAGTAATTTTGGCCTGCATGTTGCTGAACGCTCTTTAACAATATGTAGAAAGCTCTGCTCAATATTTCCATTGCATAGATGCATGGAACAGAGACGACCCTGATAAAAAGGTCGCTCTTTCTACCCAGATAAGGAGAAAAGAAATGGCCCTGTACGTTAATACGAATGTGTCGTCCATCAATGCTCAGCGCAAGCTGAGTAATGCAACTCTGAGCTTAAACACCTCATACCAGCGCCTCTCATCAGGCCTGAGAATCAACTCCGCCAAGGATGACGCAGCCGGTCTTCAGATTTCAGATCGTCTCACAACTCAGATTAATGGTTTAAATCAGGGTAACCGTAATACCAACGACGGCATTGCACTTGCTCAGACTATCGAAGGTGCCCTGGACGAAACTACCAACATGCTGCAGCGTATCCGTGTGCTGGCTGTACAGTCTGCCAACGGCACCAACTCTGCTGCAGACCGTAAGGCTCTGCAGGAAGAGGTAGTCCAGCTGTCCCAGGAAATCAGCCGTATTGCCAAGCAAACTACTTTTGCCGGTCAGGCAATTCTTGATGGAGCCAAAGTTGGTCTTATTCCATCTAATGGTCAGCTTAAATTCCAGGTAGGCGCAAATGCAGGCAACACACTGTCACTTAACTGGTCATTAGCTTTTCATCTTACTGGAATTGCATGTCAGGCTGGTGTAAAAGCTGAAATGAAGAAAGGCTTCACCACTGTTAAGGTAGACAACAAAAATGTGGCTGTATTCACTGTAGAAACAGCCTCAAAAGCTACCTATGTCCTGGAGAATATCGACAAGCTTATCCAGGCTGTAGACTCCAAGCGCGCCGGCCTTGGTGCTTTACAAAATCGAATGGAAAGCACTATCCGTAATCAGGCTAATATTTCAGAAAACCAGTCCGATGCCCGCAGCCGCATAAGAGACACAGACTTTGCCTCTGAGACAGCCGCTCTGACTCAGAACAACATCATCCAGCAGGCTTCTCAGAGCGTTCTGGCCCAGGCCAACCAGCGTCCTACTATTGCTCTGAGCCTCTTAGGTCAGTAATACAAAACCAGAAACATAATCTTTCTCTCTTTTCATCTAGGCGGACCATGGTCCGCCTTTTTGCTGCCTGTTATCCATGAGGAGAGACGAATAACCTTGGACAGGCAAAAAACACGACAATCTACCAGGGGCTATCAATATCATATCAAGGCGCAACACACATGGCATGATGGATAAAAGATAAAAATTAAGGCAACCAGCCGTCCTTAAATACTATAAACACGGCGCTTATCAGCATACTTTTCCTTATTGCAATGTTTCTATACGTATGTTATGGCCTGCATGTTGCAAAAATCGCCCTCAACAGAAACACAACGATCTGCAGACATTTAAGTGCAGACATAAACAGTAATCAGAGCCTGATGGCACTCAATGTATATGTTTCTGTACGATAAAGGAGAAAAATATGGCCTTATACGTTAATACGAACGTCTCTTCCATCAATGATGGGGCGGCCCCCTATGGTACAATAAATAGGCCGGGGGCAAGCGCAGCTTGACCCCGGCCTGATTACAGGGGATAAACATGGCCACCAAGGAAACCTCCGTTGAGGGTATTCTCACCAGGGAACAATGTGATAAGTTTTTGGAGCTTGTCAGGGAGCACAAGACGGTTTTTGAGATTGCTCAGGAACTTCATTACAGCAAGGCTCGAATCCAGGATTTCATTACCTGGCTGAAAATCAATGGACCAGAACGGTTCATTGATGCTTTCGTGCATGACAGGTTTAAGAAATACACGCCTTATGAGATGGCCTGCATTGTTGAAACGAAGATCGCCTTCAACCTGACGATCAGTCAGGTATGCGCCGCATTCCAGACCAAAGAGTATTTCATCCAGAAAATGCTCAATGAGCGCAAAGCCAAAGGCCATCCACTTCTTTCAGCAATCCCTCTTGAGCTGCCGCAAACTCAACGCCACGAATTCACTGGAACATACCAAAGAAACAACTGGAAGCGTATCGCTGATCATGCTTCACTTGGTTATGACCCGGAAAGGCTTGACTGTCAGAACCTGCCCCTGGACTTCAAAGGCAGGCCGGACCTTGCTGCTGATGATGACTCGCTTGATGCCGGAGTCTCATACACCCTGCCTGCTGAAAGAAACACAATGCCTTCAGACAGCAGAGAAATCACCGGCATTGAAAGAAACGACGAAGGATATAACTCAAAGGGCGAGTTTGTAGGTAAATCAACTCTGCGCTTTCAGCATTGCCGTGGTCAGCGCAGGCGCGGCCATGAGTCAAACAAGGATGATGCCCGCCCGGCCTCAGCAGACTTCAATGCTGAGGAGTACCGTATTTCTCAGCTTTGTAAGGGAATCTCCATTGATGACAAGGATGCACTCGAGCATGCCATCGATGAAGTCTGCGGCATTATGCACGCAAGAGGTGAACGCGATGCTGCAGAGCTGAATGATCAGGCAGCTGCTGCACTGCAGGACGCAATTGAAGCAAGCGAGAGATGTCTGAAAGATGTCATGGAACGTCAGAAGGGAATATCTGCTGCAGAAGTAGATGTTAATGCATGGGACAACGTTGGACGCAAACCGGACATCAATGTCAACTCAGATGGCTTTGACGACCTTCCTGTGCGTATACAGCTTGAAGCTTACAAAACGGCTTACAGGCGTATGACGCATCAGGTTGCTGTCAAAGACATGCTTATCCAGGAGCTTGAAAAAAAAAATCTCCAAGGAAGAGAGGCAGAGCTGACTAATGAAGAGCGCTACATCATTGCCAGCGCATACATCAGAGTCACTGAGCAGCCAGTAAGTGATGTTGCCTGCTCGGCCGGACTGTCCAGACGTCAGTACTATCACTATCAGGAGGTTATGACTGACGGCAAAAGAGCAGATCACAAGCATGACCGCATCAAAGCCTCAATCAGAGTTCTTTTTGAAGTCTCCGGAGGAACCATAGGCCCGGGACGAATCACTTACAATCTTCCTGATTACTGCAATGTAGCCCCCGGCTATGACCTTGTAGTAAGACTCATGAAAGAGATGAATCTTTCCCCTGGAAAAACAAGGCGCAAAACCAAGATCAACACCTATTCAGGAGAGAGTTCTACTGCCGCAAAAAACATCACTCATAGAGCCAGCAAGGCTGATTCTCCAGCTACTCTTGTGGCTGGTGATATTACTCAGATTGATGTTGTTGTTAATCGCCACAAGGTCAAGCTGTTTGCCAGCGCTTTCAAGGATTTTGGCACCGAAAAAGTCCTCTCTTACAGCATCAGCTCTCGCACCCCTGTTTCTTTCGTATCAAACCATTACAAGGACATGGTAGATGAGCACTTCCAGCATTGCGGTACCAAGATTGTTCATACCGACAGGGGTGTTCACTACATGTCAGAGCCGTTCGCAAACATAAGCGAAGACAGTGGTGTAACAAGAAGCATGTCCAATAAGGGCAGCTCACTTGATAATGGCAAGCTTGAGCAGCTCTGGGCTGCCATGAAGAAAACAGCTCTTTATGGCCGGTTCTTTGACAACATCGAAAGCGTGCTCACATCCCTTGCTTCCTACTTTGAAATGGTAAATTCCGGTTTCTTCAGACCAGTAAAGTCTGTTTACGGTACCGATTATCCAAGGCCTGTTCTTAAAAAGAGCCAGTCTGTAGAAGACTTCCAAAAGGAGATGGACAGGTGGAAGCGTGGAAACAAGGTTGTTCACATGATTTCCAAAGGGCATGGCGCTGACAATGTAAGGTGCCCTCCATCCAAAAACCACCTTTTTTGCCAGGTGGTTGATGAGATTATGGAGAAAAATCTCGATCTGATGCCTTCAAAGGCATTTGAGTATGCCAGAGCAAGATATAACGAACTTGCTGCCAGTTACGACAAGCAGATTAAAAAAGAGAGAAAGAGAATGCAGAAAGGTGGGTAACCAGCTTTCTGCGTCCCCGCTGCAGAATTTTCCAGGGGAAACTCCTTCTTAATTCGTCTGTCTTTTCAATTGTTCCACGACTCTACAGTGATTATTTTACCGCTTAAAATAGAGCTTTCAGCTTATGCGGTTCCATACATTGCTCACTGCCTGAGGCATTGTTCCACGGCTTTCATAACGCCGTGGAACAACTGTTGAAAAATGTTCCACGACCTGTTTTGAGCTCCGTAGAACATTTTCACTTAATTGTTCCACACCACAATTTTGCCCATGTGGAACATTTGTGCTGAATTGTTCCACGGCAATTTTACCCTCACGTGGAACATTTTTGCTTAATTGTTCCACGGCAATTTTACCCTCACGTGGAACATTTTTGCTTAATTGTTCCACGAGCGTTTTCGCCTCTGTGGAACATTTCTTTACGATTGTTCCACGGTATCTTTTAACCGCATATAACATCTTGTCACCTGCCGAGAGCATAACGCGTGTTTTTCAGATGCTCTTGTGCTCCATGCAACTTCTGATATTTAACAGAAGTCAGGCACGCAGGGCCAGCCTGGCGGCTCAGTAAGCGGCACGGCGCATCAGGGCATGTCAGCCCTCCAGAGGCTGCTTGATAGGCTCAGGGTGCAGCACAGCGCATCCGGTCCAGTCATCCCCACAAAGCACGCTGAAAGGCTCAGATAGCGAGCTCAGAGCATCCTGACCAGTCATCCCCACAAAGCACGCTGAAAGGCTCAGATAGCGAGCTCAGAGCATCCTGACCAGTCATCCCCGCACATAGCATGCTGAAAGGCTGTGGAAGCCAACCAGGCACATCAGAACCGCTCATTCCCCATAGCCTCAGCTGGGACTCTCAGGAAACAGCACTATCGGAGCTGCTGCTGTCAGACAAGCATCTGATACAGCGTAAATCGTTACCCAACAAGAGCTTCATGAGCACAGGTTATTCGTACGGTCTGCAGGCGGGAGAGGGAGAGTCTTTTAAAGCACGGTATTCCGCCCTGTCAGATTTCTGTCAATAATTTTGCATGGTAATCATAAGATTTTCAGAGCTATGG
>NZ_JALKIL010000022.1 GCF_023051105.1 Anaerobiospirillum sp. NML120449 | reverse complement strand
TCTAGTAATGCTAAGATCATTAGAGACAAAAAAAATCGCTAACTGTGATACAGATGCGATTTCTTGTAAGAAATTGTATTTTTTGCCAAATTTAACTTGACATTTACAAATATTAACACAAACGGTTTAATGTCAAGCTTGACATTAAACAGGCTCGAATCTAGCATTCGCAATCAGGCTAACGTCTCTGCCAACCAGGCTGATGCCCGTAGCAGAATTCGTGATGCAGACTTCGCAGAAGAGTCTGCCAATCTGTCCCAGCAGTCCATTATTCAGCAGGCTGCTGCTTCCATGCTGATGCAGGCCAACACCCGCCCTCAGCTGGGTCTTTCCCTGTTAGGCTAAAGATTACTGTATCAGGATCCTGGCTGCCTGTCTGGCAGCGTCAAGTGGCTCCTTATACCTCAAAGGGCAGACCCACCGGGCCTGCCCTTTTTGCTGTTCACAATGAATCAGGGCAGATTACATTGCTGTAATCTGCCCTGATTGTTTGCTGAGATAGTCATTTTGAGCTCTTGTTGCTGTCTTGACTCATATATGGACCTGGTGTGTCTGTGCCCTTAATGAAATAGCCTTTGTTTTTCAGGCGGGAGCTGCTGATATGGTAGCGCAGTGAGTACTCAAGATAGGATCCCTGATCATCTTCAAATGATGGGCGGCTGTTGCTTTTAATGTTGTGCCACAGGGCTTCCTGTGAAATGTTTGAACGACGCCCGAGTATCTCCCTGACATACTTTCTTTGCAGTGCACGCACTGGTAATACCGGCTGAACTATCTGCAGTCCTCCATGACCACCGTAAGCAGAAAGCCTCTCATCAGTCCCCAGCTGGCAGACTGAATTGACAGTACGCGAAAGTGTAATCATTGGAATCGGCACAATAGATGGAAGAGACGCTCCAGTCAGCCCGTCAGGGTGACTATCTGAGCTCCCGTTCGGTAATGCACTATGCGTGTCACCACCATGCAGTCTTGCTGCTGTATCAGATACTGATGCACTGGTACTGGGACGTACACCACCCTTATCATTGGCAATGCTCAGGGTACTGGTTTGAGCGCCTGCTGGTAGCTGCTGCGAGTTCTGCATATTTACAGTCTTTGCCTGATGAGCAGATGAGTTGTCTGAACCGGAATTGCTTTTGTTCCTGTCATCGTCATTACTGTCATCGCGCGTCTGAATTTTTACCGGCCTGCCTTCGCCGTTATCGCTGCCGCTGAACATCATTGATGCTGAAAAGCGCTTGTTGTGACGCTCATAGCTTTTGTCGTAACCGTATGGAAGGTCATCAAGAGTGATCATGATATCCACAGGCTCTGCGCCAGATCCGGAGCCCTCCACCACTGGGACTGTGCCAGAGGAACTGCTGGCCGATGAGGCGGACTGTGCCGTGCTGTTGTCCTTGTCGCTCTTTGAAGAAGCTGTACCGTTGAGGAATTCAATGCTGAACTTCTTGTTGTACTTCTCGTAGTCCTGATCGTAGCCGTTTGGCAGATCGTCCAGAGAAATCATAATGTCTACGCCAGAATTTCCAGATCCGTCAGAATGGTTCGATGCAGCAGCTGCGTCTGCGGCCCTGACCTCATCCTGGGTCTTAATAACCTGGCTATGATTTGCAGCTGCAAAGGCTTCAGCATTAAGGGTACGGTCAAAACTGACCTGTCCGGTGCGTGAGATACGCTCCTGAAGCTGCCTGTACTCTTTAACACCTACTGTATTACTGTCCTTGAGGTCCTGACGGATAATATCCTGAAGGTGCTCATTAAAATTCCACAGCGCAGTGTAGTTGCTGTAGACATTGTCATGGTTGATACTCAGAGCATTCTTCAGTTCATGGGCGTAATGATTAATGGTGAAAATACTGTTTATGGTTGGACTGAAACGGGTCATGCAGATGCTGAAGCGATAGTCAGTACACGCCTTCTCGTAGCCATGACTGCGGTAAAAACTGACATCGTCCTCATGGACTTCCCCCATATTGAGGGCATTAGCCCTGACCTCGTTCTGGTATTCCTGAGTTACCCACTGCTCGTGCATGGCTCTGGCATAATCAAGGTGCATCATGTGCATATAGACTGATGCCCCCATAAAGCCGGACTCATTTTCATAAGGAATATGGGAAAGTGTTGGGGATGGCTGAGACATCAGCTGGTTGAGCTCAAGAAGAGACATGCTTCTGGCGCGGGCCATATTGCTGCGTCTCTCCTCTTCGGTACGGCGGATCAGCTCAGCGTCAGGGCGCATGGTGCGCGACAATGTGATTAATTCCCTCTCACTGATATATCCATAATCTGACTGGCTGGCAGGAGTCATGTCAGTCATGCGTCGGGCTGTTTCGCGCTCCATGGCGCTGATGTATCGGCCATTGTCATGACTTACCGAGGCATACTGATTATTTGCAGGCACAGCTCCATTAGCTGATGGACTGCCATTTGCTGAGCTTTGCTCTAAGGCAGCCAGGGCCGAAGGAGCAAGGAAAAACATGAGTGAAAGCAGAGCAGACAGGGCTAAACTGCTGTCGCGTAAGGAAACCATCAAGTGAACCAACCTGATTGAGTCACATGCCAGAACACAGAGTCTTTCAGAGACGATGATCTTTCATGACTGCTGAAAAGGTATTTGAGACTGTACGTGTATGCATGTACCGGGGATTACTCCCCTTACACTGAAAAACCGCAGAACAGATAAAACAACATGAGACAGCAAGTAAGCTGTACCTGTATCCCACATCACAGTTACTCTCTCCTGTAACCGTAAGTGATTACCTGTCTTTAGAGACAGAAAGAGTACTCATGCTGTCAGCACAGGCTGGCCTGCGGAAAAACGGCAGCTTTACAAAACACATTTGCAAAAAGCTATATAACACAGATTCAAGGGCGTAGAGGCCTTACTGTGTGACTATAATTGCGCTCCTGCAGAGGTATCTGGCTGTAAGCCATTAGTGATGATATGCCTTTTGATTGATACCACCAGGAGTCTTTGCTTATCCGCACTATTATACTGTTATTGCATGTTTCTTACGTGTGGCATTTATGTAAAAAAACGTGATTTACGCACGACTTTTAACAAGACAAGTGCCATCCAGGTCAACATACTTCGAACTTTTTCATACTGACAATATCGCTCTCAGACATCGCCAGCGCAAAAGAGCACACATTAAATGCAACTTCATGTTTGCATCCCAGACAGCAAATCATTTAACCAGATCCCTGCCTTTTAATCCTCCTGCTCTGTTCGCCATTGATATCTGTCTCAGGATTCTGCAAGGCGGTCTACCGGCTTTGCGAACAGCTCCCTGTTATGTACAGCCATGCCATAAACGGGTATGTCAGCTGTACGGCCTCTGCGGCCATATGGCCCAGCAACAGTGCCCCGGCTATTATCCACTGTGGTCATGTTAGAATGCTAATTTGTCACAGGAGTAACCTGGCAATCCCTGAAGCATGTCAACTGTCCTGCGATTTCGGGATTTGTTCGGTTTTTTTGTCAGGAATTATCCTTTGTGTATCAGTGGCATGGCCAGCATCCTGCCTGCAGCATCGTCCTGCATTTTCTGTCTGTATTGAAGCTGTTTTTTTACCTGAATATAACCGCCCATGGCTAAACTCAAGCATGCTCTTCATGCAGGGCTTTATATGAGCTCTTCAGGCATGAAGTGTGCACTGCTTTGGGTATGGGGTCAGTACAGGAAGCTCAGAACAGCTGTCATCTGCTGATATTATCGACCTGTGAGCAAACTCAGCGCTGCAGGTCACAAATGATATACCCCTGCATTTTCACAGCCGTTACGGCATCAGAACATGTTCTTCTTCTGCCAGGCCGGGTAATTTTGCAAGCGCAGCGCAACGTGCATGCATAATTGCTCACGCCGGCTTCAGGTTTTGTTTCATGAGCACTAACGTAGATAACCGCCTGCAGAGGACCTCCGCTGCGGATACCTCGAGAATTTCATTGAAATCCGCCCTTACAGGTGAGGATAAGGAAGCGTCACGCTCCCCTGCAATGAATAAAGCAGCTACAGTCTCATATCTGAACTCTCTGTCCAGGGAGCAGGATGATGTAGGTGACTCACTGTCGCGCTCAATGAACAGGCTCAATCAGAGTCTGGGCAATGCCATGTCTGCTGCCGGTGAACCTGAGGTCGATTCCCAGGCTGAGCAGATGGCTGTTTACAGCAAGCTGGCAGGCAAGCTCATTGACCGTGATTCCTCCCTCCAGGAAAAAGTTGCGCAGAATCTTTCCAGCGGCTCTTCAACTGTCCGCACCCGAGATGCAGCCGAATCGCTGCAAAAGGCCATGAACTCCCTGCCTGCAACCCTCAAAGAAGGCACTCAGACCGGTAAGGATCTGGCCAAGTTCATGGTGGAAAACCTGGTTACTCTTTCAGACCGTCGCCACATGGGCGCAGGCCTTGAAAGAGATCTGGCAGTCCGTCAGATTAATGTTCCAAAGAACCAGCCCAACAGCCGCATTCAGCAGGCAAGCAGCCGTGTGCTCAGTGCCTCAATCGAATACGTCAAAAGCAATCAGCCAGAGGCTCTGGCCCGCTCAGCCAGAGAAAATGCTGCAGCATCAACAGCAACTTCCTCCTCATCCCGTGGCTCAGACAATTCAGTTGCTTTAACCTCCCGCGATAACCAGCCTGCTGCCAAACAGGACTCAGCCACCTATGCTGAGCGCCTGCGTCAGCTGCGTCAGGCTCATGCCAACCCTGACACCGCCCGCACAGAGAACAGCCGCAACACTCAGGGAAATCCGGGAGCTGACAAGCCTATCAGCGCTGAAATCTCAAAGCGCATCAGCAATCTTATTGCCCGTGCTGCCAACACAGCCAAAAGTGGCAACCTCATCCAGATTTCCCCTGAAGAAGCCGAAAAGTTTGATCGCAGCATTTCAAGTCAGAACCGCTCTGACAGCATCAACCGTCTTTTCAGCCGCGATAACGGCTCTTCAGCACCAGGCGACGGTGAACTGCCGCCACCTTCACGTCATGTTCCTGAGGCTAACGTTCGCCAGCTTTCCCTGGCCGAACTGTCTGCCCGTGCAAGCAAACTTCAAAGTGAGTTTCGTGCCGAGCGTCAGCGCATAGTTCAGGAAGGCAAACTGCCTGATCCTGCAGAAATGCCAAAGATAGTCTTTGAGCCAAAAGTATCTGCACAGAACAGCGCATCTGACAGAAAATCAGCTCTTGATGCCATGCGTGCTCATACCATGGCTCTGTCTCAAAAACTTGCTGCAGCTCAAAACGCTATAAGCTCACGCTACCCTGTCCCTCCTGCAGACGCAGAGGGTGAAGCTGCGCCAAATCAGACTCGCCCTGCCCAGACTCCTGCAGATGGCAAGGCTCAGGCAAACACCCCGGCTGAGAGCAAAGCACCTGTAATTGCTCAGAACAACAAAGCCCCTGCAGATAGTAAGGGAGAGACAAAACCGGCTCCAGCTCCGACTCCAGCTGACAAGCCAGCTACAGCCGATATTAAGCCTCAGAGCAATGCAGCCAGACCTGCAACTGATGGCAAGATGCCTCCACTTAGCATGAACAACATGCCGTCCAATATCGTTAATCTGAGCTTCAAGGCAGTTCAGAGCACCGGTTATGGCGGTATGGATATCATGCCAGGCATGACTATTCCTGTCTCCCACTTTGGCAGTGTCGATAACGATACTATCCAGCCAAACCAGCAGGCTTTAAACGCCCTCAAGATGCAGGCACGTATCCTTGAGGCCCACAATCAGGCTCAGCAGTCTGAGGCCGATGCTGACATCCCGGCATCAAACAGTCAGCATGCCCGCCCTGTAACAATCCCTGCAGGCGAGGCTGACGCTGATGTCCCTGTACAGCAAAATCAGAACACAGCTCAGCGTCCGGCCATCACACCTAATCAGCAACCAGCTGACGGCGATGAAAGCAAGGCACCTGTTAACCAGAACACAGCCCAGCGTCCATCCATCGTTCCGCAGCAGCCAGCTGACGGCGATGAGTCCAAGGCACCTGTTAACCAGAATACTGCCCAGCGTCCATCCATTGTTCCGCAGCAGCCAGCTTACGGCGATGAAAGCAAGGCTCCGGTAAATCAGAACACTGCCCAGCGTCCAGCCATCACACCTAATCAGCAACCAGCTGATGGCGATGAGTCCAAGGCTCCGGTAAATCAGAACACTGCCCAGCGTCCATCCATTGTTCCTAACCAGCAACCTGCTGACGGCGATGAGTCCAAGGCACCTGTTAACCAGAATACTGCCCAGCGTCCATCCATTGCTCCGCAGCAACCTGCTGACGGCGATGAAAGCAAGGCACCGGTTAACCAGAACACTGCCCAGCGTCCAGCCATCGTTCCTAACCAGCAACCAACTGACGGCGATGAGTCCAAGGCTCCGGTAAATCAGAACACTGCCCAGCGTCCAGCCATCGTTCCTAACCAGCAACCAGCTGACGGTGATGAGTCCAAGGCACCTGTTAACCAGAACACTGTCCAGCGTCCATCAATTGTTCCGCAGCAACCTGCTGACGGCGATGAGTCCAAGGCACCTGTTAACCAGAACACTGCCCAGCGTCCATCCATCGCTCCTAACCAGCAACCTGCTGACGGCGATGAAAGCAAGGCACCTGTTAACCAGAACACTGCCCAGCGTCCGGCCATCACACCTAACCAGCAACCTGCTGACGGCGATGAAAGCAAGGCACCTGTTAACCAGAATACTGCCCAGCGTCCATCCATTGTTCCGCAGCAGCCAGCTGACGGCGATGAGTCCAAGGCACCTGTTAACCAGAACACTGCCCAGCGTCCATCAATTGTTCCGCAGCAGCCTTCTGACAGCGATGAGTCCAAGGCACCTGCTAACCAGAATACTGCCCAGCGTCCATCCATTGTTCCGCAGCAACCTGCTGACGGCGATGAGTCCAAGGCGCCTGCTAACCAGAATACTGCCCAGCGTCCATCCATTGTTCCGCAGCAACCTTCTTACGGCGATGAGTCCAAGGCACCTGTTAACCAGAACACTGCCCAGCGTCCATCAATTGTTCCGCAGCAGCCAGCTGACGGCGATGAAAGCAAGGCACCTGTTAACCAGAACACTGCCCAGCGTCCATCCATTGTTCCGCAGCAACCTGCTGACGGCGATGAAAGCAAGGCGCCTGCTAACCAGAATACTGCCCAGCGTCCATCCATTGTTCCTGACCAGCAGCCAGCTGACGGCGATGAAAGCAAGGCACCTGTTAACCAGAACACTGCACAGCGTCCGTCTATCGTGCCTCAGCAGCCTGTGGCTGATGGTGATGAGTCCAGGGCACCTGCTAACCAGAACACTGCCCAGCGTCCGTCTATCGTGCCTCAGCAGCCTGTGGCTGATGGGGAGGAGGGTCGTGCCCCTGCTGATCTCAATACTGCTCAGCGTCCGTCTATTGTTCCGCAGCCTGAAGGTGAGGGTCAGGACGATATTCCTGAAAATATGGCTCATCGCCCAACCATTGTTCCGGGTAATCAGCAAGGTATGGGAGCAAGTGGCGGCAGCAACAGCGAGACAGCTGGTATGTCTGGTCAGGGCCAGAACGCAGGCTCTGCCTCTGGTGGCATCCTCAATCAGTCACATGGCGGCCGCTCAAATATGTACGCCCGCCTGTATGGCGCCGTACAGCAAAACAGCATTAATGATGAAAGACAGCCTTCTGTACACACTGTTCAACGTCCGGCTACCTTAAGCCAGGGCAGTCTTGCAGCTCAGGAAGCTCAGAGCGGATCATCTACTGCTGCTCCAGCCGGTCTGTCAGGCGCACCTGCTGATGGCGAGGTTCTGGATGACGGAGCTGCTGTTTCCCGCAGTGAGAACAGTGTTATTTCTCAGACCCGCCTGCCACCGGGAGCTGAGGTCGATGTCGAAGCTGAGGCTGCCGATGAGGCTGCCCGCCGCCCAGCAACTCACGGTTCTGCAACCGATGTAGCAAAGACCCGCGAGTACCTTGAGCAGCGCTCAGATCAGGCTCAGATTAAGAAAGAAATTGTTCAGCAGGAACAGGCCGCCGAAAAGACCGAGCAGAAGCTGACCAAAGAAATTGCTCAGGACGAGCAGATTCAGGATAAGAAGGCTGTTCAGGAAGAATTTCTGGTCAATATGCAGGCCCGTGCCCAGGCTGCTGCCAATGTGGCTGACAAGATGTCAGCTCAGCATCAGGCTCAGGTACAGACTCAGCAGGCCCGTACTCAGGCCGAGCAAATGGCCGCCCGCAATGGTGAGATTAACCAGTTCTCGCGTCTGTACTCTCAGACTCTTACCGAACAGAGAACTCAGGAAGCTCAGATCATGGGTTCAACCAGGGTTAATACCGTTGGTGATACTCATATCAAGGCCACAGGCACAGCCGTAGCCTCTACCACTACTCATATTATTCAGGAGACAGCTGAGCGCGCCAAAGTAAATCATGGCGAACACGCCCTGCAGTCAGCCCAGCGCAACACCACAGCAGGTAATACCGGTGTCGAGCAGGCTCAGACAGCCGGTCAGACCACCGGACAGACCGGTGGCCAGGGTACCGGTGCTGCAGGTCAGGGTTCAGCCCAGACTGCAGGTGCCGCTCAGTCCCAGCTGGCTCAGGGTCAGACCCAGGCTGCCCAGACCGGCACTCAGAGTGCTGGCCAGGCTCAGACTGGCCAGGTTCAGCCAGGACAGGCACAGCAGGGTGCCGCAGCACAGACCCAGGCAGCCGCTCAGGCTGCTGCCCAGGCTAATGCTCAGACTGCTGCAGGTGCTCAGGCCAGTGCCCAGGCAGCTGCCGGTACTCAGGCAGCTGCACAGAATGCCCAGGCCGCAGCTCAGCAGGCAGCTCAGGCTGCCCAGCAGGCTGCTGCCGCAGTGCGTAACGAGCTGGCTCAGAGTGTTAAGCCTGCTCAGGGCGCCCAGGCTGCCGGAGCAGCCGGTGCTGTCGGAGCTGCCGGCGCCGCCGGTCAGAGCGGCATGGCTGGTGCTCCTTCAGGAACAGGTCCTTCACCAATGCCTGGTACTGGTGGTACTCCGGCAACAGGTGATCGCCCAGGCATTCAGATTCCTCCTATGCCTATTCTGCACTCTCCTGTTATCAGTCTTGATGAGGACAGCCTGCAGGATGAGATTATCAAGAACGTTATTCAGACCGTACCGTCTGATGACCTTGATGAATTTGGCCTGAAAAACAGCAGCAATGGCAATCAGGCTCTGTCCGGTGTAGTTGCCGATACTGACCTTACTGCCGATAACAATGCCATCAGCCAGATTATCAACAAGGGCAATGATGGCATGATGAGCTCCAGCGTTCTTGGTGCTGCCCAGATTACCTCCGGTCAGAACGACCCTATTCCTGAAGAAAGTGTGGTTAACAATGTTGCTACTCCAAAGGAAGGTGGTCTGTTCCGCCGTCTGGCTTCACTCTTTGGCCGCCGTAATGCCGATGAGGCTGCCAGCATGCCGCCTGCAGGACTTGATAAGGCAGCCGGTGCTGATAAAACTGTAGATCCAAGCAAGGCAGCCCTTGAAGATGGAACCCGTGACACCTCGGCACTCAACAGCAAAAACACTGAACAGGCAGCCCAGTCCAGCCTGCGACAGAACAGTCTTGAGAACCTGACCTTAAAGCTGCAGACAGCGGCAGCTGATCAGTCCCTGCCACCTAAGATGCAGGAACAGGCTCAGAACCTGCTCAAGTCTCTGAACAATCCGGTCAATGATCTGCAGACTGTCAGCAACTGGCTGAACTTTGTCACCGGTCCAATGTCACCATCATCTTCTCAGGCCATGGCCCTGCACCAGTGGGCTTTCATGCTGCTGTGTATCCGTTTTGAGCAGATTGGTAAGAACGTTGACAAGTTCCTGAAGAAGACTCAGGGCGGTGCCCAGAAGGCAGCAGCTCTTGAGCCTGCCATCAAGGAACACCAGAAGATGACTCAGGAAATGGACGAGACCAGCGCCAGCAAGAGCCGCGACCTGCTCAAGGAAACCTTTGGTCAGGTAGAGCGCATGCAGCAGCAGATGCAGTCCATCCCTCAGGATCAGTCCATGCTGCGCCATATTCCTCTGCCACCTAACTATCAGGGCGGCAAGGAAGGCAGCATGAGCGCTCAGAAACGCAAGGATGAAGATGGCGGCACCAGCTGGCATCTCAACTTCAATCTCGACCTTGAAAACCTCGGTGCCCTGCAGGTAAAGGTCAAGCTGCGCTTCCCTGAAATCCAGATGTCATTTGTGGCTGAAAAGTTTGAGACCCTGCAGAAAGTTCAGGCTCACATGCCAGAACTCAATGCCCGACTCAAGGAAGTAGGCCTGACCTCACGCGGCTCCAATGCCCGTCTGGGCCCGGTCAGCTTCAATGACAATGCAGTCATGACTGAGACACCTCTCAGCCAGGACCGCTTCCGCTTCGAGGGCAACGCCTTTAATGCCAATGCCTGATGAACAGGCAACTCATGACAGCTGCAGCCGCGCCACAGGCCTGAGCAGCAGTCCAGGGCTGCAGCGTCACTGCCGGTGGCATCCCACTGCACACCTAACCGGGACAGCGAGCCCGACTTAAACCCGATTTTGCCGGAGAAACAGTATGTTCTCATCCAAGTCATCCTACTCACGCAACAAATCAGGCCTCAAAGAGGCTGTCGGTCTGAGCTACGATGAGGAAAGCCGCAGCTCCCCTGTGGTCTCCTCAAAGGGTGAGGGTGCCATGGCCGAGGCCATTATCGACATGGCAAAAGAGCTGGGTCTGTACGTTCACAAGGACGAGCAGCTGATGAGTCAGCTGCGCTGCCTCAAAGAAGGTGAGGAAATCCCTCGCGAGCTTTTTGAGGTTATCTCCCAGATACTGGCTTTCAGCTATCTGCTGCAGGGCAAGACCCCGGCGTCATGGACCCGTGCCGACGGCACCCGCGCCATCAATGTCAACGCCTGATACTGCCCCGCAGTCAGCCCGGCCCAAAGCCGAAAAAAAGCCTCCAGCTGTTGCTGGAGGCTTTTTTCATTGCTGTTGTCAGCGCCGCTGTGTTGATCCCTACCGGGGCGGCTGGTCCGTGTCCCGGCCCAGGCTGCCCGTGGAGCGGCCCGGGACTGTCCGTAGCCCGGCCCAGGACGGTTCTGGCCATGGCAAGGCTATGGCAGGATCCGGCTCAGGACCTGTGCAAGGCCATTGCCTGGCCTGAACGGGGCTGGTAGCGGACCTTGCCTGTGTTGCACTGCAGACGGCTCTGACTGGAGCTCTCCTTGCCTGGAACGTCAGGCGGCGCAGAATTTCTGCAGCAGACATTGCGTGCCGCCTGCCGGGCCTAGAAGATACTTAAGAGCTCATCTTCAAAGGCATCGGCCTGACGCTCAGTGTTTTCAGAGGAACGCTGAGTTGGGCGGGCCTGATTGTCAGGCTTTACCGGATCAACGTCACGGGCACCAGAGTCCTCAACACTGCCATCCTTAAGGGCATTGATATTCGGTGCCACAAAGTTGTTACCGGCCGGACGTACAGGACCATCGCCAAATAGTGATCCAGGGGCCGCAGGTGCCGGCTGACCGCCCTGTACTGGCTTGCCAGGCTGGCCAGACTGGCCTGCCGGGACAGGGGCCGGGGCGACCTGACCTGATGGCATTATTGGACGGGTGCCCAGATTTAATGAGCCTGGGGCAGCCGGAGCACCTGGAGTTCCGGTACCGGCAGCGTTCTGACCCTCTGGTGCATTTGGATCGTATGGTCTGTATACAGGCTGCTGAGACTGAGGTACTTCATATGGCAGCTCGTCATAGCCAAACTCACCAAAGTTGTTGCACTGTCTTATGTACTGAATGCGATCCTCACGGGCCGGATAGCGCTCCATACCTGGCTCCTCACAGCCACTGGCCAGCACGTTGCCCTGAGAGTCGAAGTTGGCAAAGACAATGCCCTGTGGACGCTTGAGATCAAGTGAGTTCACACCACGCTCCTGCAGGTAGGCACCATACAGTCTCATGGCACCGGTTGAACCGTACAGGCCGGTGGACTTGTTGTTGTCATAGCCTACCCATACAGTGGCTACTTCATCAGAGTCCATACCTACAGCCCATGAGTCACGGAAATCGTTGGTAGTACCAGTCTTGGAGGCAATGGTTACACCAGGGAACATCCTGGCAATACGACGTCCGGTACCAGTGCGGGTAGCCTCGGTCATACCGTAAATGGCCAGATAGGTATCCTTTGGATCAAGGGTACGTGGTGAGCGGTTACCACCACGCTGATAAACAATCCTGCCATCCTTTTCAATGGTACGCAGAGCAGTCAGGTCGCGGTAGATACCTTCAGTGGCCATACCTACGTACATGGAATTGAGCTCATAAGGAGAAAGCTCTGGAGTACCAAGAACAATGGACGGATACAGTGGCAGCTTGCGCCTGTAACCGGCGGCATTGAGGGTATTGATGACATTATCAAGACCGGCGCCCATGCCCACACGCACCGTAGGTACATTCAAGGACTTGGCCATGGCGGTAATTACACGGATCGGACCACGGAACTTCTTGTCATCATTCTTTGGTGACCAGATATTGCCATTTGGCAGCTTCACCTGTACGGCGCTGTCATTGACAATGGAGCCAAGATGATAGCCCTGATGGAAAGCGGTCAGATACACAAAAGGCTTGATAAGCGAGCCTACCTGACGGCGGCTGTCCAGAGCACGGTTATAACCGTCATACTTTGGATTTGAGGAACCTACAATGGCTGAAACCTCACCGGTACGCCATGAAGAGACGACCATGGCAGCCTCAAGATTGCTCTTCTTGCTCTCTTTTTCAATGGCAGCAATCTGCTCGGTTACAGCCTTTTCAGCTGACAGCTGAGCCTGAGGGTCAAGTGAGGTAAAGATACGGATGCCATTACCTGACAGAAAGTCCTTACCTGTTCTTTCTTCCTCTTCCTTGAAACGCCAGCCAATTTCAGTCTTAACAAGGCCCATGAAAGCTGGGGTCTTGTTGTAATTCATCTGACCGCGCTTAATGACATTGAGCGGTTTGGCAGCGAGCTTTTCAAAGAGCTCAGGAGAAATATGGCCACGGTTGCGCAGCACACCAAGAACGGTATTGCGGCGCTCCAGAGCGTTATCAGGATAGCGCCATGGATCGTAATAGGATGGGCCTTTGATAAGACCAACCAGCAGAGCCATCTGATCGAGGGACAGCTCGGCTACCGGTACACCAAAGTAGAAATAGGAGGCCAGACCAAAGCCGTAAATACCGGCATTTCCATTCTGGCCCAGGTAAATTTCATTCATGTAAGCCTCAAGGATCTGCTCCTTGGTGTAGCGGTGATTCATGGCCATGGCCATGAAGATTTCCTTGAGTTTACGGGAATAGCTGCGCTCGTTGGTCAGGAAGTAGTTCTTGACCAGCTGCTGAGTAATGGTACTGCCGCCCTCAACCACACGGCCTGCCATGGTGTTCTTCACAAAGGCACGGACAATGGCTACAGGGTTGATACCAAAGTGTTCAAAATAGGAGCGGTCTTCAATTTCTACCAGAGTGGTAACCAGCTGCTCTGGCACCTGATCAAGGGAAATGAAGATACGGTCTTCCTGAGGATTGATACGGTTAATACGATCAAGCAGAACAGGATCCATGCGCAGGAATGCCATTTCCTGGAGGGTTTCGGCATTGAGGATACGGTTAACGCGCTTGTCCTCAAATTCCACCATTAAGGACAGACGCGGCTCTTCACCATCAGGGAAAGTAAATGGACGGCGGATCAGTACCACACGGCCGTTCTTGCGGTTAACGGCATATTCGCCCGGACGGGACGGACTGGATACTTCACGGTACTGCAGCAGCTTGAGCTCGTAGAGCATCTGATCAAGAGACAGACGCTGTTCAGGATAGAGCTCCAGAGGACGGGAATAAACTACGGCCGGCAGCACCCACTTGTCATCTACCTCATAACCGTCGATAACCACGGCATCAAAGTAGATAAAGAGCAGAGCACTGATACCAATGCCTACTACAGCCAGCTTGATAAAGAGATAGGTAAGGAAGCGTATGGTCTTTACCATGCGCTGCCAGACAGTAAGACGAGGCAGAGCACCAAGGGCGCGGGCTTCCTTTTCAGCAATACGTGCCTCTTTTTCAGCACGCACACGCTCACGCCAGCGATAGAGGAAGTTGCCCTCAACATCACCGGCAGCAAGACTCTCACGGGCATTTTGCAGACGCAGCAGAGCCTGAGCCTTCTGCTCATCACCCTCAAAACGTGCCAGCATCTGCTCATAGGTCTCATGCTCATTGCCAGCGCCTGCCACGTCACCAGCGGTGCCCGCAGCACCGCCTCCGGCAGTTTCGCCCCCGGCAGAGCCATCTGCATCGGCACCGTTACTGTCAGAGGCACCAGCTGCGCCCTTAGCTTCGGCTACAGCATCTGCCCCGTCTCTGTCAGCACCAGCCTCCTCAGCACGGCCTGAGCGGCCCTTGTCATCATCGCCCTCTGGCGGCAGGCCGCCCGGGACGGCGCCACCGGCAGCGCCCGCCCCTGCACCAGCGACACCAGCGGCGCCTGTGCCATTAGCGTCCTGTGCCGCAAGGTCGGAAATATCACTGTTGTGCTCAACGCTGTCGCTGTCAGCCTTTTCCTGGGCGGCGACAGCAGCACGACGGCCCGGTCCGGTCAAGGGAGCATCATCAAGGGCACTGAAGGAGCCGGCATCAAAGGAAGCAGAGCCTGAACCTGTAAGATCCTGGCCCTGATTATTTTGCGGGTCCGGCATACCGGTAAAGTCACCAAAGGTAGGCTCAAGTCGCGAGCTGCCGCTGCCATGGCCGTTATGCTTATCCTGCATCAGTTATTACCTTCCTTCTGGGGCCCTGTGCTCTGTGAACATCAGGCCTTATGGCGCAGCTTATGGAGACACACTGCTCCTTAATGGCTGCGCCTTGAAATTCTTCAGGCAGAAAGATTACTCCAACACCTGCCTCAAATGTCCGTACCCGTAAAGCGGCCCGCAGTGCCGCAGACAGTATGCTCAGGACAGATCCTCACCTGGGATTTTGCAGGCCGGTCATACCTGGCCTGTCCCGCGCCTGACAGGGCACCCATGACAGGCTCATTTTACTGCCCGTATGCATGCCTCACAGCTTATGCTGCCCTTACAGAACAAAAGTATGCATTATAGCAAAGCAAGCCTAAACTCAACTATCAGCCCATGGCATTGTGCATACAAAATAAGCCGCTCCCGCCCCCATATTTACGGCAGTCTGGACTACCGGGCAAATGAGGCGTAACCTGCCAACAGCACAGCCTTGCTATAACCCCCCAGGCCGCGCCAGGGCAACCGTCATAACCTGGCCGCAGCAAGGCCACACCAGGGCCGCTGCCGGGCTATAACGTGGCTACAGCCTGGCCCAGCCGGGCCACAACTTGGCTACACCCTGGCCGCAATGCAAATCACAGGTACGGGCTGAGCCGTGCCGGCAGCGCCAGCACCGGGCAGGCCCAGCCTGGCAACTCCCAGGGCATTGCCCAGGCGGCAGCATGGCCGGGCCTGGTCACAGCAAGGCACAGGACTGACAGCCGCCACATGGCCTAAGCAAGAACATCTGATCTGCCCACAGTGCACTATATATATGTAGAAAGCGCACTCCCGGAACTGACCACCCTGATCCGGCCAGTATTGTGAGCAGCTGATACTGCGGTTACGCTGCGTATATCTAAGGATAAAACGGCCGGCACTTTTCAGTTAAACTTACGGAAAAGCTGCATGTTGCCCTCGTCGGGGCAGTCATTTGGATGACGGACCTGCATTTATGACCAGGTATTCCAATGTAAAGTTCACGTAAGGTTACAGTTAAGACTACATTTTTATGGCTGTGAATTTTTCTGTTTTGCAGGCGGGTCGTCATTTTGGACATATGATGCTTAGTGCCATCTGAATTACTGTGCTATGTTGATTGACCTGGTTTACCTTGCCCTGAGCCTTAACTTCAGCGTCAGTACTTTTTCATAAGCCCAGGCCCCTGACAGCAGCGCCATGCTGCTCTAAAGAGTGCAGGCCCACTGTCAGATATCACAAAGACAGAGCACTTTAAGACACGACAGGCTTTGGAAAAGCCTGCCTGAACGGGGCTGCAAAGTGAGAAAAATGCGATACAAGGCATGGAGCATTACGCAAATTAGCTATATTTCTCACAGCATGGATATTATTTGCTTGATACCCCGGGGCAATTTATGGATAATGCTTGCCTTGATTAATGGCCAGTCCCATTAATAAGGGCTTGTATTAGCTGTTTGCGCCAGTAGCGCTGCAGCTTGAATCAGGTCTGTCACAGCCGCTCTTCGCCCTTGCGGGCGTGAAGTTGTCCCTGTGCAATGACGGAAACGTTCAGGTGTTCTGTAAGGCATCTGCCTCAGGTTTACAGGTTTAAATGCACTTCATCCGTCATGTTTGCGGTCAGAAGCCTGCCCTGAGGGCCGGCCTCACCATCAGAGCATCATCCTGAATGGATCTGCAGTACCTTGCAGGTGCTGAACCTGCCATCAGGAACAAATGAGCCGGGCAGCTGCCCTTGCTCATTAACCGCCTTTATGAGGCGGGCTGATGCTTACAAACCAATAAGGAAATGAGTTATGAGTAACCTTACCCAAGAAGATTTAGACTCCATGTCGCCGCTGGCTATTGCCGGTGTTAAGCCTTACCAGGAGCAATCTGGTGAGGAATACATGAATGATGCTCAGAAAGAGCACTTCCGCAAGATCCTGACCGCCTGGCGTGATCAGCTGCGCTCTGAAGTAGACCGCACTGTAGGCCACATGAAGAACGAAGCTGCCAACTTCCCTGATCCAGTTGACCGTGCTTCCCAGGAAGAAGAGTTTGCCCTCGAGTTACGCGCCCGTGACCGTGAGCGCAAGCTGATCAAGAAGATCGAAAAGACCTTACGCAAGCTCGATGATGACGAGTTTGGTTACTGCGAGCAGTGCGGCATTGAGATTGGTATCAAGCGTCTTGAGGCCCGTCCAACCGCCGATCTGTGCGTTGACTGCAAGTCCCTGGCTGAAATCAAGGAAAAGCAGTACGGAGACTAACAGCAGGTCCTGCTCACTATCAGGCACACTCTGCCTGCACTCAATAACTCAGGCGCACTGCGGTGCGCTTGAGTATATTCCCATGAGCCCCCAGGCCCACCTCCAAACTCCCAGCTCCTCCTAAAAACTCAAGGTCCCCACCCACCACATCAGGGCGGTCCTGCAGCTGTACTGCAACAGTCCCAGGCCCCATCAGGCGATCTCACAGTCACCGCATCTCAACCTTACAGCCACCTCCCCCCAATCTCATCCCATTCTGTCATTTCAATAAGTATCCGGCCCATATTCCATCAGGCGCCAAAGCAACTGACAGCTAATGCCGTACACCAACTGCGATGCTCGGCCCATACACCACTTCTCAGCAATCCTTAAGGCCCACATTTTTGCTCTGCAACTGACAGCACATTGTCCAGTTTTCATATATCTCACAGCACCATAATTTTGCTTTGCAAAAGACATTGGATATAGTTTTAAAGGTGCGATCACCAGCCCTGCATGAATCGCCCCTGCTACGCTGTCCCGCTCTCAATCAAACAGGCCATGAACGGTCTATGCCATCTTTACAGACAGACGGACAGATCAGATCAGGGCTGGGATGGGCTGGGCTGGACAGAACAGGGCATGGCAGGACAGAGCTGGGCCGGGTTGGGCAGGTCAAATACTGTGGCATTTTGTCAGGTAATAACAGAAATACTTAACTTTCAGCCCCAAAGATCATATTCTCATGGCTTACGCAGACTGATGGCTCAGATAACCAGCCACTTTCTGCACTGTCAGTGTTTTTTTGTTTTGCTTAAGGATAAGCCATGGCTGATAACACTCCACTTGATCTCTCTGTCATTCCGGAAAAGCTCTACTTCAAGAAAGGCTCCTGCGGCGCCACCTATGTGCAGATTAAGCATGGCGTCAAATTCGACGAGAAAAAGCAGCGCGACGTTCCGGTACGACTGACCATGGGCAAGGTGGTTGCAGGTAACGAAAGCACCTTTATTCCTAACAGGAATTTCTTTGAGCTTTTTGGCGACAGGCAGTAGAGCCGGCCATTCAATCAGAGGATAAGAGTCACCAGGCCCTGCCCGAGAGCTGCCTGCCGGCGGCATTGCCGCAGGCCGCTATGAACAGGCGAACAGCAGAGCAACTGCCTGCGACCTGGCCACGGGCCGGTGCGCTCCAGGCGGGCAGCCGCCAGACAGCCTGCCAGGCAGCCATGCATGCAGGCGGCCACGCGCCGCATGGCGGCTGTGAATGTTAAACGTGAGGATCCTTTTTTCTATGACTTACTGCGGACGTTTTGCCCCATCACCAAGCGGTCGCCTCCATCAGGGATCGCTGGTGGCCGGTTATGCCGCTTTGCTGCGCTGCCTGAACCATCAGGGCCGCTTTATTGTCCGTATTGAGGATCTGGACTTTCCCCGCTGCCCGTCCACCAACACGCCTGTCATTCTTACCGAGCTGGCTCTTCTTGGTATCAAGTCTCCTCTGTCACCTGTGATTCAGAGCTGTCAGCTCGATGATTATCATGAGGTGATGAATTCCCTGACCGACAATGGCACAGCCTATTTCTGTGAGTGCACCCGCGCCCTGATGAAACAGCGTCCCTGCCCCTGCCACGAACAGCTGGTTCAGGAGAAACTGCGCACTGCCGATGCTGACCACCTTGCCATACGCATTGAGCTCAAAGAGTGCCTTAAGCATTACCCGTCTTTTAAGGACAACAACCTTGGAATGGTCAGTCAGTGTGATCTGGGACATGAGCTGGCCAGCTCCCTGGTACTGCGCCGTGCTGACGGCATCATTGCCTACAATCTGGCCGTGGTGGTTGATGACCACAACGAAGGCATAAGCGAGGTAGTACGCGGCGCTGACATGCTCGATGCCACCTTCCTGCAGCTTTGTCTTTACGACATCATGGGCTGGACCGCCCCTGAGTTCTTTCATGTGCCGCTCATCACCGACCCTCAGGGCAACAAGCTTTCCAAACAGAACAAAGCTCCTGCCGTGCTCAGCACCATGGCTCCTCATCAGGCCTTTATTCACACCTGCAGACTGCTGGGCCAGCAGTGCGATGAAAACTGCATGAATAAGGCAAAATACCTTGATGAAACTTTCATCAGGGCCGGTTTGATAACCCTTGAGATAATCAGCCGCGCAGCAGCAGCTGCCAATGCTGCAGCTGCCGCCTCTGCTGCCTCTGCCGAGGCCGCAAGATGCAGCGATCAAGGCCATAGCCGTTCACGACACGCCCGCAATGCAGCAGCCCCTGACTTAAGCTGTCAGCCTGGCAGTACCAGGCACACTGCCCTGACCAGCACTGTCCTTGGTCTAGGACTTTTACTGACCCCTCAACTCAGTCCGGCCAGAGGCTTTGGCCATGGCCAAAGCCATGGCCAGGCCCCGGCCACTTCAGCTGCCCCGACCACTGCAGCATGCCATGGACAGAGGGCAGTGCCAGGCCTCGACTATTACTCTGACAAAGGTGAGGTTCTGACTGAATTTATGCTTCCTGACAGCGGAATTGATGTCTCAATGCTGGTGCATGCTCTCAGTGATGGCGGAGCCGATGGCGCAGGCATGGCAGCTGTGGCTGAAGTGGCCCGTGAGTACGCTCACGGCATGGATGATCTTATATTCCATATGGCCTGTGCCTTTAATGTAGCGGCCATGCCCCATTCGGCTATTGTGATATAATGCAGCCTGTTTTCGGGCGAACCGCCTGAAAGAAACAGTACCGGCATGCTGACGCCCGCATTATTTTTCAAGCGTCCTGCAGCCAGTGCAATGCTCATATCAGTCTGCAGAGGAGCTGCTGAACATTATGTGCAGCAAAGCAGATGCAGATCAGCCAGTCTGCACCAGGCTTTCCCTGAGGCATACTCTCTGACCGACAGCCCTGTCATGGTCTGAACCATGAACACTGAAGGTGCGCAGCAGATGAGGGAGCATATGTCATGACAGGTACTGTATCTGCGGTTTTCCCTGGTGAATTAAGCTGAGCCTGACGGCACCGCCCCTCAGTAATATGAGACGGGCTGACAGCAACAGATATGCGCTGCTCTTTGCAGGTGTATTTTGTGAACTGTCCTGACAGGCAATGAGCTGCTATCTCAAGCTGTGCAGTAACTGCATGACCGAGGCGGCGCATTCTAAAGTATCTGACCTCAGGGTAAGCGCACCCGTATTCAAGACGGGGCGGCTCTGCAGGCAGCTTAAGAATACAAAAGCAGAACTGCCCGAGGGCATCTGCCGTCCGACCTCAAGGCGTCATGCCTGCCAGCCTAAGAGCTCTGGCAATTCATACCGGTTCAGCAAGGCTGTATGAAAAGCCTGCGCCAAAGTAAATCTTCAGATCCTGCAGACAGGTTAAGTCCCATGGGCACGACGCCGACGGCAACAGGCTGTGGCAGCCTCCGTGACATTCTGCCATGCAGGTGCAGATGTACTGCATGATGCACTCTCTGCAGGTCTGACCATACGGCTCCCGACCGTTACCAGCCCACTTAAAGCTGGATGCACAGATGAAGACTTATGCTTTATGGAGCCATGTCCCCTCCCTGGGGTCAGCTCACCGGTTTTCGGCTTGTTCTTGTAGGTTCCCCTGATATTTTACTCGGAGCACTTTCCCCCTTCCTCTCCCCCTCAATACATGCTCAAAGCGATGCTGCAAAGCAGCGCCGCGCACAGTTGCGCCTGCGCTTTTGCATGACGCCTGCCCGGCAGGACGCCTGCAGACAGGCAGGCCTGACCTGCACAGGGCAGGTCACAGGTCATGTCATGGCCGGGACTGCACAGGTCTTGAGACCTGTGATGACACTGAGATGTTCATGGATGGTGAGAGTATCCGAGTAAAATATTAGGAGAGCCAGCCTTCTTTGTAGACTTGAGGTACACAAAAATTTCTACCTTAATGCCAGGTCTTGAAGACCTATTGAAGAAGCACAAAGCCATGGTGGTCAAAAAAGGCCAGCATAAGCTTGTCCTGGACGCTGAACAGCACCAGCTGCCAATTGAAAAAATCTCCAAATTTGCCATCAAGGTAATCAAGCGCCTCAAGCAGGCCGGCTTTGAAGCTTACCTGGTAGGCGGTGGCGTAAGAGATTTGCTGCTGGGCAAGACTCCTAAGGACTTTGATGTTTCCACCAATGCGACCCCTGAGCAGGTGCGTCGTCTGTTTACCAATGCCCGTATCATTGGCCGTCGCTTCAAGATTGTTCATATCGTATATACCAATAACGATATTATCGAAGTAACCACCTTCCGTGGTGGCAATGCCAACAAGATGCAGGTAACCCGTCCGTTCAGCGGCGATGGCAAGGCCTATGATGTTCAGGTTACTGACCAGGGCATGCTGGTGCGTGACAACAGCTACGGCAAGCGCATTGAAGATGACGCTCAGCGCCGTGACTTCACCATCAACGCCATCTATCTGGACATCCAGACCGGTGAGCTTATCGACATGCACGGCGGTCTGTACGACCTCTCCCAGGGCGTGATCGATATCATTGGCGATCCTGAGACCCGCTACCGTGAAGATCCGGTACGTATTCTGCGTGCCGCCCGCTTCAGCGCCAAGCTGGGCTTTGCCCTGTCCCGTCGCACCCTTGAGAGCATTGAGCCATGTGCCCAGCTGCTCTATCAGGTTGCTCCGGCCCGTATGTACGACGAGGTTAACAAGCTCTTCCTCACTGGCCACGCCCAGGCAAGCTTCCGCGTACTTTCTGAACTTCATCTGTTCAGCCGCCTGTTCACCCTCTCCGAAATGCTGCTCAACTCCAGCTCCTGCCGTGATTTGTTAAATTACGCTTTTGCCAGCACCGATCAGCGCTTCCACGAGGGCAAGTGCAACAAGCCTCACTTCCTCTATGCCATTATTCTGTGGAACGAGTTCCTGTGGGACTTCTACGAAGTGCGCGACGACCTGATGTTCTCTGCCAACAACATCAACTACAAGTCACTGATCTCCTTCCTGGCCTCAAGCGTTGTGATCAATCAGTACAGCATCACCGCCATGCCTGAGCAGATCATCCGCTCTATCGCCCTGCTGTGGCGTCTGCAGTTCCTCCTTGAATCCAGGGAGCCTGAGAAGTATGTCAAGGAGACCACCTCCTACAACAGCTTCCGCGCCGCTTTTGACCTGTTCAAGCTGCGTGCTCAGTTTGACAGCAGCCTGCAGTCCCGCGTTGAGTTCTGGCAGCCTTACTATGACGCATGCAAGTCAGAAGCTGAAAGACGTTCCCGTGAGGATCGTCCTTACAAGGATGATCGCCGTGGCGGCCGCCGCAACCGTCGTGACCGTGATCGCGACCGCGATCGTGATCGCCGTGACCGTGGCTCATCAGACAATGGTCAGCGCGACAGCGAGATGATTTACGAGTCTTCTGAGTCCATCAGCAAGGCCCGTAACTGGCGCAAGTCCATGAATCTCGAGCCATAATCTGAGCCCGCAACACGGGCTGCAGGCTCACAAAGGGCACATGCCCTGGATCACAAAGGACTCATGCCCAGGCTCACAACGGACCTGGAACACTCCAGGCACGCATGCTGACCTCAGGTATGAAAATCCTGATATATAAGGCCAAAGATTTCAGCATTTTTGTTGAGCTTTGGCCTTAATTCTGTATGATAATCATCATTTTTTGAGCTGTCTGAGCACTGGAAAAGTTTGATGCTGACTGTAATCGCCCTGGGCTCCAATATGGGCCAGAGTGCCACCACTCTCAAGGATGCCGTGACTGCCATTAACGCCATTGAGGGCGTGAGCGTTATCAAGGCTTCATCCCTGTACCGTACCCCTCCTGTGGGCTATCTTGATCAGGATGATTTTGTTAACGCTGTCATCATGGTTGAAAGTCAGCCCGATCCTGTTGCCCTGTACGAACGTCTTGCCGCTATAGAGCTTGAATTTGGCCGTGTAAGGCTTTTCAAGGACGGCCCACGCACCCTCGATCTGGACATTATCTGCGCAGGTGATCTGATATCATCAGACGTCAGAGTTATCCTGCCTCACCCGCGCGCTCAGCAGCGTGCCTTTGTCCTGGTGCCGCTCAATGAAATCGCCCCTGATCTGGTTTTTCCTGACAGCGGGCTTACTGCAGCTCAGGCTCTGGAACGCTTAAATCCTGAGGACTTAAGCGGCATCGAACGGATTGCTGATGCCCCGTCCCTGCTCTGAGCGCCCCTTTCAGGCTGTCAGCCAATACCATACAGCGTTCCTGCTGCCGCCCACGCCTGAGCAGCCGGGACGTCTGCGCCGCAGCGCCAGCAGCTGCATCTGCAGCAGGCTGCACCGGGCAATCAGTGCACACTGTCAGCTTTTATCAGCCTGCAGCCTGCATCCTGCGGCCAGCTGTTGACCGCAGATCCACAGAGAAATGCCAATATGCCAGCTAATGCCAATATCAGACTGATTGTCGGTCTGGGTAATGTCGGAGCCAAGTACGACCATACCCGTCACAACATGGGTTATGACCTGCTTGAGCTCATCGCCCGCCGCTACAATATCAGCCTCAATCCTGAGAGCAAATTTGCCGGACTGCATGGCAAAGGCTCTATTGAGGGCCATGAGGTACATCTGCTCTTTCCTACTACCTACATGAACGAATCAGGTCGTGCCGTAGGTCCTTTATGCAAGTTCTTCAAGATTGCCCCGGAAGAAATCCTGGTTTTGCATGACGAACTTGACCTGGCTCCGGGCCAGATGAAACTCAAATTCGGCGGCGGTCTTGCAGGTCACAACGGCCTTAAGTCCATTACCGCCCACCTGGCTAACAGCCAGGACTATTACCGCCTGCGCATAGGCATTGGCAAGGGTCCTGACACCTATTCATGGGTTCTGGGCAAGCCATCGCCTGTCGACCGCGCCCTGATTGAAGAAACTTTAGATGCGGCCGCTGTTGATATTGGCCTGATCTACACCCAGGGCATAACCAGAGCCACCAGTGCCATCAACGGCTTCAAGCCGCTTGCCTGGCAGAAATAGCCTCAAGGCGCCTGTTCCGTAAGCCCCAACGGCACAAGTCCGGCCCGGCGCCTGGCGCCCAGGCGGCCAGGCCGGGCCCCGCTGCAGCCCCGGATGGTGCCCATGCAGGCGCACCGCTGCAGCCCCGGCATGTGCCCATGCAGGAACAACTGCTGTGGCGCCTGCAGTGGCACGGACAGCAGCTCTGGTTTCGTTATCCTTTTTCCTCACTTTCCTGGAGTTAAACATGGGTTTTAACTGTGGTATCGTCGGTTTACCAAATGTTGGTAAGTCCACCTTATTCAATGCTTTAACCAAGGCCGGCATCGCCGCTGAGAATTTCCCTTTCTGCACCATCGATCCTAATACCGGTATCGTACCTGTACCTGATACCCGTCTTGATCAGATCGCTGCCATAGTAAATCCACAGAAGGTAGTCCCAACTGCCATGGAATTTGTGGATATTGCCGGTCTGGTTAAGGGAGCTGCTCAGGGTGAGGGTCTTGGCAACAAGTTCCTCTCCAACATCCGTGAGACTGATGCCATTGCCCACGTGGTCAGATGCTTTGATGACCCTAACGTTATCCATGTTAACGGCAAGGTAAATCCTGTTGACGATGTTGAGGTTATCAACACTGAGCTGGCCATTGCTGACCTTGAAGTTGCTGACAAGGCTCTGCAGCGCCTTGAAAAGCGTGCCCGCACCGGCGGTGACAAGGAAGCTCTGGCTCAGGTAGTAGCTCTTGAGAAGGTAAAGCCAGCCCTTGAAAAGGGTCTGATGCTGCGTGCCGTTGAGTTCACCAAAGAAGACCTGGCTGCCATGAAGGGCTTTAACTTCCTGACCTTAAAGCCAATGATGTACATTGCCAATGTCTCTGAGGACGGCTTTGAGAACAATCCATACCTGGACGCTATCCGCGAGTATGCCGCCAAAGAAAACTCCATAGTAGTACCTGTTTCTGCCTCCATCGAGGCTGACCTGGCTACCATGGAAGAGGCTGACCGCAAGGAGTTCATGGACAGCCTTGGTCTTGAAGAGCCAGGTCTTAACCGCGTAATCCGCGCCGGTTACCAGCTGCTTGGTCTGCAGACTTTCTTTACTGCCGGCGTCAAGGAAGTACGTGCCTGGACTGTCAAGGTAGGCGCTACCGCTCCTCAGGCTGCAGGCAAGATTCACTCTGACTTTGAGCGCGGCTTTATCCGTGCCCAGACCATTGCCTTTGATGACTTCATCAAGTACAAGGGCGAAGCAGGCGCCAAGGAAGCTGGCAAGCTGCGCTCTGAGGGCAAGGACTATATCGTTCAGGACGGCGATCTCTTCGAGTTCCTCTTCAACGTCTAATACCATAAGCATATCCGGCCAGAGCAAACCCGGCCGGATATGTCTGAGCAGATGAACAGACAATCTGCAGAGCTCACATAAAACAGGGCCCGGATGCCATATGGCACCCGGGCCCTGCTGTTTTCAGAACTGAATTATCAGCCTGCAGAAATGTACATGTTATTTAAAGATTGTCATAAACTCATACCTGACATCAAATCAGAGGCAAACTATATGAAAAGTCTTTAATAATAGACTTGATAGCCAAATGGAGGACAGTCAAAGTCGTGTCAGAAATCTTATCTGCTTGTATATAATGAGGCAGGAGATGTCCCTGAAGAGGATTTATTAAAACTCTTCAATGTTTTTGGTAACCCCAGGGAAGCTCCCTATGATGTTATGGTTTCTTAGTTACCAGATACTCATTGCATAGGGGTACCTTCTGACGCACGGTACACCATACGTGAGGCTATACAGATTCTACGTGCAAAGAAGTTCTTAAAGATCCCAGTCAATCTAAAGCTGCTTAATGACTGCAGGTTGGGCAAAGTTGAGGAGAGTCAAGTTGATATTTAATAAGAACGAAGTTCTGTCAATCGACAGTATCCCTCATCGAGTCCTTTACTCCAATACTGACAGTACTGCTCTTTATCCAATATCTGGCAATCAGCAAAGTAAAATTACCTACAGGGTTGTTGATACTAAAGAGCTTGAGAGACAACTGGGCTGCGGAGCAGTAAGAGTCGTAGAAGATCCTTATGAGCAACTGAGAAACATGTATGTCAGTGAGAACAAGACTGTTGAGGAAAACTTTTGTCTTATTTCGTCAATTGTTTCTAACCAGGAAGTCTTATATTCTCGTAATGCTCTTACTGTTGCGCTTCACGAAGCGTCCAACGGCAGCAGGAGCAAGCTGCGTAAACTGTACAGGCTTATTGCCAGATGGTTTCAAAGAGGTCAGTGTAAGGCTGCTCTTATGCCTGACTATCGTGCTGTAGGTCATTCACCAAGAACCTTTTCTTCCAACCCGGGAAGAAAAACGGGCGTTGATAAGCCTTTATTAGACAAGTCCCTAAAGACTTTAATGTCAGCCACTATCAGGGATTATGTTCTGACACAGAATGGCGTATCTTTAAGAAAGGCTTATTCATTTCTTATTGCTCGCTATTCAGATAAGTATCCTGACTCGCCTGTTCCAACATTCGGACAGTTTTCTTCATTCTATTACCGAACCTGTAACAGAAGAGACCGGGACCTGCTGAGGCATTCTCATATTGTCTTCAACAAGGATATCTTAGCACGCCCGGAGTCTGAATATGAGGCCAGCTCAGGCCCAGGTGACGTTTACGAAGTTGATTCCACTCCGGACAATGTTTTTCTTTGCTCCTCATTAGAGCCTGCCATTCCAGTAGGACGACCTGTACTTTATTCAGTTACGGATCGTTTTACAGGTATGATTGTCGGCATACATGTTTCTTTAGAGAATGCACATAATAAAAGCGCTGCTGAAGCGCTGTTCTGTGCAATTTCTGATAAGAGCCAGTACTTTAAGGAAAACTTTGATATCCATATTTCCTTTGACTGGCCATCCTTTGGCATTCCTAACTGTATATGTGCAGACAATGCTGAGCTTGAGGACAGCAGGATAGAGCGTTTTGCGCGTAACCATGGGGTTACAGTTATTAACTCAGCCCCAAACCGCGCAGATCATAAGAGCACTGTTGAGTCCTCAATCGGTATGCTTCAGAGTGAGCTCCGTTTTATGCTCAAGCAATCCACCGTATGTGAAATTAGACATAAAAAAGCCGGCTCTGTTGATAACCGAACAAACAGCGTGCTTACTCTCAATGACTACAGACGAATAGTTCTTCTTGCCGTAAACACTGTTAATGCCCGCATTAAAGACAAGATGCCTAATGACTATCCTGTAACACAGGATTGCAGCCCTGTAGCTCTCTGGAGCTGGGGGTGTGCAAATCGTCCTGCTTTTTTGAAAAGCAATTTCAATCATGAATCCCTGAGGTTAAGCCTTCTTCCTCAAAAGAACGCAAGTGTTTCAAGAGATGGAATCAAGTGTAATGGCATGACGTACACCTGCAAGCAGCTTGAGAATGAAGGCTGGTTTGATGGTAACAGCAACTCCATGCGCCCTTACCAACCAGTTATGTCCATAGATAATGGCAATGTTGGCATTGCATGGATTTATCCTGACCCGGAAAAATATCCGTCTACCTGCTTCCAGTGCAGACTTAAGCAGGAGAGCGCCTACTTAAATGGATGTAGCCTGTTCGAAGCTGAAAAACTTCAAAAGTGCAGAAATGATTCCAGATCCCGAACTCAGCAGAAGCAGAATCATATTAGATCCTCAAACTAAAAAGATGCAGGACACAGTCAGTGGCTAACGTTTGAGAAGCGGTACAACCTCAACTTTAACGGGTGAAAAAGATAAACTGGCTATTCTCAAAATCAGAGGATATGAAGAGCAAACATCATTACAGCCGATCCCGCTCTTTTAACAAGCCAATCATGTAGACTAACAATTTGATTAATCTTCAAAAAGACCAGTAGATGTAGTTATTGATTTGAATGTATTTTAAAAGCTGATGGGATAAAACAGGGCCCGGATGCCATATGGCACCCGGGCCCTGCTGTTTTCAATACTGAATTATCAGCCTGCAGACCACTCTACTTACCAGTACTGCCCTGCCCGCTGCCGTCATCGGACTTGCTATCTGCCGTGGCGGCCGCAGCAGGGGCTGCAGCCTTAGCAGCTGCCGGGGACGGAGCCTGACCGAGCTCCTTGGTGTACACATAGCCACGCAGAAAGCCGTTGTTGCCGTGATTGAACTCAGGGATGTGGCAGATGTTAAAGCTCATGCTGACATCCACGGCGCGCTTCATGCCTATGTGGTCATAAAAGCCAAAGTCGCAGCTTGAATCAGTAATCAGGTAGTAGCTCTTAAAGCCCTGACTGCGCAGCTGCTCCTCTACGGCCTCAATTAGCTTCTTGCCCACACCAAGTCCCTTGGCTGCTGTATTGACGATAATGACCAGCACCTCAGGGGCACTGCTGTCAGGCACCATCTTTCTTAACCTGGTGTGATTATCAACAAAAAGCCCTTCGATAAGACGGGAGTTGCGTGCACCTGGCCATACATAAAGCAGCATACGGGCGGCATGCTCCATGACACGTGTACGGCAGCAGATAAAACGGTTTTTGCGCAGAGCCGGACGGTCTACCTTGTTGGTAAGACCAAGCAGACCAAGGAAATTATCATCCTTGTCAGCAGCTACCAGCAGACTGGTAGCGTTGTTCAGATAATGCAGCATAAAGCCTGTGGTACTCAGGAAACTGACTGACTTTTTGCTGTCGAAAAACCATACCTCACTGGCTACTTTGAATAACTTTTTGTAGTCCTTGCCCCACTTGAATGGTCTAATGTGTATGTTATCCATAATAACCCCTGATAACTGCAGTCTGTTAAGGCTATGGCTGCAGAGATTGTAATACTGTATAGCTGCCTGGCGCAGCGGCAGGTGCCGCCGCCACCGCTGGCCGTACGGCCAGCCCTGCCTGTAAGGCAGGGCTGCCGCCCGAGGCCGTGAGCATGGTTAAGGGCTCAGGCTCTGGCCTGCTCCTTTGGCTAAGCCCGGAGCTGAGTCCATGACTGAGGCCCAGCCCTGGCCTTACTGATCTTTGGCTGAGTCCTGGTGCGGCTCACGCAGGTCCTGTGTGTAGACAAGGCCGCGCAGGAAGCAGTTTAAGTAATGATCATACTCAGGGACATGACGGATGGAGAAGCTCATGTTGACGTCTACAGCGCGCGTCATGCCCAGGTGATCATAGAAGCCGTAATCACAGCTTGAATCAGTCAGCAGGTAGTAGCTCTTAAAGCCCTGATTGCGCAGGATTTCCTCTCCTGCAGCTACCAGCTTGCGGCCTACACCCATGCCCTTGGATTCAGGATTGACGATCATGACCAGAAACTCCGGAGCACTCAGGTCCGGCACCATTTTTCTTAATCTGTCGTAATTGGCAAAGAAGAGCTCATTGAACAGACGGGAGTTTAAAGCGCCCGGCCAGAAATAGAGCAGAGCCTTGGCTGCATGCTCATAAAAACGGGCGCGGCAGCAGATAAAGCGGTTTTTGCGAAATTCCGGACGGTCCACCTTGTTGGTCAGACCAAGAATGCCCATTAACCTGTCACTGCTGTCGACAGCCACCAGCAAAGTGGTAGCCTGGTTCATGTAGTGCAGCATGAAGTTCACTGTGTTAAGGGTGCTTACCACATGGCTTTTATCAGCAAACCATACCTCACGTGCCACCTGTAAAATCTGATTAAAGTCCTTACTCCACTTAAATGGTCTAATTCGTATGTCACTCATAAACTAATCCTGAGACCTGCAGCAGACAAAGCCTGTTTCTGATAAAAGCTGCAGGAAAAACAAATGCCCCCTGCCTGCGCCAGGTACAATGGTGCCATGGAGCAGCCTGGCACGGGGCCGGCCCCGGATCCTCGATAAGCACAGATGTCGCTTCAGGGCAGCGCGACTGATGCGCACGCAGCGCGCTCTATTGGCGCGACCTGTCCTGCCGTGACCTCTGACTTTCAGTAATGCTCATGTCCAGGGTAATTGCACATAACATACAGCATCACGCCTGGCATCCCCCTGGCATATCAGCATTGACCAGCTGCCGCAGGCCCGAAGCCCAGGCTGGACCGCACAATGCCATCCTCTGCCCGTGCACTGCCCCTTGACCGCCACAGCGGCGCCTGCGGGCAGAGCCTGCAGCCTTTGCCTGGTAGCGGTGCCTGCGGGCTGTGCCTGTGTGCGGCTCCTGCAGGCAGAGATGTCGGACTGTGCCTTTGTAGGAGCAAAGCCCGTAAATCATGATGCCGGCTGTGCCTGCAGACCGGCAAGACTATGACAGCAATGAGCTGTCAGGGCCGTGCGGGTCTGCAGACACAGAAAAATGTATTTTTCTGTGTAGTTAACAACATACAGACAAAAAAGCCCCGCATAAACTGCGGGGCCCTGCCCCGTCCTGTGTTCCCGTCATAAGCCGAGGGAATTAAGGACCCGGGGTCTTAATCAGTCATGCAGATTGCTCTGATCGTAGCGTACATGACGGTTTACGATGAAGATATCACCCTTGATCTGCTCAAGAACCAGCTCGCTGGCGCTCTGATCAAAAGCGCTTAAGACACCGTCACGAGAGGAGGTGCCCATGCATACCATGCGGGCTTCGAGATTGCTGCACACACGTGGAATCATTTCATCGACACGGCCTTCGGCTACGTGGCAGCGCTCATGTGGAATGCCGTGCTTGTCAGCAAACTCGTAGAGTGCAGCAGTGTGTATTTCTGGACGGGTTGATGGCTTGGATGAACCCATCATAATAGACAGATGAGTATCACCGCCCATCAGGCCACCATGTACCGGAGGTACACAGTTGAGCACATGCACCTCACCGTTGAAGTTTTCAGCAAAGATCTTGGCTGCGGTAATGAGCACTTCGTCGATGAACTTCTCGTGATTGGCCTCATCAAAATCAATGGCCAGTACGATAGCGCGATCAAGACGCTGTGGAGCCTGAGCATCCTTGACTACCAGGACAGGGATAGGAACGCTGCGGGTAATCTGCGAATCGATTGGAGAGAAGAATAAGTCCTTTAAGGTATGACGACGGTTGGCAGAAATCAGAGCCAGATCGAACTGCTCGGACTTCTTGCCTGCGTAATTGCAGAATGCCCTGGCAACGTCATCAGCAAAATCAACCTGTACTCTCCAGTTCTGAATGCTTGGATAGCGGCTCATGAGAGCTCCAACCTCTCGCTTGTAGCGATCCTCAAGCTCAGTGCGCTTATCTTCAGTGAAGTCGGTAACTACGCGAAACAGAACCAGCTCAAGATCCGGCATAAAACGGGCAAATTCGGCGGCTCGCTCCAGAGCTGGCTGATCTTCCTTTGGTTTGACCAGCACTAAAACCTTATAAGCCATATCTCCTCCTTACTCTAAATTTTATAGAGATAATTGCTCTGATTTCATTATTGCAAAGCTACTGAGATATTAAAAACCCTTTAATCCAAAACTATGACTTACTCTAAATTTTGACTGCAAAAACATCGATTCATTCCAATCTCACCCTTTTATGTGCACCCTGCAGGCGCAAAAAGAGCACGCTGCAGCAAGCTGCATCCAGCAGCAACTGACTGCCCCTGCTCCAGCGAAAAGTCCCTGCCAGCCGCCCAATATCGCCATTTCCTCACATCCACTTGTCTGGCCATAACTTTTGAGGCTGTCCGGCCACAGTCATCTACCAGGGCCCTAAATAAACTGAGGCCAGCCTGGCAATGCCTGGCTGGCCTCATGAAATTTTCATACTGTCCCTGACGGTCCTGACATCCTGCTGTTATTCACGGCACAGATAGTCGCCACGGCAGGTGTACTGGTAGGTGGTCAGAGCCTCAAGTCCCATAGGGCCGCGTACATGCAGCTTCTGTGTGGAAACGGCTACTTCGGCGCCCATACCAAACTGACCACCATCAGAGAAGCGTGGTGAGGCATTGATGTATACGCAGGCAGATGGTACCGAGCGCTCAAAGAGCTCGGCATTGCCAATGGAATTGGTCAGGATGGCATCGGAGTGAATAGCCTTGTGACGGCGCAGATGCAGGATAGCCTCACCTACACTTTCAACAATGACGATATTCATCTTCAGGCCAAGGAACTCGGTATCTAAATCATTATCCGAGCACTGACCGAGTAATGGATAGTCAATCATAAGGTCATGCATTTCACCATGGGCATGGACCACGACATTGTGCTTTTCAAGCTCAGGAGCAAGTGCATTGATCAGGGTCTGGGCACGGCTGCGGTGTACCAGAAGAGTATCTAAAGAATTACAGGCTGAAGGCTTTTGCACCTTGGCATTAATAATGACATCAACAGCACGTTCTATGTCAGCAGAGGCATCCACGAAAATGTGACCAACACCAAAGCCGCCGGTAATTACCGGTATGGTAGCGTGCTTGACGCACATACGGTGCAGGGCTTCGCCGCCGCGTGGGATGATAACATCCACAAACTCATCAAGAGTAAGCAGCTTGTTAACCAGATCACGGTCAGTAGACTTGATCAGGTTTACTGAGCTGGAAGGAACTGGACTGTTGGACAGGGCTTCTTCCATGAGCTCAAAGAGAGTGAGATTGGTCTGGAAGCACTCAGAACCGCCACGAAGGATACAGGCATTACCTGACTTGATGCACAGAGCTGCAATGTCGATAGTGACATTAGGGCGGGACTCGTAAATAACGCCCACAACACCCAGAGGAACACGGCGGCGGGAAATATGCAGGCCATTTTCAGCCACGTGACCATCGATAATACGGCCTACAGGATCAGGCAGATCAATGACACGCTCAATGCCATCAATCATTTCCCAGTAACGCTTATTGTTAAGGGTCATGCGGTCAATGATAGAAGCCGGCAGAGCACGGTTCGTGGCGTCAGATACTTCTTTGGCATTGACGTCCATGATGAATTTCTCCATCTTCTTGAGCACTGAAGCAATAGCGGCAAGAGCCTCATTCTTGTCCTTAGTGCTGGCTATGGCAAGCTGCTGGCTGGCCAGTGCGGCTGTATAGCCGACTTTGTGCATATCAATTCCAAAACCCATAGTTAACCTGCTTAATTTCCTGTGCACCTGGTTCTCTGAAAGCGCTGTTCAGAGCACCTCCCTTTATCTCAGGGAAAACATTCCCTGTATGCCAGGTATGACCATATGGCCCTGTTGTGCTGGTCTTTGACAGCACCATGCTGTCACACCGTATCCGGGCTCAGAGCTTTCAACATGTTGCTCCTGCCGGACCTGTACAGCTCATTGTCAGGGAGCTGATTATCCCCCTGCAAAAAACCGGCCCTGTTTACACAGGGTCTTTCTCAAAGTTCTGACAGCTCCGCAACAGCGCGGCTGCAAACTGTAAGAAGCGCCGTGTCTGTAAAGCTGCGAGCGTGCTGTGCTGCCATGCGCGCCACCTGCGCGCCCGGCGCACCGTTCAGGGTTCGCAGCCCCGACATGAGGCTAGAGCATTACCATGTCGTTGCGGTGAATGACCACCCCGTGGGAAAAGCCAAGACGACTCTCGATTTCCTCGGATTTACATCCTCTGATAAGTTCGCATTCATTTGAAGTATAGCGCACTATACCTTTTGCCAGAGATTTACCTTGCTGACTGTCAATTTCGATCACAGCCCCACGCAGGAACTCGCCCTCGACACTCTTAATGCCTGACGGCAGCAGTGATGAGCCGCGTTCTGTAAGAGCTGCAGCGGCGCCGTCGTCAACAATGATGCGTCCTGATGGTCTGGTAGTTGAGGCCAGCCACACCTTGCGCAGCTCCTTGGGACGATCACCTGTTCTAAAGAAAGTGCCGTCTCCGCGCTCTTCTATGAGGTCCAGCATAATGCCAGGATCTTCACCTGAAGCAATAATGAGCTCAACGCCGCCACGGGTTGCAATATCGGCTGCCTTAACCTTGGTGGACATGCCACCAGTGCCTAAAGTGGTACCTGAACCGCCTGCCAGAGCAATAATCTTTTCATCAATTTCCCTGACCTCACGAATCAGCTTTGCATCAGGACAGCTGCGCGGATCGGCTTCGAACAGACCTTTCTGATCGGTAAGAAGAATGACCTTGTCAGCCTCAATGGCTATGGAGGTAATGGCGGCCAGAGTGTCGTTATCACCCACCTTAATCTCGGCTGTTGAAAGGGCATCATTTTCGTTGATGACAGGAACAATGCCATTATCCAGAAGAGCAAATAGAGTATCACGGGCATTTAAAAAGCGCTCACGATTCTCAAGGTCAGCACGGGTCAGCAGAATCTGACCAATGTGTATGTCATAAATGGCAAAAAGACTGGCCCAGACCTCAATAAGACGGCCCTGACCTACAGAGGCCAGCAGCTGCTTGGAGCTTAAAACCGGGGGCAGAGAAGCATGAGAGGCAACGAGCTCACGACCTGCGGCCATGGCGCCTGATGACACCAGAGTAACCCTGTGACCAAGCTGTCTCATCTGGGCTACCACACGAACAATCTCCAGCATGTGGGCACGATTGAGACTGTTTTTTCCTCTGGTCAGAGTGCTGGTACCAAGCTTGATAACTATATTCTGACCTTCTGTCTCACCATTGGTCTGACAGCCGCTGCGGCTGACCTGTTCTTTATGCATATCCAGTATTGCCTGTATCTTCTGTGCTCAAAGCAAAATGAAAATTCATCCTGATGGCTGCACCTGAGTTCGCCTTGTGGCCATCTCAGGCCCGCTGCCGGGCAAAATTCAGTGAATCACCATTATAAGCACAAGGCCGTCCCGGCGAAACACCATGCCCCGCACCACAATGGCGCCACCGCCAGCCTGGCATCACTGTGATGCCAGGGCAATGCCTGCGTTCCGGTGCAGCGCAGTCAGCAGCAAGGCATCAGAACGTCAGCGGTGCTGTGCTCATAAAGACAGGGCCGGAGTATGACACTCCGGCCCTGTCTTTATACAGTGCTCTTACCTTATCCCAGGCGGGACGGATGCACCTTGTTTAAGAGGGATCGGTCATGCCGCTGATCCCGGATCAGTTGAGCAGCTTTTCTTTGAAGAAATCGCTGATTTCAGAGAACAACTTAGGCGCAAACTGACTTACGCGAATCTGCTTGTGCTTGATGACGTGATTGTTCTTGAAAGCCTGATTGACAACAGCCAGATCATCGTCATTAAACTTGAGATCAATAGGAGTGAAGATAGTAAGCACCGGAATGGTGTTTGAGGCATGATAGCCAATCAGACCCTGCTTTTTGAGAGACAGCATCTGCATCTGAGGCACAATGGTATCCCAGCCACTGGCATCAAGGTTGAGACGGTTGGCAAGCGAGGAACGGGCTGACAGAGGCATGCTGTTGAGCAGCTTGTGGTCAAGGTAGGCTGAGTGAACGGCCGGACTTGCAAGGGCAATGGCCTTGAAAAGGTCAGGACGCAGCAGCGCAAGACGGGCTACAGGAGTTGCACTGAAGCGGTAGCCCATGGCACCAATGGCAGTACGGTCAATAAATGGCACACGATCGCGCAGGAAGTCTACAGCCGCTTCAAGCACATCTGAGCTGTTAGCATCGAGCACAATCTTGCTGGCATCCCCCATACCTGGCATGTCGATAACAAAAATGGCAATGCCCATCTTACGTAAGTAGTTGCTGAACAGACCATAGTAGTCAGTTGAGGTATCGCCATAGGCAGAAACCACGATGACACATGGCTGCAGTGTTCTGTTATCCACACTGTGCAGGTAGCCGGTTACCTTTTCGCCGCGCACATTGAAAGTCAGCTCCTCGTAATGTCCAAGGCGCTGCTCGTCATTGAAAATCTTGCGATAGGACTGACGGCCCAGAAGTGATGCCTGTGCAGCCAGAACGTCACCCTTGAGGTTTGGGTAGGCAGCAATGGCAAAGTAACGTGATGCCATACGGTACTGGTGACTTGCCTCAATCAAATCGCCTCTTTCAGTAGCTTCACGGCCTCTCATAACACGTCTCTGGGCTATGGCACTGAACTCATAGATCCAGTTGCCGGCACCGTACTGGGATACGGTATCAAAACACTCAGGACGTGAGCGATCATTTGAGCTTATGACAATATTGGACAGAGCAGCCTCAATATCAAGACTGTTGGCACCAAGATAGGTCCAGGTATAGAGATTTAAAGGTCGGTACCATCTGGCGCGGAAAGGGGAGCCCATGAAGTGCAGTCCGTCACCTGAATCAGGCAGAGGACAGCCGGAATTTGAGATCAGTGAGGTCTCAATATAATCATGCTTTGGCTTGAAAAGAATTTCGCTTAAGTTTTCTGATGGAATCTGGCTTTCGCTCATTTTTCCTCCCCTCACTTTAATCCCTCACGTCCGCACCATGGCATCACTGCAAACAATACAGCTCTTTCCCGGGCAATCGGCTGCCTGAGAATGCCAAGCCGCCCAATGGCTGCTATCCCAATCCATGGTGCCACGCAACGCGATGGCAGTAATGCCACCAGACGGCTGTCACGCCACCTCATGACTTCAATGCCACCAGATGGCTGTAATGCCACTTTATGGCTGTGCGGTAATATGGCTGTTATGAGGCATTTCTTCATCTAATCAGGCAATATTAGCACGCTGCCGCTGAATTTGCCCGCAAAAACACTTACCGCTCCACTAATCTTACCGTTGCAGGGCAGCAGCAAAGACTGCTGCACGTGCTGCATCATGCCATGCTCCAAAGACGGCTGCGCGTACTGCCACCGGGAACAGCCTGCAGTTGCACCAGAGCCAGCTGCGTGGCCACCTGGATAGAGCCATACCTGGCCAGCTTGCATGCTCCAAAAAAGCAAGACCCTCAATCCCCATTGGAGCTTGAACAAACGCCAATGGGAATTAAGGGTCCTGAGGATACACACAATGGAAAAAACCGCCTTGCAATGAACAAAGGAGAAGCTGTCATTCCTCTCCAGGTTTTCCTGCTCGGGTTAGCCTATGCTAACCGTTCTGTGTAACCATGTCAACAAGCTGAGTAACACAAATTTTTCACTTGATAAGCCCTGTTAATATAACAGCAATCAACACCATGTTAGCTACAGCTAACCACAAACCCGTAAACAGGCCCTGACCAATTATAAAACCACCTCAAAAACACCCCTCCCATGCACCGCAATCTGGGATAACAATTTTTGCCCTTGTACCTGTCCATGCCCCAGCGCACTGTTTTGCGGCACAAGTTTCCAGCTTAAGCTCCCGCCACATCAATACCACTGCAGAGTCTTGCAGTGGACTGCATTTCATCAACCTGGCGCCAGCAGCATCACCTGATTGTTCAAAGGCAGTCCGCGCAGTACTGAAAACAAAAGACCAGTCTCCGAACAATCAGAAACTGGTCTTTCAGGTAATTCAGGGACACGCTGCCCGGACACAACGCCATGGGCATACTGTCCTGGGCATACTGCCCTGGGCATACTGCCCTGGGTTCACTGTCCTGGGCATACTGCCATGGTTTCACTGTCCATGGGTTCACTGCCCAGGTGACTAAGCTGCTTGCAACATTGCGCCAGCAGAAAGCTGTCAGCCCTGCAGGCTGTTTAGCATATGGTTGCGGCTCTTTGGCCGAGTGGCCTTATCGATGTCTTACAGTCCTGAAACGTCAGGAGTTGTGCTCCTGTGGGGATTTATAAGAGCCCTGATACTGAGGGTCTTATATGGCGCTGACGCTCTTTAAGTAATCAAGCAGTTCTGGAAGCTGCTTCTTACCAAAGCTAATCTGCTGGCCATTTACTACCAGACAAGGTACGGACATGACTTTGTACTCATTGCGCATATCAGGGTACAGACCTACGTCATAGACGTGGGTAGTGACCTTGTCATTTAAGGAGGCCATGCGCTGGGCGGCAACCACGAGGTCAGGACACATGGTGCAGGACAGGGAAATAAGTACCTGCATCTTTACGTCCTTATCAATGGCCTTCACAGCCTGAAGCTCGCTGTCCTCAATCTGCTGGCCAGGACCGGCTGCGTTATACATGCCCAGTACAAAGGAAGAGAACTCATGGCCACCAGGCACACCGTGGAAAGCCATGCCGGTAGAAGAGCCATCCTCACGGACAAACTCAACAAATGGCAGATGCTCGCCCTCAGAGGTGGTGTCGAGTGACAGCTTGTCAGACAGAGCTGCCAGCTCTTTCATGGCATTGAGTAACTCATTGCCCTTGTCATCACCACTGGTGTGTACACGCAGAGTAACTTTGGAAGTCATGCGCTCAAATACAGCATTGAGCTGTGGGATGAAGTCAGGTGAAATGAAGCTTCCGGCTGCCTCAGGAGCGATAGAGGCACGGTTCTCCTGGGGAGCCTTACGGGTAGCGTTTGGCACCTCAGGTACCAGACCGGTCTTGTCATGCATCTGAGCTGCAACCTTTTCCATGGCAGCAGCTGCCAGAGCACCATCAGCAGTAGCAGTAACCACCTGACGCAGAGTCTTGATGCAGACATCGCCGCCGGCGAAAACACCCTTCACGCTGGTTCCCTGATTATGATCAGTAATGATGTAGCCCTGCTCATTGAGAGCTACCTTGTCCTTGACCAGAGCGGTATTTGGTACATAACCGGCAAAGACGAATACACCAAAGGTATCGTTGTCAGCGGCCTTGTACTCAAAAGTCTCACCTGTCTTGTTGTTGAAGATACTGGCACTGGTAATACCCATGTCATTGCCCTCAACAGACTTGAGCTCGTGATTGAAGAGCACATTGATCTTAGGGTGGGCCATTACCTCATCAGCAATGGAGCGGGCACAGGAGAAGCTATCCTTACGTACCAGAATAGTTACTTTGGTAGCGTAACGGGTCAGGAACATGGCCTCTTCAGCTGAAGCATAGCCGCCACCTATTACCAGCAGCTCCTTGCCAGTGAAGAACTCGCCGTCACAGGTGGCACAGTAGGCAACACCGTGACCACGGAACTCAGCCTCACCGGTAAAGCCAATATGACGCGGGTTGGCACCGGTACAGATCAGCACGGCAAAAGCACGCATGGTGCCACGGTTGGTAACAACTTCCTTGATATCGCCATCAAGCTTGAGGTCGGTAACTTCAGCAAGCTTAACCTCGGCACCGAAATTCACAGCCTGGCGGCGCATGGTTTCGGTAAGAGCCTCACCAGAGGTGTTCTCAATGCCCGGATAGTTCACAACTTCATGAGTAATGGTGATCTGACCACCAAAACGGTCCTTTTCCAGCACCAGTACACGATAACGCGCACGGGCCAGATAGAGGGCAGCTGTTAAACCGGCAGGACCACCGCCTACGATAATGGCATCAAATAAATTGTCATTAGTGCTCATAAACATTGTTACCTTAATAATGCACAGCCCCGCTTACAGGCATCATTGCCGAGCCCCAGACAGCCGTCCTTATGAAATCGTTTGCAAAAACAAAGGCGGCTCAGCCTCTGAGGCTGAATTTCATGCAGTCGCAGGCCGTAAGTCGCTTCTCTGTCGCAATGCCTCCCAGGTCATGCCTGAGAGTGGGCAGCTGCCGGCACATGAAGTGGCGTCCATCTAAATGGTGCGCTGTGCCGGGCTAATTACTTACGGAGGTGTTTCCCTGTCTTAACTGTTACTCTGGCGGGCGGATATGCTCAAATTACTACTACACGGCCCTTGCGGCCGAAAAGTGACATGCCTGAAAAGCGCTCACAGTAAGCCCAATTGCATTAACTGCAGTGAACTGCTTTTACTAAGGCACAGATACGTGCTAATATACATAAAGTTAGCTATAGCTAACTATTTATGCACAACTTACAGACCCCTTGCGTGCATAATCAAAAAGCCCCCGGATCCGCTGACAGTGTCCTACTGTTGATACGAATGCCTGGGGGCTTTTATTTGCAGGATGACAAAATACGCCTGCATATACAGGAAAGTCCCCTTACGGGGACTTCCTTGAGGGTACAAAACCCTGGCATATTCAGCCTGTTAACTGCTGGTAATCCAGCGGTTAATTAGAGCTTACCTACTAAGTCAAGACCTGGCTTTAAGGTAGCTGCACCTGGCTGCCACTTGGCTGGGCAAACCTGGTCGCCGTGCTCAGCAACAAACTGTAAAGCCTTTACGCGACGCAGTAACTCGTCAGCGTTACGGCCTACGTTACCGGCGGAAACTTCGTAAGCAGCAATCTTGCCTTCTGGGTTGATAACGAAAGTACCACGCTCGGTTAAACCGGCATCCTCGATGAGAACCTCAAAGTCCTTGGCCAGAGCCTGAGTTGGGTCAGCCAGCATTGGGAACTTGCAGGCCTTGATGGTCTCAGAGGCGTCAGCCCATGCCTTGTGAACAAAGTGAGTATCGCAGGATACAGAGTAGACTTCACAGCCGATAGCCTTGAACTCCTCATACTTCTCGGCGAGATCCTTTAACTCGGTTGGGCATACGAAAGTGAAATCTGCTGGGTAAAAGAAGAATACAGACCACTTGCCTAACAGATCAGCCTTCTTGACCTCCTTGAAAGAGTCGTTTACGTAGGCCTGAACGGTGAAATCTGCAACTTCCTTATTGATTAAAGACATCTATAGCTCCTTAAAACGAATCACCTGTCTGTCACCGGACGCTCTGCCAGAGCAGTCACATTCCGGTTAAAAGACACTCATATGCAAGTATATGAGTATTCTGAATAATTGTGCTGAGCAAATCTTAAAAGTGTGCACTGGGGCATGAATTTGAAAAATACCACCTTACCACTTTCAAGACCAAGAATTCTGTTTCGTTTCAGCGACATTACAAAGTGAATTATCACTGAACTTTTGATGGGTCCATTATATATTTCCTGTAAAGCTCTGGAAGATCACTTGATAAATTGCATCACTACTGATGAAGATCTCCTGTAAAATCACCATATTTTTAAAGGATCTTTAATTTAGTAAGCCCAGGCAAATCCCGATTAAATGCCAATTGCTTAGAGCAATGTCACGTTTAAAATAATTTCTGACCTGCCCAATTATGCAGGCGAATATTTCCCCTATTTTTACCACCAAAGTGATATGTGATGATTTCCTGTAAATTCACCCGGTTTTTGAGCTGAATATTGCCCGGAACTACCAGGGTCAGACCGGACTGCCCCTGCTCAATAAGTCTCATACAGCCGATCCAGCACTGCCCTGTCAGGCACTGCCCATATGAGCACTGCACGGAGCAATCAGGCTCAGCACGGCAGTACGCAGGCAGATTCATCCCATCCACCACGGACAGCACGGCATTGCACAGGCACATTCTGCCCGTCTGCCCAGGACAGTACGGCATTGCACAGGCACATTCTACCCGTGTGCCCAGGACAGTACGGCAGTACGCTGGCACATTCAGGCCGTCCGCTCCGGAAAGCACGGCAGTGCACAGGCACACTCTGCCCGTCTGCCCTTGACAGCACGGCAGTACGCTGACACATTCAGCCTGGCCATACTGCACATATCAGCATAAACCTCACATATTAAGGACTGGTTATGGATGCATTGCTCTCTACCTTCTATGCCACAGCTTTTACCTTTGCCATGACTGCTGCCGGTGCTGCTGCCGTCTTCATTGCAGGTCGCAGCCCCTCTGCTCTGTTTACCCGTCTGTCACTTGGCTTTGCAGCAGGAATTATGATCGCCGCATCCATGTGGTCGCTGCTGGCTCCAGCTATTGAGCGGGCTGAAAGCGAAGGTACGCTGCCGGCCATTCCTGTAGCCGGAGGCTTTATTCTCGGTGCAGCCTTTCTTATGGTTCTGGATCGTCTGATGCCTCACCTGCACGCCAATACCAATGTTCTGGAAGGTCCCCGCACCTCTCTGCCTCAGCATCAGCTGCTCTTTCTTGCCATGACCATTCACAACATTCCTGAGGGAATGGCTGTGGGCATTTCCTTTGTTGCAGCAGCCGCTGCAGGTACACCTGAGGCATGGTCAGCAGCTGTGGCTCTGACTATTGGTATGGGCATTCAGAATATTCCTGAGGGAACGGCTGTTACCCTGCCTCTTCGTTCCAGCGGAATGAGCCGCTTCAAGGCCTTTTTAATGGGAGCTCTGTCAGGACTGGTTGAACCGATTGCTGCCATGACTGTGGTCTTTCTGGCTTCTTTCTTCATACCTCTGATGCCATGGCTGCTTTCCTTTGCTGCCGGGGCCATGATTTATGTAGTGGTAGAGGAACTCATTCCTGAGGCCCGGCTTGGTGAACACTCTGATATGGGCACCCTGTCCGTGCTGGCAGGCTTCGTCCTGATGATGGTGCTCGATACCTCCCTTGGCTGATTTCAGTGAGCAAAGGTCACAAAACATGCCTGCAGCCGCCGTCAGCCAGCCCGCCCGCCCGCGCTGCATACTGCCCCACAGCCTGCACTGCGGACAGGACTCGCATATGCTCCTGCACAGTGTATACGGACAATCTCCAGACAGTGCCCGACATGCTGCGCACAGTGCAATGACACTCTCCGGACAAGGTCCGCTCATGCTCCGGATAAGTTTTGGACCATGGCATGGCATGACCAGGCCATGACCTGTCCATGGCATGCCTTGTAAGAGCAAAGTCCGGGCATGGCAGCTTTGGCATGTTCATGGGATAATAAGGGGTTTTGCCTGTACAGGTTCGGGCAGCAGGCACTGCATGCCCCTTATATGGCCTGTGACGGACAGTGTTTATTCATGTCATTTGTGGTGCCTGTTTTATGACCGAACTAGTTAAAAGACCACGCCTGCTGCGTTCTGGCATGGTAACGGCCGCTGCCACCTTCCTGTCCCGTATTCTGGGTATGGTCCGTGACATTGCCATTGCCCAGCTTCTGGGTGCCGGCCTGATGGCTGACGTCTTTTTCTTTGCCAACCGTATTCCCAATTTCTTCCGCCGCCTCTTTGCAGAAGGCGCCTTTGCTCAGGCCTTTGTTCCTGTACTTACCCGTACCAGCAAAGAGCAGAGTTCAGCTGAGCTCAAGGAGCTGATTGCCAAAAGTGCCGGAACTCTGGGTCTTATTGTGCTGGTAATTTCAGTCATAGGCATGCTGGCCTCTCCAGTGGTAACAGCCATTTTTGGCTGGGGCTGGTTTGAGTCATGGCTCAACAATGGTCCTGACGCACACAAATTCACCCAGGCTTCTTTCCTTCTGGAAATTACTTTTCCCTATCTTTTCTTCATCACGCTGACCGCCCTGTGCAGCTCCGTGCTCAACGTTCATGGATCCTTTGCCATTCCGGCTATTACTCCATGTCTGCTTAACATCGTGATGATAGGCACTGCCTGGTTCATTGCCCCTGACTATGAAGACCCTAATGTCATTCTTTCTCTTGGCATGGTCGCTGGCGGTGTGGTCCAGCTGGTCTTTCAGCTGCCTTTTATCTGGCGTCTTGGACTTATGGTGCTGCCACGCTGGGGCTGGAGTCATCCTGGTGTTGTGCGCATCAGAACTCTGATGATCCCGGCACTGTTTGGCGTGTCAGCAAGCCAGCTCAACCTGCTGGTAAATACCGTTCTGGCTTCTTTCCTGGCCACAGGATCGATTTCCTATCTTTACTACTCTGACCGTCTGCTTGAGTTTCCTATTGGCATTTTTGCCGTAGCCATTTCTACCGTAATCCTGCCGGCCCTGTCACGCTGTGACATCAAAACCCAGCACGATCAGTACAACAAAACTCTCGACTGGGGCGTACGCCTGGTGCTCCTGCTTGGCATTCCTTCAGCCCTGGGCATCATTGCTCTGCGTGAGCCGATTCTGCGTGTAATTTTCATGCGTGGAGCCTTTACAGAAGAGCATGTGCTTTTAAGCTCCAGCTCACTGCTGGCCTCTGTTTCGGGCCTTTGTGCCATCATGCTGGTAAGAGTACTGGTACAGGGTTTTGCTGCCATTCAGGACACCAGAACCCCGGTACGCTGCTCTATTGTGGCCATTGCCGCTAATATCGTCTTTAACCTCATTCTGGTATGGCCTCTTGATTACGTGGGCCTTGCCCTGTCAACAGCACTGGCAGCCTTTGTCAACGCAGGACAGCTGCTCTATCTTCTGCACAAAAGAAAGATTTACCGTATTTCCCGTCAGACCCTGTTATTTATCTTCAAAGCGCTGATTGCCGGTCTTATCATGGCAGGATCAGTACGCTACTTCTCTCCTGACTTTACCCAGTGGGCACAGATGACCACGCTGGTCTCCGTTGGCTGGCTCATAGCATTCATCATCGGAGGCGCAGCCGTATTCGTGATCTCCTGCCTGATCATGGGCATTCGCCCACGTCAGATCAGAATGTAGGCTCAGCCTCCACCACGCACACTGCCTCACAGGCACGAACTCATGCATGAGCGCGAAGCCGGGGCACGATGCCAGGCCGGGGCGTGACGACGCTCCACGGAGCGACGCAAGGAGACGCTGTCAGGCGCCGGTAAGCGGTGCCGGGAGTATGCTTACGGCCCCGTTTTCAGGCTTATGGCCAGCTTATGAGAAAAGAGCAGGCCCGCCACAGCTTATATCCTTTAACTGGTATGGCTGATAGCGGGCCTGTTTTTTTATGTTTTGGTCATGCTGCATGAATGTTTAAGGGGCACGGCACAGCCGCAGCGGGGCCTTTTGGGGCAAATATTGATCCTGAATCACAAATTGAGAGACATCATGGGCGGTTTTGCGTCCATATCACGCCCATTGTCTTAATATAGAGTTAAGTGTTTGAGCACCTTTTGGGCGTGTCAGCCAGCACATCTCCACCATTAAATGATCCATGCACCCCTTGAGGTCAGCACCATTGGAGATACATGCTGTGCTTAAGGAGATTGCTGATGAGACAGTACAATAATATCCTGGTCATCATTGAGCCTAAAAAAGACCAACAGCTGGCCTTGAACAGGGCCATTGAGATTGCCCGCTACAATCCCAAGGTAACTATTACTGCTCTTCGTCTCATTTATGACTTCTCTAACGATATTCCTTTTATCGGCAAGAAGAGCGAAATTGCCTCTCATGAGGACGTTGAGCAGGTAACCAGTGAAGAGCTGAACAAGATCATTGCAGCCACTCTGGAAAAGCATAACGATATGGACATTGATAATGTGCGTATTGAGCCTGTTATCAAGTGGACCCGTGACATTTCCGAGGGCATGCTGCTGGAGGCCAACTCAGGCAAATTTGACCTGCTGATCAAGGCTGCAAATCACCATGGCCTGCTCGATTCCATCATCTTCACCCCTCACGACTGGAACCTGCTGCGTCACTCCAGAATTCCTGTGGTCATTGCCAAGGATCACAAGTGGACCAGCCAGAGCTCCATCGTGGTAGCGGTTGACTTCACCTCCAACGAAAAGCAGCTGATGAATGTTCTGCTGCTGCGTGAGGCTCAGCTCCTGTCAACCATTACCAAGGCTCCAATCCATCTTGTTAACAGTGCACCGGTGGTTCTGCCTACAGTGATGCTCGAAGTTCCAAACTATGCCCCGGAACTTTATGCCGACAGCATCCTTGCTGAGCACAAGAAGAGAATTATCGACTTTGCTCATCACCACAATATTCCTGAAGAGAACTGCCATATTGCAGAGGGCATGCCTGATGATGTGCTGCCAAAGCTCTGCAAGAAGCTCCATGCCAATACCGTCTTCATCGGCTCTCATGGCCGTGCCGGTGTCGGCGCTGCTCTGATAGGCAATACCTGCGAGGAAATTGTAGACTTCATCAATGCTGATCTGTTCGTGCTCAATCGCAATACCCTTGTTCACGAAAACAAAACAGCACACACCCAGGAGTAGCAGTAAATACTTCAAGGTCCGGTCCTGACATCTGCACCTGACAGTAACGTGCACCTCAGGCGCCCGCCCATAAAGGTATCTGTTACGTTTTGTAAAGCAAAAAGTCCAGACATGTTTATACATGATCTGGACTTTTTTGTATTTGCTGAAAACAGAATTACGCTCACTGACCAGTCCTGATTATGCTCACCAGGCCAGCAAGATCATAGCTATATGATGAGAATAATCATGACCAGTCAGAGAGCAGAACACGCCCGGTCAGCATGAGCAATCATGACCGCATGCTGGCAAAGTTGCCCCCGCTGATGGGCAGATGCGTACTCCCATGGCAGGCACAGCTACAGCCACTGGCGTGAAGATGCGTACTCCCATGGCAGGCAGAGTACAAGGCGCTAAAACATGATTTATACAGCAATGTTCCCGGTAACATAACAGGGTTATAATAACCCTGATCCCCTTGTTGCAACAGTCAGCACGACTGCTGATCCCTGCGCCATTGCCTGCTGGCTTACCGCGCGTGTGCTGCAGCTTTTACCATTTGTAACCCTGACCGGTGGTGGCACCTGCTTTACAGGCTGCCCATAATTTTCAGGCCTCTGCCATGAATCCAGCTCTTAACAGCAGTCTGAGCGTTCTGCTCATTATCATCATCGCCTATTCTTTCAAGCGCCTTAAGATGGTCAATATTGACACAGCCAGGGCTATGTCCTCTGTGGTCATGTACCTGACCCTGCCCTGCGCCATATTGAGCTCAGCTCACGGCATGCAGTTTGATACCTCGCTGTTTGACATTATGCTGCTGTCCATAGCGGCAGGCTTTGTTCTGCTGCTGGTGGGCTTTTTCTCATCTCGGGATCCGCGCCGCCGCGTGTTCAACATGCTCAATATCTCCTGCTTTAACATCGGCAACTTCGTAATCCCATTCATGCAGAGCTTGATGAGTCCCAAGGCCTTCCTGGCCCTGTGCATGTTTGACTTCATCAATGCCCTGTTCTGTTTTGGCGGCTCCTATGCTGTGGCCATGTACATGAACAGACGCTACTTTCCAGACGAGCATATCAGCCTCAAATCCATTTTCAGGGAGATGTCCAAATCCCTGCCCTCCTACACCTATATTCTGGCCGTGATTCTGGCCGCCATGCATCTGCAACTGCCTGACTTTATCATGGGACCTGTCAGAACCATAGCCGGAGCCAATACCCTGCTGTGCTTTATGATTATTGGCATAGTGCTCCAGCTGAAGATTACAGGCGAGCAGCTGCGCATGATTTCCAAAGCATGGCTGACCCGCTATGCCCTGTGTGGCCTCATGGCTGTTCTTATCTGGCTGTTCCTGCCTCATGATTCTGAAGTACGCTTTATCATCATGATCATAGTAATGGCTCCTGTAACCTCACTGGCTCCTATCATGACCATGAAGGGCGTGCCTGAATTTACCGGTGAATCAGGCAATCTCAACACTGTGTATATTCTGACCTCCATCTCCATTATTGCTGTTCTCAACTCCCTGTCCCCGCTCTTCCTGAGCTGATGCCCTTCATGGCTGTCCCCGCTCTTCCTGAGCTGATGCCAATCATGGCTGTGCCCGCCCTCCCCACACTGCCCGAGCACCATGGCCATTAACATGACCAGGCCCCACCTGGTCATGGCCTGGTCAGCATGGCCATGGCCGGCAAGGCCATGACAGGGCCATCGCGCTATGGGCTGCAACGCCGGCAATCCGTCCTGCCTGGACGTAGCAAAGCTACCAGCCTGTATCACCTGCTGGCTGATTTGCCTCCCTCGTGAAGTTATCTCAAGCTCACTGCAGCACCTTAAACACCGTAACCGTGCCGTAAACCGTGTTTTTTGTGCCGGTCCCGCACACGGGCCCGCGATGGCCAGCCACGCCCGCAGCTATGTGATAAACTGTGATCATCAGCCGGACATTTTGCTTCACATGCTCTGATACCGGCACAACAATACATACTGACAACGACCATTACTTTTCCTGGTGGATACGCCTGTGTATGCACCTGAGGAGGGGTATGCTTTCCCCTGAATAAAGCCCATGAACCGGGTATTGTGTAATCAGTCGATAAGTCTTATTCCTTTCCTCAGCAATAACAGTGGTTTTCTTGCGGGTAGCTGAGGCAGTTTTATTCGGTGTGCCGAACATGCCTGCTGGTATGCTCAGGCTCTGCTCCGCCGTGCTTTGTGCTTTTTATCTTCAGCATCTGCCTGAACAGGAGGCGGTGACCCCTTATAGGACGGGGTCCTGTTGACTTATGAAAAAATCAGTTCTTATTGGCGCTGCCTCTTTGGCAGTAGTAATGCTTTTTGCATGGGCCCTGCTCTTTCGTCAAAGTATCGATCCAGATAAGGCACACGGTACTGTAGACATTCAGGACAGTCTGCTGTCATTTGAAAGAGCCGGAAAGATTGTTTCCCTCAATGCTGATGAGGGCAGCCAGGTTAAGGCTCATGATGTACTGGCCGTACTCGACAGCAAGGATCTTGACCACCAGATCCGTATTCAGTTTGCCCAGTGTCAGGCTGAACAGTCCCTGCTCGATCAGTATCAGAACGGTTACCTCAAAGAAGAAATAGACAGCGCCCGCGCCGCTGTTGCCAAAAGTCAGGCTGCAGTTGATCTGGCCTCCATCACCTATGAGCGCAACAGATCACTGCTCAGGAGCAAGTCCATTTCCAAGCAGGAGTTTGACAGCTCAAGGGCCAGCTATGACGAAGCCAGGGCAACACTTTCTGAAGCTCAGGCACAGCTTGCACTAGTAGAAAACGGCTATCGTCAGGAGGTTATCTCCTCCCAGGCTGCACGTGTTACTGCATGTAAAGAACAGCTTTCCTATCTGAAGTATCAAATTGAATCCCAGGGTATTATCAAGGCCCCGTTCAGCGGCACTATCCGTACCCGTACCCATGAAATCTCCGACTATGTAGGCTCAGGCGAGACTATCTTTGCCATCACCAATGAAGACAGCAAGAAGATACGTATTTACCTGAGCGATGCTCAGCTGCAGCTGGTCAAACTGGGCCAGAAAGTCAGTGTCGAGGTGCCTTATCACGCCCCTTTGAGCGGCCGTATCTCCTTTATCAGCCCAACAGCCATGTTCACACCCAAGAGCGTTCAGACAGAAGAACTGCGCCCTGATCTCATCTATGAGGTCAATGTTGAGGTAAACGACAAAGAGCATGTACTGCGCTTTGGTCAGGCCATTACTGTCTACCTCAAAGGTCAGGCTCCGGACCGTACAGTCAAAGCCGGCTGATCTGCCTCAGGCCTTGCCCACAGCAATGCAGCTCATGCAGGCGTGGGCACAGGCATGGACAGTACAGCCTGCCCGCAGCGGCCAGGCGGTGCCCTTACCGGCCGCCCGTACTGGCTATGCTGAGCCCTTTCGGGCCGTCTGTACAGGCCATGCTGAGCCCTTACCGGCCGTCTGTACAGGCCATGCAGTGCTCTTAACGGCCGTCCGTGCCGTCCAGGCGGTGCCCGTACCGTACCGGCGGGCTATGCAGGTCCGGTCCAGGTATTACAGCCTGCACGCATCATTTGAACACTATCCATGACTCTTGAATTCTGAAAGCTCCATGCGCTCAGTAAAGAGAGGAGAACATCATGGCTGATCTTATTGCTCTTGATAAACTCACCAGACGCTTTACCCGTGAAGACGGCTCAGACCTTTCTGCGCTGGACGGTATTGATCTGCATATTGACTCCTCACATCACATGATTTCCCTGATCGGACCTGACGGATCAGGCAAATCAACCCTGCTTAAAATCATCGCCGGCATCGACCGTCCTGATGAGGGTACCTTTTCCCTCTTTCTTGACCAGGACCAGAGCCCTCACGGCAACACCATTGGTTACATGTCGCAAAATCTTGGTCTTTATGAGGACCTCAGTGTCGGAGTTAATCTAAGACTGTTCTGTAAGCTGCGTGACTTTGATATCCAGTCCCTGCGCACTGATGCCAGTGCTGAGCACGGCATTGGGCGCGGCATTGGGCGCAGCTCTGAGCATGTCCCGGCCCAAAGCTCACGGCCCTGTGCAGCAGGCGACCTGAGCAGTACAGCACGCGACAGCAGCAGTGCAGCCAGCAACAGCAGTGCCTCTGATGGCAGCATGTGGAGCCGCATTATGGGCCTTATTGGTCTTGAGGGCGGCGGCCGTGCAGGTGCCGGTACAGAAACTGGTGGTATCGGCAGCTGTGCCATGGACAGCCAGGAATCGGAGTGGAGCACAGATGAGCAGGAGGCTGCTCTGGATGCCTATCTTGATGATCTGCTTACTCAGGTTGGTCTAATCAAATTCAAGGACTACAAGGCTGGTTCACTTTCTGGCGGTATGAAGCAGAAACTGGCTCTTACCTGCGCTATCAGCGCCCGCCCTGGACTTTTGCTGCTTGATGAGCCTACTGTAGGCGTTGACCCTATTTCGCGCCGTGAACTGTGGGACATCATTACTGATTATCTGGAGCGCACCGGCAGCTACTGCATATTCTCCTCGCTTTACCTTGAGGAGGCAGAAAAAGGGTCACTTACTATCTTTATTAAGAACGGCCGTCTGATTTATTCAGGCAGCGCTCAGGAACTGCGCGATCGTGTAGCCAGTCAGTGTTTTGCCCTCAGTCCCGACAGCAGCCTGTCCTATCAGCAGGTAGCCCGTACCATGATGTGTCAGCTCGAGCGCAGCCATTGCATCATGGACCTCTGTCCACGTATGGGCCGCATTGATCTGCTTACCCGCACTCCGGTAAGTCCTGATGAGCTCAACAGCGATCTGGAGAGCCTTTTTGCAGGACAGGAAGGTCCATTTAGCAATTTAAGCCGCAGTCGCTGGAAGTTGAGCGCACGTGATCCCGTGCTTGAAGACGCCTACATCAACCTTACCTCCTCACAGCCAGATGAGCATGGCCATGATGCCGGCTCGGCCGCTGCTGCAGACTTTACTCCTGACAGCCGTCATCAGGACAGAGCTGAGCTTACTGCCCAGCAGCATGAAGAGCTCAAAGATGAGTCAGGACGCGAGGTCATTATTTCTGTTGATGGCATAAGAAAGACCTTTGGTTCCTTTACCGCCGTTCATGACTCCAACTTCAAGGTCTACAGAGGCGAAATTTTTGGCCTGCTCGGTCCTAACGGTGCGGGCAAGACCACTACCTTCCGCATGATCTGCTCTCTGCTTAATCCCAGCGCCGGAACCATTCTTATCAACAATATGGAGCTCAAAAATGCCAAGAGCTCGGTACGAGCCACCATTGGTTATGTAGCACAGAAGTTCTGTCTGTATCGCAAGCTTACTGCCAGACAGAATCTTGAGTACTTCGGCCAGAGTTATGGACTTACAGGACAGGAGCTGGACAGCCGCATCAGCTTAATATGCTCTGTATTTGGCCTGACACCGTTTTTAAACATTATCTCGGTCAATCTGCCTTTTGGTATTCAGCGCTCCCTGTCCATGGCATGTGCTCTTATTCACCGGCCGTCCATTCTTTTCCTTGATGAGGCAACCTCAGGGGCCGATCCGACCTCAAGGCGTGCCTTCTGGTCCATGATTGCCCGTCTTGCAGCTCATGGCACCACTGTTATTGTCACTACCCACTTTATGGAAGAGGCAGAGTACTGCGACCGCTTTTTAATTCAGGATCAGGGCAAGATTCTTATCCTGGGCACCCCTGACGAAATATGTGTTCACGGCTCAAACCGTATCTCCATTGAGGAGGCTTTCGTCAACTGTGTTATGGAGCGCCGCAACGCCAGCTGACGCAGCCAGCGCCACTGTCGGCCCGCATCAGGTGCAGGCCGCTGCTGGCCACCTTCAACAACTGCGGCGGCCACAGCAGCACCGTATGTAGCTGCGCCCTGTGGCGCTGCAGCATACAGCCATGCTGCCAGGCATGACGTCAGTCAGTAACTGTAAACCAGATTTGTGCAGGCTGCCCGCTGCTTTGCAGGGGCACAGATTGATTCAGGAGGCCTGACATGATTAATCCCGTTCATGTAAGAGCGCTTATCAGTAAGGAATTTGCTCAGATTCTTGCTGACAAGTCAGTGCTGATCGTAGCCTTTGTCATTCCACTGCTGCTGGTAGTGCTCTACGGTACCGGCATGCGTATGGACATCAAGCCTGTTTCCGTTGCTGTGGTCACCCCTCAGATAGATGATCTCGTGGGCCGCGAAATTACCATGGCCATGATGGGATCGAGCTATTTTGATGTGCAGGCTGTCAGTAATGAAAAGGATGCCAAAGCGCTGATGCAGCGCCATGAAATCAGTGCCTACGTCATGATTCCCAACAATGTGGCGCAGTCAGCCTTTCATCACCCTGTACAGATAATGGTGGTGCTCAACGGATCTGACGCCCAGTCATCCTCACTGGCCCGCAGCTATATTGAGTCGGTAATAGCAGGTGGCACGTCCATCAAAGGACTGTCCCGTCAGGTTACCTACCTGAGTTCAGTAAATCAGCGCAATATCATGACCTCGGGTTCAGCTGCCTCTGCAGGTGTTAAGGACATTCAGATTATTTCGCGCAGCTGGTTCAATGAAAGTAATCAGTCCACCTGGTATCTGATGGCAGGTCAGATCATAGGCATTCTTACCCTGATGTCAGCTTTCATGAGCTCCATTGTTATTGCCCGTGAGTTTGAGCGCGGCACCATGACCGGAATTCTGGCCACCAACGCCACAGCAGCCGAGCTGCTTATGTCCAAGATTATTCCTTACTATGTTCTTTCCATAATGGGAGGAGTGCTGGCCACCCTGGCCATGTTCTTACTGTACGACCTGCCTTTCAGAGGATCAGTGCTCATGTTTGTCCTGACCATGGCCATTTATCTTTATGTTGCTGTGCTCATTGGCCTGCTGATTTCTGCACTGACTCAAAATCAGTTCCTTTCAAGTGAGTACGCCATTATTCTGAGCTTCCTGCCATCCATCCTGCTCTCAGGAGCTCTTTTTGATCTGCGCTCAATACCTGCTGTTATTTCCTGGGTTGCCCATATGCTGCCTCCAACATATGCGGTAGAGTCATCCAAAATCTGCATACTCTCTGGAGGAAGTCTCGACATTCTGGTACGCAACGCCGCTATTCTGCTGCTCTTTGCCATAATCTTTACTGCAGGATGTTATCTGGCTATCAGCCGTCACTTCCGTCGCTACTGGCCGTACAATCTGGCTGGCCCGGCAGCACCAGCTCAGGCACCATCCGGTGCCGGTGCAGCAGCTGCCGCAGCTCCTGCTGCAGCAGTCGCAGCGGGTCATGCAGCTGATGCAGCTGCGTCTGTATCAGACGCAGACTCAGCAGACCTTGGCGACCACAGCCAGGCTGATTCAGGAGAGGGACGATAGATGAGTGCTTCACTTGCTGCATGGATTCGACTGATGTCGCTTATCCGCAAGGAATTTGTCGTCATGCTCATGGATAAGGGCACGCGCAAAATCCTGATTCTTCCTATTATCATTCAGTCCATACTCTTTGGTTATGGTGCCACCTTTAACCTTGAGCGTGTTCCCTACATCATTTTCCAGGACAGCTTTGATGCCACGGCCGTATCCCTGGTTCATCAGATTAACAACAATAAAACCTTTGAACTGGTCAGAGCCTGCCATGACGAACAGTGCTTTAATGACAGCCTCAATCATGGTGACGCCCTGCTGGGCATCTACATTGCCAGTGACTTCAGCCAAAACCGTACTGTTTTTGTGGCTACCGACGCGCGCAATACTTCGTCGGCTAACACCGCTCTTGGCTACGTGCAGACCATAGTGAGCGATCTCAACAGTCAGCGCCGCCAGCAGTCTGCTATTTCAGGCGGTATTCACCTTGATTACCGCTATTTCTATAACCCTAACAACTACACCAGATTCAGCATCATGACAGGCATGATCCTGGCCCTGTCCATGATTCAGGTGTTACTGCTGTCATCGCTGTCAGTATCGCGAGAGCGCGAGGAAGGTACCTTCGACATGATGCTCATGGCTCCGCTCACTCCTGTAGAAATACTGATTGGCAAGGCCTTTCCTCCTACTATTATTGCTGTCTCTCAGGGACTGGGACTGTTTTTGATCTGCATACTGTGGTTCAACATTCCTTTCCAGGGTAACTTCCTTGCTCTGGTAACAGTAATGAGCGTATTCAGTGTCTGCATCGTAGGCATTGGTCTGGCTGTTTCGGCTCTGACTGATACCTCACAGCAGTCAGTGGTAATTTCCTTTACTATTTTGCTGCCTACCATCATTCTGTCAGGCATGATTACCCCCATGTCGGCCATGCCGGAGATGATGCAGTATGTCAGCATGATTAACCCTTTCTACTACGGCCTCGAGGCTCTGCGCCGCATCTACCTTGAGGGTCAGACGCTCATGCAGGTATTCCACCTGATGCTGCCTCTGTTTGCCATTGGCGCCGTAACCCTGAGCACAGCCGTCTATCTCTTCCGAGGCAAGCTGGGCTAAAAGCGCTGCGGCCAGCGCTGCGGCCAGCCCGCCAGCCAGGCATTCATTCATGTCAGCAGCTGCATCACATACCCGGCGTGCGCAGCTGCAGTCATGTGCCCATGCTCAAAACCCTGTCCCCCGACCTCTTTCCCTGCTGTACACCAGACCTCACAGATGCAGTCTCCAGCAGGTGCTAACGGCTTCCTCCGGCCGTCAATGCTATCGATTGCATAATCTGCCCGGACTGGTCTTACATCATAACTCCCGCTTAAATCATTGCCGCCATCCTGGGCTCTGTCCTGATTTTCTGAGCCAGTTCATCCACGGCAAGAGCAGAAGAGCAGTCCCACTGACATTGTTACGGCAGGGAAAAGTGCACTCTCTTACATTTGCCAGCCCTTTCCTTTCATCACTGCTGCTCCTGTCTGCCTGACTGCCTACAGCACAAATGCCAGCCCCCACAATTTAGAGCATGATTACTTAGAGGCTGCTATGGTCTGATTATTATGCAGTCTCCAGGAACATCCCATTGCTACCGCAAAGGCCCAAACAGGCCCTAAACTGGAGTGTCAGACATGGAGCGCATTGATGCAAGAGCAGCTCGTCTGCAAAGGCCAGGCACTAAATAATTTATAAAATATTTTGTCCTGGCATGATATAACCCCCTGTTTGTGTATCTATGAAGTCTGTCTGGGAAATTATTTCTTTCAGCTTTACAGACCTTCGCCAGGTATTGCCAGGATGATTTTGGAGATGGTCAGATAAATGGTTTTAGTACTCATTATTCTGAACTGTCAGTATGAGCTGCTCTGAACAGGTGCAAAAATGTGAGCCAGGTGGTGTTTTTGAATGGATGTAAACAGTCTTTTACGTTTCGCGATCTGTGTCACATTTGCGCAAGCGCATATACATTCACAAAAGGCCATTTGACGGGCTGGATATGCATTTTTACGTGCCCGAGCACATTTTTACATCACGATTTTTATGCTATCTGCCATCGTTTGCATTTGGTGTGCGTGCTTTTTGCGTGCACATGATTTTGCGCTTCTTTACACATCAAATAATACGGAAATTTAATCAACACCAGGGAGAGGCAATAGCTCTGCTGCAATTTATGTTATCTGGTAACATCATGATAAAAATCAGGGACTGTTATTAATATTGCCCATAAACACGCTGTTTACCTTTATTTTCTGTGTCATATTCACTGTATCAACAAGGTACAGCACTACATCACACATGTTTGCATCTATAATATACCTGTAAACCTTGATTTTATCAGGAAATTTTCGTTTACATTCTGTTTACATGCAGTCATGGCAGAATGGCCCGGAAATTTACCATGATGAAACAATTAAAGACTGTCTAAGATTTTTAGTACAGTACCCCCTCAATCCTTGCGATAAATACGGGATTTTTGTGATAATATAGATACTAATGTCTGTTATTGGCTAGTTACTACCAAAAGCACTGAAAAAGTTCTAGAATATCGCAAGACAAAAACAGGCCCGGACTTATCAGCGGGCTGACTTCTTGGAAAGCCGGTCAAGAAATCAGGCTGAAGAGAACAATGACCTGTTATCCGGCCGGGAGATTCTCAGGATGGCAGGCAAGAGACAGTGCGGTAATGACTATGCAGATCTGAACTGTATGGGCCGCCCTAATTTTCCGCTAAAAGTGTTTTGATATACTCGCGGTAATAATGGGTTTGACAAGTGCCACTACCCCAGGCACCTCAATTAAAAGGCATCAACAGGAGCTGCTCAGCAACTGGCTGAAGCAGAAGAGCAAAACGACTCGGATATCATGCTGAAATTACAGCACCAGTGATAACCGGAACGGGCTGATCACATGCTTTGTAAACATTTCAGCACGCAGTCCGATGATCATGGTATGTATCTTGGTATGCATCTAAGTATGTATCAATGCTGTTTAATCAGTTTTCCTTCCAGACAAAGCTGATCCGGACGGTTGACTACCGTACCTGAGGCTGCTCCGTATTGGACCAGCACAATCACAATTCCCCTTGAGACCACTATGGGCCCAGGGCCCTCAAACAGGCATACAGAGCACGGACAGTGTCAATCTGTCGCATCTGTATAGCCTGGTTTCATGGAGTGACAAACAGATTTTTTAACAGTTGTAGCGTTACCTGAAGCAGACAGGTGGTTATCTGTCTTTACCAGTTTCTCCTTAATATGGATATCAGGATGATGATATGGACAAGGAATAATGTCATCATTCGGGGCTGGAGCGGACAGATTAATTCCTTATGTTTTGGCTAGTCTTGTGAGCCATGTGGATATCACCGGCTCCGTAAGATAACTTCACTAAACTTGAAGGCGCGTTTAATCATGATTAAAGAAAACCAGCCAAAGGTTCCAAACCTTCCTCCGCTTATTGCTAACGGTGATGCCAGCCGTGGCTACTACGTATGTACTTACAAGAACAAATGGGACAGTGACAAGAAGCGTTCTGTCAGAATTCGTTCTACATCTGTAGGCCGCGTACAGGGCAAGGAAAAGTTTGGTCTGATTGAGTTCTATGAGTCTTTCCTCAAGCAGTATCCAAGCCTCAAGCGCTTCCAGGTATATCGTACCGATGGTCCACAGCGTCTTGTATTTATTCCAAAGCCACCACGTCGCCGCCGCCTCAAGGATGAAGCTCTGGTAAGCCAGAGAGCCTCCTCACAGCTGGCAGCCCGCGCTAACAGCATGCTCAAGAAGACCACTGATGTCTTCAATGATGATTCAGATTTCGATCCATCATTATAAACAGGCCATAGTACAGTCCATATAAGGCTGAACTTCTGGTTTTGGTCGACTGTCTTTGCAGTCCAGACTGATGCTGTAGCTCATAGCGCTTAAGGATATACATGGCTCATTGCAGTAAAAGCTGCAATTCCTGTGTTCCCATGGACAAAGGAATTGCAGCTTTACTTTTTTACGCTTTATAAAACCCCAACTCTTCTTAACTTCGCTTTTATTCACCCCACCACCCTCACCCTCATCCGGGCCTCCCGTCCAGCGCCCACACTCATCATGGCCGCCTGGCCCGCGCTCACACCTCATCATGGCCTCCCGTCCAGCGCCCACACTCATCATGGCCTCCCGTCCAGCGCCCACACTCATCATGGCCTCCCGTCCAGCGCCTACACTCATCATGGCCGCCAGGACAACGTCAACACTTATCCGGCATTCCCTGCCAGAGCATCGTCAGAACCTGAACTAAAGCCAGCACCAGAACAAAGGCAAGCGCCAGACCGTGAATAGTCCCAGGACAAGAGCTCTAACCTATGCCAATCCTGTTCGGGAAATAACTACAGTTAACCTGAGGGGATCCTGCAGCCCTCCTGAGCGAAGCCATTCCACGCACGTCGCTCATAATCAATCCAACATCTCATCTCTGCAGGTATGACCTCAATCGTAAAGCTGCAACATCATTTAGCGCTCGTGCAGTTATGCGAGCCTTATGCGTCAAGCAATGTCCTCAATGCCAGCCCCAATCTCTCCAGCCCAGCAGAAACAGCAAACAAAGCATTCAGTAAGGGCTGGATTATTTTAACAGCGACTAATGGCTGCCCTCGTCTACCTTCTGATAATTAAGAGTGTGACAGTGCGCTGTAAGATACATCCATTTACGAACGTAATTCTTTTATAAAGTGCTTACTGGACATTGCAAAAGAACACAGTCCTGGAGGCAGCGCTGTGGCGGCACCTGATGCTACCTTATGGCCCCCTGTGGCACCTGATGCTCGTCGATGGCAGCTTACAGCACCTGGTGCGCCCTGTGGCACCCGATGACACGAGATGGCACCTCATGGCAGCTGGTGACCCCCGATGACACCTTATGGCACCTCAAGACAACTTGTGAGTGTTCATAATGCATTGCAGCACAGAGCTCTATCAAACGTTATGCAGGGCGCTACGTTAGCCTGCAGGAACTGTTACTCAGGTTACGCAGACCGCATATCTGCTCATATGAACGGAATACGGCAGCTGAGCTGCTGGTGTGGCTGCCGGACAATGGCTGAGGGGCAAGTGTGCTGTATCAGCTCTGCATCTCCTTGCTATTCAGTAGAGATGCAGACTGTTACGGTAATTAGAGAGTGTTCGGAGGCAGTAAGCGCGCTGGTCTGCTCTGTGGCAGGACGTACAGTCAAAGTACAGAAAGCTTTAAGGGTAAAGCCAGAGGGTAAAGCCAGAGGGCGAAGCCTTATGGAAATGTTTGAGGCCAAAGAATGATGGCAATGGTTACGGGCAAAGAATGATGACAATGGTCGCGGGCAAAGAATAATGGCAATGGTTGCGGGCAAACAATGATGGCAATGGTTGCGGGCAAACAATGATGGCAATGGTTGCGGGCAAAGAATGATGACAATGGTCGCGGGCAAAGAATAATGGCAATGGTTGCGGGCAAACAATGATGGCAATAGTTGCGGGCAAACAATAATGGCAATGGTTGCGGGCAAAGAATGATTGATAAGCTTGCGGGACAAGCCTGTGAGCAAAGATTGATGGTACTTGCCGGATGGATATGTGTCTGCAGGCCCGGGTTGGGGACGGACTTGCCGTGGTCGCAATATAATAGATTTTAGAGCGTAAAAAAGGAGGTCCCTTTTGTGGGATCTCCTTTTTTGGAAGCTTGCGTCTGGGAGCTGCTAAAGCAGCCACCATGAAAACTAGTCTTCGATAGCAATCTCCGGGTGAGCGGCCTTGAGGCTGTCACGAATAACATACTTGAGCTTGAGCTCAGTGTTCTTGGCCTTGCGGACCAGGAAGATGTTGCCATAAATCAGACGGAAGTTTCTTGGGTCAGCCTTGATAACACCGATATCGGTGATCAGATTACCCTTAGGATCGAGTCGGCCGCTGAACATATGTGGTTCAGTAGAGCGCCATCTTGCCTTGGTAGCGTTTGGAGTAACCTCGTAATCAGAAGTGGTTACGCGGATTATGTACTCAGATTCGTTCTTGCCAGGAACGATTTCGTACTGATGGATAGTTGCGTGTGGACCGCCGCGTTCATCAAGACCTATCCATGTACCGGAATAATCATCGATGGAATTACCGCATCCTCCCATGGTCATGGCAAAAATAACAGCAACCACAGCAACGGTCATGGACCTGAATTTTCGAGATATCAAAGTAATCAAGGACATAATAAGCTCCCTAAACTGTCAGTATGAAAACAAGAAAGAGCAATCACGGCACCGGCAAACACCGGTTATCTTACAGTCACCTCTTCTGACTTACACCCAGGCTGCCTTTGCAGAGCCGGTACAGCTGTGTGCAGCCGGGCCAGTAACAGCCTCGGGGTAATACATGTGAAGCGGCCAGGTCTTAATCAGACCACTGAGCCGTGACAATAAACCAGAACACTCTCCGCCATTTACACCTGATACCAGGGGGCATGAGGAAAGTTAATTCTATTAGTGCTGACGGCCGGCCTTGTCCTTATCCTGCGGCGGGCCTTATCCCTGAAATATTATCTAAGGGCAACAAAGAAAAGCATTACCTGGATGTACTGGGCGCCAGGCAGTGCTCAGGAAACGTTTCCTGAATACGGCACCGCAGAATCATCTGTTGTACTTATATTATCGGCGCCTGAAATAATCTTATGATAGGGCCTGTACTGCAAATTCTCATTTATTGCAATTCTGTGATCTGTAACTCAAAAGCCATTAAGATAATTTCGCAGTTTTCAGGATCACCAGGGCACTCAATAATGGCATGCCAATAAGCTTTTTTAAGGGCATAACTGGCGAAAATAAAGGAATGATAACGTTTTCTGATTCACGCATAATTATATGAACTCTAGCTCAAACATTATTCATGCGTAAAATACCATGAAAACCACAGGCATGAGCAACTTGTCATACCTGCCAGCAATCTTAAATATGTTGTCGCCATGACATACAGCCACTCCCCTCACCATCACTTACAAAGCCCTCCAAACGCCTGTATTTAAGCCATTAATAAGGCAAATCACAGTCCCGTTTTCTGCCAGTCGTGATGCAATGAAAACGTCAGTTCTGGCAGAAGCCATTGTCTTAGAGCTCAGCAATTTCAGGCAGGCAAAAGCCACTTAAAATGTCCGGTCACGGCGTACTGGATATCAAGTGCTAAAACAGAAAATACGATTTCACCACCAAAAAATTCTATTTAAGCACCTGACAGACTGATCAGGACATTTTTACCACTTCCTCATACCGGGCATTTTGCAAGGTAAGACCAGGCATAAATTACAGGTCAGCACAAAGTACCATTTGCCCTCCCACAGCATTCCCGGCAACACCTGGCACAGCCTGGCTGCACCGCCACCACAGGTTCTGATGGCACAGGCAGCGCGTCCAAAGCCTGGCAACCTGGTCAGATAACCAGTTCAGCAGATCGCGCTCAGTATTATGAGAGTGAAAACTGCAATAGGAGGGAGGCTGGGCCTGATGCGGGCTATGTACTGTGCCCATGAGCTGGCAGCTGCATTTGTGCCATGCTTCAAGCCCGTACATGAGCCGGACTGCCTGTTTAAGATCAAATTGGTCGGCACGGCCGTTTTTATCTTGCCTTAGCTGGCTATAAAACATAATATAGGGGCCATCTGAGAGTCTGGTATCAAGAGCGGGTTCTCAGGCTTTTCCATTGCGGGCTGTTACGCCCGTTTTGTCTTTCTGGTCGCCTCAAAAAGGCCGGTTTGTATATTTTGCGGTGCAGGCTGCTAACCTGTCGGCACCCTGGAACTTTTTCATATGGAAATCAAAGAACTTGCTCCTCAGGCTGTTTTTACTCACTTCCAGAATCTGTGCGCCATTCCTCACCCTTCTGGTCACGAAAGAGGCATTGCCAAGTACCTGGTGAACTTTGCTCAGACCAACGGTCTTGAGTGTGAGCTTGAGGACTGCGGTAATGTCATTCTCAAAAAGAAGGCATCTGCCGGTCGTGAAAACAGCCCGGTAATCATCATGCAGGGCCATATCGACATGGTTCCTGTTGCCCGTGACGGCTTTGCTCACGACTTTACCCGTGATCCAATCGTGCCACGCATCATGACCGCTGACAGCGAAGGCGTTTCCCAGAAGATGCTGGAGATCTGCGATGGCCCTTATATCACCGCCACCAACACCACTCTTGGTGCTGACGATGGCCTGGGCGTAAGTCTGATCCTGGCTCTGCTTGAGGACAAGGAACTCAGCCACGGCCCTATCACCGCTATTTTCACCGTCGAAGAAGAAAGCTCCATGAAGGGAGCTATTGAGCTTGACCCTGAGTACCTCAAGGGTGACTACCTGCTCAACCTCGACTCTGAGGACCACGGTGAGCTCTTCGTTGGCTGCGCAGGCAGCATCAATGCCAACGTAACCTTCGTCCCAGAGCTGGTTAAGGTTGTTGACTGCACTTCCATCGTACTCAACCTCACCGGTCTGCGCGGCGGCCACTCCGGCTGTGATATCAACTTAAACCGTGGCAATGCCATCGACATCATGTGCGGTATCCTTGCCGAGGTTGCCGACACTAACGATTTCTTCATCCAGAAGTTCCACGGTGGTCAGATCAGAAACTCCATCCCACATACCTGCTATGTGGAGCTGGCTGTTCCCAAGGATACCATCAACGAGCTCAAGGATGCCGCCCGTGCGGCCATGGTGCGCTACCAGGATCTCTACAACGACACCGATCCTGACATGCACCTGATTCTGGGCAGCTGCCCGCTGCAGGCTACCGCTCTGTCCTACACCTCATCTCAGAATCTGATTTCCCTGCTGCGCGCTCTGCCAAATGGCGTTATCAGAATGTCCCGTGAGTACAAGGGTGTAGTTGAGACCTCCTGCAACCTGTCCACTGTAAGAACCCGTAATGATTCCATCGTTATCGGTCTGCTGCCACGCTCCCTCAAGGACCATGGCCTTGATGATGTTATCGACAAGATCGACTGCATCTGCTCTCTGCTGGACAATGTTGAAGCCGGCTTCTCAGGCCGCAGCTTTGGCTGGACCTCTCCAACCTCAAGCCGCCTTATCGACATTCTCAAGGATGAGTACCGCAAGCAGTGCGATCTGGAGGTCAAGATCACCAGCATTCACGCTGGTCTTGAGACTGGCTACTTTGCCAAGGCCAATCCAGAACTTCAGATGATCTCCCTTGGCCCTACCGTACGCAGCCCTCACTCCCCTGACGAGTGCTGCTCCATCCGCCACACCGAGCAGATCTACTCTATTCTCAAGTCCACACTCAACCGTCTGGACTAACAGAACAGATGCACACCAGTAACTGCCAGGCCTGATTCAGCCTGCCATACACAGACCGTACGAGCCGGCCGTAAGTATGGCGTACAGTGCTCTGATGCAGTAACAGCAAAGGACAGTTCCCTTTATGGAACTGTCCTTTGTTTTTTTGGGTCCTGCCAGGTCCATGCCCTCAGCCGTCACTGCCTGTGACCATGCCCCTGCTGTTTCCTTTCATAGCAAGACAAAGCCAAGGTCAGGATCAGCGCGTCCTGCTGCTGTGATTAGCAGCCTGGTTGAGACTCCAGATTAAGTTTCAAGGCCAGCATGCCAGCCAGGCGATATGCCAGGCTGAGGTATCCGGCGAGATGCCAGATTGAGATATCTGGCGAGACGCCAGGCTGAGATATCCGGCGAGATGCCAGATTGAGATATCTGGCGAGACGCCAGGCTGAGATATCCGGCAAGATACCAGATTGAGATATCCGGCGAGATACCAGTCCTGGATGCCTGATTGAAGTGACTGAATGACTGTTTTCGACTAAAGATGCCTGTTGGCGGCGGTGACGGGGATGATTATGAGCTTTTGCCAGGGCGGCTGTGGTCACTACAGGAGAAAATGCCGTATGGTATGAACCATGGTAAAAATAAAAATCAATATCAAATTTTGTGACATAGTTAACTTTCTAAGTAAAAGCTAAGTTTCATTGTTTACTATGAATGCACGTTCCGAATAGAAGTAACGTAAGCGCATTTGATTAGCAAAAGGGCCTTGTCAGAGCATATGACAAGGCCTTTTTTATTTGTCCTGCCTCTGTGTTTTTGAGAAAAAAATGCCCTGGGGAAAAAATTCAGGCACTTTATCTGACTTTTCCACTCAAAACAGTGAAATTTCTGAAAAAAGTCTATATATTTCATTGTTGGGCTCGGTTCACCGCCCCCTGTAACTTCAATGTGATGGTGACCAATGCATGCTAAATTTCTTCCAGCCCTGCCGCTGCCTGTGCTTTAAACAGTACCGGGCGCGACTCACCTCGCGCCCCATGGCACAGGACCGCTGTGCATGTGCTTGCTGCACCGGTTCGCTGCGTGAGATGGCCGCACCGGTTCGCTGCGTGAAATGGCCACACCGGTTCGCTGCGTGAGATGGCCGTGCAGGCTCGCTGAGTTAGCAGTCTGCCGTCGATCTGTGGGCAACATGCGTTCCATGGTGCATTAAGGCACTTATTTGACCTCAAAAGGCCGCCGCTCATTCAAAACCAGGACTGAGCGGCTATGATATACAGTGCCGCTTTGCCTCTGCACTTCAGGCTTATGTGGAAGAGCTAAGTGCAGATGACAGCTTCACGTGCCCAGGAGCCTGAACCAGTCTGATAAAGTCAGGCGGTCAAAACCCGGCATCATCCTGCAGTTTTACGTGAGTATCTCAATACCTGTATGCTCTGACAGGATCTGGTGTACGGTGCTGATATCCTGCTGATACATACTGAGGCAAGGAGCTGTGGCTGCTATGATTTTTAATGTCATTACAGCTGCTTCGGTTTTGCCCCTTTGTCTTCAATGACACTTTGTCTTTACTGCCGGCGCTGGTCTGTATGGCGGCAACGGTGATATTTGGCTATAAGATATTGCCCTTATCACTACATCACTTATCTCACTGCTCATCAGGCCCTGAGTTGACTGAAATTTTACAGGGCGGCAGTGATTGATTTCTGGTGAGACCTCCATGGTCTCAGACATGCTTACCAGTATGGCCGGAGCAGCCTGTTTTTGCAGGCGCCCGGCCCCGATTATTAAACGCCCTGCCCGGGGCAGATGTCCTGAGCCTTCTGTTCTTCAGCTCAGGGGCATCACTTCATAACTTCAAGCCTGCAGCTGTGTCTCAGGCCTGAATTATGTCTATGCATTCTGTCTTACAGTCACAATGCAACCTGTGCACTTTATGCTGCTCCTGCCACGTCTGCCCTTATGCAGCAGCGGAGCCCTGCAGCAACTGCAGCTGATGACTGCCGACCTTAATGGGAACAAGGATCCTCTGTCTTATGCCTCATCCTGGACCTGAATACCGCAGCAAATTATCCCTTGTCAGCCGTCTGGTGCTGATCATCACCTCATTGGGTGTTATGTCCCTTTTTACTGCCGGTTGCGATGACAGGCCCAAAACAGCCTCCACTCCTTCGGCTGCCGATGTCTTCTTTGAAGTAAGCACCATTCACCCTGAGTTTAAAAACCGGGAGCGTTCCTTTACGCTCAGCGGCCGTGTGCGCGCCTTTACCCGCGCTGACGTGCGACCTCAGGTTGACGGTATCGTGCTCAACCGCCTCTTTGAAGAAGGTTCAGCCGTAGAGCAGGGCACACCTTTGTATGAGATTGACCCGGCACCATTCATGGCCAGCCTTGAGCATGCCCAGGCATCCTATGAAAGAGCCGTGGTGCAGAGAAAGATGGCCCTTAAGGATTATGAGCGTTACAACATGCTCTATCGCCGCCGCTCTGCCAGTGAAAAGGAGCGCGATGACGCCCTGCTGGCCTATGAGCTGGCTCAGGCTGATGAAAAGCTCTACAAGGCCGCCCTTGATAAGGCCAAGATTTCCCTTGCCTACACTACCGTACGTGCCCCTATTGCCGGAATTATCGGCTCCTCAAAGATTACCCGTGGCGCCCTGGTTAACGCCAATCAGAACACTCCTCTGGCCACCATCATTGACCTCGACAAGGTCTATGTGGACATGGAGCAGAGCTCCCTTGAGTGGCGCCGTCTGCGTCAGGGTCTGATTGACGGTTCCATCTACCTCAATGATCGCGCCTATGACGTCTCCTTATACTTTGAAGACGGCACCCTTTACAGTCACCTTGGTAATCTGAGCCTGTCTGAAGTACTGGTAGATGAAGATTCCGGTGCTCTGTCCTTAAGAGCCATTTTTGACAACCCTGATCATCTGCTGCTGCCAGGTATGGCCGTAGTCTGTAAGGTCAATGGCGGTGTCTCCCAGAACATCATGACCCTGCCTGCCAAGGCCGTAATGCGTGACCCTAAGGGCAATGCCTATGTCTATACCGTTCAGGAAGACCGCGTACTGCAGACTCCGGTGCAGCTGGGCGAGCTGTATAACGACGGCTGGCAGATTCTGGATGGCCTCGACAGCTCCTATGAAGTAGTAATTTCAGGTGCTGCCGCATTACGTCAGGGTTCACGTATTCGCGTTATCAATCAGGACGGTGTGAATATCACTCTTGATGGCGCCAAGGGCGACAAGAACAAGGAAGCAGCCGTAAAGGCTGTATCCAACCCTACCACCAGCGCCTCAGGCCTTGGTCAGAGCTCAGCCAGTGCACCTGCCACCTCCATGCCTTAAGAGAACACTTAAGCACTCCTGTTCAGGCATACGAGCTAAAGCTACCATAAGGCTCGTCTGTAAGCATCACTGTGGCGCGCAGCGCCCGCCCCCTGGCACGGCGCGCTGCACTGGCCGCACGGATCTGCCATCAGGACCTGCCCTGCAGGGGCTGCCCTGCCGGGCCTTACTGGCCGGGCACAGCATGCTGGCCAGTAAGGCCCGGCGAGGACAGCACAGCAGCCTGGGCTGCAAATAGACACTGAAAAGAACGACAATCGGATGCTCAAAGGTTTGAGCATCTCAAGGAATTGCCATGATCAGTAAATTTTTCATTGACCGACCTGTAGCAGCATGGGTTATCGCGATCATGATTATGATCGTGGGCCTTATCTGTCTGCCGCGCATGAAGATTGCGCGCTTTCCGGAAATTGCTCCGCCTACAGTAAGCGTCAGCACCTCCTACTCCGGTGCCTCTGCCCAGACAGTGGAAAACTCCGTAGCTCAGATTATTGAGCAGGAAATGACAGGTCTGGACGGACTGATCTACTTTTCAACCACTACTACCTCTGATGGTAATGCCCGTTTCCGTTTTTCCTTTGATACCAACGTCGATGTGGACGTTGCCCAGATGCAGGTACAGAACCGTCTGAGCGGCGTACTGTCGCGTCTGCCGGACTCGGTTCAGAGATCGGGTGTCAGAGTGCGCAAGGTCTCAGACGATGTGCTGCAGACCATTTCTTTCTATACCACCAATGATTCCATGAGCCAGGAGGACATTGCAGACTTCCTGGTATCTGTCGTTCAGGACCCTATTTCCCGTCTTAACGGTGTAGGTGATGTCTCGGTATTCGGCTCATCCTATGCCATGCGTATCTGGCTTGATAACAACAAGCTCAAGCAGTACAAACTCAATCCCTCTGAAGTTGTTCAGGCCATTAAAAACCAGAACAAGCAGATTTCCGTAGGTCAGCTGGGCGGTCTGCCATCAGTGCCCGAGCAGACCATTAACGTAACCATCAAGTCACGTGAGCTTCTGCAGAGCATAGGCGACTTTGAAAAGATTCTGGTCAAGGTCACAACCTCTGGTGCTGCCGTTTACCTCAAGGATATTGCCCGTATTGAAATGGGCCGCAGCTCCTACAATTACTTTGGTAATTACAACAAGAGCCCTATGGCCTCCCTGCAGATCAGCCTTGCAGACGGCGCCAATGCCGTTGAGGTAGCTGAAAAGGTCAAAGCCGAGCTTGAGCATCTGCGCCCGCTCTATCCGAACAATCTTGAATACGCCATTCCTTATGACACCGTGCCTTTCGTTAAGGCCTCGCTTTATGAAGTAGCCAAGACCCTGGTTGAAGCGCTGATTCTGGTGTCGCTGGTTATCCTGCTCTTCTTAAGAGACATACGATCTACCCTGATCGTGTCTCTGACTATCCCAATCGTGCTTTCAGCAACCATTGTGGTGCTGTACTTCTTTGGCTACTCGATCAATACCCTCACCATGTTCGCCATGGTGCTGGCCATTGGTCTGCTCGTAGACGATGCCATTGTGGTGGTGGAGAACGTCAACCGACTTATCTACACGGAAAACCTCTCGCCTTATGAGGCCTCGGTGAAATCGATGAACGAAATCACCTCGGCTCTGTTTGGTGTGGGTCTGGTTATTGTGGCCGTATTTACCCCTATGTCCTTCTTCTCAGGAGCTACGGGTAATATCTACCGCCAGTTCTCAGTAACCATTGTGGCCTCAATGGTAGTTTCCATTATCGTAGCCGTAATCATTACCCCGGCCCTGTGCGCCACTATTCTCAAGGTACATCGCCGTAATCCGCACGCTCCTGCCCGCCGTGGCCTGATGTCACTGTTCGACAGCTTCTTTAATGTGCTCCAGAACGGCTACCTGAAGATCAACTATTACTGCCTGCGCCACAAGATTCAGGTCATGGTCTTTTTCTTTGCCCTGATTGGCGCTACCGGCTGGCTCTTTAATAAAATCCCAAGCTCATTCCTGCCTATTGAGGACCAGGGCGTTATTTCAGTACGTATTATCCTGCCATCATCCTCAACCATGGCTCAGACTGCCAAGGTAGGCCGTGATGTAGAGAACTACTTCCTTGAGCATGAAGTAGACAATATCAAGGGTATTCTGCTGTCTCTTGGTTCAGGTGGCAGCTCCAAGGGTCAGGCCACTGCCAACGCCAGCATCAGACTGGTTCCATGGGAAATGCGTGAGGGTCCGGAAAACAGCGCTCAGGCAATTCTGGCCCGTGCCAAGGAGTACTTTGACAATTATCCTGATGCCGAAATCCGTATGTCCATGCCAGCCTCCATTTCCGGTATGGGTGGTTCCTCAGGCTTTTATGTCTATGTTCAGAACATCATGGGCAACAGCCATGAGCAGTTCATGAAGGATGTTGAGGACATAGTAAGACAGGCCCGTTCCAGCCCTGTTCTGTATAACGTGCGCTCCAATGCTCAGGCCGATGCCCTGCAGCTTAATATCAATATTGATGACTTCCGTGCCGGTCAGTTCCAGCTTGAACCGTCCACCATCAATGAAAACCTGCAGATTGCCTGGGGCGGTACCTACGTCAATGACTTTATGGACCGTGGCCGTGTCAAGAAGGTTTATGTTCAGGCTGACGCCCACTTCCGTGCTCTTCCATCTGATCTCAACAAGCTCTACTTCAAGAACAAGGAAGGCAAGATGGTGTCCTTTGACACCGTAGGCAGTGTTGAGTGGACCTATGGCCCTCAGCAGCTTGAGCGCTTTAACGGCGTATCCTCCATATCCATCTTTGGTGACCCGGCTCCTGGCGTCTCCTCAGGTGAGGCCATGGATGAAATCGCCCGCATTATCGAGCAGCATCCGGGCAACTACGGTTATGCCTGGGCTGGTATTTCCTATCAGGAAAAGCTCACCGGTTCCAATCAGGGCGCCCTCTTTATCATCTCGGCTCTGGTGGTATTCCTGAGCCTTGCAGCCCTGTATGAGTCCTGGTCTATTCCTTTTGCCGTTATGCTCATCGTGCCTATCGGTATTTTCGGTGCCCTGCTATTTGTGGCTTTCCGAGGTATGGCCAATGATGTTTACCTGCAGGTAGGTCTGTTGACTACGGGAGGTCTGTCGGCGAAAAATGCCATTCTCATTGTCGAATACGCCCACCAGTTCCGCCAGCAGGGCCGCTCCCTGCTGCGCAGCGCCCAGGAGGCTGCCGCACTGCGTTTCCGCCCTATTGTCATGACCTCTATTGCGTTCCTGCTCGGTGTTCTGCCACTGCTGAGCGCCAAGGGCGCCGGTGCTGCTTCCCAGCAGTCCATTGGTACAGGTGTATTTGGCGGTACCGTATTTGCCACCTCACTGGGTCTTATTATGGTGCCGGCCTTCTTCGTGGTCATCTCCCTGATGTTTAATCCACCAGGACGCCGTCGCCGCCGCTACCACAACATGCTGGCCGAAAGAGCGGCCGACGCCGCTCTGGCTGCCAATGCTGGCCAGGCTGCAGATGACAATGCTCAAAAGGTTTCAGACGCCGCCTCATCTGGCACATCGTCAGGAAAAAAGAAGAAAAAGCGTGGCAGCAAAATCCAGGATGAGGTGACCAGCAATGCCAATGACAAAGAATGGTCACATCCACACGAACATCCTGAGAGTACGGACAAGGACTACGTCCCCGTAGACACGTCCGAGGCTGCCGCCCTGGACAGCGCTGACGGGCAGCACAGCAGCTCCCCGGTCACCGAAAAATCGGATGCCAATGCTGACGCAACATCCAAAGACGACAGCTCTGACCAAAAACGCAGCTGAGTACAGAAATAAAGCAGCTCTCTGACAGCTACTGTCAGGGGCTGATCAGACGCTCAAACGCCCTCCGATCACAAGACAGGAGGGCGTTTTGCTTTGCGCACCTTACGCCACGGATCATCTGATCCGGACCTCTCCAGCCCCTGGCAATACAGCCTCCCTAAGAGGCTGCAGGCAGATGCTGAAGACCCGGCAGTGCTGCAGACCTGGCTGCGGCCACTGGCACGGCCCATAACCAGAACCGCAGCAATGGCCAGGAGCGCATTCAGTGCCCAGCTGGAGCAATGCAAGGTGTGCCGCGCAGGAGGCTGCTGTAAACACGCCGAGCAGCGCATCCTCATGCTGAGCGTGAGCCATGAACCGCACTGAGCTGACAGGCAACTCTTAATTGCCCCTGAAAGAAGAGCATTTCGCCCAGGACAGGTGCGCGGCCAATGCATGATGCACTGCCCGAGCGGTGATCTGTCAGTGCCGGAGGCTGTAAGAGCCGTGAGGCTTACAGAGCCGGGAGCTACCCAGACACACGGTGCATTAAGAGCTGGTCTGAATATGCCTGCGTTCGGGCACAGTATGCCGGGCAATGGCTGCACAGATAATTTACAAAACAAAAAAGGCAGCCCCATGGATGAGAGCTGCCTTTTTTGCTGAGGCTGCCGGCCTGGTGGCCGGCGCCTTTTAAGGTGAAGCTGTAAATTACTTGACGAACTTCATGGAAGACTGGGCGATAACCAGCTCTTCGTTGGTTGGGATCATGTAAACAGGGAATCTGGACTCTGGACTGGAGATTACGCCACCCTCGAAACCCAGACGGCCCAGGGCCTTGAGGTTGAGGTCTTCGTCGATCTCGATGCCGAAGGATTCCTTTAAGTACTTGCAGGTTAATAAACGGGCTTCCCAGCAGTTCTCACCGATACCGCCGGAGAATACGATGGCGTCAACGCGGCCTACTGGTACGAAGTAGGAAGCGATGAACTTGGCCAGACGGTAGGAGAAGGACTCCAGAGCCAGGGTGCAGTTAGCGTCGCCGTTCTCGTAACCCTCACAGATAGGACGCATGTCGGAGGATACGCCGGACAGACCTAATAAACCGGACTTCTTGTTGAAGATGTCCTTAACTTCCTCTACGGATAAGCCATTGTTCTTTGGATCGCAGAGGAAGAATACTACGGATGGGTCGATAGCACCGGTTCTGGTACCCATTACCAGACCGTCAAGTGGAGTCAGACCCATGGAGGTGTCCATGCACTTGCCGCCCTTAACAGCACATACGGAAGCGCCGCCGCCCAGGTGGCAGGTAATTACGTTGGTGTCCTCAACCTTCTTGCCCAGGAGACGTGCAGCTTCTTGAGCCAGGTACATGTGGGAAGTACCGTGAGCGCCGTAACGACGGATACCGCCCTTGGTGTAGTACTCCTCAGGGATGGCAAAACGGTAGGCCACTGGAGGCATGGTCTGGTGGAAAGCAGTGTCAAAGACAGCTACGTGTGGAATGGATGGGAAAGAGGTACGGGCAGCCTTGATACCCAGGATGTGTGCCGGGTTGTGTAAAGGAGCGAAAGGAATAACCTTCTCAATGTTGGCTAAAACTTCGTCGTCAATCTGGGTTGGGGCGCTGTAGTACTCGCCGCCGTGCACAATGCGGTGACCGCAGGCTACGATGGAATCAAGCAGATCCTTGTGGGAGCTTAAGATGTTATCAACGAGGTAAGCCAGTGCCTGCTCATGGTTGTAACCGGAGATGTTAGCCTTCTGCTTGTCCTCATCGCCAAAACGCCAGGAGATGAAAGCCTCAGGCAGGTTCATGGCCTCAGCGATACCGCTTAAGTGAACCTTGCCGTCCTCTGGATTCATGATAGCGAACTTAACTGATGAGCTGCCGCAGTTGATGACTAATACTGACTGATTGATAGTAGACATTGTGTACCCTAGATGACTAAACAAAACCCGTTATTTGAACAACCTGTCAAGCCGGGCTGGTTATGACAGACCCCTTATGTAGGGCAATCCCCGCACAGACTCACCTCTGTGCAGCATTAAAGATCTCAAGCACCGTGCATCAGCCTGATCACCATGACGGGATAATCGTTGACCATGACTGTTATCCCGGAATTTCCGGTGACTCAGTCAGCGCCTGATGACCTGCTGCACTGTCCTTTTCATACCAGGACATTTAGATAACAAAAAACCGCCAGAAGCGGATTTAATTAATCAGAACAACAGATAAATACGGTGTTCATTCCCATGCTTGACCTGGGTTCATTATAGCACCAGCCCTAAAAAGCGATTTTTCATAAATTCGATGCAGCTCAAATTTGAGGGAAAATTTGTAGTGAGAACATATATCAAAAAGTCCAGCAGACCGCTTGTCTTGGGGATTTGTAATTTTCAACACCGCTGTCTGTTAATGGTAACTATAATACAGTGACTTTAATAACTAAGTAAAATAAATATCAAAAAGCGATACAGTTGCACTTTTATCCTAAATACTTCAAACCAGAACAGCATATCCAGGCCGTTTTTCAGTCGTATGAAAATTGCCTTACATAAGTTTTTCTTATAATGCATTTTGTGAAAATGCACCATGTTTCTGCCAGGCAACAATGCGTATTACGCACCGGTCATGTCCCCCATAAAGGCTTATATTTACGGCTTTTGATAGCTATACCAGGGGATTTTTCTCATATCTAGTGCCAAGGACATCCCAGGAAGCATTAATTAACTGTTTTTAATATAGGGCCATTTTCAGCCCTCTAAAAATACCATTCACCATATCTGTCAACCCTGCGCGCCAACAGCCCGGCCCTGCCCCTGCTGCGACAGCTCCATCCATCAACCCCGGCTACCAGCCAGAACTTCAACATCAACAGCCCCTGCAGCGCCCTGTCGCACCTGCCACCCCCGCCTGCCAGCTGCTGCAGCGCGTCAGCGGCTGGAATTCATGCCACCCGCTGCAGCGCGTCAGCAGCTGGAATTCATGCCAGCGCTGCCCTGCAGCGGAGCAATGAGGGCCGTAACACAGCACAGTGCGCCATATCACTGCAGGCGTACTACAATGAGGGGCATAAATACTGGATTATTCAGAGGTTAACAATGATTGATGTTGCTCCGCTGCGCCGCAGCTATACCATGAACGGTCTTGATGAAAAGGATCTGACCCCGACCCCGATTCCGCTCTTTGAGCGCTGGCTCAAGGACATGCTTGATGCAGGTCTTTATGACCCTAATGGTGTAGTAGTAAGCACAGTGGATCAGACAGGTCAGCCTTACTCACGTATGGTGCTGCTCAAAAACTACGATGAAAAGTCCCTGGTATTCTTTACCAATCTGGGCTCACGCAAGGCACAGCACCTGGAGCACAACAATAAAATCAGCATGCTCTTTCCATGGTATTACCTGGAGCGTCAGGTGATGTTTGTCGGCCATGCTGAAAAGCTCTCTGTACCTGAGGTCATCAAATACTTCCACTCCCGTCCACGTGACAGCCAGATCGGCGCCTGGGCCTCCCATCAGTCCAGCCGCATCAGTGCCCGCTCCGTTCTGGAAAGCAAGTTCCAGGAGATTAAGGCCAAATTCTCCAATGGCGAAGTTCCCCTCCCATCATTCTGGGGCGGCTACCGCGTTTTCTTCCATCAGGTAGAGTTCTGGCAGGGCCGCGAAAACCGCCTCCACGATCGCTTTATCTACGATCTCCAGGAAGACGGCAGCTGGGCCACCTCCCGCCTCTCCCCATAATCAGCAAAACCAGGTCTCAGCTGCAGCTGCTGCCGCTGAAGGCAGCAGCTGCAGTGCATCACTCCATACCAGGCCATGCCAGGCATGACCTGGCATGGCCTGGTAACACGCTGACTGGCAACAAGCTGACTGGCCACAAGCTGGCTGGTAACAAGCTGACTGACTACACGCGGCCTTGCTGAAAGTATGTGCGCTGGGCATCCCGGCATGACGTATAACTATGCATTATGGAAAGCGTCTTTTCTGGTAATGAGCTTTGCAGCGTGATTGAGTGACAGGAATTATTGACTGCACAGCACGCAAAAGAAGGCTGTTGAGGGCAAAAGCTCAAAGATAAGGGCGCGGCAAACTATGCCCGGACAGGTATATTTGCTAATATGTGGCGCTGTTAACCAGCCTAAGACCAGTTTTTTCAGGGGCCTAAGACGTGCTCGCATATTTCCAGTCACTGTCCACTTCGACCATGGTGCTCTATCTTGCCATGGCCATACTTGGTATAGTTGTAATTCTGTATTTTGTGCCTTTTTCCGGCCGGAAAAATTCTGATGCCGACAGGAAGGGCAGCAAAGGACGCAACCAGTCCGGAGGCCGTAAAGGCAACCGTGGCTGGAGCCATAAAAAGAACAGTTCTCATGATTCGCGCAAAGGCGGCGATAAGGACAATGACAGTGGTGGTCGTGGCGGACTTTTTGGCAGCAGGAACAAAAATGGCGCCGCCAGACGTCATCGTGGTCTTTTTGGCCGAGGCGATGATGATGATAAGAGCCTCACCTCCAAAATGGACTTCCTCTCGTCCAACAAGGAAAATGCCACCGAGTTTACTCATCCCAAAGCTACCGATTCCTTTAACGAGCTGGTCAAGAAGGTTCAGCCCAAGGACATCAAAGGCGGTGACTTTGATGACATGGACCGTATCTTCAGCACTATGATTAAGGCTGGTGCTGTCACTGGGCGCAAGTTCCTGGTAACCAATTTCGAGCACAGCTATCTGGAAAAGCTGCGCATCTGGTTTGGCCATCAGTACTATGTCTACTGCCAGGTAAGCGTGGGCTCAGCTCTGGGCATCAACGTTGATGTATCAGATCTCAGCGTTCAGGAACGCCGCACCTTTGGTCAGAAATGCCACAACATGAGCTTTGACTTCGTGCTGGTTGAAAAGGCCACGGACCGTATTGTCTGTGCCATTGAGCTTGATGACCCAACACACCTCAATGCCGACCGCAAGCTGCGCGACCGCCGCCTGGACAGAGTATGCACAGCCGCCGGCCTGCCAATATTCCACATCACCAATATCTACCAGAAGCCTGACATTCGCCGCCTCTAGCCTCATGTCAGGCAGCCACTGTCAGAGCCAAAGGCGCCGTCGGCAGCCGCCGCTGCCTCCGGCTCTGGAATGCAGCTGCTGCCTGAGGCGGCGCACTGCGGCAGCAGACTCAGGTTACAAACGCTAATTTTGCATAGAACCGTGAACAATTAAATAGGATATTACTTTAATTCCCATATAAATCCCCATGGTTTTCATGATAAATAAGGCGTTTTTCTTATAATAAAACACTTATAATAATGCATTAAAATATACTGGAACATTTTCACGATACGTGAAAATTATCCTGGGCTTGTTTATGGGCTATATTTATCGAAACCTGCACGAAATATCTGTACCTGACTTTGCTACTCCTGACAGAAAAACTAATGAGGTTTCTGTCTACTACAGGGACACCTCTGGCAAGAGGCGTCGGTACATCATTGGCCAGCTGCTTTCCAATGGCAACATGCTTCCAAACGATAACTTTCGCAGGATGCACAGTGACCTGTGGGAGGCTCACTATGGACCCGATAAAAAGCAGGATCAAAGCCTGTCATCAGGTCTTTATGCGTCTGCATTGGCAGTTTCAGAGAGCAGTGGTCTATATCAGGCTGTTCTGGCTGCATTTGGCCCAGAGAAAGGCAATGCCTTTATGGACTACGCGCTGTTCAACATTAGCGAGAACACAAATGCTCTGACACACTTCCCTGACTATGCCCGAAAGAATGCAACTTTCTCAATCAAGCCTAAGGATGATGCATGGTATTCACGTGAGTTCAAATCAACTGACAGTGATGAGATAAACACTCTGAGAGAACAGTGGTTGTATGCCTGCCGTGACAGGTTCTCTATCAAGAAGGTATGGCTTGCAGTCGACGGCACTAATGATGACTGTAAGGCCACGCAATCTGAGCTTGCTGCCCAGGGTAAGTCAAAGTCGGGTACCTCATCCAACATTGTTGGCCAGATATGGGCTGTTGCAGCCGGGATTAACATGCCTGTAACCTGGCTTGTAAACCGTGGCAACATGACCGATGCAACTGCCTTTGAAAAGATCATCAAGCTTCTTGAACAGGCAGGCATTGAGGTTGAGGGCGTCATTCTTGACCGAGGTTTCAATGGTGATGAGATTATCAGCCTGGTTGAAAGCCTGGGCTATAACTGGATCATGATGCTCAAAGCCGAGACTTATGCACATCAGAGCATGATGAAAGATCACTCTGCCGAGATTTACTTCAAGGTCAACACCATAGTTAAAGAGGGCGGTCTGTATGGTGTTTCTTCAAGACAAAAGCTGTTCAGAGGAAGCGAGAGGGAATACTGTGTTTCCCTTTTCTTTCATGGAGTTAATGGGGCAGAACGCTTTATCCATCATATGGATAAGGCAATGCTCGAGTATGAGCGGGTCAAGGGTCTTATCGCCAGTGGCAAGACCAGTGTTTCAATAAATCCTAAGTTCAGTCAGGTTGTGCAAATTGTCAGCAATGACTCTGGCGGTTCTGAGGTGTATCTGGATCTTGAGCAGTTGCAGAGAGATTGCGGATCCATGGGGTATTTTTCCATTGCCTCCTCCTTACCTCTGGCTGCGGCAGAAGCTTATGCCAGGTACAGCACCCGTGACTGTGTTGATAATCCCTTCTCTGTTAACAATCCCCAAATTGGACATAACATTCTGCACTCTCATTTTGACGAGGGCATAAATGCACGAATTGCCTGCAGCTTCATAGCATGCGTTATTCGCTCACTTATCGGATACGCAGCAGACATTCCTGCATCTGACATAAACTCGATTATTAATGGTCTGAAAGAGGTTCAGATTCATATTGGTGAGGAGGGAAAGCTCCCAACCATCACGCGAGCAACGTTCAAGTCTGCAAGGAAAATCCTTGAGGATCTTGGTATAACCACTGTTTGTCTTCAGGCAATGGCTAATGAGATTGCTGATTTGCGTGTAAATTCCGCTATTTCACAGGTAAGGAAGCTGCCGCATATCGATTCTCTGTTTGGCAAGAAAAAGAGGGGCAGAAAGAAAACACCTGTTGATCCTGCGGCACAGGCATCCACCGTTGAGCCCGAGGGTACGGTTAAGCGCCGCCCAGGACGCCCTGCTGGCAGCAAGAACAAGAAGACCCTTGAACGGGAGGCTGCAGCGGCCAACATGCCTCCTGAGCCACCTGCTAAACGCGGTCGTCCTCCTGGCAGCAAGAACAAGAAGACCCTGGAAAGGGAGGCAGAGCTGGCTAAGGAACAGGTAAAGCGCCGTCCAGGACGCCCTCCGGGCAGCAAGAACAAAAAGACCCTTGAACGGGAGGCTGAGCTTGCAAAGGAATCGGTTAAGCGTGGACGTGGACGTCCAGCAGGCAGCAGAAACAAGAGCACAATAGAAAGAGAGCAGGCTCTTGCTGCTGCCATGAAAAGACGTCCTGGAAGGCCACCGGGCAGTCGTAACAGGACTCCTGAGGAACGGGCAGCACTGGAGGCGACTAAAAGACCTCGCGGACGTCCTTCTGTTTTGGCTGATGCTGTTGGTAATGACACCGTTGATGTTGAGAGACTACGTTCAACTTAACAGGTCCAGTATGAATCTCACTCATGAGTTGTTACATGGCATCTGCCCTTATAACAGGTGCCTGTTCATGCATCCTCCAGTCTGAGGATATTGTCATTTTTTCGTGGAAAATATTCCTGTTTAGTTAACCGCATTTAAGAACAGGCTACACTGATCTACGCAAAATTAACGTATAAAGAGAGCAAAGCCCCTGACAGAGTCATTCTGTCAGGGGCTTTGTTTATGTGCTGTCGCGGCAGGTTATAAGGCCTGTGGCATCTACAAGTGAAGATTAGAACACAATGGTCTTGTTGCCGTGGATAAAGACCTTGTTGTTAAAGACCTTGCCCAGAGCACGGGCCAGAACCATACGCTCTACGTCACGGCCGGCCTTGGCCATCTGAGCGGCCTCGTAGCGGTGAGTGACCTTGATAACGTCCTGCTCGATAATTGGACCTTCATCCAGATTGTCGGTAACGAAGTGGGCAGTGGCACCAATGATCTTTACGCCACGGTCAAAGGCCTGCTGATATGGCTTGGCGCCGATAAAGGCTGGCAGGAAGGAGTGGTGAATGTTGATAAGAGTGCCAGGACGGTAGTGGGCAACCATGCGTGGGGTAAGAATACGCATGTATTTGGCCAGGATAATGTAGTCTGGATTGTACTGGTCGATGAGATCCATCATGCGCTGATCATGCTCTTCGCGGGTCAGGCCCTCATGAGAGACTACGTGGAAAGGAATGTTAAACTTGGAAACCAGGTCGCCAAGGTCAGGGTAGTTACCTGCAACCATGACAATTTCGGCATTGAGTGAATCTGAATAGCTTCTCATCAGCAGATCACCAAGGCAGTGAGACTCCTTGGTAACCAGAATGACAATGCGTGGCTTGATGGACTTGTCCTTAAGACGAACTTCAGCACTCATTGGCATACGGGACTTAACACGGCTTAAGAACTTCTCCTCAATACCGTCTTCAAAGTTGCCCTCGAGCACAGTACGCATGAAAAAGCGATTGTCCTCAACTGAAGCGAACTGATCCTGGTGAACAATGTTCAGACCAAACTCAAAACAGGTGGTGGTTACATTGGCAATTAAACCTGTAGCATCAGGACACTCAGAGATTAGAACCTTTTGTTGCATGATAAAAACTACGTAAGTCCTCTGAAAGAAGATTTGACCACTCCGGCGAGATTCAGTCCTTTCACCACTTTGATACTCAACCGGTACAAGTTCAGGTCGCAGGCACAGCCAACAGCACAGCTTCCATTACAGACAGACTGCCGGCATAGCCGGTAAAGCTGTCTGCCTTCCATTTGCTGCACGACAGGCAATGCTCAGAACAACTCAAAAAACAGTTATGAATCCTACCAAAAACAGCCCCTTCTCTGAAGATGTGCAGATATATTTAATCATGGCACACAATGCGCAAAGCACAGTGCCCCTGCCCGGTCCAAAAATCGTAAACAAGGCATTTCCTGAACAGTGCACCACTGCCACGTGCACATAGGCACGTAAGCACGTAAGCTCCCTGTCGTGCACCACCGCACCGTCCTGTAACATAACACTGGCCCGGAGTACCCTCACTAATGGCCCGTGCACCGACAGACGTACCAATAAAGTGTCAGCCCGGCACTGTCATCTCCGCAGTACCTGCCCCGCAGTGCAAGCACGCAGCCTCAACTCACCCCCTGCCCCAGCCTCTGCCCCTGTCCCTGACTCTGCCCCTGTCCCTGACTCTGCCCCTGTCCATGCCACAGGCGACAGGCCACAGGCC
>NZ_JALKIL010000021.1 GCF_023051105.1 Anaerobiospirillum sp. NML120449 | reverse complement strand
CAAGATGAAGAGGGGCTACAATAGTAGTTTGTGTCAAAATGTCAAGATTATTTTAGGAAGATTTCCGATATTTAAGCTAAATTTCGTGGATTTCCTTAGCGATATAATTATGTTAACACTACCTGTTCTGTATTGCACCTAGGTCAGCGCGGGAAGCATCTACAGCAGCAATCATCTTATCCAGTGAGGTTAATGCTGCCTCAATTTTTTCGGTAGTTGTAAGGGAGACTGAGTCAGGATTATTGTTTTGACCCTTATTCCAGAACTTTGCAAGATCATTTGCCTGAACACCACCTGCACCTGCAATCTGCGAAAACTTCATGGCGGTAACTTCAAAGTTGATTGTGTCGCCTTTATTGGCACCAACCTGAAGGGTCAGTTTGCCAATTGAGTTAACACCATTGGCGCCGCCCTTTGTCATAATTGAGTTAGCGCCAGCTCCATCAAGAATTAGAGAGCCGCCAAATTTTGTTTGCTTGGCAATGCGAGAGATTTCCTGTGCAAGAGCTGTAGCTTCTTTGCTCAGGGCTTTACGGTCGTCTCCAGTATTAGTGCCATTATTTGCTTGAACAGCCAGAGTACGCATCTTCTGGAGCATGCTGGTGATTTCGTCCATGGCACCTTCAGCGGTCTGAGCAAAGGCGATGCCGTCAGAAGCGTTGCGGTTACCCTGGTTGAGGCCGTTAATCTGGGTTGTAAGGCGGGAGCTGATCTGGAGGCCGGCAGCGTCGTCCTTTGCACTGTTAATTCTCAGGCCAGACGAGAGTCTCTGGTAGGTCGTAGTGAGCTGATTCTGTACGTTGTTGAGGTAGCGGCGTCCGTTGAGCGAGCTGACGTTTGTATTGACGTAAACGGCCATAGTTTCACCTTTGTAGACATGAATAAGAGAGATGAACCACTAAGATGGAGGCCATGAGTTCATGATGCCTCCATTTGAATATTAGCGGTAATCTTTTAGCCCAGAAGGGACAGGCCCAGCTGAGGACGGGTGTTGGCCTGCATAAGCATGGAGGTAGCAGCCTGCTGAATTATGGACTGCTGGGAAAGGTTTGCAGACTCCTCTGCAAAGTCAGCGTCGCGAATACGGCTACGGGCGTCAGCCTGGTTGGCGGAAACGTTTGCCTGATTGCGTATGGAAGACTCAAGGCGGTTCTGTATTGCACCTAGTCCGGCGCGCTGGGAATCAACATAACCGATCATGGCATCCATAAGCTGAATGGTCTTCTGAGCGCTGTCAGCAATGGAAAGACGAAGTGCTTTTGGACCCTGATTACCTGTAGCCTTAAGAACGTCATCAGGAGCAAGACCACCACCTTGACCACCGGCGCCGTTAACGGCTTTGGAGTCTTCAGCGATCTTGGTGAATTTGAAAGATGCAACATCAAAATCGATTGTGTCGCCCTTATTGGCGCCTACCTGCAGGGTCATACGGGCAATTTTAGTATTACCAGCAGCAACGCCCTGGCCGAAGAGGGACTTGCCACCAGCATTAGTGTCTACGCCATCCAGAACGGTCTTGCCGGCGAAAGTGGTCTGCTGAGCGATACGGTTGACCTCGGACAGCAGGGCATTTGCTTCCTTGTTCAGAGCAACACGGTCGTCAGTGGTGTTGGTGCCGTTGGAAGCCTGAACAGCCAGAGTACGGATTCTCTGGAGCATATTGGTGGTTTCGTCCAGGGCTCCTTCGATGGTCTGGGCGAGCGCAATACCGTCGCTGGCATTGCGGTTGCCCTGGTTGAGGCCGTTTACCTGGGTGGTGAGGCGGGAGCTGATCTGGAGGCCGGCTGCGTCGTCCTTTGCACTGTTGATTCTCAGTCCGGAAGACAGTCTCTGATAGGTGGTTGTCAATTGGTTCTGGACATTGTTGAGATAGCGGCGTCCGTTCAGAGAACTGACGTTTGTATTGACGTATACGGCCATGGTGTGCACCTCTGAATGGTGGCTCCTGGCAGAGCAGGATGCGTGTTTGTGTGTTATTTTTCCTTGCCCTGACTAACGTCAATTTGTCCTTGCTGTCAAAATGGCATTTTTACCATACTCAGCGCAATGCAAACTGGTTATTTACACAAATGTTACTTAATCAAGTTATCTTCATAGATATGTAAAACATGCATACCTAAGCATGTGATTTACAAAACGAAAAAGCCCGATATCCGAAGATACCGGGCTTTTCTACGCCTTAGCCTGTGCTCCAGTGCCTGTTTTGGAAAGCGTCTGAGCGGTGCTGCTCAGGCGCAGGTGCGGGCGCTGGAGGTGCACCGCTGGAGGCGCGGTGCAGGGGCGGGCGGGGTTATTCGTAGCGCTTGACGAACTTGCGGTTTGGATACTTGTCAGTATCCTCCTTGGTTACGTAAGGCTTACGTCTTTCAAACTTGTGGGCCTTGCAGTCACCGTGGTCATAGCCTACCACGCCATTGAGGTGGACCTGGTGGTCCTCGGCGCAGTAGTCAGGCATGAAGTGGTAGAGCTTCATGGCGTCTTCAAGGAAGTAGATGATGTACTGCAGCTGCTGGTCAGCAAGTACTACGGCCTTCTTCTCGTTCTTGGTCTGGTACAGGGTACGCATTACCATGGCGAACATGCCGTACAGGGAGCCGTCGATAAGGTCGGCAACATAGTAGTCACGGGTATCGTGAACCTTGTTGAGCACCTCACAGACAGTCTGCAGCATGAAGATGTAGTCAATACGGGTCTTAGGACGATCCTCAAGGGTCAGCAGCTTGATGACCACATGGAATACGTACTCTACGGCATCGATATCAACCAGGCTGTCTTCCTGCTCCTTGGTCAGGTGGAAGCGGGTGGTCTTCTCCTCAACCATGAACTTGATAAATTCATCGCGGTCCAGATCAGGCAGGTTCTCCCACTTGAGCTCCTCAGAGTGCTTAGGCTCGGCACCCTTGAGCTTGGCACCGTCAGAGCAGTTCCAGTAGTTGATCTCTTTGTCCTTAATGCCGTGACGCATGATAACTTCCATGTATCGGGCAGACAGACGGTATACGTAGCTGCTGTATACCTCACCACCGAAGTTACCGTCCAAACGGTAGTTCAGGGCAGAAATCTCACTCTGAGCAGCCAGAACTTCATTGTTGCTGTTGCTGCCGTTGTAGAACAGGTTCTCATCCGGGTGAGTCTTGCGGTCTTCACGCTTGGTGCCGTTGTCCACACCAAAGAGGAATACGTTCTTGAAAGCGAACTGGGTAGCTGCGGCTACACCAAGGTTACCTACAAGAGGGTTCATCAGGGAGATGGAGTTAACCTTACGCCACTGATCGTACATCTTGGCGGCGGCCAGCCAGAAGAAGGTCTCATCAGCCTTGCCGAAGATAGCAGTGTGCTTGAAGTGCTTTAATACCTCAGGGTGAATAACGTCACCGGTAACCAGGATAATGTCCTTGAGGTAGTCCTGATCAGGAATCAGGGAAAGGTGCTCAGATACGATACGAAGACGCTCGGTAGCACCGTAGAACATAGGCTTGATGCCGGCATTGTACAGGGTCTCAATGGCGGTACCACAGGCCAGCATGATTACCTTGTCCTGAATCTTGCGCAGGAAAGGAAGATCATGAGACAGGGATGGACCGTTAGCTACCACTACAAATGGCACATCAGCCCACTTCTCAGGGAACTTGACATCGGACAGTACGAAGCCGGCGTGATTCTTAACGTGGCTGATACCGTGAGCCATGGCGAACAGGTGGTCGTCATAGAAGCCCAGGGTGGCATAGGAACGCTCGTAGTCCTCTACCAGACGGTCGGAAATGTCATTGATTTCCTTGGAACGGTAGTGAACCATGGACCACATGTAGCAGGCCAGCATACGACCATGACGGTTGTAGTAGCTGTTGAGGTCCTCGAATACTTCTTCCTTGGACTGACCGACCATGAGGTAAATACCGCGACGGCTCTCATGGAGGTACTCAAGGAGGTTGGCCCAGTCAAAGGCGTGCAGGGAAGCAAAGAACAGGTCCAGATTTGGCTCAATCAGAACCATATTGCCAATGTCGATACGCTCGTACAGGCGGCCGATGTGATAGCCAAGACCACAGCCTACGATAATACAGATAGGGCAGGAACCTGATACAAGAGGGTTTTCATTAACCGGTACGTGCTCACGGTTGAACTTGACCATCTCGTTGAGGTAACGGTGGTGGATCTGGCCGAAGAGCTCGTTATCAAGGCCATAGTTGAGCTGCTTGAAAGGGCTCTTTTCCAGAACCAGGTCTACCTGTGAGTTACACAGTTCAACCGGATCAAAAACCTTGTAGAAGAACTCACCACGCTCAGGGAAGAACAGATTAGGAACGCCATTGGAGGTACACATGAACTCGAGGCTTTCGCTTGGTCTGTAATCGATGAACTGATCGTAGATGGATGGCATATAGAGCTTGAAAGCTTCCATATTGCGGTTGAAGCGCTCAATGAGCATCTCACTCATGATCTTCTGCAGCTCAAGCAGCTGAGTGATGTGCTCTGACATCTGACCACTGTCCATCTGGGTCACATGCTGGGACATCTCATCGAGGTTACTTGGGTCAAAGCCCAGTTCGTTCCTGAACTCATCCTCGACTTCCTTACGGGTCTTAAACTGGGCATCAATAGCTGAAGGAGCAGTGTTCTCATCAACCTGAGGCCACATCATTTTCAGCTCTTCGTACTCGCGGTCTACGTTACCCTGGTAGTCTGAATCGTGAGATTTCTGGTCTGTCATAAAAATTCCTTCCAGCTGACTGATGCAGTTCAGCGAGGTTCTAAATCTGCCATGCCCGCTGCGACATTCGCGGGGCATGTTGAGCGCGCCGCAGTTCACAGTTCCTGAAGCAAAATCGCCTTCAGTGCTGTGTCATAAAAATGCATAAGGCTTTAGTTAATTGCTTTGGATGCCCTTCATGCAAGAATTGCGCAAGATTGGATATCAATGCTCAAAAAGTCCTGATCGCCGGGCTGAAATTATTAAGGCAGACAGTCTTTAAACCTGATAAATATCATTAATTTTGCGCGTCATCAGGTGTGGAAAAAATTTTTGAAATGTTCGAGCTCAAAGGTGTAGATCTGGTACCAGATGCCGGGAAATAGATATAAATCGACAGCCTCAGTAAGCAAAATGATCATAAGCGGCCACACTCACGATGCTCTGTTGTGAGTTTTCGTAAGCACTTATGTAAATATGCAGGGATGAGCTTATTTATGGGATGTTGACGGGACTTGATGAGGGATTGTTCTGATTGCAAGTGCTGGGATGCAGGCAGAGAGATGCTCTGGGAAATCTTTTAGGTAGTGGCAGTGGACTGTTGCCAGGTTTTGCGCGGTATTGCCAGGTTGAGGAGGTGTTTTCGTAATGCTGTACTGAATATTTTGTAGAGTGTACAGACAGCAAAGGCGCCATAAGGCGCCTTTGTTCTCCCTGTGCCTTGCAGTGACAGGGAGAGAATTGAGCTGTCAGCAGGCGGGTACCGCCCTGTGTTTAGTAGCGGCGGACCTGACGGTAGGCCTGCTGGCCTTTGGAGCCCTTCTTGAGGCCGCTTAATTCGCGGCGTACCTTTTCGTGCTCGTCTACCAGAATATCGCGCTGCTCGGCTGTCACTTCATAAAGCGACTGCAGGTATTCGTCAACACCGGTACGGTCTTCAAGGTCCTTGGTCAGCTCATAGAGCTTTCTGAACAGTACTACTTTCTCACTGCTGAGCTTCTCGGCAAGCTCAAGGTCTTCGGCTTCAAGAGCGTCAGAGATAGCGTCATCGTTGTCATCAATGGCCTTTGCCAAGTCTAAAAGCTCCTGATTCATGGGAATGTCCTTAAGTATTGGGGGCGCAGCAAGGTGCTGTCCGGCCTTATGCTGTGGCCTTTGCCTGATGGCGCGGGCTCTGCCCTGGTGTTCCTGCAGCAGCCGGAGCTGCCAGTGGAAAGGTAAGTCTGTATACGATAAAACCAGCCTTGAATGGCTGGTTTTATGGCACAAATGCTTAACTGAGGCACAGGCCTCAGCAATTAAACATTGCCGTCAATCAGCTTCTTGTGAGGATCGTAGTTGTGCTGGAAGTGCTGCTCATTGGTACGCATCTGAGAATGTGCTTCCTTAATGGCAGTCTGTGGCAGATTGTCCCATGCCTCCTTGATAGGCATGAATGCACGCAGAGCATCATCAATAGGCTGAGTATCCACGTTGATGGAGGCCTCACCGAGCTTATCGAGCATGAAGTCGTAAATCAGTGAAAGGTTCTTTGCAATTTCAGGAGCATGGCTTGGATCAAGAGTGTCCTTGAGATACTGGATAATGGCGGTGGCAGCTGCCAGCTTTTTGGCCTTATCCTCCAGATCATTACGCTCAATAGCGCCCTTGGCCTGACCAAGACGCTCAAAAACGCCATTGTATAAGGCTTTGGTAATGGTGTATGGATCTGCAACCTCAAGCTGTGCATTTACAGAGCCCTTGCGGTACTCTTTCATCATATCTTGCGGTTTTGTAATGAACATCGTTCTCAACTCCTGCGCGTTAGCATTTGCAAAGCGAACCTGCTGAAAGCCCCAGCTTCTGAACATTCTACAACAAAAGCGGCCCTGTATGAGACTGCAGGGATGCTCTGATGGTAATCAGAATCATGTTCCAGGTAAGCAAAATACAGCCTGTTAAAGGCATTTGCCGCTCTCCTGCTACATTGAAGACTGTCGTCCTGTGTTCATGGGGACGGCATTTTCCTCATGCTGTGACTGGTATTACACAGCAAAGCTTATGCCATAGAGCATTATTGGTGAATACTTTATCGGGAGCCCGTGCTCACGGGCTCAGCTGAGCTCTAAGGCCTTATCTTTCAGGCAGTTTCAGTGCTCCGGACCAATGGACTGCGGCAAATTAGTACTGCAGATTGCCGCCTGTAATTATCCAGAATCAGTAGAGCTGATTATAAATTACGTATCTGAGCCGGGAATGAGGACCGGGAATAATTTCTGTCAGACACTTTACTGATTGGGCCTGGAAGGGCTATGCCTGCGGAATCGGGCTGCGGTGATGCTGGTGGAGGCAGGCCTGGTGGGAGTGTGGCGGGAGCGTGGTGGGAGCGTGGCGGGAGTGGCTGAATAAAAAAGGCTCCCGGTGGGAGCCTGATTTTGCTGTGTACCTTTTGTTTGCCCTGTCTTTAGCTGGCAGACACGGCTGCAGGAGCTTCACAAAACGATGTCGCGCTCTTGCACTGCGCTGCATTGCGCTGCACGGCTTTGCACTGCGTTACGCGGCGCTGTTGCACTTACATGCGGTTTTCCTGCAGGAAGAAGATCAGTCGGCGCTTGTGCTGCTCACGGCGCATCATCTTGAACTGGAGGCGACGACGCTTGGAGCGATGAAACTGGGAGCCGCTGCGGGCGAAGTGAGGGCTTTTTCTCATTGGTATTTCCTCTTTTCCTGGGGCCTGATACCTGCAGTCATTACTGCCGTACCAGATGGTGCAGGAAAATTCTGTACAGTCGGTTCAGGACTGCCTGGCATGACGATGTGCAGCTGTCGATCAGCTGCCTGATGCCGGTCCTTATGCGTCCTGATTGTTATGACCCTTATGTCAGCAGACTGGTTGTTGCATCTGCCAGGGAGACTGGTCACTTTGTCAGCCCGTGCTCCTGTTAATCATGGGAGCTGCTGAACTTTCTGACCGTTATTACGTTTTCCTGTATATGCCGACCATATGATTTCAGTCAGCTCAAATCCATCCGGGACTGTCACCTTTGCAGATTATGCGGCCCTGTGCACTGTATGGCAGTGCCAGATGTATTAATTTTGTCCTTGGATCCATTATAGACATACCATGTCAAAAGCACCAAAACCAGAAGTTAAGCCAATGTTAATTCTGTGAAGCTGTCCGGCCTTTTGCAACTGCGCTGTTCCATATGCTCTGATGCTGTGTTACAGGCGCATTAAATCAGCATGTCTGTTTGCTTCTCAATCATTGGGACTTCCACCTTGCATGCACATACAGTAAAGCCGCCTCAGGGGCGGCTTTACTGTATGTGGCACAGCCGGCATGGGCGGTCTTGCTTAGCCTGGCGCTGCCTTGCTGAGCCAGGCCCGCCCATTACCGGCCGGTGAGGCAGGGCCGTGTGGGGCCAGGCCTGGTCAGTTGAGCAGGGCCTGCTCAGTTTCGCTGTCGAAGAGGTACATCTTCTTGAGGTCAATCTTAAGGGAGATGTTCTGACCTTCCTCAAGGCCGGTGACCGGTGGCAGCTTGGCGCACAGCTTGTACCTGTCTACGTTGACAAAGAGGTAGACCTCAGAGCCTATTGGCTCTACCAGATCGATTTCAGCGCTGAGATCGGATGTGTCACGCTCACCTGGAATAGTGCGTCCGGTGTAGATATGCTCAGGTCTGATGCCCATGGTGACCTTCTTGCCCTCGTATTGACTGAGGTCAGGCATATTTTCGCGTGGCATGATGTTGAAGCTGTGCTGCTTGTCCAGTACGCAGGTAAAACCGGTAGGGGAGTTAGCACGTCGCTCAATGGTGACATCCATGAAGTTCATCTGAGGAGAGCCAATGAAGCCGGCAACGAATTTGGAGGCTGGATGGTCATACAGGGCCTGAGGAGTATCAACCTGCATTACATCGCCATCTTTCATAACCACAATGCGGTCACCCATGGTCATGGCCTCAATCTGATCGTGGGTTACATAGATAAATGTGGTACCAAGGCGCTTGTGAAGCTTGGAGATCTCTGAGCGCATGGTGGTACGCAGCTTGGCGTCGAGGTTGGACAGAGGCTCGTCAAGCAGGAAGACATCAGGATCACGCACCATTGCACGGCCCAGAGCAACACGCTGTCTCTGACCGCCAGACAGGGCTTTGGGCTTGCGGTCCAGATATGCAGTAATGCCCAGCACCTCGGCTGCATTACGGATACGACGGTCGATTTCATCGGCCGGAACCTTGCGCTGGATAAGACCATAGGCCATGTTCTTGTACACAGTCATGTGAGGGTACAGAGCATAGTTCTGGAACACCATGGCAATGTTACGGTCTTTAGGAGCCACGTCATTGACGAGGCGCTCACCAATATACAGTTCGCCTGCACTGATATCCTCAAGGCCGGCAATCATACGCAGGGTAGTGGACTTTCCGCAGCCGGACGGGCCTACGAATACCACGAACTCCTTGTCCTTGATTTCAAGATTGAAGTCCTTAACGACCTTGATATTTCCTGGGTAAACCTTGGCAATGTGCTTCAATAAAATACTGGCCATATTTAACTCTCAACTGTATGGCTGGCCGTCGCATCCTGATGCTGGCGACAGCTCAAAAACTGTACGGGGCTACCTGAGGCCTGACTGCCTGGGCTGCTGCGTGGTGGCAGGGGCGCTGTTACTTGACTGCGCCTACCATGCCGGCTACGAAGTACTTCTGCATGAGGAAGAAGATGGCGGCCGTAGGCAGGGTGGCTATTACAATGCCGCACATGATCATGCCAAAGTCAGGGGTGTAGGATGAGCCCATATTGGATAGCACCAGAGGTACGGTGCGCATCTCAGGAGTCTGCAGAGCTACCAGTGGCCACAGGAAGTTATTCCAGCTGCTCATGAAGGTAATGATGGCAGCGGCTGCGTAGGTAGGACGCATTACCGGGAAATACATTTTAAAGAAGATGGCAATCTCGCTCAGTCCGTCGATACGGGCGGCCTCAAGAATGTCCTTTGGGAAGGCCTTGGTGTTCTGGCGGAACAGGAAGATGAGGAATGCTGTGGCAACCAGAGGCATGACCACTGCAAAGTAGGTATCAAGACCCAGCCACTTCCATGGCGCCAGAGGATTGCCGTCATCGTCAAAGCCCATGGAGCCGAAAGTGCCAAACAGGCGGTACAGCGGAATCATCAGGGCGCAGAATGGCACCATCATGGAGACCAGCAGCACACCAAAGAGGATATCGCGCTTTTTGGACTTGAAAATCTCAAATCCGTAGCCTGCAGCTGAGGAAATGAGCAGGGCAAAGAAAGTGGTAATCAGGGCAATAATGGCTGAATTGCCAACGGCTCTGGTAAAGCCCAGTTCAGGATTGAACAGCTTGCTCAGATTATTTCCCAGTTCGCTGCCAAAGGTCATGGTGCCCGAGTTGATGGCCACATTGGAATTGGTTGCAGCAATGAGCATCCACACAAATGGAAAGAGTGAGATGCAGGAGGCAAAGATCAGAATGGCATAGCGGATAAAGGTAACCGCAAAGTTATAGCGTGACTGTTTCATCGTAAGCCTCCTCTAGTCCTTGTCTCTTGCCAGGCGGAACTGGATCAGGGAAAGAATCACAATCAGCAGTACTACTACGAATGCTACAGCACTGGCATAGCCGAAGTTTGGTGTGAACTTGAAGCAAAGATTGTAGATGTACTGGGAAATGGTTACCGTGCCGTTGGCCGGACCGCCCTGAGTGATGTTCTGTACTTCATCAAAGAGCTGGAGCGTGCCAATGGTAGAGGTAATGGTGGTAAAGAGAATAATAGGCTTGAGCAACGGTACAGTAATGGTAAAGAACTTTTTGACCGGACCTGCACCGTCGATGTCGGCAGCCTCATATACCGATGGCTCAATATTCTGCAGACCGGCCAGATAGAAGACCATGTTATAGCCTATCCAGCGCCAGGTAATGGAAATGATGATGAGCACCTTGGCCCAGAAAGGATCCGTGACCCACAAGATGGGCTGATCAAGTATTTCCCACCCCGTCATGACCGAGTTGAACATGCCATTGTTGGCGAAGATAGCTTTCATGATAAGGGAGTAGGATACCAGGGAGGTCACGCATGGCAGGAAGATGGCTACGCGGAAGAAACCTTTGAATTTAAGGTTTTTGTCATTGAGCATTACCGCAACTACCAGGGCAAAGAAGAGCATTACCGGTACCTGGATAATGAGATAGATAAAGGTATTGAACAGGGCCTTTTTGAAGGTGGAATCAACCAGCATGCGCTCGTAATTGTACAGGCCGGCAAAGCGGATATTGTTGCCAGTACCGCTGTACAGGGACATGATAAAGGCCTGAATCATAGGATAGAACACAAACTCTATGATCAGGATAGCGGCCAGGCCTACAAAGCACCAGCCCCATATGTCGTTACGCTTTTCAAGTACACCTCTGGTGTATTTGAGCTCTCTTACTTCCGACATGGAACTCTCCACACATTTTTCACTACTGCCCCTGAGCTAAATCGTGTTAGCGCCTGTCAAAGGGGCTTCCCTCAAAATGCTGCCTGGGCAGCCACTACAATTCAAGAATAACAATCATTGACAGATTTTGCAGGTCTATATGCCAAAACTGTGAGCTTAGACAAATTGTGCATGGGCACGTACACACCTTGCTACAGCCCGCATAGCGGCGTTCCTCAGGCCATCTTGCCTTAATAGTATGTAAACGTTTTTATAAAGGCACGCAGGCCATTTTTCCTGGACAAACTGATGCTGTGCAACCATGCCATAATCTGTAGCCCTTATACCTGGCGCCTGAGGCCTTATACCTGGCCCAGAGGCCTTATGCCACGCTTATGGTTGTGACGTGAGCGGAAGTGCGTTTGTGGCGCTGTTTCTGCGGGGCACAGTACTGAGCGCATTGCGGACACTGAGCTGACAGGTTCAGGTGGTAGCGTTTGCACAGCTGATGCCCCAGAAAAACAAAGGCCCCGTCCTTGATTGCATTGCTGCATTTCGGGACGGTGCCTGTGGTGGCCTGTGGTGCGGCCCTGGCCTGGCTTTTACCCGGGACGGTGCCTGTGGTGGTTCAGGGCTGGGATGTCCGCATGGCCAGGACGGCTGACGGTACGGTCAGACACTGGCAGGCGGGCAGTTATTACTTTGCCTCAAGCTCCGGGTCTACAGTCAGATCGATGTCTGAGTAGTCATCCAGCTCTGCGCCATTAGGTACCGGCTCAACAGGAGGATAGTCAGCGACATCAGTGCTCTTCATGCTGTCTACAGGAGGATAGTCAGCGACATCAGTGCTCTTCATGCTGTCCACAGGAGGATAGTCAGCAACGTCGGTACTGCTCATGGTATTCACTGGAGGATAGTCGGCTACGTCAGTGCTAGCCATTGAGGCATCTTTCATGTGGTCATCAAGTGACATGGACTCAAGAGCCTGCATGTCATCATGATCGCTGTCTGAAATGTCAGTATCCTGCCTGGAGGCCTGATCCTGTTCGGCAATTACGGCAGCAGGGGTAACAGCTGGATCATGTGTTCCATCCTGAGCTGCATGGTCAAGCGGAGCAGGCTCCATGTGATCATCAAGAGACATGGCATTGAGATCTTCAAGGTCGTCAATACCAATATCCTCTTCAGGCTTTGTATCGGTTACCGGAGGATAGTCAGCTACGTCAGTGCTTTTGGTGGTGTCCAGCGGTGGATAGTCAGAAACATCGGTAGAGGCATCAGATGCCGGGAGATCTGTTACCTGCTTTGTTTGGGTAACAGCAGTGCCTTTGACGTCCATGTCAATATAAACAGGACCTGTGCCTGTCATGGCTGATGAGGTTGTTGGAGGCGGATAGTTGGATACATCCATAGACTGATCATTTTCCGGAGCCAGAATTTCCCTGGCAGGTCTATTGGCTATCTGCTCCTTTAACTTTTCCTGAGAAGCCTTGTAGATATTGGTTGCATTTACCTGGGCAGCCTTGAGCGCAGCATTGACATCTTCGCCTGCCATGACTTTCTTGAGGGCCTCTTCAACAGCGTCTTCAATTTCAATGGTGTGTGTGCCGTAATTAACGGCTGGAATCTTTGCTGTCCACTCTGTAAAGTGCAGTCCCAGCAGCTGATTGCCAAAGAAAGGATTTGGCTTCTGGTAGTTTGGCAGAGTGTAAATGTCCTTAATTGAAGAAATAAGACCGATTTCAGGGACCAGCTGGTTAATCAGATTGATATCGCTGCCAAAGGTTTTGTTAAGGAAGTCCACAGCTTCTGCAGCGTTACGGGAACGGGCATTAACAAACCACTGGGAGCCGCCCTGGTTTGAGTAGCTGGTAGCACTGGCATTTTCCATCTTTGGAATCTTAACCACACGCCACTTGCCTTTGTGCTCATCAATCTCCTCAAAGGAGGGAGTGAGCCAGCAGGAGCTCAGTACGGCAGAAACCTTGCCTTTCTGGAAAGTGGTAAGGAAATTATCCCAGCCCTTGTATGGGACCAGCAGGCCGTTGTTGTTAAGACGCTTGAAGGTAAGCAGGCTTTCCTTGAGGGCCTCATTGTTCTCAATGGTGATCTTGCTTGAGTCTTCCATTGAGGTGTACCAGGAACCGGCAGACTGCATCATGATGCGGATTTCCTGCAGGTCGGTAGGGTCATATGGCAGGAGGGGCACGCCGGTCATGTTCTTGACCTTGCGGCCCATAAGGATGAATTTGTCCCAGGTGAGGTCTTCAAAATCGCTTAACTTGAAGCCGGCCTTTTCAAACAGGTCGATGCGTACGAACAGAGCTGTTACGCCGGTATCAAATGGAATGCCGTAAGTCTTGCCTTGAACTGTGGTTACAGCAGTCTTGTAGTCAACGTAATTTGAAGGATCGATATCAGCTGTCAGATCCTTGAGCAGGCCCGGATAGTTGACTACGAGATTACGTGAGCTGTAGTCCTCCATCAGAATAATGTCGGCCATACTGGAGTAATTACTGGTGGTAAAGGCCTTATGAATCAGGTCCAGGACCTCACCTTTCTCGTGATATTCGATGGTGAAAGTAGTGCCTGGATGATTTACACGGTAAATATCAATGGCTTTTTTAACTGCAGGAATATTAAAGTTCTCATCCCAGCACCATACTTTGAGATTACCTGCAGAGGCCTGGACAGATATGGTCATAAGCAGGGCAGCAGCCAGAGCGCTGGCGACTTTGGTTAAACGCATAATATCCCCTTTCTAAGGTATATTTTTCACTATATGAAAAGACTGTCAGAAACGCTGGCAGCCGCATTGTTCTTCAGGTTGTTAAATACAGCGCTGTGCATTGCAGCCTGTTCCGGTTCACATCAGAGCAACTGGCAGGAACATTGTTAACCCGACTGACCTGGCATGTACAGGTTCAGTCCCCTCCGGCGACAGTTAATTCATGCATGCATGCACGAATACGTGCAACCGCCCGTGCACCTGCCCTGGCAGCTGTGTCAGGAAGTTTTGTCAGGCATGTTCGGCCCTGACCTGTTATGCGGGGGCTGGCATGCCCTGCATGACCTGCAGCATTTGCTGGCTGCTCGCGCTGAGCTGGTCTGCCTGCCCTGACTGGTATTGGCAGTGGCGACCATCAGGCAGTGGTCAGATGCGGCAGATACTGTTTTCAATTGTCAGGTTCTGGTCTGATTTGAGGCCACCTCATCGCTGCTTTATCTTTCTGTTGTGCAGGCGGACCCGGTAACATTAAAATCGGTCTATTTTTCCGGATGTTGGAGCATCCGGATCTTCGGTTTGTCTAATTTGTGATTGATATGTCAGTTAACTTTGCTGTTATCTTATTGTTCTGCAAACACACTACTGCCCTGAGGCTACGGGCACTGAAGTCAGCTGAAGATAAGAGAGGTCCATTTGCAACTCAGCTGAAAAGTAAAACAGAAAGTTAACAACGTCCTAGCATGGCATAAGACAACGCTTTTGTGAGTGTATCTTGTGGCAATTCTGAGCGCTGTCTCACTAAATTTTGATCATTGCGGCTCAATTGAGTGCGCAACGAGTGGAGACGTGATTTTCTGGACATACTGCACTCAGAGGACATACTTGTATACATCATACAACATGACTGATTAAGAATTATCAACAACATTAGTGAAATGTCCAGTCAACACAGTCACTTCTAGGGTCAGGTCAGAGTCAAAAACGCGGTATTTACGGGACTTTGTGACCAGATGTCACTGAATTTATCCGGGAGATAAACCTGGCATGATTATCCCGGAACAGCAGGGCATGCTCATGTGAGTCTGGCAATTCAGGGGTGCAGGGATATGGACAGGTGACGGAGATGCCCCCGGGCAGGCCGCGTATAGAGCTGCTTGCCCGGGTGAGTCTGGCCTGGGCGTGGTGGGCCATGGCCATGTTATGGCCCAGGAAACAGGAGTGAGCGGCTTGGGGATGTGGATGGGCCTCTGGGCGGGATGTGGGCGGCCATGGGCGCGACGGTCACGGGCCCGGCGGGGCAGGGCCATGCCTGGCCATGGCATGGCATGGCATGGCATGGGGCGGGGGAGTGTGATCTGGGGCACTTTTTGTGAATAGAGAAGCCACAATTCTGATAAAATACAGCATCTTTTGTTTTTGCAGCCTTTTATTCAGGATTTTATCAATGGATATTTTACGTGGCTCTTCGGCTTTATCCGATTACAAGCTCGATAAACTGGTTCTGGCACTGGTTCAGGCAAAGGTTGAAATCGGCACCATCAGCACTGCTTATGTTCACCTGGTTGACTGCGACGGCGCTTTAACTGACAGCCAAAAAGAGGTCTTAGGCAAGATCCTGACCTATGGTCCAGTTGATGGCAGCCACGAGGACAGCGGCGAGCTTTTCCTGGTGGTTCCACGTATCGGCACCATTTCCCCTTGGGCTACCAAAGCAACAGATATTGCTCACAACTGTGGTCTGAATGCTGTCCGTCGCATTGAGCGCGGTATTGCCTACTACATCACCTCACGCAGCGGTGAGAAGTTCACCGCCGAGCAGCGCGCCATCATCAACGGTCTGATTCATGACCGCATGGTTGAGAGCGTTCTGACCTCCTTTGACGATGCTGCCCGACTGTTTGGTGAGCATACTCCAGCTCCTTTCCGCCAGATTGCCCTGAGCACCGGCGGCCGTGAGGCTCTTGAAAAGGCCAATGTTGAGCTCGGCCTTGCTCTTTCAGCCGATGAAATGGATTACCTGCTTGAATCCTTCAGGACTCTGGGCCGCGATCCAAGCGACATCGAGCTGTACATGTTTGCTCAGATGAACTCCGAGCACTGCCGTCACAAGGTATTCAATGCCCGCTGGGAAATCGACGGTGTTGAGCAGGACAAGTCCCTGTTTGGCATGATTCGCAATACCTTTGAGGCCACCCCTGATTACGTACTGTCCGCTTACCGTGACAATGCCGCTGTAATGGAAGGCTCCCGTGCCGGCCGTTTCTATGCTGACAGCGCTACCCGTGAGTGGACTTTCCATGAGGAAGACATGCCTGTCCTCATGAAGGTTGAGACCCACAACCACCCAACTGCCATTTCCCCATTCCCTGGTGCTGCTACCGGTTCAGGTGGTGAAATCCGTGACGAGGGTGCTACCGGTGTAGGCTCCAAGCCAAAGGCCGGTATGTGCGGTTTCAGCGTATCCAACCTCAGGATTCCTGGCTATCTGCAGCCATGGGAGCACGACTTTGGCAAGCCAGGCCGTATTGCCTCCGCTCTGGACATCATGATTGAGGGTCCTCTGGGTGCCGCCTCTTTCAACAACGAATTTGGCCGTCCTAATCTGTGCGGTTATTTCCGTACCTATGAAGAGCAGGTCTCCAGCTTCAACGGCTGTGAAATCCGTGGCTATCACAAGCCAATCATGCTCGCCGGCGGCTGGGGTAACATCCGTCGTGAGCACATTCAGAAGGATCACATCAATCCTGGCGCAAAACTCATCGTTCTGGGCGGTCCTGCCATGGACATCGGCCTTGGCGGTGGTGCCGCTTCTTCCATGAACTCAGGCCAGTCTTCCGAGGAGCTTGATTTTGCTTCCGTACAGCGTGGCAATCCTGAAATGCAGCGCCGCTGCCAGGAAGTTATCGATGCCTGCTGGCAGCTGGGCGCCGATAACCCAATCATGTTCATTCATGACGTAGGTGCCGGTGGTCTGTCCAACGCCATGCCTGAGCTGGTGTCTGACGGTGGTGTAGGCGGCCGTTTTGAGCTGCGCGCCATTCCTAATGACGAGCCTGGCATGTCTCCGCTGCAGATCTGGTGTAACGAGTCCCAGGAGCGTTATGTTCTGGCCGTTGATCCTGACAAGTTCCCTGTATTTGAGGCTTTCTGTAAGCGTGAGCGCGCCCAGTATGCCGTTATCGGTGTGGCCACTGAGGAGCGCCGTGTAGTTCTGCACGACTCACACTTCGACAACTGTCCAATCGATCTGCCTCTGGACATCCTGCTGGGCAAGCCACCACGCATGTTCAAGAAGGTAGAGCACACCACTCATTCAAGCCCTGAGTTCAATGGCAAGGGCATCAGCGCCTCCGAGGCTGCCGAGCGCATTCTGGCGCTGCCTGCCGTTGCTGAAAAGACCTTCCTTATCACCATTGGTGACCGCTCCGTTACCGGCCTTGTTGCCCGTGACCAGATGGTAGGTCCATGGCAGGTACCTGTAGCTGACGTTGCCGTTACTGCTGCCTCCTACGACAGCTTCCATGGTGAGGCTGCTGCCATGGGTGAACGTACTCCTGTAGCTCTGCTCGACCACAAGGCTTCCGTACGCCTTGCTGTAGGTGAGGCTCTGACCAATATCGCCGCTGCCTATATTGGCGATCTCAACCGCGTCAAGCTCTCTGCCAACTGGATGTCCGCCAATGGCCACCCAGGTGATGATGCCGGTCTGTTTGATGCCGTAAAGACCCTGGGTATGGAATTATGCCCAGAGCTTGGTCTTACCGTTCCAGTGGGCAAGGACTCCATGTCCATGAAGACCTCATGGGAGGAAAATGGTGAGCAGCGCACTGTAGTTGCCCCAATGTCCCTCATCATCTCTTCCTTTGCCCGTGCCGAGGATGTGCGCAAGACTCTGACTCCTCAGCTGCGTACCGATAAGGGTGATACTTCCCTTATCTACATCGATCTGGGTGAGCGTCAGGGCCGTCTGGGCGGTTCTGCTCTGGCTCAGGTTTACCGTCAGCTGGGCAGCGTACCTGCCAACCTCGATCACCCTGCACGCTTAAAGGGGCTGTTCGATGCTGTCCAGTTCCTCAACAAGGCTGACTTAATCCTGGCCTACCACGACATTTCTGATGGCGGTCTGTTTGCTACTGTTGCTGAAATGGCTTTTGCCGGCCACACCGGTGTTCAGGTCAACCTCGACCAGCTCAACTCCGATAACCTGGCCGCTCTGTTTGCCGAGGAGCTTGGTGCTGTAATCCAGGTAAGAAACGAGGACAAGGAGAAAGTCTTAAATATCCTCTCCGGCCATGGTCTTGCCAATATCAGCCATGTCATCGGTACTGTGCGTGATGATGACCACATTGTCTTCCAGCGTGAGGGCAAGGATGTTATCAACAACACCCGTACTTACTTCAGAACTATCTGGGCTCAGACCACTTATCAGATGCAGGCTCTGCGTGATAACCCGGACTGTGCCCGTGAGGAGTTTGAAGACAAGGCTGATGAAAAGGATCCAGGTCTGTTCTGTCAGCTTACCTTCAATAATGAGGAGAATATTGCTGCTCCATTTATCAACAGTGGCAAGGCTCCACGTGTTGCTATCCTGCGTGAGCAGGGCGTCAACTCCCAGGCTGAAATGGCTCACGCCTTTACCCGTGCCGGCTTCACCGCTGTTGATGTTCACATGTCCCAGATTCTTGACGGCTCGGTCAGCCTGAAGGACTTCATGGGCTTTGCAGCCTGCGGCGGCTTCTCCTACGGTGACGTGCTTGGTGCCGGTGAGGGCTGGGCCAAGTCCATTCTCTTCAACGAGAGAGCCAGAACTGACTTTGCTGCCTTCTTTGACCGTGGCGATACCTTTGCCCTGGGCGTATGTAACGGCTGTCAGATGATGTCTACCATGCGCGACCTCATTCCAGGTGCCGAGCTGTGGCCTCGTTTTGTAACCAACAGGTCCGAGCGCTTTGAGGCCCGTTTTGTTCAGGTGGAAGTTCAGAAGAGCCCTTCCATCTTCTATCAGGACATGGCCGGTTCCTGCATGCCAATCGTGGTATCCCACGGTGAAGGCCGCGCCGAGTTCCGTGACGGGCAGCACCTCAAGTCACTGGAGCAGGCCGGTCTGGTAGCTCTGCGCTATATCGATCACTATGGCAAGATTGCTGATCGTTATCCATTAAATCCAAATGGTTCACCTGAGGGTATTACCTCTGTAACCACAGCTGACGGTCGCTTCACTGTCATGATGCCGCACCCTGAGCGTGTGGTACGTACCATTGCCAACTCCTGGCATCCAGATGACATGGGTGAGTTCAGCCCATGGATGCGTCTGTTTGCCAACGCACGCCGCTACATAGGCTAACAGCCCCAGGCGGGCCACTGGCTGGCCCCTGGCTGCCATTTGGCTGGCTACTGGATGGCCGCGACGGCTGGCCTGACCGGCATGGCCGCATGGCCTGGTAAGGCCGTGGCAGCGCACCAGCCTGGTGCTATGCCAGGCTGGTGCGCTGGGCCGCTTCCCTTAGCAGGACAGGATGGAATATTATCCTGCTCAGGACGGGTGCGGCTGGGAACTGCCGGGACAAAGTGCGACTCTGTCGTGTTTTATCCCGGCTTTTTTGTCCCCAGGTGTAATACAGATATTGTTTTGCGACCATCACAACTTGTGACCGGTACTATAATGCTGATAAAAAAATGGCCCGACTGTGTCTTACAGCCGGGCCTTTTTTATGGCGCTGATGCCCAGTCAATGGCATAATAAGGATTTATCCGGATTTTCTGTTTTAAGTCATGCCCGGCTTTTGCCTGGTCAGACCTGGCAGCTGCACCCTTTTTTTCAGGGCGCTCTGATCTTTTCTGGACCATGGCTGCAGCAGCGCCGCTTTTTGCTTTATGGCCTGCGTATCTGTTTTGTGGGGCATGATCCTGTCATTTTCAGTGCAGCCTGGAGTATGCTGCAGCATTTATAATTTGCCCGGATGGAGTATTAACAAGGTCATGCTAACCAGTGCTCTGCCAGTACTTTTCGGTACTTATGGCGCTGACAGCAGTGGTATGGTGCGTCCTATTTTTTTTGCAGGTTGAAGCATTGCTATGAGTCAGACTCAGGAAAATGATTATGCTTTACTGACCGAAGTTTTCGCTCACACCGCATCTGCTATTGTGGTGGTCAACGAAAGCGGCGTGATCAGCAAGGCTAACCATACAGCTCTGGCCCTGCTCGGTGAGCCCGTTCTCGAAGGACGGCGCTGGGTGGAGGTCATTTCGCGCGTTTTCCGTCCCCGCAATGACGACGGCCATGAAATCTCCACTCGTGATGGCAGGCGCCTTCAGGTCATTACCGCAAGCCTGAGTTCAGGTCAGCTCATTCAGATGAATGATCTTACTGAGACCAGACTGCTGCAGGACAAGATCTCCCACATGGAGCGTCTGTCCTCCCTTGGCCGTATGGCAGCCAGCCTTGCCCACCAGATTAGAACTCCCCTGTCTGCTGCCATGCTCTATGCGGCCAACCTTGGCAATGCCAATCTCCAGCCTATGGCGCGCAAGCGCTTCCAGGAGAAGCTGGTATCGCGCCTTGAGGCTCTTGAGGCTCAGGTAAGCGACATCCTCATGTTTGCCCGCTCCAATGAGCAGACTGTTTCTGAAATCGACGCCCGTCAGCTGGCCGAACAGGCTGCCAGCAATGTCACTGCAGTTTTAAGCAAGGGCGGAGCCGAGCTTATTACCGAGCTGTCAGATGAAGAGATGCCGGTAATGGGTAATGCCACTGCACTTACCGGCGCTTTGAGCAACCTCATTGCCAATGCTGTTGAGGCCGGAGCTAAAAAGGTCTGTCTGCGTCTGATGCGCAGTCATGACAATGTGGTCATTTCGGTTGCCAATGACGGACCTGTAATTCCTGACGAGCTCAAAGAAAAGATTTTTGAGCCTTTCTATACCTCCAAAAGCTCAGGTACAGGACTGGGCCTTGCGGTAGTCAGCGCCGTAACCAAGGTCCACCAGGGCGTACTTACCCTGGAAAAGTGGAACGATACTTTCGCCACTGTCTTTACCATCAGCATTCCTCTGTTTAACAGTCATCAGGCCGGCGCTGACGCCCCGGAGGGCGTACCGGCTTCAACAGACCTGGCTGCATCAGGTCCGGCTACAACAGCAGGCACAGCCCTGGCCCATGGCGGAGCCATGGCAGCGCCAGCCGGTGTGGCAGCAGCAGCCACAGCAGCTGCAGGCAGCTCATCTGATATGCACGCAGACGGACACAGCCAGAGCGCTCTTGAAAGCCTTGAGAAAATCGGTCCTGGCAGCCATGAGGGCAGTGGTCAGTCCATTATGGCCAGTGCTGCAGCGGCCGCTGCTGCAGGCAGCGCGGCTCTGGGAGGTTCAGCTGCAGCCGAGCTGCTATCGGCTCGGGCTGAGGCAGCTGCTGAGGCCGGCATTGGGGGCAGCGTCAGCGCTGCCGCCGTGGCCGCTGCGGCTGCCGGGGCCGCAGGCGCAGCGGCCACTGATTCTGTCGCTGCAGGCGCAGCAGCTGCAGCCGATGATGACAAGGATGCTGATGACTATGAGGACGATGATGATTATGAGTCCTCAGATGATGAGTCAGATATCGAGGAGCTGTCAGATGATGATGAAGACAGCGAAGATACACCTGAGGAAGTAAGCCGCATGCATGAGAGCATGGGCTTTGTTCATGCCTCAGGTCAGGCTGCTCACCTGGAGCGTTCGGTGCTGCCGGGGGCCGGAATGCACATGAATGATGAGCATCATGCCCTTGGTCTTGGCACAGTCGAGCCTCAGGGTATGCATGAGCATCAGGGCGTGCATGAGCATCATGTCAACTTCGGTTCCCTGCCCCAGACAGCAGCAGGAATATCCAAACAGGCTGCAACAGCAGCCAACACGGCTACTTCAGAGGCCTTTGCGGCCTATGCCCGTAAACGTCAGGAGCAGGCGGCACTGCTGCGTGCCAGTGAAGCTCAGGGCGATGGCAATCATGTCACTGAGGATCCGCCTCAGGACAGTCCGCGTCATGACGGCTATACTCATGTACAGGTTGATGTTTCAGGCGGTCACAAGCTCAACAGCTGATCACGGATCAGCCCTGATTATCAGGTCACGGTAAGATCACAGACATAAGAGAGATCTGTTCAAACGACCTGCAGGCATCAAATCCTCCCGGGCTCAGCCTGGTGGCTTGCAGAGCCACGACGTCCTTGCGCCATGCGCAAGGGCGTTCAGCCCTTGACGGGCCACGGGCGGGCACAGCCATGCCGGAGATGAGAGCCTTGCTGTATCGCAAAAGGTTTTTTATTTGTCAGAGAGAAGATTGGAAAAATGCATCAAAGTCAAATTCTGGTTGTAGATGACGATAGTCAGTTACGTGAGGCTATTGTTGATACTCTCATGCTTACGGGCTATGCCTGCATTGAAGCCAGCAATGGAGATGAGGCTCTGGCAACACTGCTCAAGCGCAATGTTGATATGGTCATTTCTGACATTCAGATGGATGGCATGGACGGCCACACACTGCTGCGCTCCATCCACGACCGCTACCCTCAGATGCCGGTGCTGCTGATGACAGCCTATGCCAATATCGACGGTGCTGTTACCGCCATGCGAGACGGTGCTATCGACTATCTGGCCAAGCCTTTTGCCCCTGAGGTACTGTTAAACCAGGTTTCCCGTTATGTGCCTGTCAAGCGCATCAACCGCCGCGAGCCTATCTGGGCTGACCCGAGCACAGGTGAGCTGCTGCAGCTTGCTGCCAAGGTAGCATCCTCAGATGCCACCGTAATGATTACCGGTCCATCAGGTTCAGGTAAGGAAGTGCTCTCCCGCTATGTGCACGACAATTCACCTCGTGCTTCAGGTCCTTTCGTAGCCATCAACTGTGCTGCCATTCCTGACACCATGCTCGAGTCCACTCTTTTTGGTTATGAAAAGGGTGCCTTTACCGGTGCCGTTCAGGCCTGTCCTGGCAAGTTTGAGCAGGCTCAGGGCGGTACCATTCTGCTCGACGAAATTACCGAAATGGACCTCAATCTGCAGTCCAAGCTGCTGCGTGTCCTTCAGGAAAAGGAAGTAGAGCGCCTGGGCGGCCGTAAGACCATTTCTCTTGATGTGCGTGTGCTGGCCACCTCCAACCGTGACCTCAAGCAGGCTGTAGCTGAAAACAAGTTCCGTGAGGACCTTTACTACCGCTTAAATGTGCTGCCACTGCGCTGGAAGCCACTTTGCCAGCGTTCAGGCGACATCATGCCTCTGGCCCGTTTCTTCCTGCAGCGTCATGCCGCTGAGAACTCCCGTGCTATTCCTGAGCTCAGCGCTGAGGCCGTAGCCCGTCTTGAGGGCTACAGCTGGCCGGGCAATGTCCGTGAGCTGGAAAACGTCATGCAGCGTGCGCTGATTATCTGCAATGGCAGCGTCATCGAAGCTGCTGACCTCATTCTTGATGAGGCTTTAAGCAGTGCCCAGCAGCAGGCTATCAGCGGTGTTTCTCCAGTACTGGCCCAGGAGCAGGCAGCTGCTGACAATGGCCAGAATCAGGGCTGGAATGGTGATCAGGCCATGGCCAGTGCCCTGAGCGGCTCTTCAGGTCAGCAGGGCGTCATGTCAGGTGGTGCACAGGGCAATGGTGCCGGCATGGTTCAGCCTCAGGACTTCAGAAACAGCGGCGGCTACGGCATGCAGTCTCAGGGCGGCATGGCAGGTCAGCCAGCCGGTCAGGGCATGGCCGCTCAGAACATGGGCGGTGTCGGCATGGGCGCCATGGGTGGCTCCTATGGCCAGCCTCAGGGCGGCATGGGATCTAACATGGGCGCAGTATCAGGTGGCATGAACGGCATGCCTGGCGGCATGGGCCAGAACAGCATGGGGCAGCCTGGCATGGGCCAGTCTGGCAGTGATGCTATCATCAGCTCCTCCATGGATATGGTACGCAACCAGAAGATCCCAAGCTCTCTGGGCGGCGAGCTCAAGCAGCAGGAATATCAGATCATCCTCGATGCTCTGATTGACTGCCGTGGCAACCGTCAGGCTGTAGCTGAGAAGCTGGGTATCAGCCCACGTACTCTGCGCTACAAGATTGCCCGTATGCGTGAAGAGGGCATGATTATCCCAAGCTAAAGCCCGACAGCTGACAGCCCCATAGCCTCGCCGGCACAGCCGGCGGCCCCCAGTGGGACAGTAAGCACAAGGCAAAACAAAACGGCCACCAGCAATTACTCTGGTGGCCGTTTTGTTTTTGGGGCCGCTCAAGCCCCCAGTACGGGTGCAGTGCAGCGCGCTGACCGGGCCTGGGCCATGTGGGTCAGACCATGCTCAGCTGAGCTGACGGGCCGCATCAGCGGCCGCTGGCTCAGGCACTGGCAGCCGGCTGGTTATGGCCCTCGGTGCTGTCATGGTCAGCACTGTCAGCCGCGACTGGCTGTGCTGCGGCGTCAGCCGGAGCAGCCGCGCCAGCGTCAGACGGTGCGGCGGCATCAGCGGATGCGCCAGCGTCAGTGGGGGCGGCGGCCTCAGCGGATGCGTCGGCGGATGCATCAGCTTCTGGTGGGGTGGACAGGGCGGCCATCTCTGAGCTGCTGCGTTCGTGTTCACGGCGGTTGGCTTCTAGCAGGGCCTCGTGCTTGCGCCGGTTTTCCTCGCGCAGCTCACGCAGTTTGTCCTTGTAGAAGGTGATGCTGAATACTGTGCCCTGGTTTAAGTGGGAAGTAATCTTGATCTTTCCGTGGTGGTAGAGCACTACGCGCTTTACTATGGACAGTCCAAGGCCGGTGCCGCCGGTCTGCCGGGAGTGAGACTTGTCGACGCGGTAGAAGCGCTCAAAGACGCGGTGCTGCTCCTCAGGGGCAATGCCTATGCCTGTGTCAGCTACCGAAATCATGTACTTGTTACTGGTGGTGTGCAGGGTAATGGTTACGCTGCCGTTTTCACGGTTATAGCGTATGGCATTGTCTACCAGATTGTAGATCAGCTCATAAATGTAGCGGTTAACAGCCACCATCTTGATGTCATCGCCACGGATCTGCAGCTGGACATTACGCTCCTGAGCCTTCTCCTGGAGGTTTTCAAAAACCTCATGTGCAATGCTGGTAATGGAGAGATCCTCCATAATGGACAGCTGACCCTCATCAAGGTGTGACAGGAAGATAATGTCCTCAATCAGAGTCTTAAGACGGGAACTCTGCTTGTGGATACGGCTGGCAAAGTGCTTGATGTCATCGCTCTGCACAAAGCCGTTGGCCATCATTTCCGAGTAGCCAATTATTGACTGCAGCGGAGTCTTGAGCTCATGGGAGACATTGGCAGTAAATTCCTGACGTATCTGCTCAGTGCGCTTCTTTTCGGTGACATCAAAAATGATGAGCACATAGCCAAGGCAGACGCCATTGTCGCTGATCTTGGAGAAACGGATATCGTAATCGCGGCCGTCACGGACAATGGAGCGGGTCTGACGCGGATCAGTTGCAGCAAGGGACATCATCTCCTGCATGTACTCAGAGTTGTCTATGGACTTGTAGCTCTGATTGATGCAGTTTTCCTTGGTGACATCGAAGATCTTGCGGGCAATCTTGTTGATTGAGACTATATTGCCTTTGGCATTGAGCACTACCAGACCGTCACTCATGCTCTTGGTAATGGCCTGAAATTCATTGGTCTTGATGCGCAGCTCGTGGAACTGCTCATCAATTTTATGCTGCTGCATTCCTATGCGCCACAGAAAAGGCTGCAGCTCGGTATAGGTGTGGTTGCCCGGATCAGAGAGCGAGCGGATATCGTTGAGATTGACCCTGTTAATAGGCTCGATAATGGAGCGTGATAGCAGAGTAGCCACGTAATAACAGCCTCCAGTCAGCATTATCATCATGAGAATAAGGAAGATGGTAAAGCGCTTGGTGTACAGGTACAGGGAATCAGAGGTAAATGACAGACGCAGTACCTGACCTGAATCGAGCTTGATGGCGTGATAAAAGGTCTGCTTTTGCAGGGTGTCGGAAAAGCGCTTGGAGGTGCTGTAGCCGGTATGGAGCGCGGCCTCGACCTCGGCACGGTTTAGATGGTTGTCGAGATTTTTCTCTTCCACCTCAGAGTCGTAAAGAATGGTTCCGTCGGAGTTGATAAGGGTAATACGCACCCACTCGTAATCGATACCGTCCCTTAAAAAGTCCCAGCCATGCTTGTTGATGGCGGTGGAGATAATGGTGCCGAAGTTCTCAAGATGCTTAATCTCGTCCTGGGTCTTGAGAAACTGATGAATGAGTACAGCAGCAGCTGACAGGGCCAGCAGCAGTCCTACTGAAAGCTTAAGAAAAGCATGAAAGATCTTCTTGCGCACTTTTGATTCCTTGTCCGGCTGTTCCGGCCCGGCAGCGGGCATGCGATCTGCTGCCCGGGCATAATCCTTCAGGCAGGCAGCCAGACTTGAAGTCAGACGCCTTGACCTGCCCCGGCTACGAGGCAACGGTCAGGCATGTGCATGGCCGGGGCATGCGCTGCGCAAAGGAGCTGATTCAGCGCGGTGCCAGCGCGCAGCAGCGGCGGGCTGGGCCATGCGTGTTAAAAAAAGCCTGGCTTCGCTAATAAGTGAAGCTCAGGCTTGGGAATATTCTGTTTGAATCAGTATGGTGGTGTTACTGATGAAGACAAGTTCAATCAGTATTCAAGTTTGTAACCGACACCACGGACGGTTTTAATCAGATTGGCACTCTCGCCCAGCTTGGAGCGCAGAGTACGGATATGCACGTCTACAGTACGGTTCTCACCGTCATAGTCATGACCCCAGATAAGATCGAGGATTTGCTCGCGGCTGTAGACACGTCCCTGATGCTTGAGCAGCAGGGCCAGAAGTTCGTATTCCTTGTAGGTAAGCTCAACCACACGGTTGTATTCCTTGACCACGTGGCTGTTTTCATCGAGGCTCAGAGGGCCTGCAGTCAGGCTCTTAGGCTCTTCTTTCTTGTAGCGGCGTAATACGGCCTTAACACGGGCCACCATTTCCATCATGGAGAAAGGCTTGGCCAGGTAGTCATCAGCACCCAGATCAAGGGCCTGAATCTTCTCGATTTCTGCACCACGGGCAGTGGCCATGATTACCGGCAGATCGCTGGTCTTTGCCTGGCGCTTGATGATCTTGAGCAGCTCCACTCCATCGTAGTCTGGCAGCATGACATCAAGCATGATAAGTGATGGCTTATGATTTTCCAGAGCCTTGAGAAAGCTCTGGCCGTCTTCAAAACCACGTGCCTCAAAGCCCATGGAGTGAAGGGTATAAAGGACAATCTCACGGATGCTGTTATCGTCTTCTACATAAAAGATCATAAAAAACCTCAAAATTCAGGCTCACGGTCCTGATCAGCCACAGCGGTACCTGTTAAGGAATTGTACAATGCTTTTTCCTGCATGGGCAGGCTGTCCCCGCCATGGGACACTTTTAATCTGCTGCCGCGTGGCTCCAATACCTGAAAAGCCCGGAAATTGCCCGAAGCTTTGTTAAATCCAGGTACGAATAATACTGTCATGTCTGTCAGGCACACAGAATATTTAATATCGGTTAAATAGACTGAGTGCCATTAGTTAAATTCTTGTTAAGTGGATTAAGTTGATCGGACAACAGTCACAAAATGCGACAGCTACGCCCTTTGTCTGCCTACAGTTTTATCTAAATCAATAAATTAATTTCCATCCCCACCTCAAGGCTCATGCATCCCCATGCATCCCCATGCAGGTCCGGCATGCGGCCTGAATGGAGCCTGAGTGAGCCTCAATAGGGCCTGAGTGGAGCCTGAGTGAGCCTCAATAGGGCCTGAGTGGAGCCTCAATGGGGCCTCAATGGGGCCTGCATGGCCTTTGTTGGCGGGCGATGGCGAGCCATGGCTGGCAAGTTCAGGCCAGCCAGTGGCTCAGCGCCACAGCAGGGCCGGTCCAGTCGGCATGGCTGGCATGGCCAGTAGCATTGCTGGCAGGGCCAGCCTGCCTGGCCGCCAGGGAGCTGTGCAGCGGCGGACTGAGAGGCCATGACGGGAGTGTAGGGTTTTTGGGTAGTGCAGAAATGAAAAAGGCCCGCGCCTTTGGTAAGGTGCGGGCCTTTTGGGTCTTTTGCGGGCAGTCAGGCTATGCCTGCAGCCTGTCTGACCGGATTTTGATTACTTGGCAGCTTCTGGGGCTACGCTGGTCTCAGCTGGAGCTGGCTCTTCAACCTGAGCACCCTCTGGAACACCGGCCTCAGCGGAGGCTGGGAGGTCAGCTACGGCAGGACCATGAGCTTCGGTAGCCTCAAGAGTCATTGGCTGGGCAGCATCTGCCTCGGCAGCAGCGGCGGTCTGGGCCTGTGGATCAGCTACGTCAGCAGCAACCGGCTCTGCGGCATCAGCGGCCGGAGCTGCCTCTGGGGCAGGGGCGGCTTCAACAGCAACTGGATTTGCCGGGGTTAAGACGGCAGCGTCGATAACCTCAGGGGCTGGGGCAGCCTCTGGAGCAGGACCAACTGGAGTTGGAACTGGAGCTGGCAGTGGCTTGGCAAATGGGGCCTTTACTGGCTTGTGAAACTCCTCAGCAGCAGGGGCGTGAGCTGGACGGGTCATAGGACGGTCCATCTGCACGGAAGGAGCATACACAGGGGCAGGAGCAGCCTCAGGGGCTGCGTGTGGAGGCAGTGGCTTTGCATGAGGTGGCAGTGGCTTTACATGAGCTGGAGCTACGTGCTTTGGAGCTGGATGAACAAATACCGGCTCCTGAACAGGCATGGTCTGTACGAACTGTACGGATGGGGCCTTAACCTCAACAGCGATAGGCTGAACAGGAATCATCTGAACTGCCTGGAACTTGCCTGGAGCAATCTCGATGTACTGGATGGAGCTCTCGCCTACTGGTACGTACTGTAACTGTACTGGCTGGTGGAACTGAGCACCCTTGAGGTGTGGTGGCAGTGGCTTTACCTTTGGAGCTGGAGCAGGGGCTGCAGCATCTGGAGCTGGAGCAGCAGGGGCATCAAAGCCGCTTGGAGCCTGGTAGACAGGAACCTTGCGGGTAATGGTGTCAAAGCCCTGAACAGATGGAGTGTCCTGAACGATAGGAGCAAAGCCGCTTACGGAGGCTACGTCCTCGTAAACTGGCTTGAAGCCGGCTACCTTAGGAGTGTCCTTGACCAGAGTCTTTACGCCTGGAGCTGGAACAGGGGCCTGAGCAACAGCAGCTTCCTGCTCAGCTGGAACCTGAACGTCACCGGCAGATGGCTCTTCGGTGGCAGGTGGGCAGGCAGGCTCTTGCTGAGCGGCAGCCAGGGCCTCAACAGCGGCATCATCGGTGGTCTCTTCTACAGTCTCTGGAAGACCGGCTTCCTGATGCAGGTCAGGAGCGATGTTGGCAGCTGGATCTACAACAGTTACCTCAGTAATGGTGATCTCACCTTCTTCGGTCTGAGCTGGCTGAGCTTCCTCATCGATGTTCTGGTCAGCCGGGCCAATAGCTACAGCAGCCTTGCCGGCTGGAGCAGCAGCAACAGCCTCACCCTCAGCCGGGGCAGCCTCTGGGGCAGCAGCCTCAGCCTGGGCATCCTCCTGGGCAGCAGCCTCAGCTGGGGCAGCAACCTCAGCCTCAACCGGGGCAGCCTCAACAGGAGCCTGGGCAACAGCCTCGCCCTCTACAGGGGCTGCTTCGGCAGCAGCTTCGGCTGGAGCAGCCTCAGGGGCAGGCTCAACCGGGGCGGCCTCGGCTGGAACAGCCTCGGCAGGGGCAGCCATCTCTGGCATGGTCTGGGCAGTTTCGGCAGCAGCCTGCTGGGCATTGCTCTCAATGGCCTGCTGGAGTTCTGCATCGGATGGGCCACGGTTCTGGAGGAAGTAGTTTAAGGTCTCAAGACCGAGGGTATCTACATAACGCTGGTAGATAGGCTGAGCCTTGGCACGGAAAGCGGCAATCTGCTCAGGGGTGAGCTGGGTGATCTTAACGCCACGCTCGGCCAGGGTCTTGAGGTAGAGCTTGTTGAACTCAGTGTACAGATTGGTGCGCCATGCAATGGCCTCGTGGAGGCTGTCGGTGAAAGCAGCACGCTGATCGTCATTTAAGGCAGCCAGGGACTTCTCATTGGCAATCCACATCTGGGTGTCATAAATGCCGTTCCATAAGGTCAGGAATGGCTGGTCCTTGTAAAGCTTGGAGGAGATAAAGCCCTGAACTGTGCTCTCAAGGCCCTGAATCTCATTGTTCTTAAGAGCATTCTTTACGGAGATGAAGTCCATCTTGACAGCCTGGGCACCCAGAGCTTCAAAAGTGGTCAGAGCACCCTCAAATGGAGGAACACGGAACTTGATGCCGTCGAGGTCCTCAGGACTGGTGATCTCATGGACGTTGTTGGAAATCTGGCGGGCACCGGCAGAGTACATGGCCAGCAGGTCAAGGCCATGTGGCTGGAGCCAGGAATCGAGGGTCTCGTTAACCTTCTCGTTGTTGACGAAGTATTCGATCTGCTGATCGTTTTCAAAGAGGAATGGCATCCAGAAGGTGCCGAAACGGTTATCTACGTTATACAGATCGGTAGCAGAGCAAATCTGGATGTCGATGTTGCCGCCCTTGACGAGCTCGATGGAGCGGGACTGGTCGCCACCACTCAGACCGTTGTTTGGATATACGGTAACGCCGATCTGCTTCTGAGAGTTCTGCTCGAGCAGTTCCTTGAACTTGTAGGCAGTCAGATCAGCAATGGAACCGGCGGTGCGGGCGTGAGAGAGGCGTAAGGTAACGGCGTAGTTAGGGTTGGAGGCGTTGGAGACCAGAGTGGCAACACCGGTCAGAACAACGCAGATACCAAAGGCTCCTGCAAACTGGCCCTTTTGAGAGGTGAGGAAGTTATTTAACATCAGACCCATCCTAAACTTGTATAAAGCTGATTTAAGACAGATATGCTCTGTGAGCATATGTCTTCAATTACGTAATCAAAATCCGGCCTCTGATATCCCGTTAAAAACGGAATACTTCATGGCGGCAGATGAAGTTCCCTGTCATGACCCTTACTGTTAACACAGCAGGCAAAGATGGTCATTAACTGTTCGTCAGGCACAATGCTGCAGGCCTGGTACTGGCACGACTTGAAGGCATGCAGGTACTGGCTGCTGACAGGCGGGATCTCACAGGAGAGAAGAACAGTTTGATTAAGGAGATGAGACCGCAGGTCTCACAGGGGAAATTCACAGGCATAAACGCTTCTGAGGCACAGCTCTATCGTGGATGCTATGACCCTGATGACAGCTGCGTGATTATCAGATGTGCTTTGAGCCTGCCATGAATGATTGAGAGCGGCCTGCGCACGTGGCGTGAGCATGCTCCGAGGCTCATTCTGATAATAATACAATACGCATGACTATTAGTCAGGATAGCAATGCACAAAATAGTGATCTGGCTAGAAAGAAATTTGTGTTGACAAAATGATTGTCCATGCTTTTTTAGATACATCATTGATGTATATCAATTAATATGCAGACGGCAGACAAGTACTTGCAATAACATGCCACCACGTTGTCAGGACCATCAACATAATGCTTCAGCCCGCCCTCAGCTCGCATGTCGCGCTTTCGCGTTGCGGTCGCGCTTTGCTGCTGCGGCCGCACTGCCGCGCTCACAGGCATCAGTGCACCCGACAGAGCCGTCTGCGCCGGAGCCGGAGCCGGGGCCCTGGCTCCATGGGCGTTGGGTCATGGCTCATGGCAGCTGCCGTGAGGGAGCTGCCTCAGTGCCTGAAAAGCAAACTGCCAGCAAAAAGCTGGCAGTTGCAGGCCGGGATGGGTGTGTGTGGGATGCTGATCAGACGCCTGGTTTGTGGGAGTGGTTATCTGATTTGGAGTCTGGCATGTGAGTGCCGGTCCAGCTGCCACCAGATTCCTTCCATGGGCTGGTCGAGCCCTCACTGGCCTTATTGTTGGCACCAGCTGAAATCTGACCGCTGCCCTGAATGCCATGCCTGCCATGACCGCCATGAATACCATGACTGTCGTGCCTGTTGCGGCTGAAGTCGGCGTCAGGGCCAGTGTGTCTTTTGGACGGGGCACTGGTGCTGCCAGCAGTCTGGGCTTTGAGGCGCTCATTGAGTATGTGCTCTGAGGCGGTCAGGGGATCTGGACCATAGCGGTTGCTGCCTTTTGTGCCTGGCAGGGCCATGATAATGAGCATATATCCCACGGAGCAGACTATGAGCACGGCCAGGGTTAACTGATAGGCGGGATCCATCCCATCGGGAGCGGTATCGGCAACAGTGCCGGTCAGGGCTGACAGAAAGACAACAGCCATGGGAATGATAACGTGATAGCCGTTTTTGCCACTGTCGTGTGCTCGTCTTACTCCCGTTGCGGTAATGAAATACAGGCAGACAACGGTAAAGACAGCGTAGATCAGGGAACCAAAGCCCGGCAGCAGCCATGAGAGCAGGCCCAGAGGTATGGAGCAAATCTGCACAAAGAGGTAGAACCACCAGAACTCTGAGCGGCATGCTCTGTCCCTGGTATTAAAAGCCTTGCGCACAAAGCATATCTGAACAGACTGTTTGATTGTCAGCATGAGTGTTCTCTTTTGCCGGCTGGATAAACAAAGGAAAAATACGGCTATGTGGCCTGCACAGCCTGAGCTGCCAGGGGCATCGAATGCCGCGTTAAGGCGCAGCCTGGTAAGGCCTGGTCTGCGACCAACGCGGCCGCCTGACGGGCAGGTTCATGTGGCATGGCGTAAGCCGTGCAGACAGTCAGACCCAGTGGCCGGGCGCTGGCCGTGCAGACAGTCAGGGCCAGTCAAATGACTGGCCCTGAGCTGGGTCTGCACGGGCAGCAGGGCTGAGGTTGAGCCTGTCATGTGCCTTATTGTTATGGACGGGCTGCAGGAGGCTGAGGATCGCCTGCGCTGCCTGAACCATCAGCCTGATTCCATCCGCCCTGCATTGCCGGGCTGTCGGAAAACGGACCGTTATTGTAAGGGTCGTTATGCCATGGACCGCCCGGGCCCGGGGCTCTTCTTACAGGAAAGTCAGAGTTTTTGGCCTGGCCGTACGGAGCCGGTGCCCGTGGGCCGCTGCCGTGAGCATGGTTTGCCTGCCACAGTTCTGGGGTGGTGCAGCTGTCGGACGGGCCATATGCACCGGCTCCGGCGGCGCCAGCACCGGCCGCTCCGGCAAAGGCGCCCTCGTTAAAGCGCCATGAGCCGCCTGGATTGTAGTACTGGCTCTCCATAGGATCAGGACCGTAGTCGTTATCGCCTGGAGTGCCTGGTTTGACCAGCAGTATGACTGTATAGAACATGGCAATGGCCATGAAAATCAGGCTGGCAATGAAAAGCAGCATGAGCATGCCTGATGACAGGCCCATAATCATGGTGCCGCTGAAGAGGGTAAAAAAGTTCATGCCTGTAAGCACTGGTACCGGTATGAAAGCCAGCACCGGCAACAGCACAATCCAGCCGCTGCGGTCAGTGTCATGCAGACGTCTGATGGCTGCGGTAGTCATGGTGATCAGGATCACCAGATTGACTACAGGGGTAAGAAAACCAAGAATCGGGGCCAGTCCTGGCAGCATGAGGGCTGCCCATGCAGGAGGGAGCAGAACAAGGCAGAAAAGCGCGAACCACCAGAACTCAGCGCGTGTGCCCCGGCCGTTGAAATCAAGGGCGCGGTCAATAAGACAGAGCCTCAGGGAGCGGGTAAAGCTAATCAAAATATTCTCCCCGGAACATCAGGTTCCAGTTTTCCTTATGTTGTATTGTCATGCTGCTGTATTCTCATACGGGTGAATTCACGGACAGCATGTTTTACGATTTTAAGGCAGTCAGGCCACAGGTCCCAAGTACCAGACAGAAATATTGTGATCAGATGCCATGAAAGCTGTATTTTATGCGGAACATTTGATAAAAAATGCCGGAACCACCATGGTGGATTTCCGGCATTTTTGCATTTGAGTCTGCACAGATCAGAAAGTAGCCGAGCTGTCCTTGCCCTCGCCTTTGTTTCTGTCACTGCTGCTGTCCTTGCCCTCACCGGGGCGGCGGCACAGACGGTAGTCTTCATTGGCCGGATCGGTCGGGTCCGGACCATAGCTGTTAGGACCTAAGGTACCGGCGGTAAGGAAAAGCACCAGCAGGTAGATAAGGGAAATGACAGTGATGAGGAAAATGGCGGCCTCGGTGGTGCCCGGATTGAGTCCCTCAAGGCTCTCGTAGGATATCAGTCTCCAGATGATGGTGCCTGTCATTACCGAGGCGGGAATGAGGGGCAGGAGCACAAAGGTGCCCGGACGATCGATATCGTGCAGACGTCTTACGGCAGCTGACAGAAGGGCTATGAGCAGATACAGATTGATAAGGGCAGCGGCAGCCGGACCGACAAAAGGAATCTGTACCAGCAGTGCCAGAACTGAGGAGGCCAGATAGGTAAAGATAAAAAAGGGCCAGAATTCCGCACGGCAGCCACGGTCGCGGAAGTTAAATGTCTTGGTAACACAGCAGACCGTAAGCGACTGTTTAATCGTGGTCAGCATGCCATTTAAACTCATGGTGCTCTCCTTATGCACTCTTCACTTTCCTGCCAGCTGCTGCTGACGGTTTTATCCGCAGCAGCAGGTCTGCCGCCCGGCTGGTCTTGCAAGACAGGACCGGCCCTGCTGCCAGGGCCAGAGGGCCAGGGCCCATGGCGGCCCATGCCATTTAGTGGCCTAAGTCGGGCTTGGTGGCTGTGCCTGTTACTGCTTTGCAGGCAGCGGCTGGGCCGGGCCGTATTCGTTGGCATTAGGGTTGCCAGGCAGAGCACACAGAACCAGCAGGTAAATAATGCCCAGACCGGCTAATACCTCGCCTGCGGTAACTGCCATTGGAATGGCAGCCACAAAGCCGGCGAAAATCATCAGCAGGCCAATCATGACCGGGGCCAGGTGCAGACCGGTGCGGCCGGAGTCATGCAGACGGCGTACAATGGCTGTGTAGTGAGCCACAAAGACTATGAAGTTGATGATGGAGTAGACCACACCAAAGTACTGGATAGTGGTAAGAGGGTACAGAGCCAGTCTTACGGCTACAGCAAAGAGGGTAAAGAGCCAGAACTCCATGCGCCCGGCACGGCCGCCGGTGATAAAGAGCTTGTCCTTGAGGCAGACTTTGATGGCCTGAAAGAAATAATGCATAAAAGTGGTTCCTGTTTGTCAGGTAGTTATGAAACGTTATTTGCCTGCAGCCGTGCCAGTGTCTCAGGGGCGGAGGCGCAAAGGCATACGCCGCAATGGCCTGTGCCGCAATGACGTATGCAGCAGGTGCGGCGGCCGCAATGACGTATGCAGCAGGTGCGGCGGCCGCAAGGGCGTATGCAGCAGGTGCAGCGGCTCCAGGGGCGGCTGCACCATGGCCATGAAAGCCTGAACAGACTCATGTGACTGGCTGCAGCAAGGACAGCTGGCGGCTGGGCCGGGCCCTGGACTTATTTGTTCTGGTCTTTGCCTGAGGAGTTCTGGTTATCATCCCTGGCGCCGGTCTCAGATTTTTTGTCAGAGCCCGGGGTAGGAACGGCGATAAAGCCGGGATCTTTCTGACCTGCAGCCTTGCGGGCCTTTTCCTGGTCTACCTTGTCCTTAAAGCGCTTCCATGGATCGCCCATGAGATCAGGGGCTTTCATGTGGTCAGGATTGATAAAGTCCTGAGGAGGAGTGCTCTTGTCCAGAGGGTCAGTGCCGTACTTGTTCTTGCCCACGGTACCGCGCATGGCGCACATGATGAGAATGGAGGCATAGCTAAGACCTGCCAGAGTGGTCAGGGTATTGAGAATAAGGTCAGCGTACTGAGGCTGAGTGGCGCGCAGCGGGCCTACACCGGCAGCGTAGACTATGCCCATCAGATAAGGGAACAGGACAAAGCGGCCATCCATGTTGAGATCATGAAAGCGTCTTATGGTGGCAGTTATCTGACAGGCCACAATGGCCAGCACCGCTATGGCCTGCAGCAGGCCTCCGACTACCGGAATGATATTGAGCTTCCATGACAGGGCAATAAAGATGCAGGTAGAGATATAGAAATACCAGAACTCAGCACGGCTGCTGCGTCCGTAAAATCTCAGACCTTTGGTTTTAAAGCCGATAATCAGGGCATCTTTTACATTCATCTTATGCTCCAGAGCAGAACAGCCGGAGCTGCTGCAATGAGTTTTGCCGACCACACAGTGTAGTGGGCGTGCTTAAGTACCAGGATACAGATAGCCCCATGAACCGTAACGTATGCCATAACAAGAGGCGGCCAGGTGCATTGGACCAGGTCACTGCCTGTTGCAGACTGGTCTTGTCCTGCAACAGCCTGGTCGCGGCCTGCAACAGCCCGCAGGGCTGGCGCGGCCATGGCATGGCCATGGTGCGGCCGGTGCGGCAGTGCTGTCCGGGCGGTCCTGGTCAGTGGCCGTGCACGCTGTGAGGCTCAGGGCTTAAAGGAACCTCCATCATTGCCCTTATCATTATCCTTGTCAAAGAATCCACGCAGTTTGCGCTGAAATTCTGTATCCTCAGTTTCAGGACTGCCCCATCCATTACGCTCGATATTATGGCTTCTGCCAGAGCCTGAGGAGCCGTTACTGCCAGGCGATCCTGGCCTCTGGAGGGGATCCTCACCGTAGTTGTTAGGCCCTTCAGTGCCCTTGAGGGTACAGAGCAACAGCAGTATGAGAATGCCAAAAGTAGGGACAAAAATAATCAGCACCAGCCAGCCGGTGAAATTACGATCGTGCATGCGTCTGACCATGCAGGCAATGACCATGGCAAAGGTTGCCAGAGACAGGGCCAGTCCCAGCAGGGAGAAGATAAATCCCATGCGGGCAATGTAGGTAGCAACAATAAAGCATGGAACGGACACAAGATAGAGCCACCAGAACTCTGAGCGGCTTGATCTTCCTGACAGACTCAGTCGTTTGGTGAAGGCTGTCTGCAGGGCCTCTTGCATGGAAAGCATAATGTACCTGTATAAAGCTGAAAAACTGATTTCGGGCCACCTGGCAAGGTGACTTGCTGCAGGCTAAATTTTAGCAAATCTGCACTTTATAAAAAGCGCATGCCTCACACAAGCAAAAGCACGTTGACCATAGCGCAGGCAACAGCCGTCGCCTGGATGCACCAGGAGCTATTTGCATAAATGAGCAGCGCTGCGGCCGCAGGCCATAACAGCCATGACAGGTATTAATACACTGATCCCGGGGGAGGAAAATGGGAGTGGGAGAGTGGGAGTGATGAAAATGGAGATTTGACCGTGATGGTCGGGAGTAAGTACCGGATGTAGGATCCCGGCTTTGTGAGGTGGCGCCCCCAGTAGGAATCGAACCTACAACTAGCCCTTAGGAGGGGCTTGTTATATCCATTTAACTATGGGGACGTGGCGCATATTATACACGAAAGATAAATGCATACAACGCTATGCCTGCCACAGCTGCAGCGGCTGCAACTGGCTGGCACAGCTTCATGCTGCCATAATCTCATTGCAGTGTTATGCCACTGCTGCTCCGACACCGCAAGACATGTCCTGTAAGCCCCGCAATGCCTGCCTGCACAACAGCCGCAGTCCCAGGCGGTAAACCGATCCGCACCGCTGTACAGCTCACGCTACTAAATGTGTCCTTTTGCGTGACGCTGGACAGCACCTGCAACGGTCTGCGTTCAGGTGCGGTTGAGCAGGGACAGTGCTGGTTGTACCAGATGCGCAGATCAGGAGCTGAAGCGGGGACTGCTTGCGGCCTGGCCTGAGGTGGGGCTCAAGACCCATACCCCTGAACTTAAGAATGGCCTTTTTATCACCCATCAATCGCGTACCTTGCATGAGTGATGATTAGGGGGCTATTTTGGAGCTCAGGGGGGACCGACCCATGGTCGGTCAAAACACACAAAAAAGGGATGCCAAGCTTTAATCCAGCATCCCTTTAACAACAAAAAATAAATAATTAAATAAATAATTAAATAAATAATTAAATAATTAATTAAATAATTAAATAAATAAATAAATAAATAAATATACCCAGATATTCTAAATCAAATGTGAGATTTCTGCAAGAGGTAAGGGCCCAGGCGATATCCGTATAGGTGAAGCATAGACCTGGCGGACAAAAAAGGAGGAGCCCCTGTGGAGCTCCTCCTTTTTGGCAGCTGGTCGCGGTCCGGCGTGGTCATGGGACCGGACTGGACCTTTGTCTGTGCCTGTCGGCTTACCTTTGGCCTATGGCTTTAAGGTTACCAGGTCGTCAAGCATAACGTTGATGAGCTGGTGGTTGATGTCCAGAGGCTCGAGGGTAGCTGCAGTCGGGGATACGTCAACAACTTTGTACAGAGCTTCGGTGGTGGAGTTCTGGAAGTAGGTCATGTTGTGACGATCCTGAAAGTCGGTACGGTGAATCAGGTTGAACTTCATGCCCTTGCTGATGTTGGCGTTCTCACCGAGGTTAATACGGATAGTGGTGTCATTGACCTGAACCACACGGGCTACAGGAATCTGGCAGCGCAGCTTGGAGACGATGTCAGCAATGGCATATTTGGCCAGCTGCTGAACACGCTGACCGTATTCAGAGGTGCTGAACTTGTCAGAGCGCAGGGTGAAGCGCTGGTTGGACAGAGTCCACTCGGCATCGCCATGGTAGTCCTTGGAAACCAGCATACGGCCGCTGTACACATCAAATACCTGAATATTGAATCTGATGGTGCGGGTAGGGTTGTAGAACATCTTGGTGAACTCGTAATTGGCAGTATCGGACTTGGCCAGAGAGTTGATGTTACCGACGATGATGAACTGGGCCTGGGTGCGGCGGGAGATGGAGTCCAGAGTACGCTGCAGATTGTAGTCAGGACCTGAAGAACCCTGATGAATCAGCAGACGCTGTCTGTCAGCTGGCAGTACAGTCAGGGCAGGGCTCTGGGCCACGCCTGAATAAACCAGATCGGAAAGATAGGTGTCAAAATCGCTAAGACCGGCTGCGCTTAAGGAAGCATCAGGATCCTGATAACGGAACACGAAAGGCAGAATGGTCTTCTTGATATTGCCGGCATAGCAGTCAGCAATATTGTCGTCGTTGATCAGGGCCTTGACCAGAACGGTAACGACACGGCCGTTTTCGCTCTCTTCAACCACAGTCATACGACGGATTGGGGAGTGGGCGGTAACACGCAGCTTGTCATCAAGCAGAGTACCGTTCTCGATAACCTGTTCAATACTGATATCAGCACCGGCCTGCAGGGCGGCATTGCGCAGAGCGTCGTCAATGGCGTTGCGACGGGCCTGGGCAATATTGTCGTCAATAATTGGAGCCGAGCCTCGGGCCGTATACCACCCGGCAACAGCAGCCTGGCTGCTCAAAGCAAGAGCAAGAGCAATTCCTATAGCTTTAAAGTAAGCTCGCATCTTATTTCTCCAATGATTCCATTATGACCACAGGGTCGGCTGAATATAATGGCGAACAGCTGGACTTGACTGTCGGTAAAAGGGAGCAGCCGCACCCGGAAAAAGGCCGGTTATATGACGTTATACGCCACAGTGCATGACCTGAAATAAACAGTCTGCAAAAAGTATGCACAAATGAAAATTACCACCAGGTGGCACCGATAAAAGTCCCGGTACACCCGGCGCATTCGGACATGCATCAACCTGCGGCAGCTGAAAGTCCCGGTACACCAGGCGCATTCGGACATGCATCAACCTGCGGCAGCTGAAAGTCCCGATACACCCGGCGCATTCGGACATTCATCCGCATGCGGCAGCTGAAAGTCCCGGTACTCCGGATGCCTTACGGATAAGCATCACATTAGTGGGCAGCGCAGCTGACAGGGGCAGAGCATGGCCGGGCAGTGCAGCTGAGAATTGTACCCCCTTTTGTCTCACTGCAGGTAAAGAGCACAGTGCTGCCTGAATTATAAGATATGATGCCTGCACTCATCACTGGCCCGCACCACGGCCTGACTGCATCCACTTATAACCGCATGCGCAGAACGCTCCCATGGCTCCTTGACCTCATGGGCCTCCTGAACTTTTTCAGGCATGTTAATCCTGGCTGTTGCTGCAGCCCGTTGCTCACGACTGACCTGACCTGACCACGCGGAAGTCAGTGCCAGTACCTCCACTTCCTGGGTAACTGACCTCTCAATCGTCCTGTATATGCATAAAGTTGCTGGCGCCTCTTGCAGGTGGATTGAGCTGCCTTTGAATTGTCCACTCGTCCTGGCAGTACCTGGTCTACGGGACAGACTGTCAGCCCATCGCCATGTGCCGTACGTTCTGCTGGCATGCTCAGGTCAGCCTTTGTGCCTCGGGGCAGTGCTGCCGTCAGTGTGCATCAGGAGTGCAACTGCACTCCATGGGATGAGCGTATTCAGGGGCTGCGCTTTTGGCTGTGCCCGGGCTGCTCCTTATCGGGGCGTTTTGAAAGCAGGGCCCTGTTATGCCGTTAGCATATATACAGCAATGACATAAGACATTAAGCGAATATCAGCTGTCTTCAGTCAGCCCGCAGCAGCTCTTCCAGCATATGCTGTAAGCTGCCTGCAGACAGCTGCACTAAAGTTTATCTGCCGGGCTTTATGACAGTCCGGCTGTCAGAGCGACGCACAGTGCAATGGTGCACTGTCTGGTCCTTCGTCCGTATCCTGAGACAATGATCGGGGAGCCTTGCTTCAGCGTGCGTACTGCCTGCTCAGGCAATTGCGTTGTGGCCTGACCTGTCTGTTCCCGGTGCCATTTACTATTAAAGCGCTAAAGCACTGCATGATTTCTGGTCAGTGACTTTTTTGACTTTGGGCTGAGTAAGGTCAGCCTTGAGATCGGTCTGAAAGGTCAGCCTTGAGGTTGGTCTGCTGGGCATCTGTGACATCTGTCTGAAGGTCATATAAATCTGCATTGTGACGGTAATTTTTGTCCCTGCAGGCTGATATTTCCTTTATCTGTGCTGAACTTGGGACTAATGACGACCATAATTGCCGCGCCCAACTGCCTGGTGCCCGGGCTGATCTGTTTTGGGGACGTGGCACAGTGAGCTTTGAGTACTGTCAGCAGCATGCTTCAGCTCCTGGTCAGCAAATGCGCAGGGATAAGCTTTGAGAGTGTCATATGCTCCATGTGCGCATGGTCAGTGAGGGCTCAGTTGCTGCAGTGTTTTAGTTACTGTCCTGACGCTGATGGCCGTGCTGAGCCAGGCGTAGGCTGGGTTACTGCGCAGACAATAAAGTGGGCGTGATTGTGACTGAGCCGGGGCTGCCTGCAAGTCTTGCTGGTGGAGTGCGCGCTCTGATCAGGGCGGGTGCTTTATGGCTTTATGAAGCACTTTGCATTACTGACAGATTTACGGCGGCACGCCTGTTGCTCTGTATTCAAATGTCAGTACCAATGCCGTGCTTTCTGTGCCTGGACAGCCTTGTTTTTGCTGTTGGGACTGTGCAGTTTTGTGCTGCTCTGATTTTATTTTTGGAGCACGCGGGAATAGCCAGGCCGGGCCGGGATTTTGTCACACAGTGTGATGACATGCCGTGGCGACATGCCGTAGTTGCATACCGTGGTTACATACTGAGGTCAGTGCATAAGGTTAACGCCTGAGATCAGTGCCTTATGCAGCCCTCTGAGGCTGTTGCCCGGGGCGTGAGGTCTGTGGTTGTGACCGGGATGGTTCTGGTGTCTGATGGCGGTATCATGTGTGCGCCTTGCAGGGGAAAGCTTGCTTTCTTGCTTGCCGGGTGCGTGTCCTGGTGCTGTGAATATGGTGGAAGTTGAGCCTGATATGGTGTCTGCCGCGTGCGTGCGGGGCCGTCAGGTCATGCTGCCGGCCGGGCAGTGGTGTGCAGGGGTGATGATCTTTTTGTGCCCTGACAGTGCCCTGGTATTGTAACTGTGGTCCATGGTCATGTTTTTGCGGCTGATCAATGGTATTATGCTCCAGCTTAGTCTGCGATGGCATTGTTATTGCAGCTTGATGCTGATTAGAATGTTCTGTAGCGACAGTCTCTGGTATCGCCCTGTCAGCTACGCTAAGAGATTGAGGTTCAGGAGATGCAATTAAAGAAAACATTGCTGGTAAGCTTATGTGCCAGCCTGCTACTCTCAGCCTGCAGCTTGCCAACTTATGAGGAAAATAATGGCTCTTCTGCACGTATTGAGGGTGTAAACAATCCAACTGAGACTACTGTTTATCAGCAGGCCGGTATGGAGATCAGCTCCATTACTGCCCGTATGGCTGATCAGCTGCAGCAGAATATGTTCTATCACCTGCTGCCAAATGCTCCAGTGGACCGTTCTTCAGTCACCGGCGATGTCAAAATTGTGACCATGCCACGCATTGCCATTACCTCATTCGTGGATACAGACACCTATGAGAATGCCGGTTACCTGGGCCGCGCTCTTGCCGAGTTCTTCACTCACGAGATGTCTACCCGTGCCTTTGAGGTCACCGAGTACAAGCTCACCGGCAAGCTGGCTGTAACCAATGACGGCGACTTTATCCTCTCCCGTAACTGGAAGAAGATCGCCAAGGACACCAAGGTCAAATATCTCCTCGGCGGCACCTTCACCCGCAACAGCCGTGGTGTAGTAGTGGTATCCCGCGTGGTAAACATGCAGACCCGTCAGGTCATTGCCACCGCCACCGATGTCATCCCTTATTCCCTGCTGCCAACCTGCTACCGCACCGCTGCCAAGAACTGCAGCTTCACCGGTATCAGCTCTGAGCAGTTACGCGATGCCAGTTACTACAAGAAGAAGTACCTTGAGGCAGAGAAGCAGCTGGCCCTGTTCCAGGCTCCGATGAAGGCTGAAGCTCTCGAGCGTGCCCGCACTGCCAAGGCTCTGACCAAGGCTCAGGTAGTAGGTGCAAACGGCCGTCCATTAGGCGGTGTTTTCGAGACCTCTTCTGACCCGGCTTTTAACCCTGCTGCAGCCGCTGCCGCAGCTGCAGCTCAGTCAGCCCCTGTGGTTTACAACACCGGCTATAACACCGGTTACACAGGTTCTGGCAGCACCACCCCGGTCGCTCCTGGCGTTCAAGTTGGTCCAGACGGCAAGAAGGTTTACACCGATCCACGTTTCAAGAAAGGTGTTGTTTCCGGCGCTACTTCACGCGGCAATTATGACCGCTATCTCGATGAGCGTGACGATTTCAGTTCCTGCGATCTCGTAGGCTGCAAGGAAGATCCTGTGGTCTATCCTGCCAACACCTACATGCACAATACCATGCTGATCCGTGACACAGCAGACGAAAGCAGCTACTCCCGCGTCAGCAATTAAGGCTTTTTCAGGAAGCTCTCTGGTTAAAAAAGGTTTTTTCGATGAAAAAGTACATTTCAGCAGCACTTCTGGCCTCAGTTCTGGTATTGAGCACCACCGGCTGCTCCAGCGTTATCCGTAATACTTCTCTGGCTGTTCATTACACCGATACCGGCGTTAATGAGCTGGACGATTATCCAGTAATCAGGTCCACAGGCTATGCTGTAATCTCACGTCAGAAGGGTTCCAGCCATTCTGAAAAGCAGATTAACGCCATGAGAGCCTCCAAGATGGAAGCCTATCGTGAGCTCACCGAGCAGGTTGCCGGTGTTTACGTCAAGGCAAAGAACTCCAACGCCAACAACATAGAGAAGAGCGACAAGCTCACTACCGAGGTTGAAGGCCTGGTTCACGGTGCACGTGTGGTCCGCCAGTACCCTCTGGGTGACACCTACGTGACCGAACTCGAAATGGATACTAAGCGTATTTACGACATGTATCAGATTCGCGGCGCCCTCTAAGTGAGGTTACAGGGACGGCCTGACCGTCCCGGTGAATCAGACGTGCCCCAGGCTCCGGCCGGGGCCGTGGTTTTTGCTGTATGTCACAGCGCCTTTTTCTGGAAGTAATATGATTACCCGTCGTTCCATCAATAAGACTAAAGCCGTTTCCGCCATTAAGACTTTAGATGATTATCTTGATGAGCAGGATGCCATTCTTGACGCAGTCATGAAGATCCTAAGCCGCGAGTATCAGGCCATTAAAGAGCGCCGTCTTGAGGAGCTGGAGACCATTGCTGAGGACAAGTCCTCATTCATGCTCAAGCTGCAGGCCAACGATCAGCGTCTCAAGCTGCATCCTGATGCTGCCATGCTCAAGACCGTACACATTGACCGCGTCAACCAGCTCAAGGAAAAGCTGGGCCGCTGCAAGATGATGAATGAGACCAATGGCAAGCTCATTTCCCTGTCAATTGCAGCTAACCGCCGTCTGACCTCCGTACTGATGTCTGCCCGTGATCGTATGTCACGTAACATGACCTACAACGATAAGGGCAACACAACAGCTACCGGACCATTACGCGTCAACATTAATGCCTGATGCCATCTGCCCAGCCGGCAGATAAAGGATCAGAGACAAAACAGGGAACTCAACACTAATCTTTTCCCGGCGCAGGGCATGCTCAGGCATGCCCCTTTTTTTGCCCGCGCGCAGCCCATCCAGGCCCACCTCCATAAGCCGCCCCGGCCGGGCCCGGCCCCAAAAGCCGCCCGACCGGGCCCGGCCACCATCCGCCCTAATCACCCGCCACAGCTTCAGCGGCATCACCCGCTGCAGCGCAGCCTTCAATGCAGCTTAAGGTCATCCCTGTCTGTCGACCCGCCCGTTAATCCATTTCTCCACTCATCACTCCCTCCCGCTATCCATAAGTCAGTCCACTTATTCATCAGCCCGTTCATACCTTCCATTCATCAGGCCAGTTCATGTAAGCAGGTCTGGAGTCCTGAACCATTTATCGCACTTGCGTAATCAGACCGGCCATCGAGGCATTCTCAATAATCCTGCGCATAAGCATAACCCCCAGCATAAGTCCCAGCCTCAGTCTGAGCCTTGGCATAAGTCCCAGCCTCAGCCTGGCTCTCAGGCTCTGCCAGTATCCGCAGGCCAGTTCAGCTCTTAACCTTTTTAATCTGACCCAATAGCTGACTCCTGTCACCATCTTAAAGACCGTAACCATAGTCACGGCCTGTTCACTTGTCAGCTGCAAAATCCCATCACAGTCTCGTCTGCCATGCCTGAATTTACAAAAATGAGCTGATTTCACGAAAAAGCGCCCATTTTTGCTCAGAAATCATCAAAAAACCTCAATTTTCTTCAAAAATCAGCTCATTGCAGCTTTTCCCTAAACACCAGACCATGTGTCTGATCACTGCTTCAGGGGAGGCCTTTGGGAGCGTGCATCTGATTGCCTGCTCATCATGCCATCAGCTTCCTGTACCACACAAAGAAGCCATGGGGCGGACTGGTGCTCAGCCCGCTGCCCGGCATTATGGGTTCTTACTTCTCAGTCCTGAGCTCCGGGCACTTAATTTAAGAAAAAAATCCATGAACATTTTGCTTTCTTATGCTGGCAAAATTATGGAAAAAGAACTTAAGTGTCATCAGATTCTGTTCATTGTCAGATATGCCAGTATGCTCTCTTAGTGGTATTTGCAGGGATTTACAGGAAATTATGCAGTAAATCTGAGCTTTAAAAATTTCTGGAAAAGTACTTTTCACTGGCGCGGGGGCTGGGCAGGGACAGATCAGAAGGGGCGGATTTTATTTTCTATTATTGAGCCATCGCAGGAGCAGATGCTCCTTGCTGTTCAAACTACTTAAGGATTCCAGGATTTCAGGATAACAGTTTGATGGCAGGTCCCGGGTACTGATGGCAGTACCTGTTGATAGCAGGACGTATGGTCCTGAGGACGGCCTCAGGGAGTAAGGCAACATGTTTAATCTGAACTCGCTTCAGCTTCTGGGTCAGATTGAGCCGGGCAGCATGGCTCTTGACCGTGATTTCAAAGGCAGACCAATGCTGCGCTTTCGCATTCGCTCCCTGGCTCAGGGCATGACTGACAGTGCTGCAGCCTCCAGCAGCGTCACTGCAGATCAGGCTGAGCGCGGCTGTGCATCAACCAGCTCTTCTCTTTCTACTTCTTCCACCTCAACCTCCACTCCCTCAGCTTCATCTTCAGCTGCGCTTTGTTCGGTAAAGAAAGCCGATGCAGCCCGTAATGTACTGGCCCCTGAGCTCAGGGGCAGGGTACTGTGCCTTGCCATGGGATCAGATGACAGCGCCAGCTCCTTAAAGCAGCTGCAGGGGCAGATAAACGCAGTCCGCAACCGCACCGGCTGTGATAGCGAATCCTGCTCTGACGCCAGCACCAGGGGCTGCACCGACGGCACTGGCCGCAGCCGTACAGCGCCCGCTCATATGCGTCGGGCTCACAGCAGGGCCGCCGCCAGTGCTGGCAGCAGCGGATCAGCTCATCGCCCTGGCGCATCAGGATCTTCAGGCTCGTCAGGCGGTACTGGTCGTAACGCTGCCGCAGCAGCTGCAGCTACGGCGGGGTTTGCTGCTACAGGCAGGAGCAGGCCTGAGGGCGGAGCTGCGGGTAAGACACGTCCTGACAGTGCCGTGCGTCGAGGCTGTGCTGCAGCTGCAGCTCCGCTGCTCAATGCCATGGTCAGGGAGCTCAGCTCCCGGGGCGGCTCCTTGAGCAGCGGCGACGGTGCTGACTTCAGGGGGCTTTCAGGAATGGCCGCTGTCAGTGCTGTAAGTGACATGAGTGAGGAGGAAATGGCACTGCGCCGTCACTTTGATTTTTCCAGCATTGATCTGCACGATTTCTTTGATGAGCGTGTCTTCAGTGAAATTGCCTGGCAGCAGGTCAACAGGGATATCAAATCCCAGGATAAGGATTTTGACCCGTCCCGTCCCAGCAGTGCCGCTGCTGTCGGCGCTGAGGACACTTGCCTCCCGTCAGCTTCATATGAAAAGAGATCATCACGTACTGAAGACACAGAACTCAGTGACGTCACTGACGCCGGTGGTAAAGACAGTGCTCCTGCAGCGGCCGCAACAGCTGCAGCTGCGTCAGCTGCAGCGGAGCCTGCAGTGTCAGCCACTACAGCCGGCACTGCGCCCTCCGGGGCCTGTGCTCCGGTCAGCCTTGATAAGTGGGACCTGTACCTTGCCAGCGATGATATCTGCCGCAGTGTGGCACAGGCTGTGGCCAGCTCGGTAAAGGTGCCAGCAGGACGTGACAGCAGGGCTGTCTTTTACAAGGCAGTTATCTGGCAAAGCAGCGGCCCGTCCCTTTCCATGGTCTACCGCATTATCCGTCACTCCATGGCTCTGCCTGTGGTGCTGGTAGGCAGTCTCAACCGTGAGGATGCTGTAATGGCTACCTCATCTACAGATACTGTCATTGAGGTCAAAAGAATGGCTTTCTATCAGCTGGGCGGCTGACACTGCAGGGCAGCTGATACAGCTTAAAAGCCGCACCGCAGCTCAGCTGTGGCACGGTTAAACCTGGCAACTGCACAGCTCCCTTTTCTTCTTTCCCTTTTCGACTCCAGCTGTCTCTAATTGTCGGGCCTGCTCCACCATCGGCAGGTCCGGTTTTAGTCAGCTGACCCCTTAAATCTCACTAGTGCATCAAAGGCGGAGCGTTCACAGGCTTCGCCTTCTTAAGTGAGTTTGATTTTGCGTATGGCATGGCGCTGCTGCACAGCGTACAGCGCTTGCTCAGCTCACAGGCAGCCCAGTGCGCACCGCATGGCGCTCATTGGCGCACCGTACGGCTTTCTGCCGGTAGCACAGTGCATAAGTCCTGTGCTCCCGGCATGGAGCAGCTCCGTACAGTGAAGCAAGGCCGGCAGATTCAGCAGTAACCTGCAGGCAGTGGCACTGGCCGGACAGGCTGTGTCATAAGTATGCGCAACACATCTGTATGTGGCCATGGCGGGCTGCCACGGCAGATTATCTGTAATGCCCGCCACATGATTAGACTTTGAAATCGTGGGCGGGCGTTTATCAGGATTTCAGCCCGCCATCCTGAACCAGTTTCACCTGCATCTCAGGTTACCTCATAGTCTCTGAACACAGAGATTCAGTATGTGGCGTATGGCGGGCACGCAGACAGAACAATGCCCGCATCCTGTAACAGTTTTTCTTTGAAATCGTGGGCGGGCGTTTATCAGGATTTCAGCCCGCCATCCTGAATACTTTTACCGTACTGCTGTTCTGCCCAGCATTGCTCTTCAGCAGCTGCCATAGCTTTACTGCAGGGCCCGTCAGGGTGACATCCGGTCAGTAAAGAGGGCAGGAGATAACAGTGCTGCAGCCGGCCTCTGTGCAATATGAAAACAGCATGAGAGCAGCAGGCGTACATAAGACCTTGAGATAACAGTTGCTGAGTCTTAAGACCAGTGGCTCAGACAGCTCAGTGCATGGCGGGTTTTACCTGAGTCCAGGCACAGGCGCTTAAACATTCTCTGACTTAACTATCAGTAGCGGGCTTACTCCGGGCCCGCTTTTTAAGATAACAGCTTCCCTCTGCCAGTCCTCTGACGGCTGACCAGATGCCATCAAAGATGACAGTACCTTATGCGCAAGTCATTCAGCAGTGCACCGCAAACCAGGGGAGAGCAGTGGACCGCACCACCGGAAGGGGAGTGCATTGCAACCCCTGATAAGAATTGCCCGCAACTGCAGAAGAGCATTGCAGTGCAGTCAGTTCAGCTCACCTCACTGCAGCCAGGTACAGCGCACAGCACTGACAGCCCCTGATGGCTTAACCCCTAAGCACATTAGTAAGTATGGCGGGCCTTACTCCTTGCCCGCCGTTTCACTTCATTACACCACTTTCCACATAGCAGCAGTCAGGAGGTCACATGAACACTTCACCACAGCATGGGGACAGCCTTACTGTCCCTGCAGATAACACTAACGAGACTGGCCGGAACAGCCCACTTGCCTGTCCGGCTGGCAACAAAGCCCGATACGGCTCTCGTCCGGGCACCCAGATGCTTACTGGAAGCTCCTGTGCTCCACTTAATGACAGCACCAGCACTCCGGGCACTGGCAGCTCCCACGCTCCACTTAATGACAGCATATGCAGTCCACGCGCTGGCAGCTGCCACGTTTCACGTACTTACAGTCGCCCTTACCGCAGACGTCGCTGGTATGCCCGCGACTGCAGCTGGTCTCATGAATTCACCATCAGAGCTGGCAGTGTTGCAGCCGCTTCCCCTGAGTACTGCTATGCCCCGGCTCCTGCAGTGGTAAGGCTGCAGCTGCATCACCAAAGCATGGTGGCAGGCAACTCCGCTGCCTTCATGGAGTGTCATATTCCTGCCTGCATTCATTGCGGACATATTGAGTGTCAGCCTGGTATGGCCGGGACTGACGGGGAAGATGGAGGCCATGGGCCCGGCAGCTGGTCAGGCTCGCTCAGTGCCGCCTTTATCACCTTGTTGCCTGACTGTGCCATGAGCATATGGATACCACGCAGCCGCAATTCCTCTCGCACCTCCAGGGCACGCCCCGGCCAGCCAGAGCTGCCGCAAGGCCCAAAGCAAAACTGGCCCCAGGCCCGGCCGCAAAACAGGCCGCAAGACAGCACTCAGGACGAAATGTCCGGTCGCCCCCAGGATCGCATTCATGGCAGTACGCCGGGCAGCCCGCATGGACGCGCGGACAGAGGCGCTTCGGAGCTTGAGCGTTTCCGTACAGAAGCAGGCAATTGCGTCATGGCCCAGGCTCCGCGCAGCTGGGTATGCGGACGCACCGGCTTCTCAGGCTCCAGGAGCGGTCCAGGGCCTGACCCGCGCCGTGGCTGGCTGCAGCGCAGCAGCTCTCAGGGAGCTTATGCCCGTATTCGTGCTGCCAATGAAAGCGACAGCGGGAGTTCCAGCTCCTATGAGCTCAGGGCACCAGCAGGAGGAGCTGACCCTTACCTGGTACGCAGGCAGAATCAGTCTTCCTTTCGCCCCCGTCCTTATTGCCCTCAGGGAGCTGTAGCGGATCACTGTGCAGGTGCGGGCGCTGCCGGTCAGACCGGTGTCGTAGCACCTGGTGGCCCTGACAGATATGAGCGCAGGGACGGCCATAAACCTCAGAGCGACCAGGGCCGCCCTGGCAGCACTGTGCTTCCTGGTGCTCAGGGAGTAATAGAACTTAAAAAGGGTGAGCATACGGCTATGAGTTCCATGGAGCGCTGGCAGCGCTTTGTGGCCATCAGCCGATCTCAGGGACGGCTGGCTGCTATTGGTTTAAGCCCGGTACCGGTAAGGCTCAGGACAGCCGGGGCAGCTGCAGCCGGGGCAGCTGCAGCAGCAGTTGCTGAAGACAGTGAGCTTCTGGCCCGGGCCGGCAGCTGAAGGGCTGCACTCCGCCTGCACCGGCGGTCAGGACGGCATCCGGGCTGGCATGCCCGGTGGCATGCCCGGCGGCGTGCCGCTTACAGATACTTTCCATTACGACAGGAGCAATGACATGACAGCAGTATTACCTCAGGGGCGTAAGGCCCCGGCCCTGAAACTTATCTCCGCGCGGGACCTCCAGGCAAAGCCAGGCGGACGTCCTCCGGTAGTAAAGCTGGACCTTAACAGTGTTGACGGTCGTGACGAGCAGATTACCCGCCGTCAGCTGGGCCGTAACGCCCGGGTTCTTATCGTGGCCATAAGCTCGTAACTGCCCGGGCCATATTAAGACGGTCCCTGCAGGCCAGCCACCAATGCAGGCATTTATGTCCTGTACGGCCGCAGCTGCAGGGCTCTGTCGGGAGCAGATTATGAACTTCTCCATTTCACCACCGGGAGGGCACTGCTGTGACAGCACAGTGCCATTGACCCCCGGGACTCTTTCATCATCGCAGGCCCACATGCCTGCCTACTTTGTCAGTCCTGACTCCAGTGGTCAGTACAGCACCAGCAGAGCCTGTCAGCTGTCAGGATCTGATTCAGCCTCAGGCGCGGACGCTGCCACCAGAGGCTCAGCGTCCCCCAGGAGCACAGCTCCAGGCGCGGGCGCTGCTGTCACCATGGGAGCAGCCACCGGCGCTGGGTCTGTCTCATCCATGGGCACAGATCCAGGACCTGACAGCCTTGAGGCAAAGCCCGGATGCGCCGGCAGTGCCGCCGGAGCGGCCAGCCGTGCTCTGCCCGTACACCTGCCTCACAGTGAGCTTATACGCAGATGCAGCTGGGGTATGCAGCGTACTTATCTGGTGTACGGCTGCCCTGATTACACTGTAGCCCTTGCTCAGGCAAGACATGGTAAGTCAGCTATGTACTGTGAGCCAGTAAGCCCTTATGCAGTGCCGACGGGCACAGGTGCAGTAACTGATGATGGCAGTCATACACACAGTGCAGATCCGGCTGCTCATCAGACCATTAATCAGTCAGCGCATCAGACTGCGCATCAAACTGTGCATCAGAGAGCGCATCAGATCAGGGGAAGTGAACCATATCATACAGAGGATCAATTGCCGGGTACTGATGCGCAAGGACAGTCTAACCGTGTTGCATCTGCACAGGCCGGGGCCTGTACCACGGCAGCGGCTATGGTCCATGCAGCAGCAACGGACCTGGCAGTTGGGCCTGTCCCGGGCTGTTGCGGGACTGACAGGGCTTATGAGTGCAGTGATGCCCAGTGGATGCTCTCCTTTGAGCACTGCTGGGGTAAGGCCGCCTCCATATGCTCAGGCCGGCCTGACATCAGGACTCAACCCGGGCCTGTAAAGCAAGGTCACAGTCAACCCCCTGAAAGGCTTACAGGACCAGCTCCCCAGAGCACAGCCCGGCGACGGGGTGCTTATGGCGCAGGCAGGTCCGCCATGCGCCAGCTGTGTCTTTTTGATGATGACTTTGACGAACAGGCTCAATCAGATACAGCCACGCCTGGTACCTCTGTAATGGGGGAGATCAGATCAGGTGATCAGGCACCTTCCTTACTGCCTGAAAGTCACGCAGCTCCTGGCCAGGTCACCCCGAACAGCTCACTTTTACCTGTCTGCAGAGAAGGTGACCTTCGTTCCCCTGGGCCTGAGGGCAGGCAGATTCATACGGGTGACACTGCTCTTAAGGCACAGGAGAGCTATACAGCAGTGCTCAGCTACACCCTGAGCTCATGCAGTGCTCAGATCTGGAACGATGACAGTGAGCTGCCCTGGGATACAGGCAGCCGCAAGAGCACAGCCGGCTCCAGTGACGGTTCAGGCAGGCATCAGGAAACAGCCCGTGAGGGCGGCTTTGGCAGCCGTCCGGGTCGTGATTACAGTGCGCAGCGAGGAGGTCCTGTAACAGGAGAGATTGGTCTTGGGCGTGAGGCTGTGTTTATGCGCACAGCGCTGATGCCCGGTTATCTGGTCTCCTCGCAGAACATGCCAGGACGTCCCGGCAGCTTTCACGGCTGGAGCGCCATGACAGCACGGGTACCTCTGGACCCTGAGCGCAGTGTACTGGGCAGTGATGAAGAGAGCCTCATGTATGCGGGCAGTGGCTTTACTGTGGAGCGCAATGTCATCACCAGACACGGGCTGCCCCTGAGCGCTCGCAGCTTTAACGGCCGCAGCCGCCTGCAGCGCGCCCGCATCGAAATTGAGCTCCCGGCCTTTGTCGTCAGAGGCTGACAGCAGCTTTCCCCTTATAGCAGGGGCGCATTACCTGGGCAAAGGCCATCAGCTCTCTGTGGTGGCCGTCTGGCGCTGGGCAGCCGGGCAGCCTGGCACTTACAGGCTGTGGCTTTGATACTCAGAACAGGGCAAAGGCCAAAACAGCCCGCTCGCAACAGAAGTAATGCCAGATCCCTGGTACACGTACAGGCAGGTACTGCTCTGCACAGGAGGGCAGGGCGAACCTGAGAGTAAGGCTGTCAGGTACAGGCAAGGCTGGAACTGCAAGCCTGGCAGTCAGGTACAGGCAAGGCTGGAACTGCAAGCCTGGCAGTCAGATGCCTGCAGGCATCAGTATTTAATCTAACAATCCGAGCACATGGTGCTCAGGAGGGCATATGAAAAACTTACATTCCAACACCGCTGAAAGTCCCTGGGGCACTGATACAGCCATGGCACAGACCGCCATGGCACCGGCAGCCATGTCAGCTGCAGTACCCGGGCTTAACCGTACCAGTGCTGCAGCCGGTATGATTCCCCCACAGCAAAGATCAGGCATCTATGGATCGGCTCCAGCTGCACGTCCTGCTCCAGGCGGTGCCGGTGCTCACAGTGCAGCCGTATCTGCAGGTCCTTCAGCTCCACCTGCAAATGGTGCTCAGGTACAGTCTAAGAGCGCCATGAGATCCGGGGCCGGCAGCTGTCAGGGACCATATCAGGCAGCTGGCAGCTCTGTCAGCCCATGGCCACAAAACACAGCTCAGCCTGGCTGTCAGGGCGTAACGGACATGGGCACAGCAGCTGACAGACAGGAGCAGGCCCCTGGTATGCCTGATGGCTCTGTGCAGAGCCTGCCTCCATATAACTGGGTACCTCCTTATAACCAGACTCCCCATGTGCTCAGGGGCACTGCCTTAAATCATTCCGCCGTTTCAGCTTTTCCCGGCTGGGGATCAGATAACGCTCGGGCTGCTGCCGTAGCCGCCGCCTCCAGCGCAGCCGTCTCCAGTGCAGCCGCCAATATGGCAGCCAATGCAGCAGGCGCAGTGGCAGGTGCAGCTACAGCCGGTGCTGGTGATCGAACTGCTGTGGACACTAAGCGCGCCGCTGGAGTCGCTGCGGGAGCCCAGATGCAGGCAGGACGCGGCGTGGCTGCAATGCCGGCTAATGGCTATATGTCTGTGCCTGTCGGTACTTATCGCTTCATGCCGCCTGGCATGAGTGCAGCCATGAATGTTGGACAGACCGCAGGCTGTGCTGCCCCGGTCCCAGTTGGTGGCGGTGCAGCCGGAGCTCTGGCTCATGGTCGTGCATCACTGCCTGCAGGAGCTGTTGCCCGTGGTACTGTGCCTTGCTATGGAGCTGCGGGCGCTGTAATGCCCGCTTCTGCAGCACAGCCGGCAGCTGCCGGGATGATGCCCTCTGCTTTAAGCGCTGCAGCTTCTGAGCGCGTAAATCATGGTCAGTCTGTTATGGCAGGACCGGCAGCTGGAGCTGTGCCTTACGGCTGTGGTGTACCTGGCAGCTCAGTAAATGGCAGAGTACAGAACGGCAGCGGTGCTCAGGTACAGGCTGTTGCTCAGAGCATGACTGGAGCTCAGACCATGGCTGTGGCCAATAACATGACTGCGCTCCAGACTCAGCCATTGGTTCATGCCCCGACCCATGCCCCGGCATCAGTTAAGGCCCAGGCATCAGCTCAGGCCCGGGGCCTGGCAGCTGTATCTGCTCTGGCCGGCCCGGCTGGCGCAGGTGCTGGCGGCGCTGGCGCTGTCACTGGAGGTGCCGGCTGTGCCTGTGTGGGAAGTGAAGGTGCTCACGGCGCTGCTGGAGCTCTGGCGCGCAGCATGAATGAGCTTTATGACTGCGTGGCCGGTAATACCCATATCTCGGTACGAGGTGGCCGCGAGGCTCTGAACGTAAGAGGCGGTCATGCTTATATTGACAGTGAGGACGGGAGCTGTGGTGCAGGAAGCGCTGGTGGTGCTGCTCTGAGCGGCATGCACAGGGCCCGGGTTATTGACTGCGGAGCCGGAGTGGGCAGCCGTGAGGTTTCAGCTGCTGTCTTTGACTGTCCTGATCTTGGTCAGAGAATGCTTACTGTGCCTGAGCATAAGGACATGGTCAGTGCCATGGTGCCTCAGGCTCACAGCTCCTATGTCTTTGAGAGTAAGGCTCTTAAGACCATGCTCGACTGGCTGGAAAAGCCTCATGGCGATTCTCTTTATATCTGCGGACCATCAGGCTGTGGCAAGACCTCCTTTGTGCTTGAGACTGCCGCCCGTCTTAAGTGGCCGGTAGAGAGCATTACTCTGTCTCAGACTTCAGAGGTAGCTGACCTCATTGGTCATCCTGTTATCCGTCATGGTCAGCTGCACTTTGAATATGGCCCCTTAAGCCGTGCCATGATGTCAGGTGAGATTCTGCTGCTCAATGAAATTGATCTGATGAGCGCAGGAGAGCTGGCTGCCCTGAACGATGTGCTTGAGGGCCGTGGTTTGACCGTACTGGCCAGCAATGGGGAGGTCATCATGCCTCATCCGGGCTTCAGGGTTATTGCCACCGGTAACTCAAGGGGATCAGGTGACAGCTCGGGGCACTACACAGGAGTGCGCCGTCAGAATACGGCTTTTCTTGATCGCTGGGTATTTCTTGAATTTTCCTGGCCTGACTTTGCCATGGGCCGCTCCATCATCAGCCGTGCCGTACCCGAGCTCAATCCTGATCTCATACGCTATATGCTCACCTTTGTGCACGAGCTGCGCATTGCCTGCGGAGCAGAGCGCAGCAGTGACAACAGGGACATGCTGGAGAATATGCGTGCCCGTATTGCTCAGCTGCACTCCTCTTATGTGGGCTGTGTTGAGGAATGCCGCAGTGCCGGTCAGGTGCGCAGCATTGAGGATGTCATAGGCCGCAGCGACAGTACCGAGGCCGATATCGCCACCGAGTACGGAGCTTTAAACAATGTCAGTGACATGCGTACTCTTGATGATATTGAGATAAGCTGCGGCCGCAGAGTGCTGCCACTTAGTGCCCCTGTGACCACCCGCAGTCTGCTGCGTATCTGCAGGGCCTATGCTGCTGATGAAAAGTGCACCATTCAGGATGCCATAGACCGTGCCTTTGCCTCGCGCCTTGAGGGCCGTGAGTATGCTTTTGTCATGCGCATGAGCTTTGAGGTCTTTGGCTATACCTCAAAGTTTACTGAGCTGCCCCATTGTGTAAGCGACGTTGAGACCTATCTGAAAATGCGTGCCCGCACCTTCAACGAAGGCTTTATCAACAACTGTCTGCTCCCTGACTACCAGCTGCGTGAAATCTTTGACCAGCGCCGCGCCACCGCAGCTGCACCTGCCGCAGCAGCTGCAGCAGCTGCTGAGCCTGCTGATGATGCGGCTTCCGGTGCTTCGTTCGTCGCAGGCAAGGCTGACACAGCCCAAGTAAAGGACTCAGTTGAGGGAGACGCCAATGAGCCTGATGCTGATGCTGGGGATGAGGTAAGCAAATCCGTGGCCCCTCAGGGCGCCAGCGCAGCTAAGGCAGATGGTCACAGTGCACATGCGGATCAGTGCAAGGCCGGCCCAGGAACACCTGACCATGAAATAAGCCTGGTGACACCAGGATCACTTGCTGACAGTGACGGGGAAATTGTGAGCCCGCTTGAGAATCTTACTGACTCTCAATCTGTTGCCACTCAGGGTGATGCTCAATATGAGAGCTCAGCTGAAGAGTGCAGCACAGATGGTCAGGACCATGACCTCAAAAGCTGTGAGCTCAAAGGCAGTGAGCCTGAGGGGGCAGATCTGTTTCCTGGACGTGTAATCAGCGCCGGTAATGTTTCTGTTAAGACTGTGCTGGTTGATGATTATGGCTCAGAGTCTGACATTAACAGCGTCAGTGATGAGCCCTTACTGACATCTGCCATGGCAGGCACAGCTGGTGATGAGCCGGCAGGCGTAAGAGCTCAGGGACACAGTGATGAGGCTGAAGCTGCAACTGAAGCTGAGACAAAAGCCGTGCGCCCGGTACGCCGCAGCCGCAGTCGTAAGCTTCAGCCCGCCAATGCTCCGGCAGCTGATGGCGATATGACTGCAGGAGCAGATTCAGACACAGACAATGATGCCCTGACTGCAGGCTCTGAGCTTGAGGCTTTAACAGTAACTGATGATCCGCTCAGCACTGGCAGCATTGCAGCAGCTGTTGCTCTGCAGCCGGTACGCAAGGTGCGTCGCAGCCGCAAGAGCGACAAGGCCCCTGCTGCCTGAGGGCTTGGTACAGTCAATGTCGGTATCAGCAAGGTAAAGCAAGAGCCCGGCCCTGAAAGTCATTTATGACTGTAAGGTTCAGCTCCCGGATAAATAGCAGGGGCGAGAGCCAGGGAGAGCAGATGGCTAGAGCCAGGTAGAGCCAGGTGAAAGTCATTGGCTGCCAAACCTGGCCTGCCGGGCATTTGCAGGTGAGATACACAATTTCTTCATATGCCTGTACAGGGTCGACGCTGCCATATGTGCCATATGGTGACGTCGGCCCTTTTTACTGACAGAGCATGGTCCTTGTGCTGCTGCATCTGGATCTGTGACGGTGTCAGAGCATGGTCCTTGTGCTACTGCATGTGAGGTTGTGATAGTGTCAATGACGGAGCGATGTGCCACTGCATGTGGAGCTGTGACGGTGTCAATGTCGGAGCGATGTGCCACTGCATGTGGGGATGCGTGGTGTCCATGCCGGAGCATGTGCATCTTGCTAAGGAACTGATAAGCAAAAAGGCTTATCATAGGCTTTTGGCAGCTGGGGAGTATGCTGCTTTTTCTGATAGTATGTGCTGCAACAGCTCAATAAGAGGAGATCCTTGCCATGCGTCATAACAGGCCACTAAACGCCTTAAAGATGCTTACCGAGAAAATGAAGGCCGGCCACCTGTTTGCTGGAGCACTCAGAGGTGCACGTGCCCTGGTCATGATTCCGGCATTGCTGCTTGCCAGCGTCTCAGGAGCTCATGCTACTCCTCAGGAAGCAGAATTCCTGCGTACCGTTGCCGAGCAGTACATCCTGGCTCAGTTTGAACATCAGGATTATGGCGACAAGAAAATTGAAGTGCGTGCCGGTAAGCTCGATGAGCGCCGCAGCTACGGTGGCCGCTGCACCAATTATCTGACAGCCGAACTCAAGGGCTCTGAAATCAAGAGCACCTCTCAGGTAAAGATTACCTGCTCTCAGCCTGACAATCAGTATTCCATCTTTGTACCGGTCAAGGTATCCATTCTGACTCCGGCCCTGGTAGCCTCACGTAATCTGACCCGTGGTTCTGTCATTGGCTCTTCAGATCTGCGTACCATTTATCTCAATGAAGAGACCAATCTGACCACAGCCGTATCTGATCCCAACATCCTGGTAGGCAGCCGTCTCAAGCGTGATGTCAAGGAAGGCGAGCAGATCCGCTCCAACTCATTTTGCGTGGTATGCAAGAATGACAAGGTCAGCATCGTAGCCCGCAGCCACGGCCTTGCTCTTAAGACTACTGGTCTGGCTCTTGATGATGGCGGCATAAATCAGTCCATCAGAGTGCGCAACCTCAAGTCCAACAAGGTAGTCTCTGCCGTAGTATCAGCCCCGGCCGAAGTACAGGTAATTTTCTAGCAGCCATGCCGCCAGTCCGCCATGCCGCCAGAGCATGCCCCTTAACCTGTTCCATGCCGCCAGAGCATGGCCCTTAACCTGTGCCATGGGACCTGGACTGAGGCAGGGAGCTCATCCAGAGTTTCCTCCCTGACAGTATCCCAGGAATATGCTGCGCGAGCCCGGGTGGCCCGGGCTGTAAAGAGCAGGCCCGGGATGGCCATGGCCATGGCTGTAAAGAGCCGTCTGGCTCCATGAGATGTAAATGACGGCCCGTCTGATTTGACCATCAGGCGGGCCGTCATCATTTGAGCCTGTGAGAGCAGAGCTGATGCCGTAAGGCAGGTAACAGATAACAGACGCTGATATCATGTAAAAGGGCTGAAAGCCGCGTACAGGTAAGAAAGCCTTTGGGGGTACAAAAGCAGGCCGCAGGCAAAAGCAGGCAATGATATGACGGCCTTAGGGGACAAGAAGTAATAAGTCGCGTACAGGGCAGGGGCCGGGACTGGATTTAAAACAGACAGAGTAATAAAAGGGAAATAGCTCAAGCGTAAGCTTTTATCAGCGGCATATAAATCAGCATGGCGCCCTGCATAATGCTCTGCAAAACAGCACAAAACGCATCTGGGAAAAATATGGCGCGGGCGCCTGCCAGGAAAGCAGCGGGCGGTAAAACAGGCTTATTTATGCGGCAGAACGTCATGATGTGGGAGCTGGCGCCTCACACTGGTACGCTGCATATATGTAGAGATTAGTGCCGAAAAAATGCTTTACTTTTCCCCAGATGCTGTTTTAGAGCCTGTATTAATCCTTTCTAAAACATATTCAGCTGTTCATGTGTTCCATTGCTGCAATGTACGGCAGGACACGAGAGCCTGCAGTTCACTGGCAGAAGTGGTAAGCCGGATTTTCTGTCATTGCAGGGCAGCAGCCCAGATCAGGCTGCATATGCATATCGGCCTGTAATTGCGGCCTGAGGTGAATTTTGATGGACCGATACCTGGCTGTTCCCAGTGCAGGTGCCGGGAATTGCCAGGATCAAAAATACATATGGGGAGCACAATTTTTACCTGGTCTGTAAAAATATGAAGGGGCTGGTAAGCGTTTTCACATTGATCAGGTGGGGATTTTGTAATGTAAAAATGAGGGTTTTTGTATCTATTATTTTTTGTAATCAGCCTTTTTATCAGTATGAATATGGCATAAAAGCCAAAACGTACCCAATTTGGTGCACAATTCAGGGAGTGCATATAAACAGGATTTTTACATTGTGCTTACACACGAACACTGACGAAAACAGGTTTTTTGTCAGCCTTAAGGGAGACCAGTTAAGTCTTTGTGATCGGGGGCAAAAAAATTTTTTGCTCGGGGGCTGCAGAAAACCGATCGTCTGTCGTTACATAAAGCAAAGGTTAGAGATGTAATGAAAATCACATCTCAATGCAGCAGCCTGCATCTTAAAGGGCTTAAGCCCGGCAAGTTTCAGAGTCTGCAGCACCCGCCTCGATGATAATTAAGAGAGAAGAAAGATTATATCTTTCAATCATGTATTCCTGTCTTATCTGGATGTTTCATCCAGTGAGGCATCAGATACGACAGGATTACTGTCACGAGTGTGATCATTTATTGCCCAGAGTCCGGGCAATCGCAGCAGATCTGATACAATGCAGGAAAAGTCTTGCAGATAAGACTTTCCAGGCTTTAAATTGCAAGAATTTTATTGAAAGAGGGATAACAACATGGCAATCGACATCTTATTTGATAATGCGATTAAGGCCATGCCCGAGAATGTGGCTCGTGCCCGTAGAGCTACTACCCAGGATGCAAAGGCCGAAGGAAAAGTTTCTTCCACCGCCCCAGGCACTGACGACGTAGTTTTTACCGAGAAGGCCAAGACACTTTCCAAGGCAGCTGATATTGCCAGAAGCTCCGACGGTATTGATTACGACAAGGTAGCTGCGCTCAAGCAGCAGTACGACAACGGTACTCTCAAGTTCGACTTTAATCGCGTAGCTGACAAGCTTATTGCTTCCGAGCGCTCTTTAAACAAGCTTTTCTAACGGTCACATTGGGCAGGCAGTGCCCTCTGTTTACCCTCCAATAAAAGAACCGCAGTGCTGACCAAGGCATGGCGGTTTTTTTATGCCCGCAATTTCACCCCGGCAGCCAGCCATCCCAGACAGGACTGCCCCGCCTGGCCATCCGGCCCGGCCGGCCCACATCCTTGCAGGGCATGGCCGTTGCTCATGGTCAAGTCACATACCATTACAGTGGCCCAGGTCATCGCTCATGGCACAGCCCATGATGGGGACTGGTACGCTGTTAATTGCTCCCGTGCAAAGGTCAGCGCCAGAGCGCTGCCTCAGACCACTGCCCCAGACCACTGTGCCATTTCATGCCTGAGCGCCGTTTCAGGTCTGGACACCGTCTCGGGTCTGGACGCCGTTTCCTGCCATGGCTGCGGTGCACGTCATTGCTTGATGCATGCAGTGTTTTACCTCCACGCTGTGCTCTTTGCCTGTCCCATGCGTTTAAGTACGGCCCTGACCATCCCCCCATAACCTGGCTCTTCCTTGCACAGCCCAGCCTGCAGATCAGCAGGTTATCCGGTAAGGGAGAGGGCAGCTTTGGGAACGGAGCGCTTGTAGGAGAGGTCTGGCAGCAGCCAGATGGCAGCAAGGTGGCGGGTGCGTTCCGTTATGATGCTGGAGAGTGACTTTCCTTCCTTTGGGTATGCTTTTTCTGATCTGAGGGTATGATTTTGTCTGCTGGTTTTCTGCAGTGCTGCAGGGCAGGATTTTTGTCTGCTGATTTTCTGCAGTGCTGAAGGGCAGGATTTTTGTCTGCTGATTTTCTGCAGTGCTGAAGGGCAGGATTTTGTCTGCTGTTTTGCTGCGAGGCTGTAGTGCCGGGATATTTTCAGATTATTATGGGGGGAAGCTGAATATTGCTGGTGTAGATTTGAGGGTAATTCAGTGAGACTGAGGGGATAATGCGGCGTCTTTTTGAGCGACAACGTACTTTTTTGCACATTTTGCGCAAGAGTTGGGGCATTATATCGCTATAATAACCGGGAAACTGTATCATTAAGTTTCTTTGTATCTATCCAGAACCCTGGGAGCCAGCAGGCTCGGATCATAAAACTGCTGACACAATCTTAAGTGCTCAGCTGGCTCAGTGAGCCTTTTACGGTCAACACAGCTGGATGTGATTTCCTTTTTGAGCCCGTCACAACGGGATGTGCCGGATTAAGGTGCCACATGATTTGCCTTTTTCCTGGCACAGCTTTTCTTAAGACGCTGCGTAATGTGCTTTTTTAAATGCTGTTGCACAGGCGCTGTCGCATGACATTTGAGCAGTTTTTCTTGCCTCGGTGGTATCAGCACCACTTTCAGTTTTCAGTCTTGCCGGGACTTTTCACAAAGTAAGGGGAATTAAATGGCTGGCGTAATGGACAAAGTCAATCAGCTTACCGAGCTGGTTGGTCAGAACAGAATGGAGCTTCTGCTCTTCAGATTATCCGGTCTGTCACAGCGTTATGGTATTAACGTGTTCAAGGTTCGCGAGGTCTTACCTTGCCCACGCCTGACCGTAATGCCACGTCTGCATCAGTTTGTTATTGGCGTTGCTCACATCCGTGGCAACACTCTCTCCGTAATCGATCTAGCCTACGCCATCGGCGGCCGCCCTACAAAGAATTACGAGAAGTGCTACATAATCATTGCCGAGTACAACCGCTCTACTCACGCTTTCCTTGTATCCAATGTTGAGCGCATTATCAACATGAACTGGAACAAGATCATGCCTCCTCCAAAAGGTGCCGGTCACTCCAACTACATGACCGCTGTTACCGAGGTGGATGACGAGCTCATCGAAATTCTCGACGTTGAGAAGATTCTCGACGAAATCACTCCTATTGGTAATGATCTCGAGTCTGACGCCATCAAGCGTCTGACCGTTCCTCAGGGTACTCGAGTTCTGGTTGCTGATGACTCCAAGATCGCTCTTAAGCAGGTTAAACGCGCTCTTACTGAGATCGGTGTCGATGTTATTGAGGCTCATGACGGTAAGGAGGCCCTCACTCTGCTCAATGAGCTGGCATCAAACGGTCACTCCATCAAGGATACTTTAAGCCTGATTATTTCCGACGTTGAAATGCCGGAAATGGACGGCTACACCTTATGTGCCAATATCCGCAACAGCCCTCACCTGCGCGATCTGTATGTAATTCTGCATACCTCTCTGTCAGGTGTGTTTAATCAGTCGATGGTGTCCAAGGCCGGTGCCAACGACTTTATTCCAAAGTTCAACCCTGAAGAGCTGGCAGCTGCTGTAGAAAAGGGCCTTGATCTGGTATGTAATGGCGTATCAGGTGCTGACTGTGTAATGAAGTCCAAGCGCTCCTGACCTGGCTGATTACAAGGCTGAAAAAGGACCCGGCTGAAGGCCCCTCAGGACTGCCGTACCCAGGGCCGCATCAGCAAGCAATGCTCAATTCGATTCGTTCGGGTTGAGCATTTGTTTTTGCTCAGCCCATGCTGCCCATCAGGCCCAGGCATTGCGGCCCACCATGCCCGAACATGTCGGCCCATCAGGCATTATCAAGGCGGCCCAATGGTCTGAGCCGGGCTGCCATTTTGAGGCTGGCCAGGCTGTTTTTTCGGACGGCCATGATCTCAACGCAAGTCAGGAAGGAGTGCTGCGCTGCCCTGTGCACTGGGCCCATTCCTTTGCAGCAAGTATGGATTGACGGGTGTTTTACCCTGTCTGAAAAGTGCGTAAAAACGGCCTTAATCCTGTATGACAACGTTTGCATAAATCTGATTATTTTTACCTGATTTTGCCATGTGACAGGTAAGCTTACGAGAGCTGCTGAGTTGCTGTTTTTAATGAGTGCTTCAGGCGGGGCACTGGTGACCAGAGCGTAAGTCCACTGTACATATTGACACTCTTTGGAAGTAACAGCCAGGCGTCTGCCAGGTGTGAACTGCTACAATGCCCGTAAATATGCCGTAAATATGCCCTTAAAATGCCCTTCAAGGCCTGCCTGTTTCCATATGATCCTGGTTTATGGCAAACATGTACGGAAGCGCACTGATATTCCTGTGTGTACGACCTTGTTTGCAGCCTCCTGGTATTTATTTAAACTGCCACGGAAATACGATAAAAATGGTGACTGGTGATTTTTGTTAATTTGGCCGCACCTTTTGTTTCTAGATATGGCAATAACCACATTTTATGCTATATTCTAGGGGTCATTTTTCCCGCCTGCACTCATGTGAGAGCTGGTTAAAGACAAAGTGGATAAAATGACAGTTTTGACGGGAAAAACTAATATCAGTAAGTTTTCTTCTGGTCAGCTCATAAGGAAACCACGGGTGATGACATCATGTCATACCAGCACCACGGGGAATCTCATCTGAACATGGTCCGTCTAAATTTCAGACCATCTGACCTCTCAGCCCTTTCTGAAGCAGGAATTCAGAAACGGCTCCCACCAGATTTTTCAGGGTACTGCCGACTGCTGCGCACCATGCTGATGTGCACCACAATGTAAATGGCAGACCAGCGCCGTCCTGCAGGCTTACAGACGGAAAACCGGACAGTACAGACTGTCATGTTAAGCTTTTTTCAGGGTGTCGGACCTTTAACGGGCACATTTTGCGGCGTTATGTTAGTATGCTTTGATGACCATCATAATGGTCAGTACAGGCACAGATTTTTTCAGCAGATAACTGCTTCCGGCATCGCAGATGCGCTGTCCCGGGGCCTGTGACAGCACATGGTGCTGTCAGTCCCCAGTTATGAGTCTTGTATTGGGACAGGCGCAGCACAGATTAGAGCACATGTTTAAGGCTGCCGGAATTTTTACAGTATTTTTTATGCCGGACACTTGCAGATGGTGTCAGGGCATCAAGGCAAGTGTCACGTCATTGAGGTTTGTATGACCGATAATCCGCAGAATCGTTTTGGTGAGTCCTCCCAGGGTTCGTTTGTATCACGTACCACTGGTTCATCCTTATTTGGCAGCAGATCCGCCGGTTCTAATACGGTCCCAGCACGTACCACTGCCAACAGCACACCGGCTTCATCCCTGTTTAACAGCAGCAGAAATCAAGCCTCAGCAGCAACTCCAGCTGCTCCGGCTCCTGGCTCCCTTGCTGCACGTATGGAAAAGTATCCACACCGTACCGGCAATGCCGTTGCCTCTGTTATGCGTAAGACTCAGAGCCCTGAACGTGCTCACTTCACTCCTTCTGACTATCCTGGCATTACCAAGCTGGCCATTGCCTCCCAGAAGGCCGGTTACGACTCTGTAGCAGCCCGTAATCCTGATATTCTGCCTACTACTCAGGATCGTCTGGCCGTACAGTCCCGCAGCGTATCTGATGCCCAGTACCGTCGTTTTGCCCAGTACATCGAAGAGCAGAGCGGTATCGTGCTCGGTGATAACAAGCACTACCTGGTAAACAGCCGTCTGTCCTCACTGCTGCTGCGCTTTAAGGTGCCTACCATTGATGAGCTCATCAACCGCGCCATGCAGCCATCTGTCTACAAGGACATCAGCTCTGCCGTTATCGATGCCATGACCACCAACGAGACCCTGTGGTTCCGTGATACCTACCCTTACCTGGCACTCAAGAATCTGATTCTCCCTGAGCTGGCCAAGTCCGGTAAGACTCCGGTACGTATCTGGTCCGCCGCCTGTTCTTCAGGTCAGGAGCCTTACTCCATTGCCATGGTGGTTCAGGAGCAGGCCAATTCCGTAGGTCACATCAATCCTGATCAATGTCAGATCATAGGCACCGACATTTCCCCTGAAATGCTTGACCGCTGCCGCTTTGCTCACTATGACAATCATGCTCTGGCCCGTGGTCTGAGCGCCGAGCGTAAGGCCCGCTTCTTCAAGCCAACCCAGGACCCTAATGTCATGCGCATTGACGACAAGATTAAGAACATGGTCAACTTCAAGCAGATGAACCTTCTTGGTTCCTACTCTCTGCTGGGCCGCTTTGACATTATCTTCTGCCGTAACGTGCTCATTTACTTCTCCAATGAAGTTAAGAGCCAGATTTTAGGCAAGTTCTCCGAGTGCTTAAACCCAGGCGGTTACCTGATTTTAGGTTCATCAGAGTCTATCCAGGGTCTGTCAGACAAGTACGAAATGGTACGCTGCAACCCTGGCCTGGCCTATCGTCTCAAGCCACAGTCCTAATATGACTGCAGGTCCGCGTGCCTGAGGGCACATAAAAAAAATCCGGTCGCAGACGCGCACCGGATTTTTTTTTGCCTCAACCCGCCCCAAGGGCTCATTTTGATCCGGCCCGCCGCGCCGCCACCGCACTGTCGGCAGGGAAGCAGAACCTCACTGCTGCGTGTCTGGCTGCCACAGCGCCCTGATGCGTGCTGACAGCCCCATATCACAGCCTGGCAGGTCCGTCAGTGCGCGCTGAGCACAGACGCTGCATGGCAGGTCCGTCAGTGCGCGCTGAGCACAGACGCTGCATGGCAGGTCCGTCAGTGCGCGCTGAGCAAACACGCTGCATGGCTGGGCTCTCTTGCCCTCAGATGCGCATACAAGCCTCTCAGGCGGCGCTGACAGTGCACAGGAGGCTCAGTGTGCAGCAATGCCTGAGTTGCGCTCCTGCGGTGTCCTATGACCCTGCAGCTGCACAAGATGCTGCGCTGTGATAATGGAGCGCTCTCTCATGTCCCGTTTGCTGACCGCATACATGGAACAGGATGGTTTGGTCTCTGACCAAAAGGATTTGCTGCGCTGTGCTGTATTGAGCACCCCACGGGGGCTGTCAGTATTTTTACCATGAGTTGAGTGTAGGGAATTTGACCTGGGTGCGCGGTCATGCCAGGTTGGGCCGGGAAAGTGTGAATGTAACGGGCCTTGCTGCGCTGGACCATGGGGCGTTCAGGTGACAGCGCGAGCAGGTTTGCGGCTCTCAGCGTGGGCAGGCCCAGTGATCAGGCGCCCTGGCATGGTTATCTGGCTATGTTGGCTATGTTGGCCATGATAGTTGTCAGTCACTGATGTAAGGAGCTGTTGGCAGGGGATTTGGTAAGGGCATGGCTGTCGTCATGATCCTGGGGCAGGTGCTGTGCGCCGTCAGCCGGTGCGGATCTGTTGTGACATCACTGGGTACGGTTGTCAGTTCTAATGCCTTCAGGACGGATGCATGCTGTCGGGCGATGGGAGAAGGGCATTTTTTGGGGAGGGCAGGAGGTGAAATCAGTGGATTTTCGGGCGGGGAAATCACTGTTTGGGACATGTGATTTTATGGTGTCAAAACAGGTAAAAAATGTGGTTGAAACCTGATAAATATGCTGTTCTAAACGATTGGCACAGCTTTTGAAGTAATACTGTCAGGAAAACAAAATCGTGTCTGATATTCGACACGCGTTGGAGGTTACTTAAATGGCAGTTAGTTTCGACCAGGTATTTGGTGTGCATCAGCACACTATGAAGGTCCGTAATAATCGCGCTGAGATTCTGGCCGGTAATCTGGCCAATGCTGATACTCCAGGCTTCAAGGCCCGTGACATTGATTTTGCTGAGGCCCTTCACGAGGCTGGCAAATATCAGATGCAGAACAACAATGCCCCTATGGCCAAGACTGCCAGCGGTCACATGGATATTTCTGATCTGGATGCCTTAAAGGATCCAAAGATCATCATGAAGTACCGCAATCCTTTCCAGCCTGATACCGGCAACGGTAACACTGTAGAGGTCAGCACTGAGCGTATGAACTACATGAGCAATAACATTGAGTATCAGGCAACCCTGTCCTTCCTCAATGGCCGTATTTCCAAGCTCAGAAGCGCCTTAAAAGGCGGTCAGTAACCGGTTCTTCTTTTTCAGGAACCATTTTTTTCCATCTGCTTTCAGCCCTTTTCACTTTTAAAAACAGAATTCGGCCTTTCAGATATGTACTGAACGCAGGATGCCTGCAGGCTCACTGCGATAATGCGCTCAAGGCGCAGGCCACCGCAATTGAAATCTGCCGGAGATATCGCTCTTTAGAGGATACGGCAGTGGATGATATAAGAGAGAAGAGAAAAGTGGCGGGCTGAATAATTAATATTCAGAGTGCAAAAATGAGTGTTTTCAGAATTTTAGACATTGCCGGTACCTCCATGAACGCTCAGTCCGTTCGTTTAAATGCTACCGCTTCCAACCTGGCTAACGCCGAGTCTGTAAGTTCCTCTGTTGAGACTACTTACAAGGCCCGTCGTCCACTGTTCTCTGCCGCCTGGGAAGAGGCTATTGCCCGTAACCAGCAGCAGGGTGAGCCAATGGATCCGGTAACCGGTGAGCCATATGGCATCGGCGTATCCTTAAAGGGTATCTACGAGTCTGAAGCTCCTGCCATCGCCGAATACAACCCAAATCACCCTCTTGCCAATGCCGAGGGCTACATCTACCGTCCAAACATCAACCCTGTTGAGGAAATGGCCGATATGATGAGTGCTCAGCGTTCCTATCAGACTGCCGTTCAGGTAGCTGACAGTGCCAAGAGCATGCTGCTGCAGACCCTGCGTCTGGGCCAGAACTAAGGTTTTTTCCAGCCCTTCACTAAGTGAGCTCCCGTCACAGGCACCAGCAGGTGACGCAGGCCCACGCTGACATCAGGCCCGTCCTGATGCTCTGCACCACAGGTGCAGCAGCAGTGCAAGGCTCACTGGCTTATTTATAAGCTTTTCGGTGAATGGGTTGCCGGTAATTTTCAACCTGTTTTCCGTATACAAAAAATCGCTTTACCCTCAGGGGCAAAGCGATTTTTTTTGGCCTGAATCCTGCCCGGACGCCTGCAGCAGCGGCCAGCTGCAGCCGCTGCAGCTGTATGGCGTGGCCCGTGCTGCCGCTCTCGTAGCCTGCAGCTGCGCTGCTGGCTGCGGCGCCTGATGGCTGCAGCGTCGGGGCGGCGGAGATATGACTACTCCTCGTACTGAGGCAGTACGATTTCCTTGCCAATAGCAAAGAAGTGACCGCCGGCTACATAGTGCAGAGTGCGCAGGTGATCCGGGGCCTGGTCAAAGTTCCAGTGATTGTTGCTGTAAACACGGGAGTCGCTCATGGCGCGTACGCACTTGCCAAAGAACATCTCATATGGGTTGTCAGAGTGTTTGTCCTGAATAACCTCATACTCAAGCCAGGCAGCACAGCCCTTTACCAGCGGCATGCTGAAGCCTTCGGCTTCAAAGAGCTCAGCACCTGAGTTCTTTATCTTGTCCTTGTCATCATTCATGGAGATGGTGCCCAGCTTCATGGTCTGCTCAACAATGCCCACGGTAGGGTAGCAGATAATAAAACGGCCGGACTTTTCAATCAGCTTGCGGGTGAAGTGACTGCCGGCCACCACGGCATATCCCTTGTCATAATCGCAGACACCGGCCCATGCTGCGGCCATATAATCAAGCTCGTCGCCATACTGAGCGCCGATAAGAGTGGTGGCGCCAATACCCAGCAGACGGTAGGATTTCATGACATCCTGGGCCTGTAAATGCTCGCTCATATAATCTCCTTAAAACGATAAGTGATGATTCATCATAAGACTAAAAGGGCTCCGGTGAGCATTGAACCAAAATATTCTCATGTACCGGCCCTACGGTTTTCAGCCTGCCGGTCAGCCACGCTGGCGCACCAGCACCTGCACCAGCCTCTGCAGATTCCGGAGCTTGCTCAGATGCAGGGAAATACAGCCGGACCTGGGCAGTGCCCGGCATTCCCTGCATGCACGTGCAGGTTTTGCAGTTCATACCTGGTCATCTGGGCAGGCGGGGCAGGAAGTGCAGGAAGTGCTGGCAGGGGGTAGTGGGGCACAGACAGGGCTGAATGGCAGCTGCTGCAAGAGCGGGGCATACTGGCGGTTTTATGAAGCGTTATGTCACTGTGGTGATAGAAATCCGACGCGGGGCATGAGCTTTTTAGAGCCATTTGTCCGAGCTTTGTATTTATTTGCTGATTCTTGTGGCAGATGAGGGGTGGCTGGTGGTGTTTTTAAGGGCTAAACCTGGCATAAATTGTGAATACATAGGGTATGGACGCCTGATTTTGTCAGGGCGCCAAAGATTTGCAGTCAGATACCTCAATACTTAAGGTAAAAAACTGACAGACAGCGAGCCAATGCGAGGATTATTATGGCCAGCTCATTTATCAATTCATTATCAGACGCCAAGTACCGTTCACTTGACGCCTATAATCCAGCAGCTGTAGCAGCTGCCAACCAAAGCACCGGTATTGCAACTGTGGCAGGTAACAGCACCACAGCTCCTGTTCCATCTTCTCCTATGGCCCGTACCGGTGGTACTCAGACTCCAGCCCCTGAAGGTGGTGACGGTAAGTTTGACTACGGTCAGGCTGGTATTAAGACTGAAGAAAGTTCTATCAAGGAAGCCTCCAGCAAGGTTAAGGATCAGGTTCTTACCCAGGCTGACTTCCTCCAGCTGTTAACTGCTCAGCTGCAGGCTCAGGATCCTACCAAGCCAGCTGACAACAACCAGCTGGTTACCCAGATGTCCCAGTTATCCATGGTGGAAAGCTTAAACTCCATCAACACCAACATGGGCGACGTTCTGGGCGCTGTAGGCTCATCTGCTGCCATGAACGCCACCAACCTGATTGGTACTTACGTTTACACCGATCAGAAGAATGGCTACTTTGGCGGTAATGTAAACTCTCCTGCTCTCTGGTCTATTGATGCCGGCGACGAGGTTTACTCCAATGTTAAGCTGACCATTAAGGACGCTCAGACTGGCGAAGTTGTATACACCGACAAGGCTGATACTCTTACCGGTGAAATCAAGTATGCCTGGCAGGGTATCTTATCTCCTGATGGTCCAGTCAAGCCAGATGCCAAGCCTGATGGCGACGGCACTACCAAGCCTGATGGTAACGGCGGTACCACCGACGGCACCAAGCCTGAGGGCGATAAGAAGCTGTCCGGCGTTATTGCTGATGGCGGCAGCGCTGGTGGTGGCACTGGCGGCACAGGTACAGGCGGCACCGGCACCGGCGGTGATTCCGGCACCACCAAGCCTGATGGTTCCAAGCCTGATGGTTCCAAGCCTGATGCAGATGGTGAAGATAGCAAGTACACCCTGTGTAACCCTGGCCGTTACATCATTGAAGTAACCGGCACCAACTCCAAGGGTCAGAGCGTAACCCTGCCTTCCAAGGGCCTTGGTTTTGTATCCTCAGTATCCCTGGGCAAGACCATCGCCGAGACCAAGCTCAATCTTAATGGTCTGGGTGAGCTGCCATTCGACAAGGCAAATCGCGTTACCCTCTAACAAAAAGATTTCTCCATACCAGAGCATTTCAGGAGCATCACAATGGCCTTACAGGCCGGCTCCTGAGGCGCTGCGGTACGGGAAATACTCCTCGCATAAGGCCAGCTCTGCTGGCCTTTTGCAATTATGCCTTCCCCAGAAAAACAGTAATTTCAAACTGTTCAATTCCTTCACCCCCATCCCGTCAGCCAAAGCTCATCTCAACTCTCTTACCTCACCCCCTCCTGTCCATAAGCAAGACAATACATTTCCCATCTTTTAATCTCATCATTTCTCTACGGCCAACTGCTCTGCCATGCCACTCCATGGCCTGGCCAGGCACTCTGCCATTGCCTTAAGCAGAACGCAACTGCAGGCACCACCAGCTCTGAGCCATTGCCTTGAGCAGAACGCAGCAGCTATCGCCAGCAGCTCTAAGCCATTGCCATGAACAGTCGCAGCTGCAAGCACCAGCAGCTCTTAGCCATTGCCTTAAGCAGAACGCAGCTGCAAGCACCAGCAGCTCTAAGCCATTGCCTTGAGCAGAACGCAGCTGTAAGCACCAGCAGCTCTGAGCCATTGCCTTGAACAGTCGCATCTGCAGGTACCAACAGCAACAGCAGCAGATTTACTGCGCCGACATGACTGTAAGCAGTTAAATGAAATAGCCTGTCATGATATCAGCACATTACTGAATTTGCGGTAGCAGCAGGATCTGGATTTAGCACTGTTGCGTCCTGATATGCTTTGAAAACCATGCTCGTCACAGGGCAATGTGCTTTACAAAATAGCAGTCGCTTTCCAGAGAAGGAGCACCATCTCAATATGTCCGGGGCTGATACACTTAGCATTTTCAGTCACGTCCTGTCCTGTCCCGTCCTGCTGCATCCAATCACATCCCGTAGCATCCCATCCCGTCGAGTCAATTGCTGTAATCAGCTCTTGAGGATCATTACGCTCAATCTACTTACTACTCAGCTCGTAATTACTGTTCATCCATGAGCCGCTCATGTTAGTAAGCGTCTCATTGTTCCTGAGACTGGAAAGACACACTGCCTGTTATTCATGTCTTACATTCAAAGTCTGTATGCAGGTTCATCAGAATCATGTTCTCGTTAGCACTTGCTTTTCACAAGTCAGCTGCTGCCAGAATTCGTCAGGACATGAATTATGTAGAGGCATGAGCCCGCAATTGCACGCACCGTATGCAGGTGATGAGGCTGTAGAAGCCGATGAAGCTGTTGAAGGCTGCAACCACCACTTTTCAATTTAAATATTCCTGAACTGCAAAAGCGAAAATTTCACTTTTTGTGCTGTACGGCGGCTTTGAGCTGATATCTGGCGGCAGTTACTCCCGTCATCATCCACAGAGATGATTTACAAAATATTGTAGTTTTTGTCAGTTCAGCTCAGCAGCTTTTGGGTAAATGGGGTACAGGCCCATAAAAGTCTCGTGTTTGGGGCTTGTGGCGGAGCTGGCGCTGGCTGCTGTCAGCCAGCCTTGGCAGAGCTCGAAAGCTGACAGCGCTGAGAGCTGCTTCACGGCTGAAAAAGTGCAGACGTAAGACTTACTTGTTTCCGCATTTAGATCCTATAAAAACAGTAATTCATAGGTATATTATTAATGCAGTAGCTGACCTTGGAACTCGTGATTTAGCAATGTAGCAATATGAAGCAGGGAGAAATAATTAGTGACTCCAGAGCAGCTGTATTTTTGACGCCTGTGATCCTGGTGATTCCCAGCTGTTCCCGGCGTGCGTAACAGCACGATGTCAGACAGTGTCATACAGTGGTCATGCTCGCTAAGTATCGCTCTGCAGTCTGTGATTGAGTGAAAGACAGTTTTGCAGGAAGTGCAGCGGCCCTGATAGGGATTACAGGGGCTGAACTTAGTGCAGCAGAGCTGTGGTAGATGCGGGGCTGGTGGATACGGGGGTGGAAGTTGTGGAATTGGGGTATGTGGGGGAGGGAGATGCGTCGCTGGGAAATGCGGCGCCTTTGGCCTGGATATCCGATCTGCGCTCAATATTGCTGGCGTATAGACTTGCTGGTTCAGTACAGCTCACTGTCACTTGAAGCTGTAGTTGCTGTGCTCTGAGCACGTGCATGGGGCCAGGCTTCTGGTGAGGCTTCTGGTGAGGCTGGTGCGTGCTTGAGAAGCGCTGTTGTCTGGTTTTTCAGAGGCAGGTGAAGGAGCTGGCGATGCGGGCACGAATGGTCGGATCTGGTCTGCTATGGTCTGAGATGCGCTGCCATGGCAGCATGGGCGTGGAACTGGTGAGGATTTAACTGCGGGAGACTGGGGCTTTTGCGATGCCGGGGCAAATTTGAGGTTTTGGCGGGGTTTTTGGCGTTTTTCAGTGAATTTTCGTGATTTTTTGGTCGATTTTCGTCGTTTTTACTGCATTTTTGATGATTTTCAGTGAGATTGGGCCTGCCTGCCTGCCTGTCTGGGCTGGTTTGAACTGTCGTAACTCTGTCATAACCATGAGTACTGTCCTTAATATGACGCTTTATTAATAAATGGCCTGTTTATCAGAGTTATGAGCATGTTTGTGGGGGTAGGCCGGAGCTTTGGCAGAGGCTGGGGAGGTGGCTTTATTGTGGGGGCTTGCTGTGAGTTCCATGTCTGTTTGCTGTCAATCTCGGGGAGAAAGCTGTGACAGGTGGGGATCTTGTTGTTTTACTGCTTAGGGGCCGTGATTTTGTGGTGGTGACAAATGCGATAGATATAGGCTTTTTGCGTGGGGCGTGGCTTTGGAGAGGGGCTTTGTGCGGCTCTGGCACGTCGGGTGCTGTACAGGGTTTAAGTGAGCAGGAAATATCTTTTCCCGACAGATTCCCTGGTTATGCGGGGCTTTTTTTCGGGAGCTGATTCCTGTTGAGCAAGATATGAAATATCAGTTCAAAAATCCGACTTTTAACCCTCAATAAACGGCATATATATGCGGTTTTAACGGTGTGGCACACCCCTTGCTACATACAGGGTGATCTAGTGAAATTCCGGAGGAGTTATGGACAATTTATTATGGGTCTCAATGGCCGGTGCCAAGGAAAACTTCCATTCCCTGACCGTGCGTTCCAACAACCTGGCCAATGCCAATACTACAGGCTTCAAGGCTGAGTTTGAGAACACCCGCGCCATGAGCGTCTTTGGTAATGCGTTCCCTACTCGTGCTTTTGCCATGACCGAAATGCCTGGTTACAACTTTGAAGGTGGTGCCATGCAGACAACCGGTCGTACTCTGGACGTAGCTCTGCAGGGCGAAGGCTTTATTGCTGTTCGCGACAATCAGGGCGGTGAGGCCTATACCCGTTATGGCAGCCTTACTATAGGTTCAGATGGCGTGCTGCGCACCTCAAATGGTCTGGATGTTCTTGATGAGAACGGTAATCAGATCGTGCTCCCTGCTCCACTTGATCAAATCGATATCAACTCTGATGGCTACATCACCGGCAAGCCAATGGGCGCCGATGCCAATGTAGTAGAAGAGTACCAGCGCATCAAACTGGTCAAACCTGAACTCAGAGCCATTGAAAAGGGCTATGACGGATTATTCCGTTCACGTGACGGAGCTGTCCTGGATGCTGATAACACTGTAGCTTTACAGAGCGGCATGCTTGAGGGTTCCAACGTCAATCCTGTCGAAGAATTGACTAGCCTTATCCGCATTCAGCGCCAGTATGATACCCAGGTAAAAATGATGCAGTCTGCCGGCGAGATGGACGACGCGCAGAACCGTTTATTAAGCTTTGATTAAAGAGGCTATTAATCATGATTCCAGCAATTTGGATTTGTAAGACTGGTCTGGACAGTCAGCAGACCAATATCTCTGTTACTTCCAATAACCTCGCCAACGCCTCAACTGTTGGCTTCAAGAAGAGCCGTGCTATCTTCGAAGATCTGCTTTACCAGAAGGTAAACCAGCCAGGCGGCCGTTCCACTGCTGATGCCTTCCTGCCTGAGGGCTTAATGGTCGGTGCCGGTTCCCGCGTAGTAGCCACCCAGAAGAACTTCACCCAGGGTGACGTAGAGACCACCGATAACACCCTTGATTTATTAATCAATGGCGACGGCTTCTTTGAAATTGAAATGCCGGACGGCACCACTGCCTATACCCGTAACGGTCAGTTCACCCGTAACGAGGAAGGTGTTCTGGTAACTGCCGAGGGCTTAACCTTATTACCTCAGATCACCATTCCTGAGGACGCAACCGGCATCAGTATCTCCACTGATGGTCAGGTTTCCGTTCAGACTGCAGGCCAGGCCCAGCCTCAGGATATTGGTCAGATTACTGTAAGCAACTTCATCAATCCGTCAGGTCTTGAGCCAATCGGCAACAACCTGTACCTCGAGACTGCTGCCTCCGGTAACCCTATTCAGGGTGTAGCCGGTGAGAACGGTATCGGTACTATCCGTCAGGGTCAGCTGGAAACCTCCAACGTAAAGGTTACTGAAGAGCTGGTAAACCTGATTCAGGCTCAGCGTGTTTACGAAATGAACTCCAAGGTTCTGACCACTGTAGACACCATGATGGGCTCCCTGATCCAGTCCGTATAATCGAACTGATCCTCAGGTGCATGCGCTGCCAGGCTTCAAGGCCGGCAGCTGACAGAAAACCTGAGCGCACGCAGGTCCGGTCACTATGGGACCGGGCAGCGGCCTGAGGCAGGACAGATCGGACCGATCTGCTCCGGGCAGTCACGGCTTTGACTGTTCCGTACAGCCTCACAAAGGGTATCCCAGGTCATTTTCCTGATATTACATCTGACAGGACAGTGTGTCCTGCAGCCATGTCAACTTGATGGTGAAGTAATGGCGAATATTAGAGTTTGTTTACTGGCAGCAGTCTTTCCATTTATGCTGACCGGCTGCGCAATGGATGCCATGGGCCCACAGCCTGATGATCCTGACTTTGCCCCGGCCTTACCTGAGGAAGACTATACCACTGCCGTGCCAAGCGGAAGTCTGTTTAACCCATATTCGTCGAATAATGGCTTATACACCGACACCCGCGCCCATAAGGTAGGCGACCTTATTTCCGTGACCCTCGACGAGCGTACCACTGCCTCCAAGAATGCAGGTACCAACCTGAGCAAGGAGAACTCCATCAACTTTGGAGCTCTGACAGTAGGTGGTCGACCAGTCACAGCAGGCGGTTACGATACCTCTGTTGGCCTTACCAACAGTTCTGACTTTGCCGGCAACTCAGATGCCAGCCAGTCCAACCGTCTGAGCGGTAATATTTCCGTAAGCGTGGTCAAGGTTCTGGCCAACGGCAACCTCGTGGTTCGTGGCGAGAAGTGGCTCATGCTCAACAATGGCAATGAGTACATTCGTGTAACAGGTATTGTACGCTCTGAAGATGTAAGCTCCGACAACACCGTATCCTCCCAGAGGATTGCCAATGCCCGTATTCAGTACGGTGGCACCGGTGACTTTGCCAATACCCAGGAGCGTGGCTTAATCAGCCGCTTCTTCAACAGCGCCTTTAATATCTTCTTCTGATTGATGCAGGGCAGCAGCCCTGCTGATAACAGATTTCCCGGAATATCTTCCAAGGACGGGATATGCGATTTTTCAAGTACATATTTACCTTTGCCTGCCTTGCGGCAGTGGCTCTGGCTACGGCTCAGGGTGCGCGCCTGAAGGACCTTGCCCGTGTGCAGGGTGTGCGCTCCAATCAGCTGGTAGGTTACGGTCTGGTAGCTGGTCTTGCCGGTACTGGTGAGTCCAACTCCAAGTTCACTGAGCAGTCCTTCCGCTCCATGCTTAACAATTTTGGCATCAAGATTCCTGAGAACACCAGTATCAAGATCTCTGACGTGGCTCCAGTAGTTGTTCACGCCGAGATGCCACCTTTCTCCAAGCCAGGTCAGACTATTGATGTTACCGTATCTGCCATTGGTGAGGCTGACTCCCTGCGCGGCGGCTCTCTGCTGCAGACCATGATGCGTGGTATTGACGGTAACGTCTACGCCATTGCTCAGGGCTCATTAGTAGTAGGCGGTCTGGGTGTAGAAGGTGCTGACGGTTCCCGTGTGACTGTTAATACTCCTACTGTAGGCCGTATCGTTAACGGTGCTACCGTAGAGCGTGAGATTCCAAACGACTTCAATCTCACTGACTCCATCACTTTCAATCTTGATCGTGCTGATTTCACCACAGCCAAGAACGTTGCCGATACCATCAACAATATTTACGGTACCGGTTCTGCTCTGGCTCAGGACGCCGTCTCCATCCGCGTCAGTGCTCCACGTGACCCTGCAAAGCGCGTTGAGTTCCTGTCTGCCCTGGAGAACCTCGACATCACCGAGGGTAAGGAAGAGGCCCGCATCGTGGTCAACTCCCGTACCGGCACCATCGTAGTAGGCTCCAATGTCCGTCTGCGTCCAGTCGCTGTTACCCATGGTGGTCTGACTGTGACCGTAAACGAGGATCCTCAGGTTTCACAGCCTAATCCTCTCTCACAGGGCCGTACTACTGTTGTTCCAAATTCCAACATCGCTGTGGAAGAGAAGCAGGGCCGTATGTTCAAGTTTGACGGCGGCACCACTCTTGATGACCTGGTTCGTGCCGTAAACGAAGTAGGTCTGGCTCCAGGCGATTTAATGTCCGTACTTGAGGCTCTTGACCAGGCCGGCGCCATCGAAGGCCGTCTGGTAATCATCTAAGCCTCTGGCCTGCGCCTCTGGCATACCCCGCAGGGCGCAGCTTAAGACAGTGACATCTGCAGCTGCCCCGGCAGGTGCGGGCAACGGAAAAACCAGTTTCCATCATATTAATGTCCTGAAGGCCGGTTAGCCTCACTAATGTCGGACTTCAGGTACTCCCAAAAACGCAGAAGGTACACGCTTTCTGCGTTTTTTTTCATTTGTGCATCCCTGTTCCGCTCGCATCCGCACGACTTAACCTGACGGTGTCTGCAGGCCTGCGGTTCTGGCGCCGCCGGGCGCCAGTGACCTGGCCCCGCAAAGCAGCCAGCGGCTGCCCTCCCTGCCCTGCGCCCTGAGTCCATGGAGCAGCCTGCGTCTGTCTTTCTTGCCCAGCGCCCTGAATCCGTGGCGCTGCCTGCGGCTGTCCTCCCTGCCCTGGGCCCTGCGTCCATGGCGCTGCCTGCGTCTGCCTCAACATGGCCAAGGCGCCTGCGCTCAGCGTTGACTGGGCTGCAGCTGCGCAGCGCCGTCATGCTATGTTGTCGCAGCTGAGCCCGGTGCGGCGCGGGGCAGTTGTGTGCTGGCAGCAAGGGAGGAGGGGCTGCATAGTACAGGGGCTCCTGAGCTGCGCAAAAGGGGGATAATGCCCCTTTTATGAACGTTTTTGGGGTCGGTATAATCTTAAAGCACCAATTTTGAGCAAAAGATTCATAAAGCCCTTAGAATCGCGGCTTAATGATAAAATCCATAAAATAACAAAATAACATAAGGCAGAGCGTCAGATACTGATCCGGCCCTGCATCAGAACAGGCAGCTAACAGATCCTGTCTGTTTCTTGATTACCACATTTTTTGGAGTAGTCGATGTTTAAGAAGACTTTGCTGGCTTTAACTCTCGGTATTACTGCCGCCTCATTCTCTGCCCAGACCATGGCTGAAAACCTCAAGGTAGGCACCCACCCAACTTTCGCTCCATTTGAGTTTATCGACATGGACGGCAAGATCATCGGCTTTGACATTGATGTAATCAATGCCATTGCCAAGGCCAACGGTGATGAAGTCACCATGATGTCCATGCCATTTGATGGTCTTATCCCTTCCTTAATCACCGGTAACATCGATGTTATCATCGCCGGTCTGACCATTACCGAAGCCCGTCAGAAGCGTGTTCTGTTCTCTGATGACTACTATGACTCCAACCTTTCCATGTTAATCAGAAAGGAAGATGAGTCCAAGTACACCACCACTGAGGCTCTCAAGGGCAAGCCAATCTGCGTACAGATTGGTACCACTGCCCACACCTTTGCTGACAAGGTATCCCCTGGTGTAGTAAAGGCCTTAAACGATCAGGCTGACGCCATGCGTGAGCTGCAGAACAAGGGCTGTGAGGCTCTGATTAATGACCGTCCTGTAAACCTCTACTACCTCAACAAGTCCGGTCTTGATACCCTGGTCGATGTTGTTGCCCCTGAGTTCAAGGTAGATATTGACTCCTTCGGTATTGCCGTACGTAAGGGCGAGGAAGAGCTGCGTGACAAGTTAAATGCCGGTCTTGATAAGATTCGTGAGTCAGGTGAGCTCGAGAAGATCCACGTCAAGTGGTTCGGCAAGTCCACCGAAGAGGCCGAGCAGGAGCTCGAGGCCATGAGTGCTGACGAAGAATAATCAGCAAATGACATGATCATTCTCCTTGAAAAAGGTGAAAGGGGCTGGTTCCTATGGACCAGCCTTTTTCATTTCTGCGGCCATGCAGCAGCTGCCGCTGACCATAGCACAGCAGCTGCGCCTCCTGTCGCCTGCGGCCATCAGCTCTACACCAGGCTTCTCCAGTCAATCAGCTATGTTCCAAGGGGCACATGCGCAACAGCTATGCGCCAGGCTGCTCCAGCGCATCATAAGCTGCTTCAGCGCATGACATTCGGGCCGTCGTCTTAGTCGGTCTGATCGTTGTGATGCGGCTGCTGAAAAGATCGGGACTGTTAAGCGGACAGCTCAGAAGAGCCGCTGCTTGCTGACGTCATACATTAAGACGGGAGCATGGGCTGACGCCATTGCGGTCCACAGCGAGTCTCGAGGATGCTGGCAATCAGGGCCACGATGGTGCCGTTGCTGAGGCTGACCCATGAGTGAGGACCGGGCATGGGGACATGCAGGATATAGGATTATGCTGGGCACAGGCCTGTCCAGGAGGATGGACTGTGGTCGGGACCGTCTGGTCCTGTCCTGGCGATCATTACAGCTGTGAGCTGCCTTGTCGATGTGAGTCTGGCAGCTGTGAGCTTTCCTTGTCATGGAACGCCGGGCAGCCTGGAAATGGTAATGCATGGCCGGTTGTTCAGAGCAGGGGCGGTACTGACGGTCAGGGGCGGGCTGGGCTGGGCGGGAATGGTC
>NZ_JALKIL010000020.1 GCF_023051105.1 Anaerobiospirillum sp. NML120449 | reverse complement strand
TGAAACAGGCATCAAAATCAGTGATGCCCAGATGAAATCGATAGACATGGAACCCATTGGGCCATTTCCTCTCTGGAACTATCGAATCAATGGTTTTAAAAGATCAATTTAATTGCTTACAGTTCCTAAGCTGCACATGTCTAAGTTATTGCTTTGCTTTATTGTTTGTAAAGTATCTCTTATGTCACGACTGAAATATCTGCCGGGCGCAGCGGAGATTAGTGCAGCTCATGCGACACAGCAGTATGGATTGTTGATGGACGGCTCTTCCTGGCATACCTGAGATTGACTGGAGTTCAATCAATTAAGACAGGCAAATATCAGCTCCAGGGAGTAAGCTTTGTCATTAGAAGGCGGCTGTGCCATGTGCAGACGTGGGGGCCGTGCAGATAAAGCATGGCAGGCATCAGGAACAGTGACTGTTGCTGGCAAAGGCAGTGCAAAGGCAGTGGTACATGGCCGTGGAAATGGGCAGGTGGTGAAGTACGGAACTGACGTTAATGGTGGTATGGACTGAACGGACGTGAATGGTGGTGTGGACGGGACGTACTGGAATTGCGGGATGGACGCTATTGGCTGGACGGCCGTGATGGAATAAAAATGGAAATAAAATGTGCCAGAGCTGGTAAGCGCCGGTATTAAGTAAGATGGTTGTCAGGGTGGGAAATAAGAAGGGATATTACCGGACTGTGCCGGTAAAACGAAAATCATATTTTGTTGTCAGGTACCCTGATGGGTACTGAAAAATACATGACCCGGCGGGGATGCCGGGGCACTACTTATTCGGGCATGAACCTCCCGAATCAAGTGAATATCTGCAGAGCCGCTCGACAGCTCTGCAATTCCTCAGTTTGTTGATCAGGACCTGCAGTCAAAAGCCAGGCCACTGCAAAAAGTACAAGAATAATTTAAATGCGTCCCGAAGAACGCTGCTTTTTTAGTGATCTGGGAACTGCTGTTACTTTTAATGTTATGTCATTAAAAGATGGGCAGTGTATCTTCTTACAAGTCGGCCAGGTAAGTACAGGAAGAAATCTCCAGCTCTGCTGGAGCTGCATATGCCTGTAACAGGCTGGGCAGATGCAAATGCTTAGTGCTGAGCACCTGTAACGGACAGCCTGTTTACCCGGATATGCATATCTTAACCGGCCTTATTAATGAGCTCATATTATCAAAAGAAAAACTCTCTTGATAGATACTAAAAAGTACCTGCCAGCAACAGCTTATGACTGGCTAAATGGTGTTCCCTGAAACTGTCAGCATGCCATGGCCGCCCGTACGGGACCTTGAACTGTTGGCGGTGTTTTTCAGGAGCAGAAGAAGTGGCCAAAATTTTTGTCTGAAAAATCTGTCAGGCACCATTTTAGAGCATTGCCCTTTCTTAAATCACAGACAAAAGGCATAAAATGGCTTTTCTGCCATCTTTTTGTACCTGGCTGTTCCTGACAAAAAAAACAGCTTTGGCATGGTCCCAATGGCAGGGCCGCTCTGGGGCACCTGCAGCTGTCGTCTGCATTTATCTGGACAGTGGTATGTCCTTGCTTTTAGCCCAGCTCACCAGCCTTAACATGAGTCCTGACAGGGAGGGATATAAGCCGGGCAAATAAAAGTACAGAACCATGGTAAGTCAGGGGATCGAGCGTTTTCAGGGGCTTCATTGGATTCATGGGGTTCAGCGTATTCAGGAGATTCATGGGATAAAGACAGAGCCAGGGGCCGGGTCGTTACAGTACGTATTGTGTGGCCGGACGTATTGAGTGACAGGACAGGGGTGGGCCTGTAGCCTTTCCTTGAGCATGAATGATGAGTCGATCCTGTGCCGATCCTGTGATGGCCCAGAGCCTTAGCTCATTGGGGGATGCTGGGATGGTAGCTTTGCCTGCAGTTTCATATGCGCCTGTTCGTAAGTTCTGTATGGGCTTGCTGTATTGAGGTCATTGCGACTGCTGGGCAGTCGGGCGCCGGGAAAAGGGCGGTTACCAGGGCTTTGCTTTTTTGATGAGCTCTGGGCAATGGCTCTGGCCCTGGTGTTAAGGGCAAGTGCCGTGGCCGGGGCAATGTGCGGGGCAGAGGATGAGGATGGGGGCCAGTGGTCTTCTGGTCACTTATTGGGCCATGAGGCAGCGGGCTGTTTTGGGATTGTGGCGGCTGTGAGTGTGGGCTCGGGCGCAAATGGGGGGTGGTGGGGTGATCACAAATGGCTGATTTGTGCTGACTGGAGACATTGAGAGGGATAAAAAGTTTTGAAAAAATGCGGCCGTGAGGCTTGCAAGTCTGTATAATAAAGCACTTTTGTCTAACCAAGAGAGCTCTTTGAAATATGCATCCAATGCTTAATATTGCACAGCGTGCAGCTCGTGCAGCAGGTAATGTCATTGCCCGCAAAATCGATCAGGGTGGCTTTTCCGTAGAGGAGAAGCGTAAGGATGATCTGGTTACTGATGTCGATCGTGAGTGTGAAAACACCATTTCATCAATGCTGTTAAAGTCCTATCGCGATCACGCCATTCTCGGTGAAGAGGGTGGTTTACAGGGCAACAAGGACTCAGAGTACGTCTGGGTTATTGATCCTATTGATGGCACTACCAACTTTGTTAAGGGGCTCCCTCACTGTGCAGTTTCCATCGGTCTGCAGCACAAGGGACGTACCATCGTGGGTGTAGTATTTGATCCTTTCCGTGATGAGATGTTCAGCGCTGCCCGTGGCGAAGGTGCTTCCTTAAATGGCACCCGTATCCGTGTCGGTCAGCATCAGACCATAGACGGTGCCATTGTGGGCACTGCTTTCCCAACCCGCTACCGTGAGCGTCTTGACGCCTACATGGAGCTCTTCACTCGCCTGATTAACCAGTGTGCCGACGTTCGTCGCAGCGGCAGCGCCAGCCTCGATCTGTGCTACGCTGCCTGTGGCCGTTATGATGCCTACCTCGAGCAGGGCCTCAAGCCATGGGACTTCACTGCAGGCGAGCTGATTCTGCGCGAGTCCGGTGGTATCGCCACTGACTTTGCCGGCGGTCCTGGCTTTACCAAAAGCGGTAACATTGTCTCCGGTAACCCTCAGATCGTACAGAATCTGCTGGCCAAGGTATGTGATGCTCCAAACCTGCCAGGCATTCTGCGCTAAGCATTAGCATTACCTGCAAGATAACAGTTAAAACAAGGCCATATGATAAACATATGGCCTTAGTTATTTCCGGGCCAGGTAAAAGCTCTCCAGATCACATGAGCGGGCGCTGCCAGTCCGCATTTCAGACACTTTAATCCGCCTCGCTGCTGCAGCCGGGCGTTGTGCGGCAGGCAGGCGTTGTGTTGCAGCCATGCGTTGTGCTGCAGCAAGGCATTGTGCGGCAGTACGACTCTGTGCAGATAACCGTTTACGGGCCATCAAGGCGCCAGTATGGCCGGCAGCCATGGTACGCAGCTGTGCGCCGCTGCGGTCGTGCCTGTGACGCGTTGCCTGGGCTGAGCTGCGGGAGCCTTGAGGCGGTGGATGATGCCACGAGGGCGGTGCCGCCTGGCAGGGCCAGGTTTGAAAACGTTTGTTCTGTGGCGGCCAGTCGTGACGTTACGGTTATGAAAAAAAGGGAGGCTCCTTGCGGGGCCTCCCTTTTCTGTTTCAGGCGCTCACGGCCTCTGGGCCGGAGCGCTGTTTTATTTGCCTGAGGGGCAGACTTGCCATCAGTTGTCGGACTTGTCCTTGAATTGCTGGTAGCCCTGGCTTAATGAGCGGGCAAAGTCGTCCTCATCCTTCTTTGTTTCCGATGGGGCTGCAAGGAAGCTGGCAAATGCCTCCATGTCCTTGCGACGGCTTTCTTCCTCATCAGCCTCGGCGGCAGCCTGGGCCTGCACCTGAGTCTCGGCCTGATTGTCAGACTGAGTCTCGACCTGAGTTTCGGCCTGAGGCTGATCACCTTCCTGGCCCATGGATGGAGCCTGGTCCTGGCCCTGGACATGGTCCTGGCCCTGTGCATGTTCAGCGGAGCTGACAGCTTCGCTTTCGGCTTCGCTGTTCGCGGCGCTGGCTGACTCGCAGCTGGCGTCGCAGTCGGCAACAGTGCTGGCGTCGCTGGCGACGTCGGTGTCGGCGTCGGCGTCGGTGTCAGCATCGCTGTCAGACTGTGGCTTGCGGCGCAGCTGAGCTGGCAGGGCATTAATAATAGCTGAGGTTACCGGATGCTCAACTGGCTGCTCTGCAGTCTGCTCATCTGCCTGAGCGGCAAACTGATCGGCTGGAGCGCTGGTCTGCTGGTCGGCGGCGCCGTTGTCAGCGTCATTGCTGTCAGCTTCGCGGCTGCCGTGAGTCAGTGATTCAGGCAGGTCGTCAGTGTCAACGTCAGACAGAGCCTCATCATAGTCAAAGGAGCTTGCGGTGATGGATCTGAACTTGGCAGCAATAATGTCCTCACGGTCATCGCCGGCATCTGCTGGAGCCGGGGCCATGCGTGGGCTGTCAATTAAGGTGCTGTCCAGAACTGAAGCATCGTCAAAGCTGGAGACAGTTTCGGTGATGGCTGAACGGATGTTGCGGGTGCGGGCATCCTGATCAAGCTCTTCAGTATTGTCATCACGCATGACGCGGGCGTAACGGGCAGACAGACGATCCTTGCGATCAGCTGACCAGAAGTCAGAGACGCGGCGGGACTTCTCATATGGGCTCTCATCTGGCACCACCTCATCAGAGGTGTCGTCAGCATCTACTTCCTCATAGACCTGAGAAATGTGTCTGCGACCACGTGGCTGCTCTTCAGTGCTCTGACCCTGGCCATCGGCCGGGGCGGCCGGAGCAGCGCCTGCACTGGCAGCGCCAGCTGCTGCGGCACTGTCATCTGAAGTGTCACTGCTGACCTGATCCTGAGCACCTTGCCAGTCATTAAGGCCTGAAGCCTGATCGCTCATACCTTTGCCCTTGCGCTGCTTCTGAGCACGCTCCTGCTTGCGGGTCTTGCGTGGACGTCCGTCATCGCTCTCACCCTCGAGCTCATCAATAAAGGAGCTCTGATGGGCGGCATTGAGCATGTTCTCCAGATCATCACTGGCAACAGGCTCATTGCGTTCGCGGCGGCTACGGCCAGCGCGGCCCTCCTGACCCTCAGCATTTAATGCCGGCAGCTCGTCAGAGCCGGCCTCACGCTCGTCACGCTCGCGTTCCTGACGGCGGGAGCGACGGGAGCGACGACCATCTTCCTGAGCGTCAAGCTCATCTTCGCCACGCTCACGACGGCGCTCGGAGCGACGGCTTTCGCGACCGGCCTCACGGCTGTCAGCATCGGCCTCTTCACGCTCGGCGCGGTTGCGCTCACGACGGCTGCGGCCTGAGCCCTCAGCGCGCTCCTGGCGTTCACCACGTTCAGCGCGCTCGCGGCGATCGCTGCGCTCGGCAATGGTTTCATCAGCGCTGTCGCAGGCGGCATCAGCCAGGTCTTCGCACTGGGCGCTGTTCTTCTGCACTGGCAGTGGCAGGCTGGCGCGGGCGCGTGCCAGCTGGGCCTTTTCACGGCCACGTGGATCGAACTCACCAGGCTGGGCAGCCTCTGGCTGTGGACGTGAGTTGAAGTGCTGGTCCATCAGGGCCTGGGCATCTTCATCAGCCATGCTCAGAGCGGCTTCACAGCACTCAACACGCAGGGCTGCATGCAGACCACCGGCGCGCTCAGCCTTGACGAAGTCGGCACCGCAGTCGCAGTCACGATCTTCATGCTCGATGCTGAAGATAATTTCTACAGGGGCAGGCTCGCTGATGGTAGCAACCTCAGCACAGACGGTAGCCTCCTGCAGACCACCAGTGGTTTCAGCCTTGCGGAACTCACGGCCTTCCTCAAAGGTACGGGCAGTGATGTCACCGGCAAATGGAACCTCATGGTCCGGACCCTCACCCATAGGAGCAGAGGTCAGATTTTCCTCAACAAAGGCAAAGTTTCTGACCTCAGTAATGCTGGCTACGTCAAAGACTTCAGCATCGTTGAAGCCAAGAGTACGGGCATTGAGAGGAACTTTCTTTGACTGACGTGGCTCAGAGCGGCGGGAGCGGCGGTCATCGCGGCTGCGCTCACGACGGCGCTCACCACGCTCTGAACGCTCAGAGCGTTCGCCACGCTCACCACGCTCACGGCGCTCACGTACTGGAGTCTCATCAGCCTCGGCCTCAAAGCTCTCGCTACGATCATTACGCTCGTCGCGTGCACTGTTGCGGGAACGGCGTTCCTGACGTGGGCTCTGCTCAAAATCGTCACGCTCAGCTGCGCTGCTGTCACGATCCTGATCATAAGCGCTGTCAGCCTCATAACGGTCCTGACGGTCAAGGCGCTCACTGTCGCGATCGGCGCGATCAGGACGTTCGCCGCGCTCTGGGCGCTCGCTGCGTTCCTGACGTGCAGGGCGCTCGCTGCGCTCTGGGCGGTCCATGGAATCACGCTCAGGACGATCGTTGCGCTCCATGCGCTCGGCTCGATCCTGACGCTCGCCGCGCTCAGGGCGTTCGCTGCGCTCTGGACGCTCAGCGCGCTCAAGGCGTTCGCTGCGCTCTGGACGCTCGGCGCGATCCTGGCGCTCGGCGCGCTCAGGGCGTTCGCCGCGCTCCGGACGCTCGCTGCGGCTCTGACGCTCGGTACGCTCAAAGCGCTCGCTCTTGCGGCGATCGCGCTCCTGGCGGTCCGGACGCTCATTGCGGCGCTTCTGACCGTTACGGCGTGAGTTGCCATTGCGGCGGCCATCACTACGCTCAGTGCGCTCGGAGGCAGCCTGGTCACGGCTGTCAGCGGCTGCGTCCTGATCGCGGGCAGGCTGGGCCTGCTGGGCGTCATTACCCTTAATGAGGTTGCCAATGAAGGAGAAGATCTTGGAGAAGATCTTGCCGTTCTTGACCTCAATGCGGCCGTCATTCATGACCACATTACCGGCACGTGGCTGCTCGCTGTTCTTGAGATTGATGGTGTGCGGATCATCGCTGTTTTCATCAATCATGTGAGGAGCAGGGGAGTTGAGTGTAATGTCCTCAGTGAAGACCATAGGGGTTTCACGGGCGCCTGGCTGCTGCTGTTTGCGGGCGGCAAACTCACGGCGCAGCATGGTCTCCTGAACCTTGGCACGGTCGCGGGAAGCGCGCTCACGCAAAATTGCGGTAGGGTCGTCCTTGGAGCAGTCAAGAGGCAGGCTGGAGGCGCTGTTGAGCACACGATGAACCTCATAGCTTGGGGCCATCATGTGCTGATCAGGGATTACGGTTACCTTAATGCCGGTATTCTTCTCGATAGCCTCGAGCTGACGGCGCTTGTTGTTGAGAATGAAGGTGGCAATCTCAACGGGAGCAAAGGCCATGACGTCGCCTGTGTGCTCCTTGTGTGCTTCTTCCTCGACCAGACGCATGATCGATAAGGCCAAAGACGCGGTATCTCGAATGGTACCCTGGCCCTGACACATAGGACATACGTGGCTGGTGGACTCTTCAAGAGATGGACGCAGTCTCTGACGGGACATCTCAAGCAGACCGAAGCGGGAGATGCGGGAGAACTGTATGCGGGCGCGATCCTGACGGCAGGCTTCCCTCATGCGGTTTTCAATCTCACGCTGGTTCTTGATCGGACTCATGTCAATAAAGTCGATCACAACCAGACCGCCTACGTCACGAAGACGCAGCTGACGGGCAATTTCCTCAGCAGCCTCGATATTGGTCTGCAGAGCTGTTTCCTCAATGTCACCGCCCTTGGTGGCCTTGGCTGAGTTGACGTCGATGGAGGTCAGAGCTTCGGTTGGGTCGATAACAATGGCACCGCCTGATGGCAGACGTACCTCACGCAGATAGGCAGATTCAATCTGGCTTTCAATCTGGTACTTGGAGAACAGAGGGATTTCGCCACGGTACAGGCGTACACGCTCGGAGAACTCAGGGCGCACCAGCTTGATGTGATGAACAATGTGCTCATACACTTCCTTGCTGTCGACCAGAATTTCGCCGATATCAGGACGCAGATAGTCGCGGATAGCGCGGATGGCAATGCTGGACTCCTGGTGAATGAGGAAAGGAGCCTTCTTGGATGAGGCGGCCTTTCTGATCATTTCCCAGAGCTTGGTAAGAATGGAGAGGTCCCAGGACAGCTCTTCGGCACTCTTGCCTACACCGGCAGTACGGATAATCACGCCCATGCCATGAGGAATGTTGATACCCTCGAAGGCAGCGCGGATTTCAGCACGCTCTTCACCCTCAATGCGGCGGGAAATACCACCGGCACGCGGATTGTTAGGCATTAATACCAGGTAGGAACCGGCAAGGGAGATAAAGGTGGTAAGGGCAGCGCCTTTCTGGCCACGTTCTTCTTTTTCAATCTGAACGATAACTTCCTGGCCCTCGCGTAAAGCTGTCTTTAAGGAAGCGTGATCGCTGAAGTCAGTGCCTTCAGGATAGTATTCACGGGCAATTTCCTTAATTGGCAGGAAGCCATGGCGCTCAACGCCATAGTCAACAAAGGCAGCCTCAAGACTTGGCTCAATACGGGTAATTACACCCTTGTAGATATTGGCCTTCTTGTTGGCATGCTGTGGGGATTCAATGTCGAGGTCATAAAGCTTATTACCATCGACAAGGGCGACACGCACTTCTTCTTCTTGCGTGGCGTTGATAAGCATTCTTTTCACGGAAAAGATCCTTATACGGCAATCCTTCCTTCAGAGATCAGAACTCAGTCCCCAGGCATATCCCTGCATGCCAGCCATCAAAGCCGTCCCACATGCTCACAGGCCCTTATCCCACATCAAAAAAGCAACCTCAATAACCACCACACAATAAGCAGGCCCCGGCAGACCTGAGCAGAGCGTCGCTGGCACCGGCATGGCCCAAAGGCCAGCCCGGCCAGGTCAGGCCCAGGATGGGCCATGCACCGCACTGTGCCGGAAAAGGCACGCACGGCACGGCTGCAATATTCAACAGACCAGTAAGGCTATGAAACAGCCCTGGGTGCTAACAGCACTCAGGCAGCCAGTCAGAGGACGGTACGCACGTGTACTGGATGCGCACTCAGGCCTGCAGGCACAGAACCTGAGACCTTGAGGTCTTCGGTACTGGTGCCGTCAGGGCTGATACAGAAAGTGCCCAGCTGCGCGCAGGCGCTGATGCAGCCATGCCCGGCATGCCGGTCTGTGACTGTAATAGCTGCCCGGGCTGAGATGGCTCAGCTCACGTCATAGCTGGAGGTATTTTCTGTATTCCCGCAGGCAGGCTGACGCAGCCATGACTGGCCTGAATGCCGCCTGCCTGAACTGTTTGCTGTCAGGCAGCCGTTAAAAGGCTGTCTGAGTGTCTGAGTGTGGGTCAGCTGTTGCAGGGCCCGGTCTGAAAGCACGTCCGCAATGGGACCTGCCATCAGGTCTGCAACACTCAGGTCAGTTAAATTAAGTATGGTTGTTGAGGCTGAACGGCATGCCGTCCAGACAGTGCTCAGGGCATGAGGCTGCACAGATCTGTCAGCTTTAATGTGCACTCATGACATATCATGGTAATAGCACAGCGTAACTGGTTGTTATCAGCCTCAGGCTCTTTGCTGAGGTTGGGAGCGGCAGGCGCACAGGTGCGCAGTTGCACTGGTACGCAGGAGCGGCTCCCTGCTCTTAGCTGCATTTGCCTGGCTGGTGCCGGGCAGTGCAGCAGTGAATAAAGGCATATGTGCCAGAGGGCACGGTTATAAGACTGGATATATGGAAAGCTGGCGACTGCCGTTGCAGTGGAGAGCCGGATTTACCAGACCATGGTCATCACGAAGCAGAGTCATAATGCTCATCAAAAGGACATGCCCGGGGGCTGAGCCCGTTGCCAGCGGCCTGAGCCAGTGGCGCAAAGTGGAGCATGACAGGCAGCCAGCTCGTAAAACTGGATGACCTGACATTATGAATCTGTTGCTGGCGCGTCAGTGCACAGGCACAGGCCGATGCTGTAAGGCGGCAGCTTAAGATCCTGCAGGGATGTCAGATACCATAAGTCGCTGCTGTCATGAAAATGCGGCCTCAGGGCCGGGATTGAGACAGACATGCTCAGGTACAGTTGACAGGCAGGAATTTGTTCGTAAGACAAGGTCGGGCGCCCTGACAGGCACACGGCTGCAGTCCTGACCTGAAAGCGGGGACTGCTGCACTGCGCTCAGGGCGCAGGCCTCATGCATATACGGTTACGTACGCTGAAGTATTTCTGATCCTGTAAAAGTATTGATTGTTGGAATAAGCACTGACAGGCGCGCCTTATCTTCTGGGAAGAGGGGGCCTGAAAGAGCCACCGTGTCGACTCTTTATCGCTACTTGAAAGTCATTCCATACCGGGGGTTGCAGAGCCTGCTGGGTTAAGAGACAGGGACTGCTCCAGCCGGGCGGCATTGATGATTATTACCGTCAATTGGCTGTCTGCTGATTAATTGAGCAGCAGCATCGATGCCCGCAGGGGGCATGCTTTGCGGTATAACAGGGGCGAGATTATCAGACGCGGCCATAACTTTATGCCTTAAAGTGGCATACAGTGCCATATATCGGCATATGCAGGCACGGCTTGTTAAAGCAGTTTCTGCAGTCGGCCAGGGTTTACCATTGAGGATAAATGACCAGGGAGGCGGCACATCTGACGGCACTGGGCGGTCATGAGGGCAGGCTCATCCATGGTCTTTACCGGTAAAGCCAGGCGGGCAAGGGCAGATTACTGTCTGGCAGCAGTGGCTGCAGCCGCAGGCAATGATGGCGGTGCTGATTTGTTCGCAGGTATAACGGGCAGTTCCCAGGGCCGGAAATAAAGGGCGGGCAGTACAAGGACGGCAGGGCACAAAAGGGCAAAAGCAGCTGTACCGGGCAACTGACCTCAGCATGCTCATGACATTGCAGCAAAGTGAGGCAAGGTCAGAGTAACGAGGCGGGGCCATTACAGGTAACAGCAAAACCAGAAGAGCAGAACTGAAAAATACCGGCATCACTGCTGCGGCGGGGCCGCATGCCTGGGCCTTACAGCCTGTGCCGCCTGGACACTGCCACAGGTTTTGCAGCCAGTGCAGCAGGGCAGCATACCTCAGACCAGAAGGTAAGAGGGGGGCATTGTCGATGACTGAAAGGAGCTGGCCTTATCAGTCATGCTACTGTGATGAGGGTAAAGTTAAGCTGATGGTCGTGCTTTTGGGATGTGGTAACCGGCCGGGCTGCATATCCCGGGCTTATCCCGTTGCAGGCAGAGCAGGTTGCCGGAGGTGTTCCTTAACTGTAGCGTCTGTCTGCAGCCCTGAATCAGTCAGAGCACCGGATGTCATCAGGAAAGTAAAGGCTGATACCGGCACTCCCAGAAAGGGGAGTCTGCAGCACAGAAAGCAGGACAGCAGGTGTCCGGACTGTGCCTCTCTGCCAGTCAATCAAAAATGCACAGACTGACAGTCTTTGGCGACGTATGGCAGTGCCATACAGAGCGCACTGGCTGGACTGACGAGGGCACGATTAAAAGCCCCATGGTTAATCCGGCCATAACGACTGCTATTATCTAACAAAGGCCAGTCTGCAACAAGACATGCCGCATTAGACGCCCCGCAATAAACCAGGGGCTTTGCCTCATATCCCAGCCAGCATCGGCCGCACCGACGCCACAGAACTTTTCACCAGCCCCCAGCCTCAGTCATGCCATGGCAGCCAAATGGCTGCCGTCGCCACCTCGTGCGGCCAAAAAGCCAGCTCACCGCTCACCCTCGCAGACGGCAATCAGGCCGCCACCAGCCTGTCCGCCAGCAATCAGTCCGGCAGTAAGCATCCCTGCCAGCAGGCAAGCCGCCAGCAATCAGTCTACCAGCAGGCAATACGCCAGCAGGACGGCTGTAAGTCATCCGGCCTCCTGCAGTGAGGCCTTTCTTCCTTCCATGCCTAAATCTCACAATACGGCCCAGTCCCGTCCATGCCTGTGGCCAGAAACTTAGCCAGTAACAGGGCTGGTAACCAGCTGCAGGCCATGCCAGGTAATAAACCGTGTGCCATGAGCAAGACATCACAAAGTCTTACAGTAGACGCAGGAGGGCAGACAGGCTTTAAAAGAGCATACGAAAGCAATACATAGCCTTTATGCGCGGCATACATAAGACGCAATGACATGGATGGATACGAACATGGTCACCTGAGCTGGCTGAAGCTGACAATAATGACCGGCAAGTCAGTGGAGTGAGTGGGCTTAGTTTGCTAAAATATGCAGTTTACGAAACTTTTCAGCCCCTGAGATCTGCTACTTGCCGCTCTGCTTTGCAGCGCCGCAAGAATCAGTTCCAGTCAGGCACAGTAAAGTTTTTCAGCCACAGCCGGGAGGCTGTATTCAGGCACATATAGCATGAGCCCAAAGGATGCACTGCCAAATGGTGCGCTACCATCGGTGGCACTGCCAAAGGGTGCACCGCAGGCGGGTGCACCGCCAGCGGGTGCATGGCACAGCCATGCAGTTACCAGCTGCAGGCAGTCAGGGAAGCGCTGTAAGTGCAGCTCTTAGGAGCGCGGCATAAGATAATGAGGACGGTAATGGCACAGTCAGAAAATCAGGAACAGTTTAAGGTTACATACCGCACCGCCAGTGATGATGATGACGGTCAGCGCCTTGATAACTACCTGGCCCGTGTACTCAAAGGCGTACCACGCAGCATGATCTACCGTATCTTGCGTCGTGGTGAGGTCAGAGTTAACAAGGGCCGTGTCTCGCCATCCTACAAGATTAAGGCCGGTGACGAGATTCGTGTGCCTCCGGTAAGAGTAAGCACCGGTCCGGTAACCATTCCATCATCCAATCTGCATCTGGTCCAGGACCTCAAAAACCGTATTCTCTTTGAAAATGAGCTGCTGATTGTCGTGGACAAGCCAGCCGGTCTTGCAGCTCATGGCGGCTCCGGTATTGAGTTTGGTCTTATCGAAGCCATGCGCGCCCTTTATCCTCAGGAAAGCTTCCTGGAGCTTGCCCACCGTCTGGATCGTGAAACCTCAGGCGCTCTGATTATTGCCAGGCGCCGCTCAGCTCTGCGTAATCTGCATGAGCAGTTCCGTAACCGCGTAGTGAAAAAGCGCTACCTTACCCTGGTGCCAGGCAAGTGGGACCGCAAGGTCAACCTCGTTAACGCTCCTCTGGTAAGAAACGAGCTGCGCTCGGGTGAGCGTATGGTCGAGGTAAACTTCAAAGAAGGTGCTCCATCCTCAACAGGCTATGACATTGTTGAGAGCTTTGGCGCAGACGCCACTCTCATGGCCGCCATGCCTCACACTGGACGTACTCACCAGATTCGTGTCCACTCAGCCTATGTCAAACACCCTGTAGGCGGTGACGACAAATACGGTGACCGTCAGTTCAACGCATGGCTGAAGAGCCTGGGTATGCATCGCATGTTCCTCCATGCCTTCCGTGTCAGCTTTATCGATCCGGCCACCGACCGCGTCCAGAAGGTCGAGGCCCCGCTGCCTCCTGAGCTTGAGGCTGTCCTTGCTACTCTGCGCTCCCGCACTGACAGCTAACCACGCACCCCTCTCTCCAAATCAGGAGCAGCATCCAGCTATCGCTTTTCCAGCACATAACCGGCTGAGCACTGCTGCCAGCCAGACAGTCCAGGGACGCACCCTCAGCAACTGCACCTGGTGCTGTTAAACCTCGGGCCAGTTCGGATAATCCGCACTGGCCCGTGTTGTAAGTAGAGTACAGATAAAGTATCTCAAGCCCTTATTTTGATAACAGCAGGGGCTCTGTCAGTATATGGCTATAGCCATGACCACATCCCATTACCACATGAGCTCAGGCCTTCTGAGTTTTACATCAACAGTCAGGCAATGAGGCTTGCCTGTCATGTACAGGCAGTCATGCACAGTCAGCCAGTCACAGGCTGTCATGTACAGTCAGCAGGCACAGGCAGTCATGTACAGTCAGGAGGGCATAGTCAGGCACATGCAGTCATGTACAGTCAGGAGGGCATAGTCAGGCACAGGCAGTCATGCACAGGCAGGAATGCCCATTTGCCAATCAGATGCAGTAAGGTATGGCAAGTGCGTGAGCTGTCCACTGTATGGCCAGAGTATTTTAATATGGGGCAAAGCTCAGTCAGCCTGTTATCATAGAGCTCAGCTGTACATGCATGGTTATGGCAGCTGCATTAAGTCCAGATGGTACAGCCATTATGGATAGCTCAGAGCCTGCCTTGCTTTGCCACTCTATGACAGCCTGAGTCATTACAGACTCAGGACGGTATGAAAAACGCTCAGAAGTATGGCAAGCCCATTGAGCTGAGCAGGGGGCAATACCAGCACATGCGATACCGGTTTCACCGGCATCTGGCTTCCTGATGTAACCCAATTACAGGAAAAATTCCGTGACACTGAAATTTGATGATGGCCTGAAAGAGCAGATGAGCAATGTCAGGCTGATTGCCTTTGATGTAGATGGCACTTTAACTGACAGCATCGATCAGATCATTTTGTGCTTTACCCGCACTTTCAGCCATTGCGGCCTGCCTGTGCCTTCAGCTGAGGCTGTCAAAGGCACTATTGGCATGTCCCTGTACCTGGGCATCAAAAGCCTGTTGCCAGATCCGACTGACGAGCGCCTGGCAGCCGAGGTGACTCAGCTGTACCGTGATACTTTTGCTGTAAGCAAGGATATCAACGTAACCAGACTCTTTGATGGCACTCTGGACATGCTCGCTGCACTCAAGGACCACGGCTATGAGCTGGCTATTGCCTCAGGTAAATCAAAAGTAGGTGTAGACAGACTCTTTGTTGACGTACCTGAGCTCAAACAGTATTTCAGTGTAATCTGCACCGGTGACGACTGTGAGTCCAAGCCAAGCCCGGCCATGATTAATCTGATTTCAGCCAGGTCAGGTACCCCGGTTGACAGGATTATTGGTGTGGGAGATGCCGTTCTGGACATCCAGATGCTGCGCAACGCAGGTGCCCACGAACTGGCTGTCCTGACTGGAGCCTGCGACTACTATGCTTTTGATGACCTGGACACAGAGTTTATCCTGCCAAAAGCAACCGATATCCTCAAATACATCTGACCCTGAATCAGCTGACCAGCAACCAGTCAAGTCAGCATGAAAATACACCTTGCCCAGGGCATGCCGGGGCATGCCGGGTAAAGCATGGCAAAACCCGGCTTTGGAACCATAACCCCTCAGTCCGGAGTCAAAATCAGGGCAGTCTCTTTTATCTAAGTAAATACTTTATAAAATAAAAAGTAATGTCTGTAAGTTGATAATGAGCAGGCTAAAAATTCCTGTTCATATCATCTAAAACAAAAGAGGCCCGTTGCCATATGGCAGCGGGCCTCTTTGTATGTAACTGCATACAGCTGCAGTTTAAGCGCTCTTTGAGAGCTTAATAATGATTATCCGAGCAGGGACAGACCCAGCTGTGGACGTGTATTAGCCTGCATCAGCATGGAGGTGGCAGCCTGCTGAATAATGGACTGCTGGCTCAGATTTGCAGACTCTTCGGCAAAGTCAGCGTCACGAATTCTGCTGCGGGCATCGGCCTGGTTAGCAGAGACGTTAGCCTGGTTGCGAATAGAGCTCTCTAAACGGTTTTGTATAGCGCCCAGGTCGGCTCTCTGACCATCCACTGCACCTATAAGCTTGTCGATTTCAGCTAAAAGCTTGTTTGCTTCTTCAGCAGTTGCCATCTTTACTGCTGAGTTGGCCTTATCATAGAAGTTTGCAATGTCGCCATCAGCAATACCGCCAAGCTTGGCAATATTGGAGAAGCGCATTGAGTTCACTTCAAAGGTAATGGTATCGCCGCTGTTAGCTCCTACCTGCAGGGTTAACTTGCCCTTGGCATCGTTATTACCACCATTCTTACCGTAGATAGCATTGTCGTTGCCACCATCAAGCACGGTTTTGCCAGCAAAGGTGGTCTTCTGTGCAATGCGGTTAATTTCCTGAGCTAAAGCATTAGCTTCTTTGTTCAGTGCTGTGCGATCTTCGGCAGTGTTGGTGCCGTTAGCCGACTGAACGGCAAGGGTACGAATCTTCTGGAGCATGCCAGAGATCTCGTCCATGGCACCTTCAACGGTCTGGGCTAAGGCAATACCGTCGGAGCTGTTGCGGTTGCCCTGGTTCAGGCCATTAATCTGGGTAGTTAAACGGCTGGAGATCTGAAGGCCGGCTGCATCGTCCTTTGCAGAATTGATTCTCAGACCTGAAGAGAGTCTTTGATAGGTAGTAGTTAACTGATTCTGTACATTGTTAATATAGCGGCGTCCGTTTAAGGAGCTCACATTTGTATTTACATAAACTGCCATGGCTATAGACCTCAAATTCGCACGTGTTGACTTGTGAGATAAAGCTTTTGTTTATCTGCCTGTTCTGTATATCGTCCCAGGGCAGGGATAATTGGCCCAAAGGCCTGTAAAAGCGGTTTCCACATAAATACCGTAATATTTGTGCAAAGTACACGTATCTAGATACATGTATCTTATGTGCAAAACGTCTTTGTTATGGCTAATGGATGGCATGTTCATGCCGGTTTTATGTTGCCGGATTTAATGCAGAATATTATGCATTTTGGCCCATATATCGCTGTCTGTGTATGAATCACAGTATGACTTTTATCAGGGCGAAGAAGCTGAAAGTTTGGTGGGCGGAGCTGATAAAAATGAAAATTTCGGAACCTTGAGCATATGAAAAAAGCCATGTGAGTATTTTCAGCATGGCTTTTTCGCAAGTCAGGCCCGACGGCTGCCGCCTACCTGGCTGGCCTGCGGCGGGCCGGCATGAAGCTGCCTGGGCGTCGTAGCCGCAGCTTGTCTGGTATGGTCTGGTCTGGTTAGCTGCAGCTGCTTTGGTATGGTCTGGTTAGAAGATTATGTTGCTGACGCGGGCGCGGCGGGCTTCGTCGTGGCTCTTCATGATTTTGACGCGGCGATCGTCACGCATGGAGACTGGACGGCCTTTCTTGGCCTCAAAGTGCCGGCGCAGTACCTCGTAGTCGTGGACACGGCGCTCGTCCTTGCATACCTGCATACGCTCGTCAGCACGGTCAATTACCTGCTTGAGGCTGTCCTCTTCGCCGTTCTCACCCCAGGTGGCGCAGCCAATACCAAAGCAGATTGGTACCGGTCTTTCCTCAAGAGGTACGGCGGTCTCATTGTAGAAATTGGTCTGCTCACGAATGCGCAGAATCTCGAGGGCAATATCCTCGGCACGGCCCGATGGGCAGTTTGGAATGATGACCAGGAACTCGTCACCGGCAAGACGCAGGATCTCAATATCGGTTTCTTCTTCGGCACTGTTTGCTGTGGCGGTGTTGATATTGCCACTGCGCTCTTCCTCAGTGGTGCCGGTCTTACCGGCTGCAATCTGCATGGCGCCTTCTTTGATGGCAGTGGCAGTATCGTTGACGATAAAACTGCCCTCGCTGTCCACAGTGACACCGGCTGTTACTGCTGCAGCATTGTCTGCCGCAGTGATGGCCTTATCAGCAGATACTACAGTAGTGCCCTCCTCTGGAGTCAGAGCTGCACGGCTGGTAACGGATGGAGCAAGAGCTGAGGTGCTGGTGCCACTGCGGGAAAGCTCCTCGCGTACCCGCTGCTCTGCTTCCTGCCTTACCTTTTCCAGAAGACTGCGGTGATAGCTGCACAGAGGGCTGGAGCATAGAGGCTCATAGAAGTCACGATCGCCATAGTCTGGCGGTACCGGTACTGATCTGTCTTTAGAGGAGAGCTGATCGTTGACTGAGGCAACGGCTTCATGAGCCTTCTTAAAGCGTATGTAATCAGCTGAGTTAACGCGCTTTACAGCATCGTGGATGATGTCACGGGTCTTGATTAGCAGATAGTCGCCATGGCTGTGACCAAGAATGTCATTGGTCAGCTTGAGGCCGGAGACATCAATGAAGATGATGGATACAGGCTGATACTCCTCTTCTTCGTAGCGCATGGCATTTTGCTGGAAGAAGTTTCGGTTGTGCAGACCTGTCAGTGAGTCGGTAAACATCATGAGCTTGATGTTATCAAAGCTGCTCTGTACCAGATTGATATTGGTTACCGAGCCAATGCCACGAATGGCAATACCATCATCATTACGCTCCTGCACCAGGCCACGGCAGATAGCCCAGATATATTCGCCATTTTTGTGGCGCAGACGCATGCAGCTTTCAAAGTAGTCACCATACTGAGGAGAAAGCTTGATCTGACGGAGCACCAGAAAGAAGTCGTTATCGTCCGGATGGACCAGAGTTTCGACCAGATCAGCCAGAGTTTTTGGGAACTCTTCTTCAGTAAGACCCAGCATGGCGTGCATGGAGGCAGAGCATACGATATTGCCCTCAAGACCTTCCCACATGTACATGCCGTCACCTGACATCTCACGCGGGATAAATTCAGAGTGCGGGCTGGACTCGTGGGACATGTAACCTGTAGCCCATATAGCCTGACCGGTTTCATCACGCTCAAGCACAGATCCCTGAATGATAAAGGTCTCACCCTCATAAGGGCCAGAGATCATGGTGATTCTTTCAAAAATCACGTCACCGAGCACGCTCTGACGCATGTTCATGGCAAAACGTGCGGTATCAAATGCCGAAACGTGGCAGATAACCTCTGGTACTGGATACCATTTGTGATACTCGGTCTTACCCATACAGGCAGCGCAGATCTCGTCCATAAGGAAGCTGTCAGAATTGCCGTCATAGACCCAGTGGCCCTGAAGTCGGGCATATGGGAAGGTGTTATGGGCGACAGCATAGGAGACATTCTTGCGCGAAAGGCTGCGGCTTTCGCTATTTGTCTGCTCCACTGCAGCTGCAGTATTGTCCTGCTGTCCTGACGAGGCTGCAGAGTTTTGTTCAGCGCTGTGATCTGAGGTATCTACATTGTCGGTCATAGGGATAGTCTATCCAGAGGTAAAAACCGGCCCTGAAATCTGGGCGATGACAGGGCAGTTAACAATTGAGCCCCTGAGGGGCTCAATATGTATAGCAAATCGTGGGAGAGCGCATGGACGGCTGCGGTGCTGTCCGTAGACGTCAGGCACGGCCTGGCCCTGCATTCATGGACTTGCACTGCCATGCGCAGCGCGCTGGCATGTGGCGGCGCGGTGTAGCAGCGCAGGCTGAGCGCCGTGGCGGCGCAGTGTATCAGCAGAGCCTGCCGTCAGGCAGGGGCTTTGCTGGCGGGCGGGCGCTGCCATGGGTAATTTTACGCAAAGAGGCGCTTATCGGTCATGTCTATCTTCTGCTTGAGTGAGTTTTCGATATAGGCACGGACCATTTTGTAGTGTTCGTCGTGATTACGCTTCTTGTTGACCTGCATGAGGCTGTCTGCCTCCTGAATGGCCTGATAGAACATGCCCATGGCTTCATTGCGGTCACCCTCATCAAGCTTACGACCGGCAAAGGCTGTAAGGTCGATGGTGCGGGTGCCTACGCTGAAGAATACCGGCATACGTACCGGAGCCAGAGCGTTATATTCAGTTACTGCAGCTTCAACACGCTTTTCAATAACAGCGGCCTCTTCTTCATCACAGCCCTGCAGAATACACACTACCTCATCACCACTGATGCGAATGCATTCATGCTCACGTTCCATGCAGTTTTGCAGCATGATGGTGGCAGAGCACAGCAGACGGTCGCCTACAGCATGACCAAGGTAGTCGTTATAGGCCTTAAGGGCAGTGACGTCAGCAAAAAGAATGGTCAGAGGGCGGGTTGCCTCATGGATAAATTCCTCCATGTGGGCAATCAGGTAAGTACGGTTGCGCAGTCCGGTGAGAATGTCGGTAAACACCTTGCTCTGCAGTTGTTCATAGCCCTGAATAACGCGGTTGATGTCGATATTGATGCCCAGAATACGGGAGGCATGTTTACGGTTATCACGTGCTACTGCCATGCCTATGGATTTGGTCCAGATGTAGGAGCCGTCGCGGCAGCGTGAGCGGTACAGAAATTCAAAGCTGTTGCCCACTTCCTCAGACTTGATCAGGATATTTTCCTTGCGCAGGGTCTCAACATCGTCAGGATGAACCACATTCTGCTGCCACTGACGCTTTATAAAAGGAACCTTGGCATCATTTGGATGATATCCCAGCAGCTCATAGTAGTTTGAACCAAAGATGCATTCACCTGTAGGGACAAACCAGTCAAATGAGGCACTGTCAGTTACGGCATGAGGGATAAGCTCAAAGAGGTACGATGCCACACGGGTAGTTGTGACATTGATATGGCTGAGCCTGCCGTTGGCAAAAAGGGCATTGAGCTTGATGTAAAGCTTGGTTCCGGCCAGCTCTCCATGGCTGAGCACAATGGCAAAAGAGGCGCTGTCACAGGAGTGACGGCCTGACAGACTTGGAACGAATGAGTCATCACCACTGCTTTTGCCGCTGCGCTTTGTGGATCGCTGATTACGGCGCTGCACATCATATGCGTCAATGGCAGCATTGGCACTGTGCATGGACATGGCTGGGGTACTGGTCTTACCGCTGAAGGGATCAGTACCAAATGCTACTACTGGTGCACCAGACAGAGTGCCTGAGTTGGTAGGGGCTGTCTTAGGAGCAGGGGAATTAACGGACAGGCCATTTGAGCTTAAGGTATCAATCCAGCCGTTAGGGGCATGTTCAGCCGGGGCTGACTTTATCCTGGCCAGCTGATGGGCATGCTTTTCCTGAAGCTCACGCTCAATACGCAGCTCTTCTTCATCCGGGGCCTCAAGACCGCTGTTGTGCACACCACGGCGCAGGCGGCGTGCCATGCACAGCTCAAGCGCAGCCTCTGGATCATTCTTGGCGTCCTTGAGGGTACGGACATAGGCAAAGGCTTTATGGATAACTTTAAGGCCAAAAGGGCGCAGCAGGGCACGCGGCGACATCCAGCGACCGGCAAACTCAGGGCCGATGCTGAGCATGGAGGCAGCATTGGCATCAATGAAGATAGCCTTGCGGTCTACAACATACAGACCAAAGCCAGGAATGCTGACTTTGCGCTCAAAGCTGTATTGAGCTCTCATGCCCTGTTTTACTTCTGTCTTCATACAAAATCGGCGCTGCCAGGGTCATATGACCAGAGCATGGCGCCTCCCTCGCTTTCAAATTCGCCAAATGGTCTTTCCTGTCAGAAAGGATAAAACCACCTGCAGTAAGGAAGTCATCTCTGCCGGAGCAATGTCCTCCGGTCAAAGTTCAAATCAATGTTAACGCTGCTGCACAGCCAGGCATGGTGTCTGGCGGTACAGTCAGAAAGTTTCAAAAGTTTCAGTGTTACTCACCTGCCCCATATGCTTTATGAGCTTTTCAGCTCATATGGCTGCACCCGCATATGCGTGGCAGGCATGCGCCCAGTCTGGTCCCTGCCATGACGGCTCTTCGCGCCGGCTGCACTCTGTACTCACCGGTGTGGCCGGGAGGCTCACAGGCAGCTGCTGCTGTGCATCTTGCCGGGCTGCATTTGCATTACTGTATGGTACCAGGGATCTGTGCTTTAAGGGGCATTGCATATTGCTGATGCCACCTTGCACCGTGCACCTGTCACCATGAAACTGTCACCCTGCACCTGGCAGACAGTGCCTGACACCGGACATGCGCCGCATACTGCACCTTGCAGACAGTGCCCGACACCGGACATGCGCTGCATACTGGTCGCATGTGGCTGTAAGTCCCGTAGGCGAGCAATACTGGCTAATACTGTTAAGAGCTGATATCCAGACCATGCACTTGTCAGTGGCAGCGCTGGATTGAGCATGCTGTTAAAAATACTGCAGCCAGTGGCTGCAGCGCTTACATGCACCGTACATGACTGTGGTCACTGTAGCTGCCATGGGCTTTTGCCTGCATGGCGGTGCACTGGTTATGGTTTTCAGATAACCTCCCGTAGGAGGGGCTCTCTCAAATCCCCGCAAAAGGGGGCGAGCTGCACTTGCCTGTGGCCTTGCAAGGACCGCTGTTAACAGGGCCTGGACGTCAATCGGCTCTGGCTGACCAGAGGTTTGCAGGAAAAGTCCTGATGGCCTCATGGGCTGTCTGTGAGCTGCAGACTAATGCTGGCTCTGCTGGCAGTAACAGGTCCTTAGCGTCGGGACTGCAGTATGGCCATCCCTGGCAGTACAGCCGGCCACATTTTGCGGCCTGAAAGCTAAAGTGCTGCGCCATGCCGGGCTGTGACAGTCATTATTGGTCACTGTATTGTCGTCTTGTCGGCATGGACTTTCCGGGCATGGCAGCAGGCTGCATTTTTCAGCCGTAGAGCTTAAATGCAGTGCCATGCCTGGCTTGTGATATTCATTGTTTTTGTAATGTATTGTTTTCCTGTCGGCATGACCTTTATGGGCATGACAGTTGGCCGTTTTGTGCGGCCTTGCAGCTAAACTTCAAAGTGCTGCTCCATGCCGGACTGTCCTGTGATATTCATTATTTGTCACCGTATTGTCGTCTTGTCGGCATGGTCTTTCCGGACATGGCCGCTGGCCGCATTTTGCGTCATTACAGCTAAGTGCTGCGCCATGTCTGGCTCTAATACTCATTGTTGCACTGTGTTTTTTGTCCTGCCTCTATGGCATGAGGTCATATTCATCAGATCAGCTTATAACGGCCTGGCAGCAACTTTCTCCCTTATTACAGATTCATACCGCCTTGCAGGAAAGAGCGCCTTAACAGGAGCGGTAAACAGCCCTGATAAGAATGACTGCCACAGTATAGCTGCGCTTGCGTCAAGTCATTTAGAGCGTCTGCTGCATCTGCCTGTACGGGTACGGCAGCATTCATTCATATGCAGCTGCTGCTGACTTTTTGCCACCGGTAAGGGCGGCTTGTGAATGGCCTGAAAATAAGTAATCCAGCTCTTGCCAGCACTTAATCCAGGACAAAATATAGATGCAAAATACGCATCTATAGCCTGCTAATTATAAGTGATATTTGCAAAGCCATATGCCCCGTTGAATGGCTTTTATTAAACCAAAGACTGAAAGTTTGACCCGGGCCGCAATTATTAAATCCAGGAAGCTGACTATATCAGCCACTGACAAAAGTTTACGCAACTATAGATTTATATTTATAAAATCTGTTGTCGCTGGCTAAAAAAGCGGCTGCTACGCATGATAAGCATGGTCTGAAGAAAATGTCCAAATGTACATAAATATGCAGACATACTTGTTTACCAGCAGGGCCTTTTTAGGGATCGCACTCCCGGAACCTTAGGGCTGGCATGAGCTGTCGCTCAATGCCTGAGCTGCCACTGCAAACAGATATACGGGCACAGGCGCGGGCATCATGGTACAGACGGCCAGCCATACTGCGGCTGCTGGCGCATCATAAATCTGCCAGTGCAGCATAAATCAGCATGCCCAGGCTCACAGCTGCAGCATGGCAGCCGGGGCTCTGTGAGTTGGAGAGCAAGCCCAGCCCTGAAGCCATAAGCACACTTCTGAGGCCGTAAGTGCCAGTCTTAAAGCTGTAAGCACACTTCTGAGGCCGTAAGTGCCAGTCTTAAAGCTGTAAGCACACTTCTGAGGCCGTAAGTGCCAGTCTTAAAGCTGTAAGCACACTTATGAAGCCGTAAGTGCCAGTCTTGAAGCTGTAAGCGCAGGTCATGAGGCCTGGTGGCATATGGATAGCTGTCATGTGACCGTACTGTGCAGACGCGCTGCCGCCGTCTTTGCCATGGCTACAGTCATGGCAATTACCGGCTGGGCGGTGTCGGGATATGCAAGGCGGGTTTTGCAGGTCTTACTTGCCTTGATGGCCTTTTTGCACCTTGTATGGCGCTTCATGCAATCCAGCAGGTTAATTTTGAGCATGCCGACAGCGCTTTCAACATGCAATCAGGGGGCTGTTGCCGCGCTGTGAATTCCATGCCTTAACAGTATGTCATTGATTGAATTAGCATCAGCACAGCTACAGTCATTTTGATTCATTTTTGTGAGAGCTCTCGCCTGTCTCTTATCTGTGATGATCCCGCGTACTGGCAAGCCTGAGGCAGTAATGGCCCTGCTGTGTAAAGTCTGATGTGCCGGCCCTGGTGGCGGCCGCAGTTTTGCTGCTGACATGCTCGCAACACCTGAATTATGGGGCCAGGTGTATCTGTGCATGAAGCGGCAGTGGTTCATGCTGGCGCTGCAGGAGGTGCCGCATCGCGATGGCGCTGCAGCATCATTATCGCTTTTGCTACGCAGCTGGTGCAGTGCGGTGCGCCAGTCATGGCTGGGCCGTCAGCCAATGGTTAGCGGCGCGAACTGGAGTGCCTGCGTGCCTGCGTGTCTGCGTGCCTGCGTGCCTGCGTGTCTGCGTGCCTGCGTGCCTGCGTGCCTGCGTGTCTGCGTGTCCGCGTGTATGCGTGCCCGCGTGGCTGGGGCAGGCGTTCGTGCATGCCTGGGCGGATGTGGAGAAAATTCTGTTTTATTAAATACGAAGCCCGGCCGCCTCTGAGCGTGCTCAGATGCGGTCGGGCTGATTATAAGGGCGGCGGCGTATGCCTTCGCCTTGGGAGTGCCCTGGGCGGTGCCAGGGCAGCTCCATGTGGGAGCCAGGCGGGCCCGGCTCATGCTTTTCTGGTCTGTTTAGACGTTGTAGACGCCAAAGTGCTGCTTGGAGAAAGCAACACGGGCTTCTATTGACATGTTGGAGCGACGGTTGAGGGACTCAATCAGTCGCAGACGTGGCAGCAGACCTGCGTTGTTGGCAGTCTGAATGGCCATGCCCGGACGGGCATTGAGCTCAAGGAGCATTGGGCCACGGAACTTGTCGAGCACAATGTCAGTACCAATATAACCAAGGCCGGACATCTCATAGCATGAGGCGGCAAGGTGCAGCACCTCATCCCAGTGAGGGACCTGCAGCTGATAGAGGTCCTTGTTGGTGTCCGGGTGGAACTCAATGGTGTCATTGTGCTGTACGGCACGTACAGCGCGTCCGGTTCTGATGTCGATGCCCACGCCTACGGCTCCCTGGTGGAGGTTGGCCTTGCCGTCGGAGGCGGCTGTGGACAGACGCATCATGCACATTACAGGGAAGCCCTGGAATACGATGACACGGGTATCAGGAACACCCTCGTAGGAATAGCCCTCAAAGCAAGGATCAAAGTGAATGAGATCCTCGATAAGAGCAATGTCAGGCTTGCCACCAAGAGAGAACAGACCGGCCAGAATGTTGGACACATGACGGCGCAGATCGTGGATATTGATGGCCTGGCCTGAGGCCTTGATAAAGCTCTTGCCCTCACGGTTGATGATAACCAGAATGCCCTTGCCGCCTGAGCCCTGTGCAGGCTTGATGCAGAAAGACTTCTTGTCACCGAGAATGGAAAGAATATTCTGAGCCTCAACCTGATTGCTAACTGAGCCTACCAGATCAGGGACGTTGACCTTGTGCTCAAGAGCAATTCTCTTGGTCTTGAGCTTGTTGTCCACCAGAGGGTAGAGACGGCGCTTGTTATAACGGCCAATGTAATTGACATTGCGCTGGTTCATGCCCATGATGCCCAGGCGCATCAGCGCCATGGGACTGGTGTAACGGTTTAAAAAATCAGAAACAAAGGACATAGTCTACTCCCTGCCTCTGGCCTCGGAACTGTACTGGGTCTTGCTCTGAGCGTCTGCGGCATCAGCTGCAGCATCAGCAGCTGCCGGTGCGGCAGCCTGTGCAGCAGAGCTGTCGCTGCTGGAGGCTGTGCTCATGGCAATTTCGTTGTCAAAGGCGCGTGGGTTGGACTTTAATTCCTTGATCTCACGGCGCAGACGGATATGCTCAGGCTCCTTTTCGTCGCCGTTGAGGTTGCCGTCCATCTGAACTACCAGTGGTTTGAAGCGCTTGAGTTCGCTTAAGCGGAAGCCGGTGTAGTTACCCATCATCAGAACGATGGCCAGGATAACGAGCTGCAGACCAAGGAAGTTGAAGGTCAGGTGCTGAATAATAAGGCTGTCCATGGCAAGGAAGGCACATACGGCTACGAACAGAGAGCCGCCGCCCTGCTTTAATACTTCCTTATAACCGTCTTCTTCCCAGAGAATGGACATACGCTCAATGGTCCAGGAAAGAATAATCATAGGGAAGAAGGTTACCTTAATGCCCTCGGTAAGGCCGATCTTGTAGGTAAAGAGGGAAATGGCACCGATAATGCCGATAACCACGATAATAACGGCCGAGATACGTGCTACCAGAAGGAGGTTGAGGTGCGACAGCCAGGAGCGTACCACCAGACCGATACAGACGATGGATACAAAGCCAATCAGACCTACGACCAGAGAGGTCTGCAGGAAGGCCATGGCAATCAGCACAGGCATGAAGGTACCGGAGGTCTTGATACCAACCAGGGTACGCAGGAATACTACGATGAGCACGCCAATAGGCAGAATTAAAATGCCTTTGAACAGGGACTGCTCTTCAAGTGGCAGGGACTCAATGGAGAGATTGACCACATCATTGCCCTGAGCCTTTTCGGTCATGACCTTGAGCAGGCCAGCCTTGGCTACAGGTACTGAGCTTTTGATGATGGAGAAGGACAGACGGGCATTCTTACCACCCTGAACATCCATGAGGGAACCGCCATTGTTGTTCCAGATAAGCTGGTTCTCACGGATACCGCTGGCACCTGATACAGGGTCAAAGATCTCATAGTGAGTGCCCTGGAATACGGCAAGGCGCTGAATCAGGCCACGGTTACGACGGCCGTCTTCCAGATCAAGAACGTGCACAATACGGGCTGGAACCTGGGCATAGTGCAGGATGTTGATAATGAGCTCTGGACGGGTGAAGTGCTGGAGCAGCAGGGTGCGAATTTCTTCCTGACGGTCAATTTCGTTGATTACCTGAACGGTAAAGGAGAAAGGATCGGAAGAGCGCTCACGGGCCTTGGAGGCAATTTCACCTACGGCAGTGGCATAAGGCTCAGGAATAACCACTTCAGGAATTGACGGTACGATCATGGAGGAGTCGGCGGCATTGACGTCGCTTAAGAACTCACCACGATAGTACAGAGTCTGCAGACCTACAGGGTTACGCTTGGTCCACTCCACATAGGAGCTGTTCTGACGCTGGATATAGGTAGCGCCATAGCCAAGAGAGGCTGTCGTCTGGGATAACTGGAAAAAGCCTGGCTGAACGTCAGGGATAACCAGATCGACTGTAGCGGCACCGGTACCGGTAGGCTCAAACTCGACCTTGGCCTCGACCTGCCATACCGTACGCTGCTCGCCTGGCAGGAAAGGTACTTCAAAAGTAACATGCTGGTAAGCCATCAGAAGAATACCTGTTATAAACAGGATGGCAGTTACCACATAAAATACACCACGTGAAACCATCTCAAATATTTCCTGGTAGGTTCCTGTCAGCCTGACCCGCCATGGCAGCACCTCGATGCAGCCCCTGTCACAGCCAGGACGGCAAAGCCGCCCGCAACCGGACATTGCCGCAGTTCTGCACAGGTACAGGCCCGTGCAGCCCCGCAGCGGCATACATCTGAGATACCTGCCCCTTGAGGTCAGGCACGAAAAAAATTCTGTTTTCCACCACCACCACAAAAACGTCACACCAGGCCGCAGCAAGGCAGGCAGACTCTGCCTGACATGAGCTGTGGCCCATACGCTGCCTGTGGCTGCTGTGCAGCATGCTGCACAGCCGCCACAACAGGATCACTCCATGGAGCCGGCCATACAGGCTGGCCCATAAGTCAGCTGACTGGTGCCATGAGACAGTGCCCATGGCCATGTAACCTGCATGGATAAAAGAGCTCAGCGGTGCGTCCAGTACCAGATAATCACAGGCGCCAGAGCAGCTCTGTCAAAGTCTATGAGACTGCACCCGGGGCTGCGTCTTATGCTGCCATGGCACAGGTTGTGGTGGTGAAAGATAAATTATTTGGCTTCCTTGTCGGACTCTGCCTTATCATCCTTGCTGTCAGCCGTGGCAGACTTCTCGGACTTGTCTGTCTTTTCAGACTTTTCGGCCTTGTCCTTGCTGTCCTTGCCATCCTTATCGTCGGCCTTGCTCTTATCAGCCTTTTCGGAAGTGGCAGCCTTGTCATCCTTGGCGGACTTCTCGTCCTTGGCAGGCTTGTCAGCCTTCTCGTCCTTAGCTGGCTTTGTGGACTTCTCGTCCTTGGCAGCCTTTTCATCCTTGGCAGGCTTGGCAGCCTTTTCGTCCTTAGCTGGCTTTGTGGACTTCTCGTCCTTGGCAGCCTTTTCATCCTTGGCGGACTTCTCGTCCTTAGCTGGCTTGGCAGCCTTTTCATCCTTGGCAGCCTTGTCAGCCTTCTCGTCCTTAACAGGCTCAGTGATCTGGCCGGCAGCGCTCTTAGGGGTTGCCTTTACCGGGCCGGAGGCGGCCTTATCCTTGTCATCTGAAACGCTCTTATTGCGTACAGCTGGCAGGGCGTTTTCAGAGTTGGAACCGAGATTGGAGCCATACTCTCCTGATGGGCGGGCAATCTGACCTACAGCGGCAGCAGCTTCCTGCTTCTGCTTGTAGGCGGCATTTGGATCCTTGCCAGCCTTCATGGCCTTTTCATAATCCTCACGGGAGAGGATGAGGAAAGTATCCTTATTGCGGCCCTGGATGTGGTCACGGGCAACATCAACTACAGCGATATCCTGCATGAGGGTACGACCGATAAGCAGAGGGTACTGCAGACGGGTACGGTCAGAGAGGGTGAACTCTGAGGTGGTGGAGTAGTCACCTACCTTGACGTTCAGGGCAACAACAATACGCTCGGTAGTGGTGTGCTTGGATACCTGACGGATAGTTGAGGTACGTACATATGGAGCCTCAACCTGAATCTTGTGATCATTGGCTTCAACGGTGAAGCGGTACCAGCGCTTGCCGTTACGCTCAAACTCGGTAATGTCCTGAGCGGAGATTGAGGATACGGCGGCACCGGTATCGATACGGGCATCGAAAGTGGCATCAGCTTCCTTGACGTAGACGTACTCGTCCTCACCGAAGTACATCTTGCCATCAGGAGTCTGCAGGTCGTAATTGCGCAAAGGCTTTACCTCAGTCATTTCATTCTTGCTGGCCAGTACTCTGTTGTCATAAATGGAATCAACCAGAGACTGGTTCTGACGGCGCAGGGCCTTCATTTCGCTCAGCAGGGAACGACGGTAATCATCGGTTTCTTCACGCTGGGCATAGATTTCGGTCTTGAGAGCACCAAGGGTGGCGCGCTGACCGGAGAGCTCCTCGTTGATGCTCTGGATCTGACCCTTCATCTCGGTAAGACGAGCCGAGGTTGATGGCTCTTGATTGTCATCAGGAGCTGCATGGGCAGGACTGCCGGCAGCCATAAGGGCTACGGCTGTAATGAAGGCTGCTGGAAGCGCCTTGAGTTTAAGTTTGCTTTCCTTAAATTCGATCATGGTCAAAAGAACCTGTAACAATCAAAAATAACAACAAAAAATATCCGCAGCACCGGCCTGTGCAGCCAGGACGAGCGGGCACAGCTGGAGACTGCCTCTGTTGACCTTGCAGGACAATACCTTGCAAGGTCAGAGATGTCCGGGCAGGATGAAGCGGCCAGAAGCCTTATCTGCCAGCCCAGGACTGCTGGTGCTGCCTGCAAAAGTCCTCAGCATACATGCTCAGGGACTGATGCAGTTAATTCTTTTGCCCGCCTTGCTGTCATAGCAGCTGCCGGGCATTTAATGGTTTCCAGACACGATAAAGCGCCTCCGCCACTGGGGCCGGCAGGCACTGTCTGTTTGAAACTGGGGCTGCATCAGGTGCAGCAAAGTTCAGCCGGGATGCTGCAGCCGCAGCTGGTGCAGCAGGACTGGTCAAAGACTGCAGCTGCTCAGCCTGCTCAGGGGCCATCACGTGATGCCTGATGGCCAGATTTGAGCTGTGCTGTGCAGTGCAAAGCAGGGCTTTGTATGGGCGCCGGCTTACTGGAGTGAACCGAGGTCGGTATTGCCAGCTGTAAGTAAAAGCCTTGCGGCTTGGATTATTCGGAAACTGAATCAGATTGCAGGGTTATCAGGACATAAGCGGGAGGTATACATGGCATAAGCTGCAGGGCACAGGAATAATGGATGAGATACACTTTGATGGCAGTTAATCAGTACAGCACACAAAGACCTCATGAATTATGTCAGCTCAGCTGTCCCTGACATGACAGATCTCTGTGGCGGGCTTTACTTTCACCAGGTATCTCCAGTCGAGCCTGCACAGGCTGGCTGTGTAACGTGTGAGTAAGGACAGCAGGCAGCACCTTTAAAGCCTGATTAAGGACGTCCGTCACGCTGCACTTTGCGCATCCTGCCTTGTGTACACAGTAACGTTGAGCTCTGATCTGCGTCATTTGCATCAGGGCATCAGCGCCTGTAGTGGCAGGGCCTGATGTTATGGATAAGTGCAATTGCAGGCTTCAGTGTCTTTTGCAATCCTGCATCACTGTAGTCTGCAGTGCTGACTTGCATTCCTTAAATCTGAAAGTTATGGGCAGTACGAAAAGGTCTCATGTCGGTTAACGTGTAAGTCTTTGGCGACATCATTGTGTTAATCAGGGCTGGATATCTGCATAAGCTCATTGCAGTGAGCGCAGATAAAGCGGGCAGTTGATATATCCAGGTCGGAGCGGTCAGGGCAAACAGTCACATCGGGCTCGTATTTGCTCAAACCTGTGGTGTTAACAAGTGGGACTAAGAGTATCTCTTTTGCACAGCGCAGCTTTCAAAGATAAAGCTCAGGTACAGCACCTCATATTGACTTCTGAGGACAGGACCTCATCTGTAGATGTTAAGCATGTATAGGCCATTTCCCGGCCACATGGCCCGGATATGCAAACTGAGCATTATAAGTCAGAAATGCTCACTATCCTGAAAAAATGGCAAAAAAATCAGCCATATCTTCATAACTGCATGCTCAGTCCTGCATACAGGCATGAAGTCATGCGTCATGACAACAGGCCTGGTGCACAGCCGTGCTCCATGGAGCACTCTGAATACACCGGGGCCCTGAGACTCAGGCAATAACCTGGGATCAGAGATGATTTGAGCTCGTCACCATAACAGAACAATGGATGCTTCATCACCCTCAGGACTTACTGACCTTGCTTAAGGCCATACTGACCTGGCTCGAGGCCATACTAAGGGCATAGCCTGGACATACCATGCAAAGCACGGCAATGCAGGCTGACATTCGCTGGCTTTGCCACATTTGCGCCTCTGATCCTCTGAATGATAAAAACTCATGCATTGGGCTGAATATGAACAGCGCCGTAAGTACTTTGTTTCCTGAATAACTGGCAGGCTGCTTTGCAGCTGAGCGTCCTTTTACACCAGACTGAGTATTTTTCCTTCAGCCATCACTCTGTCCCATACAGTCACGCAGCCATGACAGTCAAGGCGGTTAAATGAGGTCTTATGCATCCTCCCTGAGCAGTCTGTTACTGCGGTTGCTGTCGCAGCATCAGGCATGTTACTGCGGTTTCCGTCGCAGCATCAGGTCTGTTACTGCGGTTGCTGTCGCAGCATCAGGCCTGTTACTGCGGTTGCTGTCGCAGCATCAGGCCTGTCTCTGACAGTAAGGACGAAGATTGGGTACAGCTGTATTGCTGAGCTGGCCTGAGCCAGGCCAGAACCAGTGATTATGTAAAGACAAATACCAGCGTCCATACCTTTGGCCATGTCCATACCATCATCCATGTGTGTGACACTGAGAAGATTTCAGTACCTTGAGGCTTTTACGGTACTTGAGGTATGCCAGTGCCATGCTGCCATGGCCTGAAAACACCATTGCAACAGCTATCACTGGCATGATGGCTGTTATGACGGTTGAGCCCGGCCGAAGCAGGGAGCGGCATGCGGCAGGGTCATGAGCAGCAGACTGACCTGCAGTGCTGACGGGCATGGGTGACCTGACAGTGTTGACCTGCCGGTGTTGTCCTGTACATACATACATACATACATTACGGCGTGATCCATATCACTTAAAAGTAGCGGAAAACATATAGCTAAACCTTAGGAAAAGACATCACTGTACAGCATTGGGGAAATCCGGGGCAAAATTTATCCTGCTGATGCATAGAACTATAACTATGCTATGGTCTGAAAATGTCTTAAAAAGTCCACAGGGAGGAAAGGCGACTTTATGAGCCTGCTAAGGCAGGCACAGTTGCATTTTTGTGTGCACGAAAAGTCATGTGGCTGCAATTTGGGGCATGTTCCATTGGGGCTTTTGTGATCTGGATCTTGCTTTTGTTAGACTGCAAATACTTTCTGTAAGGACATTAACAAGGCTGTTGAACATCGACTGCCTCTGGAAGGAAGTGTTGCGTCATTGTGCCGCTCTGGCCAATGGCGCGGCCTCTATTATGGTTTACCCTGAACGAAGACAGCCCGGCCGGCACCCTTGTAGCTGGCTCCATCGCTGCCGATTTGCCAGCGCAACTGGCTGCTGAGCCCAGGTATATAACCATATAAGGAACGACTGTTAGTGTTTTTACGCAATGCAAATGCTTTAAGTCTGTACCTGAAAATGAACCTCCATATGTCCAGGCTCCATTAGACGACCTTGTCAAAGATTGAGCAATGGGTATATTGCAAAGCCACATGCCAGACAGCCAGGATTAACAGTTGTCGATGGTAATTGGCAGGACAAGGCTGCATAATCCGGTATTCCATGCAGTGGCACTTACTGGATTGGCAGGATCAGGTATGGCGTCCCTAAGTAACAGGAACTTGCTCAAAAGGGCCAGCGGTATTAGTGGCCGTGACAGAGGCAAGCGCCAGTCTTAAAACAATACATCTGTTAACAGGATGGGGCTCAGCTGTGAGCTTTTTAGCCAGCCTGTTCTCATCAATGCTGCAGTGGGCAGGCTATAGCCCCTATGGAAATAAGATGTCTTTTCTCGATACTCTGGGCCAGATGGGAGTGTTATTCCTGCTGGTCATAATTGGCTTTGTCTGTCAGAAGCTCAAGCTGATGAATGACGAATTCAACCGTTCTCTTTCTGTTCTTATCATCAATGTCACAGCCCCATGCATTATTCTCTCATCGGTAATGGGAGATACACTGCCTGAGCGCTCTGAGATTCTGCCTGTACTGTTACTTGGTACGGCAACTCTGATTATCATGCTGATTTGTGGTATTGTGCTGGCAAAGCTGCTGCGCTCTGATATGGAGGGCATATACAGCTTCATGTTTGCCTTTGGCAACATCAACTTCATTGGCCTGCCAGTGGTACTCTCACTCTTTGGCAGCTATGCCATTTTCTATATTTCGGTACTGACCATACCGTTTAATCTGCTCATCTTTCTTCTCGGACAGATCTTAATCTCAAGCTGCAATCCAAACAGGGCTCAGCGTAAGGTCAGATTCAACTGGCGCATGATTCTTTCCCCGGCTCTTTGCTCTACGTACATTGTCATAGCACTTGTGTTCTTTCAGATTAAGACCCCAAAGATCATCGGCGAGGCCTTTCATCTGGTAGGATACATGACCATCCCTGCCTCACTGCTGGTCATAGGTTCGACCCTTGCCAATATCAAAGTACTTGAGATGTTCGGCAACTGGCGTATTTATGTGATGAGTGTGCTCAAACTTCTGGGTGTGCCTTGTCTGATTTTCGGGTTGTACTCCCAGTCTCCATTTGATCACCGCTATACCGATGTCCTTGTAATATTAAGCGCCATGCCTGTAGCCTCTTACGGCACCATGATCTGCCTCAAGGAGGGCATTGACCCAAAGGTTATGTCTCAGGGCACCTTTATGAGCACGCTGATGTCAGTATTCACCATCCCGCTGCTGGCCCTCATACTCTGACAGATCACCAGTAACTTACGGTTCACCTGGGCACTTACTGTTAACCAGGACACTTACTGCTCACCCTGACGAAGGACAGGGCATGACCAAGCTGCTTCTGCCAGTGCGATGTCGTTGGCCCAGCTGCCCAGACCGATTGGATACTATCCCAATTGCAGCATTACGCGCTGCCATGAGAGCCGTCTCTGACCATGATGTTTGAGATGGCTCTTTCTTTTGATAATTGCAGAGTTACTTTTGCCGTCCTGAGGTAAGTGATTGACAATGATGTACTGGTCTAAACTTACGTATGAAGATATTGTGTCTGTAAAAGTAATGCCATGCCATTGGTTCCAGAAAAAGTATGTCCAAATAGCAATGTTATGCGCAACATTCAGGTATGCGATAAATAAGACATTACATATAGATTTTTGTTGCAGTTCCCGTCAGTACCTGGTTTGAGGTTGGCAAGGGGCTTGCTAACGACTATTTATAAGAATGATCTGCCTGAAACTATGGATGAGACTGGCAGAAGGACTTAATGATTTTCAGGCCCGTCAGGGTCGATACTGTCCATTTGAGACGGAGAATATGTAATGGCCCTGTATGTAAATACGAACGTAAGCAGCATCAATGCTCAGCGCAAGCTCAGCAATGCCACCCTGAACCTGAATGTCTCCTACCAGCGCCTTTCCTCAGGTCTTCGCATCAACTCTGCCAAGGATGATGCCGCAGGCCTGCAGATCAGTGACCGACTGACCTCTCAGATTAACGGTCTCAATCAGGGTAACCGTAACACCAACGATGGTATCGCCCTTGCCCAGACCATCGAAGGAGCCCTGGACGAAACCACCAACATGCTCCAGCGTATCCGTGTGCTGGCAGTACAGTCCGCTAACGGCACCAACTCAGCTGCCGACCGTAAGGCTCTTCAGGAAGAAGTAACCCAGCTGTCTGAGGAAATCTCCCGTATCGCCAAGCAGACCACCTTTGCCGGTCAGACTATTCTCGAGGGTGCTGGACAGGGACTTATCCCAGCAAATGGCAAGCTCACTTTCCAGGTTGGCGCTAACGCCGGCAATACTCTCAACCTGAACTGGTCAGTAGGTTTCACATTAAGCGGCATTGCAGATCAGGCTGGTTTAAATAACGGCAAGCAAACTGATACAAATGCCAAATACGGTTTAATGAAAAATGGTAATAATGGTCCAATACGTTTTACCATTTCTACTGCATCGCGTGCTACACATGTGCTTGAGAACATCGACGCTCTCATACAGGCTGTAGATTCCAAGCGTGCCGGACTTGGTGCTTTACAAAACAGAATGGAGAGTACCATTCGTAATCAGGCTAACATCTCTGAAAACCAGTCTGATGCCCGCAGCAGAATTCGTGACACAGACTTCGCCTCTGAGACCGCAGCTCTGACCCAGAACAACATCATCCAGCAGGCATCCCAGAGTGTGCTGGCCCAGGCTAACCAGCGTCCAACTATCGCTCTGAGCCTGTTAGGCGGTTAACAGTTTTTCGAATTACTTTTCTCTATTATCATCGAGGCGGGTTTTCCCGCCTTTTTAACATCTAATAGTATTGAAAAATATCGATACTTGTTGACGTTTCGTACAGGTACAGGTTCCGCACTGCTGTTCACAGATGCTAAATCGTTCGTGATTTTGGCGGAGTGGTGGGATGGGGTGGGATGGGATGATGATAATGATAATGATAATGATAATGATGGGATCGTCATAAGAGAAAAGGCAGCCTCTCTTTGTTCTAAAAGGCTGCCTTTATATTTTGTTTTACAAAGTGTCACCGCCGGATATGGTCTTAGCTGCACCATTGCCTGATGTGATGCCGTCTGGATTTGCCTTTCCTGCTGACGGGACTGTTTGGCTGTAGACATGAAGTCAGTCTTGACCCGTCGGGTGCACAGACATGTACTGGCTGAGCCAGGGGCTGATGGGCCTGCTGAGCTCAGGTCAGACGGCCGGCTGGACTCAAGGCTGACGGGATGAGGTCTGGGACCGTGCACCTGAAGCTTTTGCTGCAGGTGCGGGGCGGCTGACCTGTGTGGCTGTCAGCTATTTGTGGCTTAAGTGTTGACTGTGGTCTTGTCCGGGGAGGCCAGGGCGGCGCCTATGGAGGCGGCGCTTGAGTGAGAGTACAGGGCGCGCAGTACCATTTCCAGGGTCTGGATGCGGCTGCGGGTCTGAGTCTCGGGCAGGTTGTAGCGCAGACAGTCAGGGCGCGGGATGCGGTACTCGTTGTGCTTTGATTTAACTACCAGGGAGACCATATAAGCCGGGTCGACCTTGTGGTGTTCAGAGAAAGTAATCAGAGCACCTGAGGCATCGCCGCCAATCTTGGTAATGCCCAGAATGGTGGCCATGCGTCTGAGACGCGAGATGCGCAGCAGGTTGACGGCCTCTGGTGGCAGATTGCCAAAGCGGTCAATAAGCTCAATTTTGAGATCATCAAAATCAAGATCGTTTTGACATGATGCCATGCGCTTGTACAGAGACAGACGGGTATTGACGTCTCTGATATAGCTCTCTGGGAGCAGAGCTGAGATATTGAGGTCAATATCGCACTCATTGAGGTTAAGCTCGCTAAGACTTGGCTCACGGCCCTCCTTAAGGGCGGTAACAGCAGCATTGAGCATGTCCATGTACAGGGAAAAGCCAATGGAAAGGATCTGACCTGACTGCTCCTCACCAAGAAGCTCACCGGCACCACGTATTTCAAGATCGTGAGAGGCCAGCACAAAACCTGCGCCCAGCTCGTCGATAGAGGCAATGGCCTCCAGGCGGCGCTTGGCGTCGGCTGCCAGATACTCTGTTGGCGGAGTAAAGAAGTAGGCATAAGCCTGGTGGTGGGAACGTCCTACACGTCCGCGAATCTGGTGCAGCTGTGCCAGACCGAGGCGGTCCGCACGGTTGATAATAATGGTATTGGCCGTAGGTACGTCAAGACCGTTTTCCACAATAGTGGAGCACAGCAGCACATTAAAGCGCTGATTGTAAAAGTCCTGCATTACCTTCTGCAGACGGCGTTCTTCCATCTGGCCATGAGCTATCTCAATCTGAGCCTCAGGCACCAGTTTGTTGAGCTCCTCAAGCTTGAGCTCAATGGTAGAAACATCATTGTGCAGATAGTAGACCTGACCACCGCGGCGCAGCTCACGCATAATGGCTTCACGGCACAGGGTATCAGAGCCCGGGCTGATAAATGTCTTTACTGCCAGACGGTGAGCCGGTGGGGTGGCAATAATGGAGAGCTCACGCATACCCTCCATGGCCATGTTCAGGGTACGTGGAATAGGGGTTGCGGTAAGGGTGAGCAGATCAACCTCAGCACGAAGGGCCTTAAGTCTTTCTTTCTGGCGGACACCAAAGCGGTGTTCCTCATCAATGATGAGCAGGCCCAGATCCTTAAACTGGACTCGCTGTGAGAGCAGGGTATGGGTGCCAATGACAATATCGAGGCTGCCTTCCTTGAGGGCATTAATAGTAGCCTGCTGCTGTTTGGCTGAGCGGAAGCGGCTTAAGGTATCTACAGTAATGGCTGTAGTGGCAAAGCGCTCCTTGAAGTTTTCATAGTGCTGTTCAGCCAGAATGGTAGTAGGGGCAAGTACAGCCACCTGCTTGCCATTCATGGCAGCGATGAAAGCGGCACGCAGAGCAACCTCGGTCTTGCCAAAGCCTACGTCACCACAAATAAGGCGGTCCATGGCTACAGGCTTCTTCATATCAGCAATAGTCTGCTCAATAGCCTGAATCTGGTCGTCTGTCTCCTCATAAGGGAATGAGGCGGTAAATTCCTCCAGAGCATGCTCATCGACCTTAAAGGCAAAGCCACGGCGCAGCTCACGCTGAGCATAAACATCGAGCAGCTCGGCGGCCACATCGCGTACACGCTGGGCAGCCTTGTTCTTCTTTTTGGCCCAGGCATCGGTACCAAGCCTGGACAGTTCAGGGTTTTCCTCACCTGAGTAGCGGGCGACCTTGTTAAGTGAGGTAATAGGAATGGAGAGCATGTCACCATTGCGGTATTCAATGGTCAGATACTCACCGGCAATACCGTTGATAACCTCAGTCTTAAGGCCACGGTAGCGTCCAATACCATGATCAATATGAACCACAATCTGACCCTCAGTAAGCTGGGACAGATTTTTGATAATGGTATCCTGGTCTATCTGTTCGGCACGGCGGTTACGACGGCGCTGACGAACTACCTTGAAGCCCAGCAGCTCAGTTTCGGTCAGGAAAGCAACCGGACGGAGATCAGAGCCGTCATGAGGTGCGCTTATGCGGGCCTTTTTCTCTGTGGTTATGGAGCTGTTATTGCTCTTGAGGGCTGCAAGGGCTGCAGCCTTGTCATAAAGCACGCCCTGATCAAATGGGGACACAGTAATCATCAGAGCGTCCGGCGACTCAAGGAATTCCTTGATATTTGAAGCTCCACGCATGCCAAATTCCTGAACAACGGATGCAGGAATAAGATCGCGAAGACTCTGACGACGGCCCTCGGAAATGGCTGAAATCAGTACACGGCCACCCTTTTTACCACAGAAGTCCTTTAAAAACGCAGCAAGACCGGCAGAGCTGTTGCGGTCTCTGTGATTCAAGGAAATCTCAGGCACACCGGCGCATGGGGCATTAAAGTTGTCTTTTGCCTTGCTGACAAATAAAGGCTTAATGATTTCCTTTGCGCTGTCAGTATCAGTCACTGCGCCGTCTGCTGCGGCTGTGTCGGCAGCTGGCTCCGTTACAGTTGCCTGAGCGGACAGCGCTTCCACGTCAGCAGCGGACGCTGACTGTTTGCCCTTGCCTTTTGCCGGGGCTTTGCGCTTTGATGTGCTGGCTGATACTGCGCTGTCAGCGTCTGCTGAGGCGGCGGCATAAGGAGCATCGGCTGCATCAGTTAAATCTGCGGCATATGGTGCATCGGCTGTATCAGTTAACTCGCCGGCATATGGTGTATCGGATGCATCGATTTGTGGGGCGGCCAGCTGCGCAGTATCAATGGCTGAAATGAGCCCGTCAGCGCTTTCATCGCTGGCTGGAGGGGCGCTTTTGGCCTTGCTGACTCTGGTCTTTGCCTTTGCCTTGTCCTTTGAGGTGGATTCAGTCTGAGCTTTGCTGTCATTGGCCGGTTCAGGAAGCCCCATCTCAGCACAGCTCAGGGCGGACTGCTTTAAGGTAATACGTGGCCTGTCTTTGAGATTTTCGTAAAGCTCTTCACGGCTGAGGAAAATGTCATAGACAGGAAGAACAGGGTGGTCGATATTACCTCTGAACATTTCGGCACGCTGGTGGAGATAGAGGTCGTACTCATGAAGGGCACGGTCAAAATCACCGGTCAGAATGAAATTGAAGCGGTCAGTGAGGTAGTCGAAAATGGTGGCTGTTCCACCAAAGAACAGAGGCAGATAGTATTCAATACCTGCAGGGATAGAGCCACGGGAAATGGCCTTGTACACAGTCTGTGAGCTGAAATGGGTATGAGAGAAAGCATCACGGTACTGAGAGCGGAAGTGAATCACGCCTTTTTCATCAAGAGGGAATTCGTTAGCCGGGAGAATACGAATTTCCTTTATTTTCTGACCATCAGTGCTGCGCTGACTGGAAATATCAAAGGTCTTAATGCTTTCGACTTCATTATCAAAAAAGTCGATGCGCAGAGGGCTGTCATAGCCCATAGGGAAGATATCAATATGATCGCTGTGATGAGCAAAGTCTCCATGGTGTAAGACCTGCTCAACTTTGTTATAGCCATTACTGATAATAGTCTCGCGTACCTCCAGCGGATCGCGCTCATCACCTCTGGCAATAATAAAGGAGTTGGAGCGGATGTACTCAACAGGGCAGAGACGCTGCATTACTGCATTGATAGAGGTAATGACTATACCTCCTCTGATTTCCGGGGCGCGGGCCAGAAACTCAATACGTGAGGAGATAATGTCCTGGTGAGGCGAGATCATGTCATATGGCAGGGTCTCATAGTCCCTGAAGTTCATGATGTTCTCATGAGGGCAAAGCCAGCGCAGCTCCTGGTCAAGACGGGCAGCTACAAGAGGATCAGAGCAGATCACCATAACAGGACGCGGGTCTGAAGCCTTAAGAGAGGCAATTTCCACAGCAAGAGCACAGCCCTCGAGATTACCAAGGACATGATCCCTGTTATCAAAGGAGCTCATGAGAAGTTGAGAGTTCACCATGTATATAACCTTGTTCTAAATAAATCTTTCCCTTTGCGCTCTCAGCAAAAGCGGCGGCTCTAAGTGCCCTGACGACTCTGAGGCTGCTCTGTATTTAAATTTGTATAACCGGGTCTCGACATGTTCGGGGCAAATGCCCGGCAGGCAGATATCCGGCTGAGTATAAGCTGCAACAGGTGCCTGTGAGCATGCCTTACTGTGTCAGTCGGTTCTGCATCGGTACATGCTGTGTCTGTCAGTGCTGTTTCACTACATGCTGCATCAGTTCGTGCCGGATCTTTCCGTGCTGTGTCAGCCATTGCTGCAACAGATGCTACTAAACATATTGTGCTGCAGTATGACGGCTGAAATATGCAGTATGACGGCTGCAAGCTGCAGGCTGCTCGTCAGCAACAGCAGACTGAGCTGCATACTGCACTTAAGCTGCTGGCGAGCAGTCAGCGTCATGCTGTACTTAAGCTGCTGGTGAGCAGTCAGCGTCATGCTGTACTTTGCTCTGGCTTTAACCAATGCAAACAGGGCCGCTGACATTGCTGCCCGGCCGGAATAGTTTAAGAGCCCAGATATCCCTGTACCTGAGCTTGATAAGGCGACACAGCCCGTATCATGGACATGTGTCTTACGTAATATTTCACAGCGTAGTAACAATACATGTAATGGGCATTATGCTCCACAGGCAAGTCATGCTGGCTGCGTGGATTTAATTAATCTTGCAGGCTCAAAGCCTGTGACGGAGCCACAGTCTCAGTATGGCCAGAGGCGGGGTAGTAACCACGAGGCTGATGGAACAGCACAGGGCAGAGCGCTACCTAAGTACTGAAACTATGCCAGGCAGGCTGTAAGCATTGCCATGTGGTCATACATTGCAGGTTTAGCCTGTTCGCATGCGACAGTCACTTTTGAGCAGGGGCTGCAACCATGGCATTAAAAAGTCCAGTCCTTGCATTGCCTGTCATTACATCGCATGTAATTTCATCGCATGTCATTACCGGTCTTTTGCCCGGTGCTCATAATGAATCGTACTGTTCCGGCCTTGATCCCTGAATAAGAATATTAGTACAGGCTGACAGTACGCCTCTGATTAAGCATCATTACTTTTGGACTTAATTATAGCGGCTGTTTGCATATAACGCACAGCGTACCGGGAGTGCACACATGGCTATGATTATCAGATGTTTTGCACGCTACGGTTTTCCGTCCCCGGCACTAAGCTGGCCTCCTTACCCTGGTACCTTACCTGAATACCTTACCTGAGTACCATGCTTGAGTCCCAGGCAATGGGAATAACAGCCAGAGCCTGCAGCGGTTCCTGATATAGGGGCAGGAAGGCAGGCAGGATGCAGTACTCTTGTTATTATGTCTTTAAGCTCAAAAAATCGAGCCCGTAAGCCCTTACGCAGGAGCAGTATGACCTGTGGCGGGGAATTGTTTTTTGCGCGGGCGCTGCCCGTATTTGCTCCTTTTTGGCAGCGCTTAAGTCCAGAAAGGGGCAATGAGCTTAATTTTTGAAGTGAGCTTATACAGCGCTAAGTATGTGCTGTTAAAATCAGCCCAAACAGCACTGAATCTGATTTATATCAGGAAAAAGCTGACAGATTACGTGAATTGAATATATCGCTGCGTGCCTGTCATATGGTGCATTAATGGCATGCCCGGTGCGCTCAGGTTGTGCAGGTTTTATAATAGACGCCTGACTGAGTAGAAGTTTTGCTCTGAAATAGTGAGCTCCAATGGTGTCTGTCAAAGAATGCTGCGATTTATGCCATTAACCAGGATGCTCTGTTCTCATCATAGATTGATTTTCAGGCAGTTGTTTTTGCATGACCGGCAAGTCCGTCATGATGGTCAGTTTTAAAGTTTTTGAAATTAAATTCCCCGGGGCGTGAACATACCAGGCCTGATAATACCGGGGTAACAGACCCGAAATGGCGATCTGATGGCAGGGGAGAGTAATACCCGTCTTTTGAGTTATCAGAAAGACAGACAATACTGTATTGCCTCAATGATGTCTGTCAGTGCTGCCCAGGCACACCCCCTGGGGACAGCAATATGATTAAGTATGTATGTGTAATGGCCGGAGGCGGAACACCCCGCAAAACTGGCAAATCAGAAATGTTAGAAGGTACATGTCATGAGAATCAATCTGCGCAGCTACAGTTATTTGCTGCTCTGGTTTGGTCTGATTGTGGTGGGATCGAGTCTGACCCCTTATTTTGCCAACGACTACCGCTATTTGCTGGTGCAGGGTACAGATGAACTTGTTTCCTCTTTCAGTGACATCATTGTCTCCCAGTACCGCCATTACTTTGAGTGGGGTGGACGCACTCCTGCGCATGTAATTGCCCAGACACTGCTGTGGTGGGGCAAGCCTGCTTCAGCTGTCTCTCAAGCCTTTGCCTATGCCGTACTCATCCTGTTTATCTACTACAACGCCTATGGCATCAAGCCAACCTTAAGACTGCGCTTTATCCCTGTCTTTATCATCACCTTCCTCCTCTTTGCACAGATGCGTGCATGGGGCGAGGTAGTTTTTAACATCGTAAGCTCTGCCAACTATTTGTGGACTACCACTATTGTGCTCATGTTCCTGCTGCCTTACCGCATTTCCATGAAGCGCGAAATTGAGCTCCACCCGCTGCTGCTCTGTCCTATGATGTTTGTGCTGGGTATTCTGGCCGGATGGTCCAATGAAAACACCTCAGCGGCTGTAGCGACTGGCCTTGGACTGTACCTGATTTACTGCTTTAGAACTCATAATCTGAGCATCTGGCAGGTTCAGGGCTATATATCTTTCCTCATTGGTTTTGCCCTGTTAATCTTTGCTCCTGGCAATCAGGCCCGTCTGTCCACCATGGAAGATAATGGCTTTGATGCTCTTGAGCACACCATCAGCTCCATAGACATTTTCTTTGAAAGTCTGCTTGCCTGCATTCTGCTTCTGACAGCATCGGTCTATCTGCGCTGGCGTGCCCGTCGCAGTGTGCTCATCGGCGATAAGTCTGTAAGTGCCGCTGCTTCTGAAAATGCATCTGAAGCCTCCGCTTCATCATCTGCTGATGACAATGCCGGACAGTCTCCGGCCTTACTGTCACGCTCATCTCCTCTGAGTGGTCCAGGTGCTCTGTTACCATCTGAATATCATGGCAGCATGTGGTTTATCTACACCGGCATGTTCACCTTATTCCTGATGATCTTTGCTCCTAATTTCCCGGCACGTTCTGCTACTCCATATACCATCTTTACCATTATCGGTATTATTGGCCTTGGTAACGTAGTGATAGAGCGCTGTGGCTCAATCTTCTCCGAGAATGTTACCCGCATCATGATGATGGCTGCTGCCCTGCTTATGACAGCCGGTATCATCAATGCCATTTACTGCACCATCATTATCAATACTGACCAGAAAGTACGTGAGGCAGAAATTCTGACTCAGCTTGAAGAGGGCCGCACCCACCTGGTAGTAAGTCCAATGCATGCCTATACCTACAAATTCCTTTATGTAGCTGATGTACGTGCTGACAAGAACTACTGGACCAACAAAATTGTCGCTCACTTCCTTGGCGTAGAGTCTATTGCCCGCAGCTGCGACTATCCGGTCTCAGGTATTAACAAGGACTTTAAGTTCTTCAGCGGCCGTTATGACAACAGCGAGTGTAACCTCAAGGTCACTACTCATCCTGACGTAAGCCCGGCTCAGAAATAGCCGCTCCACAACAGCCCTCATCCAGAAGCATGCCAGCAGCAGTACCTGTCATTATGGCTGGCACGGCTGCTTTAACAGCAGCTGCTGCAGAGCAGCCATTTGTGCTGTGAGCTGAGCAGGGCAGATTAAGAGTGAGTTATATCTGCTTTTTATCTGATACAGGCCGCGTTGCGGCCTTTTTTGACGTTAGATCTGTAACAGCCGGAAAACTTTTCCGGAGCTGGACACAAGCATATAAGCACAGGGAATGATCCATGGACAATTTTGAGTTTTACCGTCCTACAGCCTATTACTTTGGTACCGGCAGAGAGAATGAAACAGGCAAGATAGTCGCAAACCTGGGACGCAGCCGCATTCTGGTAATTTACGGCGGCGGATCCTGCGTACGCTCAGGACTGCTTGGTCGCGTAGAACAGTCCCTGAAAGATGCAGGTCTTACCTGCATGTCTCTTGGTGGTGTGCGTCCAAATCCACGTGCAGATCTCGTCTATCATCTTATTGATGAGTGCCGTCGCTTCAAGGCTGACTTTGTGCTGGCCGTAGGTGGCGGTTCCGTAATCGATACCGCCAAAGCTGTAGCTCTTGGTGCTGTTGATGACGGTGACTTCTTTGACTTCTGGACATCAAAGCGTGAGCCGAAAGCCACTCTTGGTACCGGAGTTATTCTTACCATTCCGGCTGCAGGTTCTGAAGGCTCCTCCAGTGCTGTCATTCAGAAAGAAGAGGACGGTTCCTTTATCAAGTGTGGTCTGACCTCTCCACTTAATATTCCTGTCTTTGCTATCTTAAATCCTGAGCTTACCCGCACTCTGCCTCCATATCAGACGGCCTGTGGCGCCGTGGACATGATGGCTCATGTAATGGAGCGTTACTTTACCAATACACCCGAGGTATCCATTACTGACCGTCTGTGTGAGGCCGTTATGTGCTCCATTGTAGAGACAGCTCCTCGTGTGCTGCGTGACCCCAATAACTATGAGGCCCGAGCCAATCTCATGTGGGCAGGTACCCTTGCCCATAATGACACCTGCGGTGTAGGCCGTGAGCAGGACTGGGCTACTCATGCCCTTGAGCATCAGCTCAGCGCCCTGTATGACGTAGCTCATGGTGCAGGACTGGCTGTAATGTTCCCTGCATGGATGGAGTACACCATGGCGCACAACCCTATGCGCTTTGCCCAGTTTGCCTCCCGTGTGTTCGGTGTAGCCATGGACTTTGAGGATCCTCGTCGTACTGCCCGTGCCGGAATAAGCGCCCTTCGTGCTTTCTTCAAGTCCATGGGCATGCCACTTAACTTTGAGCAGATTGGTGCCCGTGCCGAAGATATTCCGCAGCTGCTGCGCATGCTCTCCCGTGCCAAGAAGAACGTAGGCCGCTTTGTCCATCTTACCCCTGAGGACTGCGAGGCTATCTACAAAATCGCCGCCACCACCCGTGGCTGATGCGCCTCCAGCACATAGCCACAGCAACATCATCACCATCACCAGCCCATCCCTGTCTTAGCCAGCAGGCACTTGACACAGTAAGTGGCCTTATAAGCTGGGGGTTATTCGGTTTCACCGGTGTTTATTGGCAGCATATTCCCGGATCAGGGATACAGTATTTACACAGTCCTCGTATTTCACCCGGAAATACGGGGTTATTCAAAGCCCCCATATCCTTATGGATGTGAGGGCTTTTTGGTTTTATAAATCATAGTCGAAAACAATTTCTGTGCTTTGTATGTTTCATAATATGTTTTAGAGATTGTCTAGTGAAACAACTTATGGCTCTCAAGTGGTATTGAACAAAAATACTGGAGGGTTCACCGGCCCCGTTTGAAAGTGCGTAAGCTGCCATATGAAAGAGTTGCACAAATAGGGTGCCTTATGCGTGAAGCATGGGGCACCCTGTTTAGTTTCTGATTGGCAGCGGCACTTCCGCCAAAAGATCTCACTCCTTATGAGCAGTCCCCAAAACAAGGGATATTCAGCCCCATTAATAAGGTTGCGCTTATTGCTCAGCAGACCTGGTTTTCTGGCTGTTATGGTTGCGCAGATACTGGCAAGTGGCGTGGGCATGCAGCCGGGGCCGGGACGCTTTTTTGTCCTGTTTTTTCGGCTTTTTGTCCTGGCAGGAGCCGGACAGGGACCGGGCAGTGGCATTTTTGATTGTGGTGGAAGATAGATTTTTGCCGATTTTAGGGCTATGTGATTTAGGGGATGGGGGTTGAGCTGGTACTTTCAGCTTGTATACAAGCACTTTTAGTGATGAAAATGGCATGTTTATCACTTAGGTGGAGGATGAAACCCGGCAGGTGAGGTGCTGAGGGCTGTTTGTGAAATGGCTTGTATTGCGATCTATCTGCTTTTTGAGATGAAATTTTCAGCTGGCGGGTGATTTTCAGTGAAAAACTGCTCCCAAGTAGTATTTGTGGCTAAAAATCCTGTTTTCAGAGCTTAAATTACCTTAAATCTCTAAAAACAGCGTATATATGAGATCTTTATTTCAGGGAAAATGTAACAAATCGTACCTTTGAAAAAACAGAAAATACCGATTTACTGTAAAAACAGGATTTTCAAATGAAAAACGGTATCAGCCAGGTAAGGTTTTTTCAGGATCCCAGTCACATTAATCGTGTATCGGATCGCCAATAATGTGCCCATCAATCAAACAGACATGCCGGGTGCATTCGGGCCGTGAGGTCCTGAGAAATCCGGAGGGCAATCTGAATCTGACTGTTGTGGTGCTGCTCAATAGCACGTTCAGGATCTGCGGCAGATACAGATTTGTTTCAGTACTACTTTTTAACGAGTAATACATGAGCACTTGTGGCTATTACAGCCCGATGACGGTCTGCCCAGGCAGAGCGTTGTAAGGACTGCCGGCAGTTGCAGTGCAGTCTGATCAAACACTCAGCTGACAGGAAATTGTGTACCCCCACAGTCTTTCTTGCCTGAGCACAAAAAGCAATACCAGTTAGTTGAGAGAACATAAAACAGGTATAGGAGCATTAATCATGACCTCACCGTCGGGGCAGAGCAGCACTGTAAAGAGCAGCAATACCCGAAGCGACAAGCCGCTTATTGTTATTTCCATGCTGTCTATTTTGCTTATTGCAATAGCCATCAGTACCATGCCGGATGTGACCAATCAGTGGGCCAGTACCATATTTAACGGTATTACCTCTTATCTTGGCGCTATCATCCAGGCAATTGTGCTGGCAGGATTTGTCTTCATTGTCTACATAGCTATCAGCAAGTACGGCAATATCAGACTGGGTGACCAGGAGCCTGAATACAAGACCCTGCCATGGATCTTCATGTTTATCTGTGCCGGCATGGGAGCATCAGCTCTTTACTGGGGCATCATTGAGTGGAGCTACTACTATCAGGGACCAGGTCTGAGCCTTGAGCCAAACTCTACTAAAGCTATGGAAATGTCCGTTCCTTTCTCCTTCTTCCACTGGGGTGTTGGTGCATGGGGTACATATGCTGTAGCTTCGGTAATCATGGCTTACCACTTCCATGTTCGTAAGAACAAGGGTCTGGCACTGTCAAGCATCATCTCCGCCATCTTCAAGGTTCGTACCGATGGCGCTGTAGGCAGAATTGTGGATCTGATCTTCCTCAATGCCTCAGTAGGTGCTCTGACTTTATCTCTGGTCATTTCCGTAGCTACCTTAACCAACGGTCTGTCATTCCTGATCGGTACTCCTAACAACTTTACCGTTCAGGCCATTGTAACCATAGGTGCAGCCACAATCTTCGCTCTGTCAGCCTACATCGGTATCGGCAAGGGTATGCAGCTGTTAAGCTCCATCGTGGGTTACGGCTCTCTGATTCTGGCTTTCGTAGTCCTTGTTCTTGGTCCTACCCAGTTCATCGTTAACAATATCACCAGCAGTATTGGTCTTACTTTACAGAACTACTTCCAGATGTCCTTATACACTGAGCCATTTGGCACAGGCGACTTTACCAGGTCCTGGACAGTGTTCTACTGGCTGTGGTGGATTTCCTACACTCCAGGTATGGCCATGTTCGTAACCCGCGTATCTGCCGGACGCAAGATTAAGGAGCTCATCTGGGCCCTGATTATCGGCTCCACCTCAGGTTGCTGGTTCTACTTTGGTGTACTGGAGAGCTACTCAATCCACGAGTTCATCTCCGGCGGTGTTAACACAGTTGAAATTGTTAACAGCCTTGGAGGTGACGCAGCAATTGCCCAGCTGCTCGACAAGCTGCCATTAGGAACTCTGTTACTTGCTGTATTCCTGTTCCTCATGGTTATCATGCTGGCCTCTCACATGGACGCTGTAGCATACGCAATGGCTGCTACTGCAACCCGTAACCTTGGTGAAGGTGAGGATCCTTCCCGTGCCATGAATCTGTTCTGGTGTGTGATTCTGACCCTGATTCCGCTGGCCATTCTCTACACCGACGCTCCACTGTCGACTGTTAAGACCTCAGCGGTAATGACTGGTATTCCTTTCCTGGCAATTTTGCTCATTACCTTTGTAGGATTCTTAAAGTGGCTTTTCAATGACTACGGTCATGTTCCAGCCCACACCATCGACACTTACGTGCTCAAGGTTGAGGCTCACGACGAAGAGCAGAACTTCGCAGTAGGATCCAGGGTAGATGCCCGCGCTGAGGCAGAACATGCCAAAGCACTGGAAAAGGCCCGAGAAGAGGCCCGCAAGGAAGAGGTTAAGGACGATAAAACGCCCATAATCTAAAAACTGACTACGGCAGCAGGATGCTGCCAGCCCAAAAGGCACATCCCTGAGCCCCGGGCTCAGGGAAAGCAGCAGGAAGCTGCAGACAGACTAAATGCTGTCACTACCTCCCTGATAAGGGTAACGAGGTCTGACAAAGACCGCCCCGGCCTGAGCACCATCAGGTGCTCAGTGCCCTGAATTTACAGTCTCACCTTAAAGCTCAGACTGATAAAGCCCGGTCTGATAAAGCCCGGTCTGATAAAGCTAAGTCACTCAGGTGAGCAGCAGTACAGGTCAAAACCTTTCAGGGCAAGAGCCAGAACGATGCAGCGGCAGGCACGCCGCACAGTAAATAGTGCCTGGGATGCCGGTACTGTCAAATAATCACTGCCCCTGCAAAGGCCTGGATGGCCTGAAGTAGGTCATAGACGGTCTGAAGTAAGTCATAGACAGTCTGAATTAAGTCATAGACAGTCTGAATTAAGTCCATGACTTAACAGCTGAACAAAACACCAGCAGAATTACAGCGACCTTTACTGTGCCGTGAGGCTCTTAAATGAGACGGGCAGTACTGGTCGGGCTTACAGCCTCAGTTTCCTCGGGTACTGCAGATATGTACCGTATGCCCGGGACAACAGTTCGATGCTTACTGTTGAGCATCACAGAATATAAATCCTTCCGGGACTGTCAGCGTCTTTGAGGCCTGCAGTTTTATAAGAGGCATATGAAGTCTTTGACAGCGGTCCCCAGGGGCCCCGGCAGGATTTATACCCCGGAGCTTTGATCCAACATACAGGGGATTTTCAGGAGCACACCCAGGACAGCAATGTTGTTGAGGTCTGACTCCGGACGGCGCTGCCTTAAGGTCATTAATGATCTGCAAAGGCAGATACTCCTGGCTGCAGGGACGCAGCAGGGAGCGGCATAACAGCTTGTGCTGCCGGTCCGTGAGGATGATTATGGGAACTGCCCTGTAAGTGCTCCATGTAAAAACCCCCGCCGGTATCCACTTTGCGTTAACAGCCGGCCTTTTATACACACATCAGGAGATAACTATGAAAGCCTGCAGCTTCACCTTACCACATGACTTCTGCAAGGACGCCAGGAAGGCCTATACCCTGCCAGCCAGGTTCTACACCTCCCAGGATGCCTTTAACTATGAGGCTGACGAGATCTTCGCCAAGTCCTGGCTGTGCATGTGTCATGTCAGCGAGGTAGCCAAGCCAAATCAGTATGTAACCCGCGAAGTATTAAATGAGTCCATCTTAATTGTCCGTGGTCGTGACAATCAGCTGCGTGCTTTCTACAACGTCTGTCCGCACCGTGGTCACCGCCTCATCGAGGGCTCCGGCACCTGTAAGAACGTTATCGCCTGTCCTTACCACGCCTGGACCTTCAAGCTCGACGGCACCATGGCTTCCGCTCCTAACAGCGAGAACATATACGACTTCAACCTCGATGAGTCCTGCCTGACCCCAATGAAGGTCGAAGAGTACGCCGGTTTCGTATTCATCAACATGGATCCTGAGTGCAAGACCACTGTTGAAGACCAGCTTCCAGGCCTCAAGGATGCCGCTTTAAAGGCACGTCCAGAGATGTATGACCTCAAGCTGGCCGCCCGTTTTGTAACCAGGACCCCAGCCAACTGGAAGAACATCGTTGACAACTACATGGAGTGCTACCACTGCGGTCCATCCCACCCAGACTTCGCTTCCTCCGTACAGGTAAGTGACTACTGGCACAAGATGTACAAAAACTGGTCCTTACAGTGGGGTCGTGCTATCTCCTCTGACTCCTCCTTCGCTTTCGAGGGTGACAGCTCTTCCTTCTCTGGCTTCTGGCTGTGGCCATGCACCATGTGGAACGCCACTCCAGTTCCAGGCATGCTGACAGCAATCTTCGAGTACCCACTGGATGCCGAGACCACTCTGCAGCACTATGACATCTTCTTCACCAACGAAGAGCTCACTCAGTACCAGAAGGACCTCATCGTATGGTACCGCGACGTATTCCGTCCAGAGGATCTGAGTCTGGTTGAGTCCGTACAGAAGGGCCTGCATTCCCGTGGCTACCGTGGCCAGGGCCGTATCATGGCTGACAGCACCGGTTCAGGTGTTTCCGAGCACGGTATCGCTTACTTCCACTCCCTCGTTGCTCAGTACTACACTGAAGACAAGCTGGGCAAGTGCGACAAGTAAGCGCTCTGCAGCTTAAGCTCTCACTAAATGGCCGCTGCCGTCCTAATAAGGCAGTGTCCCGGACTGCTCACGAAGGTCCGGGACCCGGGCTAAGTCCCGGAGCTCACAGGTGTGTTTTAGCCCTGTTGTACTTTCGAGCAGGGCAGGACAAAAAACTTCTCAGAGCGGCCTTAAGTCGCGGTGGCGCGGCCGTCCGGCAGCAGCTGAGCGCAGGCTCAGTCAAGTGCGGGCGAACAGTCAGCTCCGTCATCGACCTCAAGGTACAGTCCTGAAATATGGACCATCCTCTGAAAGGGGCCGTAAGTAATATTCAGCTGTGCTGAATGCTGTTGCCCCTGTCCTGGACGCTGATATCATGAATCATTCTGACTCTGATTTGAGATTTCAGCGCCCAGGGCAGGAGCAGCAGCGGCTTATGGCACCGGGGCAGGCAGCCTGCGCAGCCGGCCCCTGGGGCTACCGGGAACTTGTCCGGGAGCTCCGGAACTCAGTCTGCAGTTGCAAACTGACCGTCTTACAGCCATGGTCCACCCCGCAAAAGGACAGGGATGTAAGCCAGCACAGGCCTTTACAGGCCTGAGGCCGATACCTTGTGTTCCGGCCTGCAGATGGCAGCGTTTTATGGCGCTGTCACCGGCATCAGCAATGTTCTTCCTGTCAGATACGATCGTAACGCAGTCACTGCGGCTCTCATGGCGGCAGTGCCTGAAGTGACAGCTGTGCTCCTTGACTGTCATCAGAGCCTGCAGCCAGGTTGCGATTTTCAGCTCCATACAGCGACGCAATTGAGTGGAGCTGAAATCATGCCTCAGTGTCTGTTACAGACCGGATGCGCCTGGTCTGACACGCTCGCATCTGTCAGGAGAACATATCTGGTGCAGGTTTTGCCGGGCATGCCTGTGGACTCTGTCTGCAGCTGTTTACAGGGCAGCTGCATGTCAATCCTCATGCAGCTTCTTATGGCGGTTAAACCAGAATGACCGCCATACCGGCTTTCTGCCATGCTCCATCAGGCCGCTGACCGGGCTTCCCCAGTCCAGGCAGCGGTACTGACCGGTCAGTCTCAGGCAGGCAGGTCCATCCCGCAACCGGACCTGCCAGCATGGCGCAGCTGCAAGACTGTGCTCCTCATTTTGCAGATCTGAGCAGTTAACTCAGGCTGCGCCATCACAGCCTCAAAGGAACAATTACATCTGAGCACAAAGCTGCTCACTTTCATTCGGCCTCATAAGGGCATTAACAAGACCTCAAAGTTCAGACTTTGCGGGCAGAAATTTTATTTCCTAACGTGCAGCATTAGCCGCTGCATGCCGGAGCTCAAGGGCTCATTAACAATGCATTGAGCCCCCATGCTGGACGCAACAGTGTGCCAGCCCCATGGCAAGCCATGACAAAGATTAATGGGCCAGCAGGCAACGGTATTTTCTGTCAGTAAGTAAGACTGTAAATCATAAGCAAGTCAGCAGAAAGTCGATAACCAGGCTGCATGGCTGTCATCACTGTCAGAGAAAAACAGACATCAATATCACTGCCGGAAAAGGCTGGCGCTCACAAAGTCATATGCCAGCTCTTTACCTGAGTCACATGGCAGTGGCAAACTGTCAGGATTTGCAGGCTCAAGCCTGCCAAGTTGCAATACAACAGCAGGGAGGCTGCCCGGCTCAAAGCTCAGGCAGCTCCGGCTTTGTCACCGCTATTACGGTTGGCAGGGCAATAGGGCCATGATTAAGGTCCGGCCAGTTGGTCATTGGAAGCAAGACAGTTACTGACCCTCACTTGATGGTGATTTGCCCCGAGGGGCGCAGCAAGCCAAAATATGCACAGCTGCACAGCTGCACAGCTGCACGGAAGTACAGCCGGCAAACAGATGCACAGCTGCACGGAAGTACAGCCGGCAAACAGATGCACTGCTGCACGGAAGTACAGCCAGCAGACCATGTTGTAATTCACAAAGCCAGAAGGTGGCTCTAAGAACCATACTCTGATGAGCCGTGTCAGAGCGACAGCATTGAAGACAAGGCAGCCCATTGCTGAAAGTCAGGTGCGGTGAGGCTGCATGGTTTCAGGAACAGACAAAACCGTCTAAATCAGGATACAAAAAATATGGAAAACAACTTCATTGACGTAAAGATTACTGAGATTGAGCAGCTCTCCCCTTTGGTAAAGCGCTTTACCCTCAAGTCTGCTGACGGTTCAGATCTCCCTGAGTTCACCGGTGGTGCCCACATCTATCTGCAGTTTGGCTCCGGTGACAGGCAGTTCTCCAATGCCTACTCCCTGTGCTCCTCTCCTTTTGATCGCTCTGCCTGGCAGGTTGCCGTAAAGAAGGAAGTAAACGGCCGTGGCGGCTCCATCTTCATGCACGATGAGCTCAAGGTCGGCGACGTTATCAAGTCCAGCACTCCAAACAATCTCTTTGCCCTCGATGGCTCCTCCGCCTTCCTGCTCATCGGCGGCGGTATTGGCATTACCCCATTCATGTCCCAGATTCATGAGCTGGCCAAAGATGGCCGCAAGTACGAACTCATGTACTTAAAGCACGATGATGAGGATGATGTCATTGAAAAGGAACTGACCACCGGCCAGTTCAAGGATTCAGTCAAGGTTCACGTAACCGCCCGTGGCACCCGTGCCGATCTCGATGCCGTATTTGCCGCTCTGCCTGAGGGCACTGCCATTTACGCCTGCGGTAACTCAAAGCTCTCCGATGCCTTAAAGAGTCTGTGCAAGAAACACAATATCGATGAGAAGAGACTGCATATTGAGTACTTCGAGGTTGAGCCGTCCTCCAACGGTGCCTTTACTCTGGTACTTGAGAAGTCCGGCATCACTGTCGAAGCCAAAGAAGGTGAGACCGTACTGATGGCCATCGAGCGTATCAAGGGCCCTAAGATTCAGTGCCTGTGCCGTGCCGGTGCCTGCGGTACCTGTGAGGTTAATGTGCTTGAGGGCGAGGTTGCCTACAACGACCAGTACTACGAGGATGACGAGCGCGATAACAAGCGCCTCCTGGCCTGCTGCTGCTCCGGTAAGTCCGGCAAGCTGGTTCTGGACCTGTAATTATCAGGCACACACGACAGCCTGACACAGCGGCCAGCAAAATGCCGCAAGGCAGCGCCCATGGGCCATATGCTCATGATGGCTGTGCCCATGATGGCCATGCCTGTAAAGGTCATGCACATGACTGTTTATCCCATGGTGGCTGTCCCCATAAAGGCCGTGCCCATGGTGCCCATGCCCTGATGGGCAGGTCTCTTGCCAGCCCTGAAACCGCCATGCCACAGTGCGATGTGACGCGCTGTGGTCCGGTGCCGCCACGGGCAATCAGAATAACGATTATCATTTTGGTTGTTAGATACGGTCGTCACCAACTGGCGGCCGTTTTTCTTTTGTGTAGCCAGCTCACCCGATAACACCATATCAGAACAGGCATGCTGCGCTGTTACGCAGCAGCTGCTGCCGCTGCCGCTGCTGCTGTCGCTGTCAACCATAATTCTGGCGCCTGCAAAGAGTCAGACCTGACGAGGCAGGAGTATCTCACGCTCAACAAGTCTTACCATCAAGACTTGCAGACAGCCCATGTCATGCCATGCCATGTCATGCGATGCCATGCCATCGCAGCGCAATGCCATGATGTTTATGGGGACCTGGCTGCTGAAGGCCCGGGGGAAAGCCTGGCAGAAAAACAGTAAGTTCAGGTGGTTAACAGGTAGTTCTGGTCTTTTTTGATGCAGCTGTTCGGCTTTGATGACACAGTTTTGCAGATGTAAATTATCCATCCAGGCAGGGACATTTTAAAAAGTCCTTTTATATGGGAATCACAGCAGGGAACGGACCTGCATGGGGATTTTGCCTGACCTCATGACCGCTGCAGTGCTATTGCGCTCCGGCTCCGGCCTCAGTAATATTTTCCCATGCAGTTTATTATTGATATGCTGCGCTGATCATTGCTCAGATGCAGTTTCGTCAGGATCTCAAAGCACTCAAAGTACTCATACAGAGCAGGCCTCAGCCTGCTAAAGCATGCTTAAGCTGAAGATGTCGTTGCGGGCCTCTGTCATAAAGAGGCAGCCAGGCCTGTCCTGCAGACAGCAAACGCAGAGCAGAGCTGTCCTGCAGACCGCATATGCAGACAGCCAGCATCCTCAGTATCTTGATTTATCTGTACAGAAAAGCCGGGTATCCTCATGAATAAGTACACCTGGCTCAGCATGAGTACCTAAGCTCATTCTGCCTCATATCTACAGTAAAGCTCATGACCTGGTCTTAATCGAAGCCCAATGGCCTGCAGCCCGACCACTCTACTTACAGTCATTATCAGTACGGGGCTGACAGTTGCTATGGCGCCTTACCAGCAATGTAAGTGCTGGCGGCCATATCACAAAGCCATGGTTCTACACCTTTTTACATTGGGACTGGCTTGCAGAGGGGCATGCTTTACCACTACAGAATTTAAGGAACAATACATAAGGCCAGCTTTGACAGAGCGTCAGAGGGCCGCAGAGTTTTGTCCTTATACCTTTCCTCTTTTTGTATCCAGGGCGGGCTCTTCGGACCCCGCCTTTTTACATCCTGATACTTGTCTCTGGCTTTCAGCCTGCACCATCCCCCTGTCTGCCCTTGCTGCCTGACTTTCAAAAGGCTGCACCCTACATCAGAAAATTAGTTCAAAACGTCCGCACCATACATCAGCAAGTTAAGACAAAACGTCCGCTCCAGTACCTTTACCCTGAAGTCACATCATCATGGCCACTTACTGGGTAATCACCACCTTTGCTGTCTGGTCAGGCATGATGGGCAGCTATGGTACATGATTAATTTCAGCAGGGTTATTATTTGTGGCAATTTGACAATAGAACTTCACAAAACATATAGTAGAGTGTTTATTTCAGATGGGTGTCACATGGTTGCAGGCATATGTCTGATGTCCTGTTGTACGTCTGGACGTAGCAGACTGCGTACAGCCAGTGCCGCATATTTCTTAGTAAAAGCATCCTCACGTGCCGTCAGAGGCGTGGGCTCAAGGCGGCAAAATAGCGGCAAAATTGTGGCAAGGATGGGGTGGCAATGTGGCAAAGTATTGGCGGCAAATGGGGCAAAAGGCGGCAATTTATGCGGCAATGTGTCTTTTGTAAAGCGGCAATGTTTTACTGTTGGTGCAGGCAGTTTTTTGCCGGTTTTATAAAGCGGCAAATCATGGCCATGGTGCGGAGGGGCAAGTATTGTCATGGCAAAGGACAGCTTTTGCCAGGAGGAATACATCTGCCGCTGCATGGCAGTTTGCATGGATATGGGGATGAACTGATCTGCTAAATTGTTGGGGCATGATTTTGCCATGGCAAATGGCATTGTTTGCCATATGGCAGGGAGGCAAATAAGTGCCCTGGATGATGGCAAAAGCTTGCCTGCGGCAGGGGCAAAATCAGGCCAGTGGCATGGGCAAAAGTCGGCCGGAGGCAGGGGCAGCGATCTGCCATCAGGATGGCAAAAGCATGGCAATACTCTGCCTTAATGCCTGGCCATAGGACGGCAATTTCTGGAAGACACTTACAGAGAACTTCAAGCCAGTAAGCTCAGCTGCAGGCCTGCATAGCCTGATATGACAGAGTATGCAGCTTCTTATGACCGTGCAGTCCCTGGGGCCTGAGCTGCAGTTTTGGCGCACAGATTCCGGGGACAGAGCTCGTGCTCTTTAGAGCCAAAGCATGCGCCCTGGGAGATCCAAAGTATGCGCCATGGGAGAGCCAAAGCATGCGGCCAGGGATAGTCCATCAGACAGTTATGATCTCAATGAAGTCGTATACCAGTCAGCTAACCACACATCACTAAATCCCGCCATTGAGTGAGTCTGATGACCTTCATCCAACAGGCCATCATTCATCCTTATATTCGGCCTGTCGCAATAGCTCCTTATGTCCGCACCTTCATCAACAGGGAAATATCAGCATATATGCATGCATGCATGTTGATGTGCTCGGCGCGAAAGGAGGGCTTAGTTTCGGTTGGCAGCCTGGGACAGGGAGCAGTTGTCTGTGCCATAAAGATCAAAGGCATCGCCCTTGACAGGGTGATGCCTTTGTCTTATCAGGCGCATGGCGCCATATTACTTGCCTGAGCTTTGCTCCTGAGGCTGATCCTGAGTGGCGTCCTGAGCTTCAGGCTGAGCAGCTGGCACAGCTGCATCAGCATCTGCTGCGGCGGCAGCCGGTGCCTCAGCATCGGCGTCGGTGGATGCGCCGGCAGCGGCGTCCGGGGCATCCGCAGGAGCTTGCAGAGGCTTTACCGGTGGGATTTCGTCGCGGTCGGTGAAGATGTACTTCTTGTCGAAGGCCTCAACCGGGATTGGGCGGTCGTAGTAGTAGCCCTGAGCCAGGTCGCAGTCGATGCTCTTTAAGAACTCGACATCTTCGTTACGCTCCACACCCTCAACTACAGTACGGATACCAAGCTCCTTGGCCAGCTTGGACAGTACACGCAGAATCATGTGATTCTTCTTGATCTGCTCAGGATCTTCAGCCAGCAGGAACTCACGGTCGAACTTGATTTCATCAATGTCCAGACCGGCCACAATGTTCAGGGATGAATAGCCTGAACCGAAGTCATCAAGTGCAATGGACAGACCCAGAGACTTGAGTTCATTGATGCGGTTGTTGAGCTCGTTTACGTTGTGGGTGGCCAGATCCTCAAGTACCTCGATAACCAGATACTTTGGCGGAATATTGTACTTGTTGATGATGGCGCGCAGCTTGTCGGTATAGCCCTTCTGGAAGATGAGCAGCTTGGTCTGGTTGATGGAGTAGTAGATAGGCTCTACACCATTGTCCAGATAGTAGCGGATGCGGGCACAGGCCTTGTCAAACATGTACAGGTCAAGCTCGGTACAGAAGCCGTTCTGCTCAAAAAGCGGAATAAAGTCGTTTGGATAGACGATTACATCGCTGTCTGAAATCCAGCGCACCAGAGCTTCAGCTGCGTAGACCTTGCCGGTGGCCAGATCGATCTTAGGTTGCAAGAAGAGCTTGAACTCCTCATTCTTGAGGGCATTGCGCATGCTCTTTTCAATGCTGTGCAGGAAGGCCTCTTTCTTATAGGCATTTTCATCATAGAAGCGCACGGCATGGGTGTAGCTCTTGGAGACCTGTTTCTTGGCAAAGTCTGCACGGGAAACAATCTTCTCAGGGGTGAGATCAGGATAGGTAAAGGCCACGCCTGCATACATAACAATAGGAATAGTTGAAACTTCAATATTGATATGACGACAGCACAGTTCCATGATGCGGCGTACTTCGGCATCAACCTCAGCCTGGTCACGCAGACGCAGCATGAGAATGAACTGGTCAAGCTCATGGTGACAGAACATCATAACGCTGTCCCGCTCACGCAGCTCACGGGCAATAATGCGCAGCAGCTCGTCAGTCTGAGTCTCTCCAAGCACATCCTGGATATAGCTGAAGTCGTGGATATTCAGAGAAACTACCGAGTAGCTGGAATTAGTGTTAGTGCGGTAGTCTATATTGCTGAACTCCAGCAGAAACTTCTGATAGTTGTAGGCGCTGGTTACAGGATCGTAGTGAGCAATCAGCAGCTGGGTCTTGTAGCTGCTCTTCATGCTGATAAAAAGGTAAATGGCAATAAAGGCACACAGAGTAAAGATCACCACCAGAGATACGATCAGAATCATGATGGACTTGAAGTAAGGGCTCTGAGTGAACTCATTGGAACTGATGGTGCCGATATACCAGTCTGAGAAGCCAAGAGGAGTAAGAGTTATTAAAAAGCTCTTGTCATTGATAGTGGTCTCGATATGAACAGGATTCTTGGAGGCAAGACCTGCCTTAATCTGATCCTGGGTGCGGCCCTCAAAGGCCTTGAAGTCGGCAATATACTTGGTGTCACGTGGCAGGATGCCATTAACGCCACGGGAGAAGATATAGCCTGAGGCTGTACACAGGAAGGTATCAAGACCCTGATTTACCATGGACAGCTGCTCAAGAGTATTATCAAAGGAGCTCTGGCTGACCACGCCTGACAGGGCGCCCATAACATTGCCTGAGGTGGCATGAACAGGGGCGACATAGGTCAGGATATCTGAACCAATGGTAGGGGAATAGTAAGGAGCCGAAACGGCCGAGCGTCCCAGCCATGCAGCGGAAATGGCTACCTTTACCTGTGATGGGAGATTCATATAGTGGGAGTCAGTACGGGCACCTGATATGGAGACCTGCTCGCATGAACCGTCCAGATTCCAGAAACCTACCACCTCAAAAGGAATGTTGTCGGTACCAACAGCGCTGTAGGTCTTGGTAATGTCATCACTCTTGGTGGTGAACATGGCCAGAGTACGCAGGGCACGCATTTCACCCTGAGCCTTACGCTTGATGGTAATGGCATATTCGGAAATGGCGGCCTCCAGCTCCGAGCTGTTGGAGGAGTTGTAGACGTAGGAAACTACCTTGAAGGTAGCAAAGGCAAAGAGTGACAGCAGCAAAAGGCTGATAACCGAAATGGCCGATACTTTGCGCAGTCCCTGTTTGAGCTTGATTTCACTTATGTAACTGACCATTTAATGTTCCTTATTGCACAGAGGGTGCAATATCTCCTGACGTTCTACAGCAGGTACATTCAGTGTACCTGAAGTACTGAAAGCTTGAATATCTGTCCCTCGGGCCAGTTTTCTTACAGCATCTGGCATAAGGCGGTCCCCTGGCAGCTGGACATAGTATCAGCCTTACAGCTTGTGTACAGCAGCATTAACTGGGGCTCATGCCAGGGACAAAAGAACATGACCGTGCTGGCATTGCTGATGCGGCAGCGGCCATGAAGAATAAAACTGCAGTCCATTATGGGACCTGGTGCCCCTGAAGGGACCTGAAGTCCGTGACGGGACCTGGAGTCCATTATGGGACCTGGTGCCCCTGAAAGGAACTGAAGTCCGTGATGGGACCTGGTACCCATGCAGGCCTGTGCCTGTCGGGGCATTTGGGGCCCGACGGCTTTATGCTCCTTATAATTTGCAGGCAGCAGCCTGACGCAGTGGCGCACAGTGCGCGGGTAATATGGCTGGAGCCTTAAAGGAGTTGGCAATGTTAACTGGGTGGGGCTGCATCCTCATCATGTATATGGAGCAGACCTCCTGATGTTATTCGATATCCTGCCTCATGTCTGGCAAAGGGCCAGTGCCCGGTCATGACTTAACCTGGTGGTCCTGTACAGTATGCCTGTAATGGCTGCTATGGGGCAGAGGGGGCTCTTAAAGTAAGAGCTCACAATTAAGCATACTGTTCACAGCAGTTACGGAATTTCAGCTCTGTGGCCGTGCTGGCGACATGTCCGGGCTGGGAAGTTTACCCTGGTCAACAGCCTTGCCGTTGGAGTATTTTGGGGGACTCTCACCGCACTGCTCCATAATTTGACTCTGGAAGATGCTCCTGTACAGGCATATAACCAATGCTGCATGACGTGGAGCTTTATACCATGGCCTTTAAGAGCCACGCAGCAGATCCTTAAGTATCAGTTCTCCGCATCAGCAGATTCATGCAATGAACGCGCAGCCTGATGACATGCTGTAAGAGCCGTCAGAACAGTCCGAACAGACTGTGATTTTCTGGAAGCGTACTGGTGATTATATCTACAGACGCAGGATTATTTTGTGACCGGCTCACAAAAGATACAGAAACAGTTACAAAAAATCTGATCAATTTGTGCTTTTCAGGCCTTGCTTCACCTTATCACATTCCGTTTTGGCTGATATCTATGCAAGTAAATCATAATTTATGCCGAAGCAAGGCCGCATTTTACCTGCAAAAATGGAGATAGATATATATATGTGTGTGTATTTGCTGCACAAATATATTATCCCTGCAAATTAATCCTGGAGCCCTCATAAGGACTTCCTGACAGAAACCATGCCCCATAATGGTTAAGTCACTGCATGAAAATGGGCATTCGCCCCGCTATACCCATATGGGCCGGCAAGGCTGGTACCGTCACCATGTCTGTAAAAGCTGTCATGGTAAGCCTTGCTGGCAGGCACAGTCTGGTGACGGGGCGGACGGAGCAGACCGGTTCAGACTGGCGCATGAAAAAGGGCCGCTCCTTGCGGGGCGGCCCTTTTTTGGGGGGACCGCCCGTTAAGGACGGTCTGTTTTTAGTGATATGGACGGCGGCGGCTTGGCTTGCGGCGCGGTGTATCAGCCACCATGGTGCCCCTTGCAGTATGCATGGAGACCAGCTGGGTCTTCAGGGCCGAGCGTGGGCGAGCCGGTTCAAAGTTGCCAAACTGGTGGGATACTACAGTGCGCAGAATAGGCACTTCCTCCTCACGGCGGCGCTCATTTCTGATGACCTGGTAGCCCAGGTTGTCATTACGGCTGCGACGCTCTGGACGGGCTGAGCGGCTGCGCTCATTACGTGAGCTGCTGCGGCTGTCGCGTGAGCTCTTGCGATCATTGTGGCTGCCACGCTCGGTGCGGCTGGAGCTGCGCTCATTTTTACGTGATGCGCCTTTGTCAGCCTTGCGTGAGCTGCGCTCTCCGCGATCACCGCGTTCACCACGACCGCCGCGCTCAGCGCGGTCGTTGCGCTCATTGCGGGAGATGCGATCTGAACGCTCGCTGCGGTCCTTGTGGCCGTCGCTGCTGCGCTCGCTGTTACGCTCAGCGCGGCGCTCATTCTTGCGGCTACGGCGCTCAGAGAAGCTGTCTCCAAAGAGGCCGGTCAGGGCATCAGGGCTGTCGCTGTGTACTTCACTGATGCGATCCCATGGGTTGATCACCAGACCACTGCTGCTATCGGATCTGCTGTCAGACTTGCTGTCGCTGTTACGCTCGCTGCGAGCAGCACGCTCTTTACGATCGGCGCGATCGCTGCGCTCCTTGCGCTCACGGCGGCTGGCGCGCTCGCCATCACGGTGTTCTCCGGAGGTGGTGCCTTCATCATGATCACTGGCGCGGCTCTGTGACTGGCTGTCAGCTCGGCCTGATGACTCTTCAGCTGAGCTGCCTGAGCTGCGCTCATCGCGCTTGCGTGCACTTGCGCCGACGCCTGCGCGTACACTGTCGCTGGTGGCTGCGCGTACACTGTCGCTGGAGGCTGCGCGTGCACTGTTGCTGGCGGCTGCGCGGTCAATAGCACCTGTGGTAGAGCTGGACTCACGGCTGTCGTCGTCATCGTCGTCGTTGAGCAGACGATCGATTAAGTCGCCGTCAAAAAGTGCAGTCTGGTCTTTGCGTCCTGAGGCTGCACGGTCCTTACTGTCGCGGCGGTCACGACTGTGCTCACGGCGGCTGCCTGAGCTGCTGTCGCTGTCATCTCCTGCACGCCCGGCACGGCGCTCGGCGCGGTTGCGGTGCTTCTTGCCAATCTCTTCTCTGGTTCTGTCGGTAAGGTAGTCATCCTTGAACAGATCCATGTCAGTAAAGGAGCCATGGTTATCCAGATCGTCAAAGCGATCAAAGGACTGAATGGCCTGGCTTACAGCACGAGATACAAGGTTACGGCCTGGCATGTTCTCACGGCTCTCATCAAAGAGGGCATCGGCGCGGTTGCCTGGTCTTACCGGCATGCCTTCGCCACTGATCATGGCGGCTCTTTCAGCAAGGTTTGCCGGAGTAGAGTCCGGATCAAGGGTCAGTTTGGCCAGATGGCGGTTATAGGCGTTGCGCTCTTCTTGTGCTCTCATACGGGCAGCCTCACGTTTCTGCTGTTTGCTTTCAGCCTTGGCTGTCTTGAAGTCAACACGGCTGCGTCCTGTGGAGCTTTTGTTCTCGCTCCTTTCCCTGTTTTCAGGCTCACTGGATCCTGAATTGTCATTCTTGCACCAGGCATTAGTGCTGTCGTCTGCAGCACCGTCGCGTGCAGCACGGGCACTGCCAGCACCGGCACTGCCTGAAGTGAATGAGCCAGCCCTGGATGCGCCCGGAGCGGTGTCGGTAGCTGAGCTGCCGCCTGAGTTTTTGCCTCTGGCTTTTCCTGAGCTCTTTGCCTGGTTTTCGGTGCCTTTACCGCCCTTGCGTGATCCGCTGCCTGAGAGCTCGGAACGTGATCCTGAGCCATTGCCAGAGTCGCTGCGCTTATCTGAGGTGGTCAGCTGCAGCGGGCTGTCGCCGGCGCTGGCACTGCCATCACGAATCTTGCGATCCTTGCGTCCTTTCGTCACGCTCAAGGTGTCTGTATTACGCATCTCGGTGCCAATGATGTACTGCTTGATGAACATCTCAAGGAAGAGCAGGAACATGGCAACAAGCAGAGGACCGAAAATCAGGCCCATGAAGCCAAACAGAGGCAAACCGGCAATCACACCGAAAATGGTGATTAGAGGGTGGGTATCGGCCATGCGCTTTTGCATGAACATGCGCAGTACATTGTCACACTGGGAAATGACAATCATACCGTAACCGGCAATATAAAGAGCAGGTCCAAGGCCCTGTTCAAAATACTGGGCAATGGCCAGAGGAATCCAGACCAGCATGGAGCCCACGATAGGAATCATGGAGGCAAAGCCGGTCAGCACACCAAAAGCAATTGGATTGTTCAGGCCACAGAACATGTAACCTACTGCAGCTACACCGCCCTGAATCATGGCCAGTACTGGAATGCCGATAGCGTTGGAGCGCACCAGAACAGAAATACGGGAGATGATGGTGTGCTTGTTGGCGTCAGAAAACGGCAGACAGCGGGCAATGGAGCGTTCCATCCTGACACCGCCTGAAAGCAGGAAGAACAGGATGAGAATGGTGGTGAACAGATTGATGGCTGCGTTGTTGATACCGGCCATGAGCATGTTCATGAAGGCCGTACCCTTGGCTGTTATGAAAGCCACGGATTTTTCAGACACAATCTGCAGATGGGTAGTGCGCTCCAGATAGCGTATGGTATCGGTAAAGCGTTTGATAATTACCTGGACGTCAAAATTGACGTTCTGTACAAGGTCAATGAGATACCACATGCCAGCTGACAGTGGCAGCATGACGAAGATGGTTACACCTATGGTGATAATCCATGGAGCAGCACCGGGGGAGAAGCGGTTGGCCAGCATCAGATTGACGCGGCGCAGCAGAATATAGAGGGTAATGGCACCAAGGGTACCGTTTAAAAATGGCAGGGCCTGATAGAAAAGCAGACCACCAAGAATAAGAATGAGTCCTACCAGGATCCACTCAAAATAACGTTCGCGTGTATGGCTCAAAACTGGCCTCGAAAAGCTTCAAAGACTTAACAATGTACACACGCATCTCAAGACAAAATAAAGCCGCCCGCAGGCATGCCCTACAGCAATAGCAGGCTTGCCAGCCTGTGCCCTGCAGCGCTGGCATGCTCGCCAGTATGTGTACCGCAGTAATGGCAGGCTTGCAGGGCTTTGCCCTGCAGGGCTGGCGTGCTTGCCTGCAGGTCCGGCCTGGCAATACCATGCAGATCCAGGTCGGGCCAGGTGCTGGCGCAATGCCGTGAGCGCTGGGACATATGTCTGCAGAACTCAAAAGTCTGCAGTGTCACACAAACACATGCCCACCGGGCTTAAAGTCCGCATGTTGCACTGATCTGGCATACACAGCATCGGTCAGGCACTGTGCTGTCCTGCGCAGCAAAATGCTGCAGGATCAGGCTGGTGCCAGGATCACACAGTGCCATGCTGCAGTGCAGCGGCACAGGTCGCCGGGCACGCCACAGCATGCAGTCCAGTCTAAGGGGCCGTCACTGACAGATCTGCCTGAATACAGGCATTTATCCTTTTGCAATAGAGTATGCCCGCTCATTGGCCTGATGCGGCCTGCATCTCAGCCGGTCACTTTATCTGGCCCAAAGACTGATCTTATGGGCAGCACAGTGCAGCTGCAAACGAGCTGCAGCGGCTGTGCCCATGGCCAGAGGTCTTACTCCAGGGACGTGATTTCCCATTTGGAGCAGCTCCGGATTGACGCTGTACTCTGGACTTACCCTTTGGAGCAAGTCCGGGATGACGCTGGACTCGGGCCTTACTCTTTGGAGCAAGTCCGGGATGAAGCTGGGCACGGGCTTTGGCAGTGCTCAGGCCGGAGCCTTCAGCAGAGCTGTCAAAGTGGACAGGTTGTGCTGATCCGGCGGCACAGCCGGCTGCGGCAAATGCCGCTGTCAGCAGCATTGTCTGATAAAGTCAGTTGCGTGCTGCTAAGGCAGTTGCGGCTTCATCCGGCAGCGGGCCTGCAGGTGCAGCGCCGGTTAAAAAGCGTTGCTGTCAGGCCTTGCCAGGAAAGTTCAGGGCAACCATTGTGTAAGACGTTCATACCTTAAAGGTCACGTATCTGGCATGAGCTCAGTACGTAAAGCAGATCATGATACAGGTCTGCTGGCGGCCTTAAACAGCTGTATGGTGACTGTAAGGAGCTTATGCCTTTGCCTGTATCTGCTGCTCAGCCGTCAGCTGAGCTCGTTGCTTTCTGCGCTCTTTGCTCTGTACCTGCTCCACAGTAGTCCTTTTGGCTGGCCTGTGAGCATTCTGTCTGCAGCATACTGCATTAACAGTGTTGGGCTCAGGGCTTTACCGGTGCACTAAAGTGCATATTCCGGCAGGACATAATTTCAAAAAGAGGGAGCAGTTAACCTGCAGATCAGGCCAGCAAATGCCTCTAACCTGATACTCCAGGCCTTAAGCCAGGTCCCGCCAGGTTGCAAAAGCTGCAGCATGGGGCCAGGTACCTGATGTAAAGAATGCAGGTGATACGCTCCAATTAGAGCAAGTACTTAAAGAGCTGTAAGCTCATACGGTTGCCTGATGGATCAGAACGCGGCCATATTTTCAGGGAGTTAAGCATCTTTACCCGGAAAAGAAGGCGGCGTCTGCCATGGTAATTTGCCTGTACTTAAGACAGGCACAGAAGGCTTAAAAGCCGTCTGAGTTTTGCTGGTGCTGTTGTCTTGAAGATGCGACCATGCCAGGAATCTTTATAAAATCCCTGGCGTGGACACACCACCGACCCCGTCACTCTGTAAAGCACAGACGGAGACGGCAGAGCTGGTCAGCCATGATGCCACTGGAGCACAAAGCTGCTCTCAGTAATGAACAGCAGCACAGAGCCCTGCATTTACAGGGCTCTTGCTCTTTTATGTCAGTATCTGAAGAACACAGCCTTTATGACAGTATTGCCAGATACTGACCACGCAAAGACAGGTCCATAGCCGCAGCTTTGCTGCTGCCCTGCAGCCTGTCCTGGCAGTGCAGGATTACAGAGTGGCAGTAATCTTGTCGGCAATACCGATATAGGTCTCTGGAGTGAGCTTGCGCAGCTGCTCCTTTGCCTCCTCAGGAATTTCCAGAGTTTCGATAAAGGCCAGCATGGTCTGAGCATTAACCTCACGGCCACGGGTCAGCTCCTTGAGCTTCTCGTATGGATTGGCAATGCCGTAGCGGCGCATTACGGTCTGGTATGGCTCAGCCAGAACTTCCCAGTTGCTGTCGAGCTCGGCACGTACGTGAGCCTCATTGGCCTGTAACTTGGAAATGCCCTTTAAAGTGCTCTTCCAGGCAAGTACGGAGTAACCGCAGGCTACGCCCAGGTTACGCAGTACGGTTGAGTCGGTCAGATCGCGCTGGAAGCGTGATACTGGCAGCTTGGCAGCCAGGTGAGCGAAGATGGCATTGGCAAGACCAAGGTTGCCCTCGGAGTTCTCAAAGTCGATAGGGTTGACCTTGTGAGGCATGGTGGATGAGCCGATTTCACCGGCAATGGTCTTCTGGGTGAAAGTACCGTAGGAGATATAGCCCCAGATATCGCGGTCAAAGTCGAGCACAATGGTATTGAAACGCTCAAGGGCGTTGAACATCTCGGCAATGTAGTCGTGAGGCTCAATCTGAGTGGTGAAAGGATTGAAGGTAATGCCCAGGGACTGTTCAAACTTCTGGGACAGCTCTGGCCAGTTAACCTCAGGATAGGCAGAGTAGTGGGCATTGTAGTTACCTACAGCGCCATTCATCTTGCCCAGAATTTCAACAGCAGCAATCTGGTTGCGTTGACGGCGCAGACGGTAGGCTACGTTGGCCATTTCCTTACCTAAGGTGGTAGGAGAGGCTGGCTGACCGTGGGTACGGGCCAGCAGAGGCAGGCTGGCATACTCATGAGCCAGACGGGAAATTTCGCCAATGAGCTTGTCACATAATGGCAGAATGACCTCGTCACGGGCAGTCTTGAGCATCAGAGCGTGGGAGTTGTTATTGATATCCTCAGAGGTGCAGGCAAAGTGGATGAACTCCTTAACCTGGGCCAGCTCAGGATTGGAGGCGGTCTTGTCCTTCAAGAAGTACTCAACGGCCTTGACGTCGTGATTGGTTACAGCTTCACGGCGCTTGATGTCCTCGGCATCCTCAACGGAGAAGTTCTCAATAATGCCATCGATGAAAGCAATGGCCTCAGCTGAGAACTCTGGCACTTCCTTAATCTCTGGACAGGCGGCCAGCATTTTGAGCCAGGTGAGCTCAACCTGCACTCTAAAGCGCATTAAACCGTATTCGGAGAAAATGGAACGCAGTTCCTGAACCTTGGACTCATAGCGACCATCGAGCGGTGAAATCGCTGTTAAAGGCGATAATTGCATAACTAAACCTCAAAATGACAAGCACATTTTCCAGCCCTGTCCGCACCGGCAATGCCATATGACCACATGGTCATAATCTGTCCCGGCGCAGTCCATAGTTCAGCCGTCACCACAGCCACCAGGTGTCATATGACACATACAGATGCCTGAAAGTATCAGACTGCAGGACCAGTTGGAGTTAGTGAGTGCTTTTAAACAGCTGTCCTGCACAGACCAGAAACAGTGTTTTCAGACTCAGCCCATAAGCTGCTCTACACAGGTTCGCAGCTTACAGGCGAAAAAAGAAAAATCGTCGCCACCTGCTCTTGCCCCGACCAGCACGGCCAGAGCTTTCATCCAAAGGAACCCGGCGATGCCAGGCCCCGGGCCAGTGCCCGGGCAGCCGTACCGGCAGCCGGGCCAGCGGCCCAGGCGGTCATCGCGCCTGGGGCTGTGAGCCGCGTATCTGCTACGGCTGCTGTCGGTGGCGGAAAAAGCCCAAAGCCCCTGATACAGGGGCCCTGGTAATTATCTGTTTTTGTTGAGCACGTTGCGGGCACATTCGATGATGTCCTTATAGCGGAACATCAGGGAATAGCGCTTGCCGCCTACCTGGTGCCAGAGAATTGATGCGCGGATGCCGGAGAGCAGCAGGGCGCGAATCATCTCCTGCAGCTCGGTACGACGCAGATAGTGCTCCTCACCATAGATGATGAGCTTAGGGAAATTAGGGCTGATTAAATTGCTGTAAATGCCTGAGTAGAGCTTGATGACATCGTAATCCATGAGGATATTGTCTTCTTCAGTCTCATAGTCAGGGTGCATCAGCAGCACATTGGAGCGCAGGCTGTCGACTTCACGGTCAAGCTGACTGTAAATCATGTCCTGCTTTTCAAGATTGCTCACCAGGCCCAGGATGCTGAAAGCGATTTTGATAAGTTCAGCATTTTTAGGCTGGGCAGCCTCCTTTGGGTACAGGGAGGTAAGCAGCTGGTTCAGACCGGACTCAAGACGCTTGGGATCGTAGATGTCCTCAATGGCATCAGGCTCGGTAATGACCAGAGCACGCATTAAAGGTGCAATAGTGTGCTCATCTACGCTGCCGGTACGGGCAACACGCTGGATTTGGGCAGCAGACTGGAATAAAGCGGCCAGTGCAAGGGTTTCAGAATAAATGTTGTTAGCCATGACAGAAATCCAGGGAAATCCAGTAAAAATGACAACTGTAGTAAAAGGGGTTATGCCTGCAGGCAGCTCGGCACAGTATCGAGTCCGGCCTGTATCAGCTCAGCCAGGATAATCAGGGCATTGCCAGGACATGGCAAGGTTGTGGTCCTGCGGCCTGACTTCAGCTGCAGTGCCTGTGGCCTGACTTCAGCTGCAGTGCCTGACGGCGCTTGCGCCAGGAGGCGCAGCCTGCAAGTCACTGCAGAGACCTGATGCCTGCTTTTTAATCTTTAATCGGTGCTTCGATTACGGCACCGCCAAGGCAGTCCTGACCGTTGTAGAACACAACTGACTGGCCTGGGGCAATAGCAGCTACAGGATTGTCAAAGGTAACTTTGAGCATGGTGCGCTCAGTTGACTGTGAAGCTTCAGACTGACCTGCCTCTTCGGTGTACAGACCGGCCTGAGAGGCGCTGACGCGCTCTACAGTACAAGGCACATCAGGCTGACGGTAGCGTACCTTACAGGTGCAGTGCAGCGGCAATTCCGGGGCATCGATAATCCATGTCTCAGCGCCGGCATACAGACCGTTGGCATAAAGAGCCTTGTGCTCATGTCCCTGAGCTACGATCAGGGCATTGTTCTTCATGTCCTTGTCGACTACATACCATGCTTCACCGGTACCGTCGGCACTGCCGCCAATATGAAGCCCCTTTCTCTGACCAATGGTGCAGTACATAAGGCCAGGGTGTTCACCCATAACCTTACCTGCAGTAGAGATAATTGGACCTGGAGTGGAGGCGTCAGGCAGATACTGTTTAAGGAACTGGCCAAAACGTTTTTCGCCTATGAAGCAGATGCCTGTACTGTCTTTCTTGCGGGCAGTGGCAAGACCGCGCTCTTCGGCCATGGCTCTTACCTGAGGTTTTGGCAGATGGCCTACAGGGAACAGCACCTTGTGCAGTCTGTCCGGGCCTATGGCATGGAGGAAGTAGGACTGATCTTTGTTACTGTCCAGACCTCTGAGCAGATGAGCCGGAGCATCAATGCCACCATCAAAGCTGCGCAGACAGTAGTGGCCTGTAGCAATAAAGTCGGCATTGAGATCCTCAAGGGCATACTCAAGGAAAGCCTTGAACTTGATTTCCTTATTGCACAGGATGTCAGGATTAGGGGTACGACCGGCGCGGTATTCGCTCAGAAAGTTCTCAAAAACGCTGTCCCAGTATTCGGCAGCAAAGTTGATGGTTTTGAGCTCAATTCCCAGAGTGTCACAGACCTGCTGAGCATCAGCACGGTCCTGAGCGGCCGAGCAGTAGGTATCGGTATCGTCTTCTTCCCAGTTCTTCATGAACAGGGCGGTTACCTTCATGCCGGCTTCCTTGAGCAGGGCGGCCGACAGTGATGAGTCCACACCGCCGGATACGCCTACTACAACGTGGCGTCCCTGCAGCTGGTCATAGGGAATATCCGCAGCAAAGCGGTAATCGGAGGGCATCAGCCAGTTAGTCATCGCGCGTATCAGCTGCGTACAGTAGTGATAAAGGAAAGAGGAACGGACTGACCATTGAAGTAGTCTTCAAAGTTTGGTCCGATAAGACGGGTGCGCCACATGTCACGGGCGCCAAAAATCTCTTCGCGGGTAAGCCACTTGATGTCTACGATATCGCCATCAGGGTCGCTGATTTTGACCCTGGAAGGATCATTGTCTTTAAGGTGAGCCTTGAAAGTGAAACGCAGAATGGTTTCATTGTCCTTGACGTAATCGTAGACACCTACGAGGTGGTCGAGTTCGACTTCGCAGCCGCACTCCTCAAGACCCTCACGCAGGGCAGCTTCGACAATGCTTTCACGGGCTTCAACATGTCCTGCCACAGTACCAAAGCACAGATCACCTGTCTCCTGGTACTCTTCGACCATTAAGAAACGGCCCTCGTGCTCAATAATCAGAGCCACGGTAAGATTTGGCTTAAAACGAGCTGACATGTCTGCCTCGCATCAAAAAACAAAAACGCCTTAAAGCTGGAAAAGGACGCCACTGTGGGCTTGTCCCATGCAATTAAAGCTGAGATTTTAGCAAAGATGCCTGAATTTTTGTAGATATATACGGCCTGCAGGCAAAAATTTGCACCACAAAAAACATCCAGGAAAACCGGATAAATAAGCGTACCGTTCAAGACGTCACCAGAATATCATCCCCGAACACACGCCCGCTACGCCTGTCGCATAACCCGCTGCACCACCAGTAACCGCACCCTCGGCCAAAGAAAATAACCCCCGCCATCATCACATCCATCCACAGCAAAGCCCCCAGAGGATGGCAGCCATGAAAGCAGTTTGGTGAAGTGATACAGAGCCAATGTGAAGGCGCATTTTCAAAATGGATGCCCCTGAAGTTGTATTGCCAGGTTATGCCGGGTATTGTTGAGGGGCTCTAAAAAGGCTGGTCCTTTTCCATTGTGCATCGTGGCTGCTCGGGCCAGAATGCAAAAAAGGCGGGAAAACCCGCCTTAAGATAACAGAAAAGAAAAAGTGAAATTATTATCGTCCCAGCAGGCTCAGCGCAATAGTAGGACGCTGGTTAGCCTGAGCCAGCACGGTCTGGCAAGCCTGCTGGATAATGTTGCCCTGGGTCAGTGCTGCAGTCTCTGCGGCAAAGTCTGTGTCTCTGATTCTGCTGCGGGCATCTGCCTCATTTTCAGAAATACCGGCCTGATTGCGAATAGCGCTCTCCATTCTGTTTTGTAAAGCGCCCAGCACGGAACGCTTGGAGTCAACAGCCTGAATAACTGAGTCGATATTAGCCAGCGTGTTGGTAGCTGACTGTGCAGTAGAAACAGACCATCTTACTGTGTTGCCGTCTGCACCCTGAGCCTTGTGAATACCTTTAGTTGCAGTTTGATCGCCGCCACCAAGATTTGCCATCTTTGCCAAACCTGACATGGTAAAAGCAACTGACCAGTTCATGGTCAGTGTGTCATTTGCATTGGCGCCTACCTGAAAAACGATAGCTCCGGCATTATGAGAGCCCTGACTAGGGATTAAGCTGGTTTTGTTTTGCAGCCAGTTTTTGGTATTGCTTGGATCACGTGGGCCGTTAAGGACTGTTGCACCTGCAAAGGTGGTCTGCTGGGCGATACGGGTAATTTCCTGGGACAGCTGGGTAACTTCTTCCTGAAGAGCCTTTCTGTCAGCTTCGGAGTTAGTGCCGTTGGCGGACTGCACTGCCAGCACGCGAATGCGCTGGAGCATGTTAGTGGTTTCGTCCAGGGCACCTTCGATAGTCTGTGCCAGAGCGATGCCGTCGTTGGTATTGCGGTTGCCCTGGTTGAGGCCATTAATCTGGGAGGTAAGTCTGTCAGCAATCTGCAGACCAGCTGCGTCGTCCTTGGCGGAGTTAATACGCATACCTGAGGCCAGTCTCTGGTAGGAGGTATTCAGGTTTAAAGTGGCGTTACTCAGTTTCCTTTGGGCATTAATGGAACTGACGTTCGTATTAACGTAAAGGGCCATATCTCTTTCCTCTTCTTCTCTCTCAATCTGTTAGCAGGGCATAACCAGACTCTTGAGGCTGGAGCCGCGACTTTATTGTCAGACGGCTGTTATGGGCTATGCCTTGCTACAGTAATAAATCCCTTGCTTATGGGATTTATGCAGCTGTTATATCTTCAGCTGTGCTCATACAAAAGCGGGATCTTTGGTCCGCTGAAGTTAAAGCAATAAAGTTAATATCGCCTTAGCGGCCCAGCAGGCTCAGCGCAATAGTAGGACGCTGATTGGCCTGAGCCAGCACGGTCTGGGAAGCCTGCTGGATAATGTTGCCCTGGGTCAGTGCTGCGGTCTCTGCGGCAAAGTCTGTGTCTCTGATTCTGCTGCGGGCATCTGCCTCATTTTCAGAAATACCGGCCTGATTACGAATAGCGCTCTCCATTCTGTTCTGTAAAGCGCCCAGTACTGAACGCTTGGAGTCCACAGCCTGAATTACCTTGTCGATATTGGCCAGAGTATTGGTTGATGTTGCTGCAGTAGAAACAGACCATCTTACTGTGTTGCCATTTGCGTTATCCGCCTTAAAAATGCCATTTGTAGCCGTTTTATCTCCAGCACCAAGATTTGCCATCTTTGCCAGACCAGACATGGTAAAAGCCATAGACCAGTTCATGGTCAGAGTGTCATTAGCATTAGCGCCAACCTGAAAAACAATCTTTCCTGCGTTATGGGAGCCCTGGCTAGGGATTAAGCTGGTCTTATTCTGGAGCCAGGCATCGTTAGCTCCTGGAGCTCTTGGGCCGTTCAGGACGGTTGCACCTGCAAAGGTGGTCTGCTGGGCGATACGGGTAATTTCCTGGGACAGCTGGGTAACCTCTTCCTGAAGAGCCTTTCTGTCAGCTTCGGAGTTGGTGCCGTTGGCGGACTGTACGGCCAGCACACGGATGCGCTGGAGCATGTTGGTGGTTTCGTCCAGCGCGCCCTCGATAGTCTGTGCCAGAGCGATGCCGTCGTTGGTGTTGCGGTTGCCCTGGTTAAGGCCATTAATCTGGGAGGTAAGTCTGTCTGAGATCTGCAGACCGGCTGCGTCGTCCTTGGCGGAGTTGATACGCATACCAGAGGCCAGTCTCTGGTAGGAGGTATTCAGGTTTAAAGTGGCGTTACTCAGTTTCCTTTGGGCATTAATGGAACTGACGTTCGTATTAACGTAAAGGGCCATATCTCTTTCCTCTTCTCTCTCTCAATCTGTTAGCAGGGCATAACCAGATTGCTCGGTATACAGCCGCGACTTTATTGTCAGACGGTCGTTATGTGCTATGCCTTGCTACAGTAATAAATCCCTTGCTTAGGGGATTTATGCAGCTGCTATATCTTCAGCTGTCTCATACAAAAGCGGGAACTTTGGCCCGCTTAAGTTAAAGCAATAAAGTTAATATCGCCTTAGCGGCCAAGCAGGCTCAGCGCAATAGTAGGACGCTGATTGGCCTGTGCCAGCACGGTCTGGGAAGCCTGCTGGATGATATTGCCCTGGGTCAGTGCTGCGGTCTCTGCAGCAAAGTCTGTGTCCCTGATTCTGCTGCGGGCATCAGACTGGTTCTCTGAGATATTAGCCTGATTACGGATTGCGCTCTCCATTCTGTTTTGTAAAGCACCAAGTCCGGCGCGCTTGGAGTCAACTGCCTGGATGTACTTGTCGATGTTACCAAGTACGGCGGTTGCCAGAGAGGCCATGGAAATGGTCCAGACATAGAAGTTGCCGGACTTGTGAATGCCGTCAGTGTTTTTAGCTGGAGCAGTCTGACCCTTAACCTGGGAGATAAGGCCGGTCATGGTAAAGGCCTTGCTCCAGTCTAGTGTCAGTGTGTTGCCTGCGTTAGCGCCAACCTGGAAAGTGAGTTTGCCATCAGTAGGAATCAGACCCTTGCCGGCGCCGTCCAGAATCTGCTGGCCGGCGAAAGTAGTCTGTTTTGCGATACGTGTGATTTCCTGGGAGAGCTGGGAAACTTCTTCCTGGAGGGCTTTGCGGTCGGAGGCGGAGTTGGTTCCGTTGGCGGACTGTACGGCCAGGACGCGAATGCGCTGGAGCATGTTGGTGGTTTCGTCCAGGGCACCTTCGATAGTCTGAGCCAGAGCGATGCCGTCGTTGGTGTTGCGGTTACCCTGGTTGAGACCATTAATCTGGGAGGTGAGTCTGTCTGAGATCTGCAGACCTGCTGCGTCGTCCTTGGCGGAGTTAATTCTCAGACCAGATGACAGTCTCTGATAGGAGACATTCAGGTTTAAAGTAGCATTACTGAGCTTTCTTTGCGCATTAATGCTGCTTACGTTCGTATTGACGTAAAGGGCCATAGTATTTCTCTCTCTTCTCTCATGTAGTTTGGACCGGGTGTCTTATGTTTATTGATCAATGGCACCGGCCTTTACTGTCAAATATCATGCAATGTACATGCCTCAATTTTTGGCTTAAAAAAGCCTGCCCTCTACTTTTAACGCGTGAACAGTTCCTGTATTTATAAATCCAAACTGGTCTTTATCATTTAGCTGTCAATGAGATTTTGGGCCGGCAAAATCATGATTATTAAAGCCGTACTTGCTTATGAGATGCGTGTGGTAAATGGGAGCTTCTGCAGGTGTTCTGGCCAATGTTTGCAGATACACTTCAGATTGCATTTTGTAGAGTATTTATTGGGGCGTGATGCCAGAGGCGCCTGAGTTGGCGCTGTGAGACATGGCTCTGAGGTGCGGTGTGGTGGGTGTGGCTTTGGATGGTAGAGGCTGAGGTGGGAAATATGGAGCATGCTGTGGCGCTGAAGACCGACAGATTCGTGCTTTAAATTGATAAAGCCCGGTCTTTCCTGTGGGAAAGCCGGGCTTTGGTGGCAGCTGCCGCTGCCGCTGCAGCCAGGGGCTGTAAGGCGCCTGACTGGCAGCTGCATGGGGCTGGCCGCTTACATGTGGGCGATGATTGCGTCGCCGAAGTCAGCGGTGGACAGGGCCTGGGCGCCTTCCATCTGAGCGGCGAAGTCTGAGGTGACCTTGCCGGCGCTGATGGCAGATTCCATGCCCTTGATGATGAGGTCAGCAGCCTCGTTCCAGCCAATGTGACGCAGCATCAGCTCAGCTGAAAGAATGATGGAGCCAGGGTTGGCAATGCCCTTACCGGCGATTGTTGGGGCGGTGCCATGAGTGGCCTCGAAGATAGCGGCCTCAGTGCCGATGTTGGCGCCTGGGGCAATGCCGATACCGCCAACGATAGCGGCCAGGGCATCGGAGATATAGTCGCCATTTAAGTTCATGGCAGCAACTACATCATAGTCAGCAGGGTAGAGCAGGATATTCTGCAGGAAGGCGTCTGCAATGACGTCCTTGATGACAATGTCACGACCGGTATTTGGGTTCTTGAAGGAGATAACACCCTTGTCATCGGCCTTTGCGCCAAACTCACGCTCAGCAAGCTCATAGCCCCACTTCTTGAAGCCACCCTCGGTGAACTTCATGATATTGCCCTTGTGGACGATGGTAACGCTCTTGCGGTCATGGTCTATGGCATAGTTGATGGCAGCGCGGATAAGACGCTCGGTGCCCTGCTTTGACATTGGCTTGATGCCTATGCCGCAGTGCTCAGGGTGACGCAGCTTCTTAACACCCATGGTGTTCTGCAGGAAGTCGATAACCTGCTTTGCGCCCTCGCTGTCAGCTTCCCACTCGATACCGGCATAAATGTCTTCAGCATTCTCACGGAAGATAATGGTGTCGGTAAGCTCAGGGTGCTTAACCGGGCTTGGGGTGCCCTTGAAATAGCGTACTGGACGCAGGCAGATGTACAGATCAAGGCCCTGACGCATGGCAACGTTCAGAGAGCGGATACCGCCGCCTACTGGGGTAGTAAGAGGACCCTTGATGGCAACATGGTAGTCCTTGATGAACTCCATGGTCTCATCAGGCAGGTAGACAAATTCGCCATAGACTTCGCAGGAACGGCCGCCGGCATAGATTTCCATCCAGGAGATCTTCTTTGCACCACCATAGGCTTTTTCAACGGCAGCATTGACCACCTTGTGCATGACAGGGGTGATATCCTCACCAATACCGTCACCGCGAATAAAAGGAATAACTGGATTGGCAGGAACGGTCAGACGACCCTGTGCATCCACGGAAATCTTGTCACCCTCAGGAACTGTGACCTTACTGATAAAGCTCATGAACAACCCTCAAAAAAGCCTTTATGGTTATACCTGACCTCTGTAGCCTGACATATCCGCCGGGGTACCCTGGCGGCGCCTTGAGCACTGCACACTGTGGCCTGTACTCATGGCAGCGTGCCTGGGCCCGAGGTCTGATTGCTGGCACATATCCTAACCTAAAAAGACCTGGCTCACAGTCAGTAAGTCGGTCTAAACAGCTGCAAAAGCCCTGTAAAGGCGGCTGTCACTGCCTTATGCACACTTTTGCAGCACATCATGGTCATACTGCCCCGTTGTGGGGCCATATTTATGAGCATTGCATGATGCTGGATTATCTGGGAATGCTTTAGTGTGCCTTGCAGCTTGCAGCTTGCAGCTTGCAGCTTGCAGCTTGCAGCTTGCAGCTTGCAGTCTGGCAGCTGGCCGGAGCTTATGGCATGCAGGTGGGGCTGTGAGTCCGCAGGAGTATGGCGGGGTAGGGCGCAGCCTGACGGGAATGAGCTCTGATAGCTGTTTTGTCAGTTCATAAATGCAGCAGGGCAGATCCTTGTGGGGATCTGCCCTGATTATGGGGTATTTTACCAGCATGGCGGGCCGCAGCGCAGCCAGTCTCAGCCCTGGAGCGGCAGTGCCCGGGGGAGGACGGCGTGGTGCGACGCTGGTGTTGTGTTGCTATTCGACCTGACTGAAGTCAATCACTGGAGATGGGGCGCTGTAGCGGTCGCCGCTGCGGCGGTACTCCATGATCTCTTCCTGACGCTGGCGGTCGCGGGCGCGACGCTCGGCAGCTTCAGCTTCACTTTGAGCACGCTGTTTGTCTATGCGGGACTGCAGACGCTCACTGGCCTCAGCACGGCTCTGATCGGAAAGAGGAGCACGACGGGCCTGATAGCCCTCCAGAGTCTGCTGTTCACGGCGCTGCTGTGCAGCCTTATTGCGCATGGCCGCCTGCTCGGCACGGCGCTTTTCTATATCAGTCTGATAATTGCTGCGATCAATAACCTTCTCAGTGTTGTTGTCAGTTCCATCATCGATATTACTGAAATCAATAGCCTGAGATGGCTTTTCGTAGCGCTCGGAAAAATCAGGTGCTGCGGTCATGTTTGGTGTAAAGCTGCGCTGGGACGGTCCCTGCGGCTTTCTTTGTGGGGCTGCAGGATCGCTGGTTGGCTCATTTTCATCAACCTGACTGAAATCAATAGCCTGAGATGGCTTTTCGTAGCGCTTGGAAAAATCAGGTGCTCCGGTCATTTTTGGTGTAAAACTGCGCTGGGACGGTCCCTGCGGCTTTCTTTGTGGAGCTGCAGGATCGTTGGTTGGCTCATTTTCATCAACCTGACTGAAGTCTATTACCGGGAAGTCGCGGTCAAAGAGATCCCCTTGACGGCGCATTTCAATGTAATCCTGCTGTTGCTGACGCTCCAGAGCTTTCTGTCGAGACTCTGCGGCATTTAACTGGGCTCTTTCATGGTCAATGCGCTGCTGGAGTCTGGCCTCTGCCTCTGCACTGGTCTTTTCAGACAGAGGGTCACGTGGAGCCTGTCTTGCGCTCTGACGATCTGGCTCTCTGGCCTTTGCCTCACGCATCCTGGCCTGAGCCTCTTCGTTCTGGGCACGCTCACGCTCAATGCGCTCCTGCAGTCTTGCTGATGCTTCAGCACGGCTGCGATCCGAGAGTGGATCGTTAAAGACGCTGTTGCTCTTAGGAGGTGCACTGCGCTGGAAATTACGATCTGCTGGCTGGTACTTTCTGTTGCCCTCATCGAGCAAAGATGGACCCTGAGCCTGATAAAGGTTGTTGTTAGCAGCATGATCTGCAGCAGCATGGCTGCCAAAAGAGCTGCCGGCATTATCAAAAACAGATCCCTGAGAAGAAGCAAAGCCCGATCCGTGAGTATTAAATTCTGGCAGAGGTGCGCCTGGATTTACCCCCTGTTGCTGTCCCAGATTATAGGCATCATCAACAGTAAAATTCTTGAGCGGTGAAGTTCCCGACTGAGCTGTTAATGATCCAGCCTGAGCCACAGCGCCAGTGCTGGCGGAGTCAATACCATCATTCCTGGTCTGTAAAAGCAGATCGCTTAGCTGAGGATCAGATGAGCTGGCTGCATCGCCCATAGAATTCTGCATGTTCTGAGCTTTGCTCAGATAGGAAATCAGTGGTCTGTTGTTATGGTGATCAACAAGGCGCAGCAGCAATTCCTTTACAGCCGGACTTTCAGGTGAAGTCGCGTTCTGACTTGAGCAGATTTCCTTGCACTTCATCTTGGTGCATAGAGGATTCTGATAGGAATCATTGCACACTACAGTCTTGTAGGCCTCAATAACAGGCAGGGCTTCAATAACGTTCTTGAGGGCGCCCTCAACATTGAAATCTATATTGCGGTTGAGTTCGATTACATGATTGAGAATATCTGACGGAATGGCGCTGTCATCAGTTATGCCACTGCGGTCGGTAAATTTGCCCAGCACTATGCCATCGGACTGACCTGTAAAGGAGTAACCAAGATTCTGACCATTAGTGCGGTTGGTCATGCGATAGGACATGGCCAGAGATCGGTATGGGGTATTTATCAGATCATGGATGAAGTGGACGTAATTGCCATAATCCTTGATGTTCAGTACATACTTGGAGTTACGGGAAGTCTCTTTTTGCCAGGTGATGAGACTGGTCTTGTTGACTGTCTGCATACCAACCAGCAGATCACCGTCCACGCGGCTTTCGGTAATAAGAATGCCACTGCTCTGGAAGCGGTTGGACTTGCCGTAGAAGTAGATAGTACGAGAATCGATGCGGGTATTCCTGGTGTAGTAGGTAGTGGTGTACTGAGGCTCGTCTGAGTGGAAGTTGGTCAGCATTTCAAAGGTCTTGCGGCCTGAAGAAATGACATAGACGCGGCCAAAGCCATCGGCGCGATCGTCTCGGCAGGAGCCTTCCCAGAACAGGATGGAGTTGGGCAGCAGAATACCGTCAAGCAGATCCGAGGCTACCAGGCACTTTTCGCTCTTGTTGGCAGGCTGCTTGTACTTGAGAATGGTTTCGTAATTGTTGTTGTAATTGGCTGCAATCTGATTGTGCTGCTCAAAAAGCGCGCGCTCGTAATCAAGATGAGGGCTGTTAAGCAGCAGTTTGGATGCCGTCTCCATGGACACTCTGGCATCGGTCTCATCGATTACTTCCTCAGCGGCATGGGCAGCGGCAGCAAGAGTAGATGATTCTGCATATGCAGGAGAACTGAGGGTCAGCGCTGTAGCCACAGCGGCTGCGGAGGCCGCAGTGGTACGACCTGAAAGACGGGAAAGGGATGAAAGTGCTTTTTTGCAGACCAGAGAAAGGCCTGAGGCCAAACATTTGCCGTCAGCTGATTCGTTTGAGTCGTGGTTAATCAGTGACTTGGGGCAGGTGTCTGTGGCAGGAGCCTTTTTTTGCTGCTGAGCAGACATGACAGTATGGTCCAGGTTATATGCAATAACTCGGACTGAGGCTCGTGAGCCGGTGCTGTCTGTCAGCTTGTAAGAACACTTAATGTCTGGGTACAGCAAATCAGTAATCAACAGGCCTGAGCCTGTATGCTCCTATTAAAATTAAAAATTATGTCGCCCTGAACTGTGGCATGCATGGCATAACAAACCTGTCTTACAGCCATAGTTTAATACCTGGGCAATGGCCTTTTGTAAGCAAAAAACGCGCCCGTGACTGAAATTGACCCATATGGAAACATGGGAGCTAACAGGCATTATGGCTTGATAGCAGCTGCTCTCAGGAACACAGGTGTGCCTTAAAAACTGTCAAATCGTGGTGCTCAGGCATCTTGATTCCTGATTGAGGTGCAGCACCGGAATGTATTGTTTTAACCTGAAACTGCAGTAGCAGCCAGACGCAAAACAGCCACTGGCAGGGGCTTTCAGTAAAAAACGGTAATACGCGTCGTAACACAGAAAAGTACTGCAGAGTTTTGTCTATGACCGCCCTGAAAATATCAGAGCTTTAAAATTCGGCTTAGCAAAATAGCTTAAATGCAATCATGATGAAAGTCAAAGACGGACCTGGATATCCATAAAAGTGCACGAATACGATATATATCAGTGAATTTGCATTAATTGACAGCCTTTTGTGTCCCGCTTGCTACGCTCGTCCTCAGCCTGGCTGATCCCTTCTCTGTAAAATCACAGGGCAATGCCTGTCATAATCCCACAGTCCCATTGCCACGCATCAACCTGAGTCCAATTGCAGCAAAAGGCAGATAAGGCCGCTGAACCATGGACAAGTCACTTATACACGACTTTGCAGCCATGCCTGCAATAACAGGAACGGGGCAATATGGTTTGATGGCGGCATTTCATTGAGAGGATCGGTATGGAAAGGGCTGTAAAGGTAAGAGAAGGCAGTCTTGCAGCATGGCTCAACTCAGCAGTGCCGTCCTGCTGTGAGAGGTTATTAGCCATTAAAGTATTGTCATGCCGTGAAATGAATGCAGGACAGAGCGTCGCTCCAGGACATAAGAAGACAGAAATGCCATGCCATGGCGCTGGGATAGACATGGCAGAACTGCGCTCCGAAACAGGACTGGAAGAACTGCGCCCCGAAACAGGAATGGAGGAACTGCGCCCCGAAACAGGAGTGGAGGAACTGCGCTCAGGGACAGACATGGCAGAACTGTGCACCGAAACAGGAAAGGAAGAACTGCGCTCAGGAAAGGCACGGAGGGGGTGCACTACGTAACAGGCACGACAGCCCTGGTCAGCTGGCAGCGGTCTGACTGAAGCCCGGAATCTGTAAAAATCTGGCGCTTTATGAGCCGGTAATGGCCTGTGATCTTAAATGAAATGCTTTGAGCCAGTGCTATGGCTGGATAACAGGGCAATAAGGCAAGTATAAGGTCAGCAACGCCTGTTATGGACCGATGCCTGTGCTTCAGGTGATGCGCGGACGAGAGGCTGGCTTTGCATCCTTGAGAGTTTACGAGCGGGGGCGGTATGGTTTTGCAGCAGGGCTGCAACAGCAGGTACCAGTGATATAGCAAGAGAGCGGCGGTACCTTTAGGGAACTGGTATGGTTCTACCAGGGGCAGGGCGGACTGGATGCGCCCAGGATAGATGTGGTGGGCCTTGCGGGGCAGATAAGGTCAGCTAAGGTCAACAAAGGGCAGCTGTGCATGCCTGCATTGCTGGAGTGATCGCAGATCAGATCAGCTCAGTACTGTATTGATGATATCGCTGGCGGTGACAGGGTCCTGAGGACTTTCCTGGTGATCTACTACATGGTAGCTGGCAATAACAACTGATGCTCCGGAGAGTAAAACCAGGGAAATAATAATTCCAGCAACAATTTTAATCAATGATAAGGACCTGTGTTTGGTTGTCATTCTCTTGTGCTCAGTTGATGCCCTCTGAGGCTTAAGCAGCGGACACGACAGAGTAAATGCTTGTGTGAGTTTTTTGCGGAATCAGAGGTACTGGTACGTAACCGTACAGGCAAAGCATTCAGGCAAGGTGCTCTCATGCTTCCTTACCCACATAATCAGGCAGAACCCTGTCAGTGCCGGGCAATGCATATGCCCTGGAGGCATATGAGCATGAGTTTGCTCCAGCTGCTTCAGTCACAGGGGGCTAAAGATATTTTGCAGTATGGCTGTTCCAGCCTTTGCACGTTTAAGATAGCGTGCTCACATTAAGCAGAGGTCAAAATTATGTACTTTCATCTGACAGACCATAAAGGACTCGCAGCAGCTGTTATATTCAGCAATTTATCTGGCTGAATCTCGCTTCATTGCTGCCTGCAGGCCATGGTCACATAATTTCGGGCAGATACTCTGAACTAAGTAAATTGGTCGTTCTTCAGCTCAAAATGGCCGTCTTTGATGTCATTATGTGCATCTATAATAGAACTTTTCGTTTGTAAAGTGTAAGTCTGAGTCTTATTGTGTTTCAAATAAAGGCTCATCATTACTGTGTCAGCCACAGAAATTTGCAGCTTCCCGCAGCCGACGCAATTAAATTAGCATTAGTCCCAGGACCGGGCAAGACAGGCAAAGATGACGTAGTTTTTTGATCTGTTGTGCTAGAGAAAAATGCAAAATGCTATGTATGTCACAATGTTACGCGGTAACAATGGAAAGTGGGATCACGATCACTTAATGGCGGCGGTAAAAAATAATTTTTGCCGGCCATTACCCATGGACTCAAAATTAACGATATTTCAGGCAAAAATGCCGAGCGCTACACCCGACTGCCAATTTAAATAAAATTACGCTTGAACTGGAAAAATCGCATCCAGGCCCCATCAACAGGCCTTGATAAGACTGACACTCATATATCATGCAATGTCGTCAAATTTGACCTGTAGCAGCTTGAATCACCTCTGTTTTAAGCTGTCTGCCCTGCAGCCAAAAATGACGGTCCTTTTAAAGCTGCGGATACCACACGTCTCACCCAGCTGCAGATAGCACTGTCCACCAGCTGTAGGGCTATTTGTCTTACAGCTGCAGGTATCAGTAGCCAGCAGCTGTAGGGCTATTTGTCTCACAGCTGCCAGTATCTGTAGCCACCAGCTGTAGGGCCATTTGTCTCGCAGCTTCAGATACCAGTCGCCGTCCATCTGTAGCTGCCAGTCGCCACTCAGCTGCAGTCTTATGATCTTAAGGGTACCAGGCCCGGCAATCAGTTGACCTCTGTAGTCTGATGGACTCAGCTAAGCTCAGCTAAGAAATATATGACCCATCTCACTTATCCGGCACTGCACTATGCAGCGCGGCTGTGATAGTGGCGCAGTGCAGCGCAAATCATTAAGTCCATTGAGGTGTCTTGAGTCCTGAGCTAATAGGTATTCGATGGCTTGGTGAGGCCTTGTGCTTCGGCTATTTCAGCCATCTTGCAATCTGCTCAAACCTGGTTTCAGGCCTGTTAGAAACAGTCTGCTTTGCACGGGAGTCATCATGGGATGACGCCGGGTTTCCAGCCTGGGATTTAGCATGTGCAGATACTGGATGCTCTGTAGAGCGGCATTATGTGATGGAGCTGGCTTTCCGGCCTGGTGGAGAGTCTGGCAGATTCGGGACGCTCTGCAGGTGCGTCATAGGTGCATGGAGCCGGTGTCTGGCAGATTCAGGATGCTCTGCAGCGGGAAGATTAGGGGATAGATTGGATAGCGGGGATAGTGGGATGGTTTTTATGGGGCCCTGAAATGCGTTTGGCACTTGCAAAGACCTGCGTTGAGAGCTTTACAAGTGCCAAAGAACAAAAAGGCTTTTTCACCCTGGCAGGTGAAATAAGGTCTTTTGCTGGTGTTATGCGCGTGCTGGTCCGTCATACCAGGGCTGTCAGGCTCTGGTGAGGGAGGCATATTGCGCTCTGCACTGCAGGCAGAGGAGCAGGTATTAACGGGCGCGGAAAGTGATGCGGCCCTTGGTCAGATCATAAGGAGTGATCTGAACGGTTACCTTGTCGCCAGTTAAGATACGGATGTAGTTCTTGCGCATCTTGCCGGAGATGTGAGCCATAACAATGTGGCCGTTTTCCAGCTGAACCCTAAAGGTGGTATTTGGCAGGGTCTCAAGAACGGTGCCCTGCATCTCGATACTTTCTTCTTTTGCCATAAAAAATGAGTTATGAAGTAAACATTGAGTTTAGCCCGCAGAAGCGTTCCTGAAGTGCCATTTCACTATTGTGAAAGCGTCAGGATAAGGGAATTAAGGCCAGTATTCTGCTGCCAAAAACCCGTGTTCCAGCGCTAAACGCCTGAAAAAAACGGGCTTATTATACACTAAGAGCGCCCAAATAGGCGCTTTAGATGAAAACTTTGCCCACCTGTAAAAATGGCTGTCAGCGCCCGCCCATAACGGCCATTTCATCTGAACATCATTGCCGGAGTGTTCTTGCCATCAGGCAGACTGTTCCTGACGAGGCGGCTCTGAGCGGCCGTGAGCTGTCACCTGCCTTAACAGTGGCCAAAAGTGCAGGCCATAATCCTGTAAACATGGGAGTGCAGACCATACGTTATATCAGAGCCATCAGGGCTGTCAGGGCTACTCATATGCTCATGGCCCTCGGTACAATGCATAACATCATGGCCATCATGGCCATATAGACTGTAAGTGCCACTCATAAGCTCATGGCCCTCGGTGCAATGCATAACATTATGGCCCCTAGGGCCATATGGGCTGTCAGGGACACTCATAACCTCAGGGTCATCATGGCTACAGGTGGTTATGGAGCCATCTGTTCCATGATTTCCTACTGGTATTACCCTGCCCCTGCAAGCTCCCCGGCCCAGTCAGGCCGCCATGGTGGTTTCTCTGCCGGTCAGATGGGCTCGGGTCAGATGCGCTCCTGAGTGCGCCCTGAGCCTGTGCTCTGATTCTGATGGACCACAGAGGCGCTCTGGACGTCACTCATGGCGCTGTTCTGAACCGGTACTGCAGAGGTGGTCAGGGCTGCCATGGCCATGGCAGCCGCAGCGGCAGGAGCTCCATAATGACCTTCGGCCTGATGGCTGTTGCCTGAGGATGAGGAGTCTGCAGTATATACAGTGGCTGTTCCGGCCGGAGTGTGGCACTTGCCGTGAGATTTGCTGTGGTGAGGGTCGTATTTGAGGTCAGACTCAAACAGTGGTGGTACAGCATGGGCCTGAGGGTCAGTAAGCAGGCGGGTAAATACCAGAGCTCCGACAGCATTTCCAAGGGCAATCAGGGCAAGGCGGCTCCAGTCAGTTGCAGTCATATCGACACCGGCCATGGCAAAGAAGCCGCAGTTGGCCACAGAGTGCTCAAATCCTGCCAGCATAAAGAACATTACCGGCATGATGACATACAGGGGATGCTTGCCTCTGGTATATCCGTAATAGGCAATATGCATCATGGCGCCGCAGCCGGCTGCCAGGATGAATGATGAGAGCATGGTGTCATTGAGCTTGAGCTCAGCTACATGAGCTGCATTGCCAAGATCAATACGGGTATGAGTGAAGATCCATGCAGTGGCTGCACAGGCAAGGCCGTTGAGTACAAACATGTAAACAAGGCGCAGGGTGGACTGTAAGGTCCAGTCTCCTATCTTGCCGGTATACAGAAAGTAGCTTTTGACCATGATGGTCAGCAGACCCAGAGAGAAAAGAAAGGAACCCACATACTTGACAGGGGAGGCTACGTAGGCAACGCAACCAAGGCCAATAAGCATGCCGGCCAGCAGGGATTTGACTGTGAAAATATAGAAAAGAGAATCTTTTTGCATACTGTATCTGCTAAAGCTGGGGCTCAAAAACAGAGGCCATGGCAATTCATGGCTGAATTGCAACAGCGGATAAACATCTTTTTTTTTGATAAGATTTATCACTATTATCCTAAATAAAAACCCGTATTTACGGGTTTTTAGAGCTCAAAAGTACTGAAAGTTGTGGCCCTTATGGCCACTGAATGAGCGGCGCGTATTGTAGCAAAGCCCGCTGCCAAAAGCATCATAAAATCTTCAGCACAGACTTCTCGTCCCATGCCTTTCTAATCAGGACAGCATGAAACTGCTGTCTGTCCGTACCTGGTCCTCGGCCATGACGGATACCAGAGTGTCATCCTCGCTTCAGCCATGACGGATACCAGAGTGTCATCCTCGCTTCAGCCATGACGGATACCAGAGTGTCATCCTCGCTTCAGCCATGACGGATACCAGAGTGTCATCCTCGCTTCAGCCATGACGGATACCAGAGTGT
>NZ_JALKIL010000019.1 GCF_023051105.1 Anaerobiospirillum sp. NML120449 | reverse complement strand
CCACTAAGAAAAAAAAAAAACTCATCCCAAAATTAGCATTGAGATAAATCACCCCCATGGGGCCCATGAACAAAAGGGGGATAATTAACTGTACGGAATGATCACCCCCATCACAATGCCCAACGCAAGCTAAGTAATGCCACTCTGAGCTTAAATACGAGCTATCAGAGACTGTCTTCAGGCCTGCGTATTAACTCTGCAAAGGATGATGCAGCAGGTCTTCAGATCTCAGACCGCCTCACCTCACAGATCAATGGCTTAAACCAGGGTAACCGTAATACCAACGATGGTATTGCCCTGGCCCAGACCATCGAAGGCGCTCTTGATGAAACCACTGCCATGCTGCAGCGTATTCGCGTTCTGGCCGTACAGTCCGCCAACGGCACCAACTCAGCCGCTGATCGTAAAGCCCTTCAGGAAGAAGTTACCCAGCTCTCCCAGGAAATTACCCGTATTGCCAAGCAGACCACCTTTGCCGGCCAGCTGGTACTCAATGGTAAGCACGACAATAAAAAGAATCCAAACAGCTTAATCCCGGCAAACGGCGAGCTGAAGTTCCAGGTAGGCGCTAATGCAGGCAATACCCTCTCGCTCGACTGGGGCTCTGAGTTTACCTTAAGCGGTATTGCCTCCCAGGCTGGCATTAAAACAGCTACCGATCAGCATGGTGGTACTAAAGGTCTGGTAAAATCAAAAGCTGACGGTGTTGAATACATTCGTTTTGGTGTATGTACTGCCCAGATAGCTACCAACACGCTTGCACATATCGACTCCCTTATCCAGGCCGTTGATTCCAAGCGCGCCGGTCTTGGTGCTTTACAAAATAGAATGGAAAGTACTATTCGCAATCAGGCCAATATTTCTGAAAATCAGTCTGATGCCCGCAGCCGCATAAGGGACACAGACTTCGCATCTGAAACTGCTGCTCTTACTCAGAATAACATCATCCAGCAGGCTTCCCAGACTGTTCTTGCCCAGGCAAATCAGCGACCAACTATTGCAATTAGTTTGCTGGGACAGTAAAATCACATCAGAAATATTTATTCTCTTTATTTCTCTCTCTTATTAAAGCGGGCAATTGGCCCGCTTTTTTTATTGCATCTAAGCCATTTGGAAAGCATTCCGTACATCATCAATGTCAAATACGCGTCGTAAAACGCCAGGTATTGCCGGGAATCGCACATCAAAATGCAGATCGTAATGTTTTATTTATTGTTTATGTACGATAAATAAGGCATTTATGAAGCATCTTGGGTAAATTTTAGAACGCATTTTTGGGCAGTTGGCCCGCATGTTGCAAAATTGCCTTCAACAGAATTTGAAAAAGGTCTGCCCATTAATTCCAAGGCAGACAGACCTTGGATACTGGTACGACCTTATTAGTTGAGGTCAATAGTTCTATGCGATAAAGGAGATAAAAATGGCCTTATACGTTAATACAAACGTCTCGTCCATCAATGCCCAACGCAAGCTGAGCAATGCAACCCTGAGCTTAAATACCAGCTACCAGCGCCTCTCTTCAGGCCTGCGTATTAACTCTGCAAAGGACGATGCCGCCGGTCTCCAGATCTCCGACCGCCTGACCTCCCAGATCAATGGCCTCAACCAGGGTAACCGTAATACCAACGATGGTATCGCTCTGGCTCAGACCATTGAAGGTGCCCTGGACGAAACCACCAACATGCTCCAGCGCATTCGTGTGCTGGCTGTACAGTCCGCCAACGGTACCAACTCTGCAGCTGATCGTAAGGCCCTTCAGGAAGAGGTTACCCAGCTGTCAGCCGAAATCACCCGTATCGCTCGACAGACCACATTTGCAGGTCAGCTGGTACTCAACGGCCCTTACGATAAGAACAATAACAAAAACAGTCTGATCCCAAGTGTCGGTCAGAACAACAAGGGAGGCAACCTGACCTTCCAGGTAGGCGCCAATGCCGGCAATACCCTGGATCTGGTCTGGAAAGATGCCTTTACTCTTAGCGGTATCGCAGACATGGCCTCAATCAAAGGCCAGGATATTACTAATAAAGGCGCTAAAGGACTTATCAAATCTCAGGCTGGTAACGTCACTGTTGTTCGCTTCGGCGTCTGCACAGCCAGTGTTGCTACCAACACTCTTGCCAACATTGATGCACTTATTCAGGCGGTTGACTCCAAGCGTGCTGCTCTTGGTGCTTTACAGAATAGAATGGAAAGCACTATTCGTAACCAGGCAAATATTTCCGAGAATCAGTCCGATGCCCGCAGTCGCATAAGAGACACAGACTTCGCCTCTGAGACCGCTGCCCTTACCCAGAATAACATCATTCAGCAGGCCTCTCAGACAGTTCTTGCCCAGGCTAATCAGCGCCCTACTATTGCGCTTAACCTGCTTGGCCAGTAAATAGCACAAACGATTTATTCTTTTTACTCTCTTTCTCATCGAGGCGGGCAAAAGTCCCGCCTTTTTTACGCCTGTAATAAATTTAGAGAGCATATCAGGCAATTAAATGTCAAATGCCTGTCGTAAAATGCCAGGAATTGCCGGGAATGTTAATGACGATAACGTTTTAATTAGTATTTCCCTGCTAAATATAAGGCATTTATGAAGCATCTTGAGTAAAATTTAGAACGCATTTTTGGGCAGTTGGCCCGCATGTTGCAGAATTGAATTCAACTGAATTTGAAAAAGGTCTGCCCAATAATTCCAAGGCAGACAGACCTTGGATACTGGTATGACCTTAAAAGTTGAGGTCAATAGTTCTATGCGATAAAGGAGATACAAATGGCCTTATACGTTAATACAAACGTCTCGTCCATCAATGCTCAACGCAAGCTGAGCAATGCAACCCTGAGCTTAAATACCAGCTACCAGCGCCTCTCTTCAGGCCTGCGTATTAACTCTGCAAAGGACGATGCAGCAGGTCTCCAGATCTCCGACCGTCTGACCTCACAGATTAACGGCCTCAACCAGGGCAACCGCAATACCAACGACGGTATCGCTCTTGCCCAGACCATTGAAGGTGCCCTGGACGAAACCACCAACATGCTCCAGCGCATCCGTGTGCTGGCCGTACAGTCCGCCAACGGTACCAACTCAGCATCTGACCGTAAGGCACTTCAAGAAGAAGTAACTCAGCTCTCCCAGGAAATTACCCGTATTGCCAACCAGACTACTTTCGCCGGTCATGAAATTCTCATGGGAGCCAGTGTTGGCCTCATTCCAAGTAGCGGTGAACTTAAGTTCCAGGTTGGCGCGAATGCAGGAAACACTTTATCCCTCAACTGGAAAGATCCTTTTACATTAAGCGGCATCGCAGACCAGGCTGGCATCAATAAAGCCAGTCAGAAAGATACAAACGCCAAGTTTGGACTCATGGAGGATAACAAGAACGGTAATGCTATACGCTTTACCATCTCTACTGCCTCCAGAGCAACTTATGCATTAGAGCATATTGATAAGCTGATCCAGGCTGTGGATTCCAAGCGTGCCGGACTTGGTGCTTTACAGAATAGAATGGAAAGCACTATTCGTAACCAGGCAAATATTTCCGAGAATCAGTCCGATGCCCGCAGTCGCATAAGAGACACAGACTTCGCCTCTGAGACCGCCGCTCTGACTCAGAATAACATCATTCAGCAGGCCTCTCAGACCGTTCTTGCCCAGGCTAATCAGCGCCCTACTATTGCGATCAACCTGCTTGGTCAGTAAACAACACAACCGATTTATTCTTTTTACTCTCTTTCTCATCGAGGCGGGCATAAGTCCCGCCTTTTTTACGCCTGTAATATTTTTGTAAAGCGATATTGTGGCAACTTCATGTCAAATATTCACCATAAAACGCCAGGAATTGCCGGGGATATTGCTGACGATAAGGTTTTAATTATCGTTTAGTTGCTATAGATACGTCATTTATAAAGCGTTTATCATAGTTCCTGGCTACATTTATGTCATTTGGCCCGCTTGTTGCTAAATTTCATTACACAGAATTTGATAAAGGTCTGCCCAATAATTCCAAGGCAGACAGGCCTTGGATATTGATACGACCTGCGTAGTTGAGGTCGATAATTCTATGCGATAAAGGAGATAAAAATGGCCTTATACGTTAATACAAACGTCTCGTCCATCAATGCTCAACGCAAGCTGAGCAATGCAACCCTGAGCTTAAATACCAGCTACCAGCGCCTCTCTTCAGGCCTGCGTATTAACTCTGCAAAGGACGATGCAGCAGGTCTCCAGATCTCCGACCGCCTGACCTCACAGATCAACGGCCTCAACCAGGGTAACCGTAACACCAACGATGGTATCGCTCTGGCCCAGACCATTGAAGGTGCCCTGGACGAAACCACCAACATGCTCCAGCGCATCCGTGTGCTTGCTGTACAGTCCGCTAACGGTACCAATTCCCAGAAAGATCGTGACGCCCTTCAGGAAGAAGTAACCCAGCTCTCTCAGGAAATCACCCGTATCGCCAATCAGACTACTTTTGCCGGTCAGACCATCCTTCAGGGTAAAGGCAAGGGTCTTATTCCAAATGACGGCAAACTGGTCTTCCAGGTAGGTGCAAACGCCGGCAACACCCTCTCTCTTGACTGGGTCTCAGCTTTTACCTTAAGTGGAATTGCTTCTCAAGCTGGCATCACTCAAACCGAGCTGAAAGATGCACAGGCAAAGAAAGGCTTTACAGCAGATGGTGGTGCTATTCGTTTTGCTATCTCAACAGCATCCCGTGCTACATATGTTCTTGAGAACATTGACAAGCTGATCCAGGCTGTTGATTCTAAGCGCGCCGCACTTGGTGCTTTACAGAATAGAATGGAAAGTACTATTCGTAATCAGGCCAATATTTCTGAAAATCAGTCCGATGCCCGCAGCCGCATAAGAGACACAGACTTCGCCTCTGAGACCGCTGCCCTGACTCAGAATAACATCATTCAGCAGGCTTCTCAGACTGTTCTGTCCCAGGCTAATCAGCGCCCTAATATTGCGCTCAGCCTGCTTGGTCAGTAACTACGTAAAGATTTACTCTCTTTCTCTCTTTCTCATCGAGGCGGGCCCAGCTCCCGCCTTTTTTACGTCTGTATATCTTGTTTTGTAATGCAGTTGTTGCCAGGCTAAACGGCAATTACGTGCCCCGTCAATATTATGCTAGGTCGAACCAGGCATAAATGGCAAAATTGACCTGTGATTACTGCCACCTGTACAAAAGTCTATGCTTTTCGTTTTATACAGCGTCAATTTTTACACCTGGAGTACGTTTCTCTGGGGAAACACCCATTTAAGACTGATTATGTGTAATATTTTTTACGCTTTATAAAGCGCTTGAATATGCCTTTTATAAAGTTTTTACTGTGCATATAAAACAGCTTATAGCATCACCTGGCCTGCATGTTGCTACTTATCAGGTATCAGAAGCATAAGGGTCTGCCCAGTATTTCCAGGGGAGACAGACCTCGGAAATACAGTCGATCAGTGTAGTTATGATCGACACGACCTTATTGATAAAAGGTCGCTCGCTCTGAACGATAAAGGAGAAAAATATGGCCTTATACGTTAATACTAACGTCTCGTCCATCAATGCTCAGCGCAAGCTCAGTAATGCAACTCTGAGCCTGAACACCAGCTACCAGAGACTGTCATCTGGTCTGCGTATCAACTCAGCAAAAGATGACGCAGCAGGCCTGCAGATTTCAGACCGTTTAACCTCACAGATTAACGGCTTAAATCAGGGTAACCGTAATACCAATGATGGTATTGCCCTTGCCCAGACTATTGAAGGCGCCCTTGATGAAACTACCAACATGCTGCAGCGTATCCGTGTGCTGGCTGTACAGTCTGCTAACGGTACCAACTCAGCTGCTGACCGTAAGGCTCTTCAGGAGGAGGTAACCCAGCTTTCTCAGGAAATTACCCGTATTGCCAACCAGACTACTTTCGCCGGTCATGAAATTCTCATGGGAGCCAGTGTTGGCCTCATTCCAAGTAGCGGTGAACTTAAGTTCCAGGTTGGCGCGAATGCAGGAAACACTTTATCCCTCAACTGGAAAGATCCTTTTACATTAAGCGGCATCGCAGACCAGGCTGGCATCAATCCAACTAATCAGAAAGATAATAATGCCAAGTTTGGTTTTATGCAGGACAAAACCAACAATAATGCCATCCGTTTTACAATCTCTACTGCTTCAAAAGCCACTTATGTTTTAGAGAATATCGACAAGCTTATTCAGGCTGTTGATTCCAAGCGTGCCGGACTTGGTGCTTTACAAAATCGAATGGAAAGCACTATTCGTAATCAGGCTAATATTTCCGAAAATCAGTCTGATGCCCGCAGCAGAATTCGTGACACAGACTTCGCCTCTGAGACCGCTGCCCTGACTCAGAATAACATTATTCAGCAGGCTTCTCAGACCGTACTGGCCCAGGCTAACCAGCGCCCTACTATTGCTATTAACCTGCTCGGTCAGTAAACAGTTTTTTTCTCTCTATCTCTTTTAGTTCTCTATCTTTCTCTCTCTTATTTTTCTCTTTTTTATTCTCTTTATTCTCTCTATCTCATCGAGGCGGGCAAAAGTCCCGCCTTTTCTATGCCTGCATATATCGATATTTGTCTAAGCTATAAATGGCCTGATTATGTGGCTTGTGCTTATGCAAAGGTTTGCATTGGGAGCAGGATTTTCCAGGGTATGGCCAGTGTATTTTGTTTTATTTTGGTGCAATTGCATGGTTATTACAGGGAATACAATTATTAATGTTTTGTTTTGGTGCACTGGTACCACTGGCCTGTTTTTGTTGCTTAGAATGCAGGTACAACGCAGTTGCAGCCTGATGTGGTTCAATCCTGCTGCATTATGGCTTTATGGCCGCACTTACCGGTGAAGCACTTTATCTTACCGGTGTAAGAAACCTGCTTAATCAGTTTCTTATTTTGCGGTGCTTTGCTGCGCTGTACACAGCCTGGCTGAGCCACCTTGACTGTCTGAGGGTGGCGCAGTCTGAAGCAGAAAATGCAGGGCTTGAGGCCTTTGCTTTTCACCTTGTGCTTTTCAGGTCTGGAATATCTATTTTGTTTTTATCTGCCGTGCAGATAAGCGAGGCAAATATGTCATATCGTAACTTTGCCTCCTGTGAGTACGGTTATCGTCCGGGTTATCGACCTGCATATCAAAATTGCAACAATAACTGTTTTGAGAGCAATTACAGCATGTGCTGGAATGACCGCGCGATGGACCGCCCTGAGCAGGAGAGCTTTGGAGGCCACCATGCAGACTTTAGCTAAAATGAGCGCATTTTTCGGTAAAACCTTTGCTTTCTGGGTTATTGCCGCCGCGATTATTGCTTTCTACTTCCCAGACGCCCTTAAGTTCCTTGCCGGCTATATCAGCATTTTGCTTGGTATTGTGATGTTTGGAATGGGTCTTACCCTTCGTGCCAAGGACTTCTCGGAAGTCGTGAAGCGCCCTGTAGACGTCATTATTGGCGTGGTGGGCCAGTTCGCGATTATGCCTCTTTTAGCCTATATTCTCTGCCTTGTGCTACAGCTCCCTGCCGAAATTGCCGTTGGCGTCATTCTGGTAGGATGCTGCCCTGGCGGCACCGCCTCCAACGTCATGACCTTCCTTGGTCGTGGAGATGTGCCATTGTCTGTGACTATCTCCGCCTGTACTACAGTCATGGCTCCAGTAGTCACACCGGCCTTAATCTACCTCTTTGCCCAGCAGTGGGTAAGCGTAGATCCGGTATCCATGTTCATGTCCATTCTGTACATCATGGTTCTGCCTATCGTAGCTGGCGTTGTGGTAAATGCTTTATTTGGCGGTTTCGTTCGCAGTGCCGTATCAGTTATGCCAATGATCTCAGTATTTGCCATCGTGGCCATTGTTGTAGCCGTAGTTGCTGTAAGCCGTGATCAGATCGCCCGTACCGGCCTGTTAATCTTTGCCGTAGTCATTTTGCATAATGTTCTTGGTCTGGCTCTTGGCTATGCTCTGGCAAAGGCTTTCCGTATGGACCTCAAGAAGCGCAAGGCCCTGTCTATCGAAGTAGGCATGCAGAATTCCGGTCTGGGCGTAGCTCTTGCCATGGCCCACTTCAATCCACTGTCCGCAGTTCCAGCTGCCATCTTCTCTGTATGGCACAATATCTCCGGACCAGTCCTGGCCACCGTCTTTGCCAATATGAACGATGATCAGGACAACGATGATTCTGCCAGCGGCGAGGGCAATGATTTTTCTGACGAGCACGAAGAATTTGCTGCTCCAGCCCAGGGCGCTGCCCAGCAGGCCTGATTTAAGGTAAGTTAAGACGGCAACCCGATGGCGGCCGCATAGCGCGGCCGCCTGAGCCGCAGCACTGGTTGCATTATTGGATGCAGCATCAGCTGCAGTATCACCAGCCGTGCGGATCAGTTGCTGTGCTGCTCTCTTACTTACCTGAAAACACAGTTTTATACTGGCAGAGATCAGGATCTGATAACAGGTATTCCTGTCTGGCATACCCCGGTTAAAGGTACAGCCTCTCCAACCAGGAGGGCTGGCTTACAAAACACCTTGTACTCTGGCTGACAGTACCCGCATACACCCCTCTGCCTGACACTATGCTCCCGGCGCCCATGCAGCTGTCATAACCGCAGCGCGATACTTCGAAGCTGCTATGCTGCGCGATGCTGCGTAGCTGCAAAGTTGCGCGCGGAGGCAAAGCTGCGTGATGCTCAATGCAGCTCACTGCTCAAAGCATAATCATGCTTAAAGCAGTGTTATTGCTGCAGCTGCACCTTAACATCACGGGCCGGAGCGACATCAAACAAGTTTTTGGCTTAATTATTTAACAGCACAGCACTGGATTCTGTCTCAGGGCGCTGACCTTATTGCGCCGCCATGCTCACACTGAAAGTTCTGTAAGGCTTATCTTCATTTCTGTCCTTGTCAGGATTTGATGCCGTGATCTGAGCACAGACATCCGCATAAGGTTTTTGCTGATGCTGCAGGAGTTCCTCATGAGTCTCAATAACACCCCAACCAAATACATCTGGTTCAACGGCAAAATGGTTAACTATGCTGATGCCAAGGTACACGTTCTTTCCCATGCCTTACACTATGGCACTGCCGTATTCGAGGGTATTCGCGCCTACGCAACTCCAAAAGACCCATGCATTTTCCGTCTTGACGAGCACATTGACCGTCTTTTCAACTCCGCAAAGATTTACCGCTTCCCTGTTCCTTACACCAAAGAGCAGATCAAGCAGGCCTGCTGCGACATCATCGTAGAAAACGGACTTGAGTCCGGCTATATCCGTCCTCTGGTATTCCTGGGTGAAATCGGCCTTGGTGTACGCATCCCTGAGGGTGCCCAGGCCTCTGCCATGATCGCTGCCATGCCATGGGGTGCCTACCTTGGTGAGGAGGGCCTTGAGAAGGGCGTTAAGGTTGGCGTATCCAGCTGGAACCGTCTGGCCCCAAACACCATTCCTACCGAAGCCAAGGCTGCCGGTAACTACTTAAGCTCTATCCTTATCTCCAATGAGGCTCACCAGAATGGCTATGTAGAAGCCATTGCTCTGGATACTGACGGCTTCATTTCCGAAGGTTCAGGCGAAAACGTATTCTTTGTCAAGAACGGCGCTATCTACACAGCTCCATTTACCAATGGTCTGCTGCCAGGTATTACCCGTCACAGCATCATCACTATTGCCAAAGAGGTATTAAACATCCCTGTATACGAGCAGAAGCTCCAGCGTGAGATGTGCTACCTCTCTGACGAGGCTTTCTTCACCGGCACCGCCGCTGAAATCACTCCTATTGCCTCTGTCGATGGCATTGATGTCGGCCCAGGCCACCGTGGCCCAGTCACTAAAAAGCTTCAGGAAGTATTCTTCGACCTGGTATCAGGCAAGATTGAAGATAAGTGGGGCTGGCTCACTCCAGTTAAGAAGTAAGAATAATTAAGCCTGAGTCCGTAAAGCGGACTCGTGAAGGGCCCCTCCCGGGGCCTTTTCTTTCCCTGATTTTTTTATCCCTGAGCTGGCACTGCCAGAGCATTATTTGAAAACAGGTGACTGTGCGTCCTGGGGACGTATCCCTGTTTTTTCATTTGTTTTTATGCCACTTGATATCAGTCGATGCCACTTGGGGACCTGACTCACAATGTGAGCCTGAAAGGACAGCAAATGCCTAAATACCGTTCCAGCGTTACCTACGAGTCCAAGAAAATGGCCGGCGCCCGCGCCTTATGGAAAGCAACCGGCATGAAAGATGAGGACTTTGGTAAGCCTATTATTGCCGTAGCCAATTCCTTTACCCAGTTTGTACCTGGCCACGTTCATCTCAAGGATGTAGGCACTCTGGTAGCCCGTGCCATTGAGCAGGCCGGCGGCGTTGCCAAAGAGTTCAATACCATTGCCGTGGATGATGGCATTGCCATGGGTCACTCCGGCATGCTCTACTCACTGCCAAGCCGTGAAATCATTGCCGACAGCGTTGAGTACAGCGTCAATGCTCACCAGGCTGACGCACTGGTATGTATTTCCAACTGTGACAAGGTAACCCCAGGCATGCTCATGGCCGCCATGCGCCTGAACATCCCTGTTATCTTCGTCTCCGGTGGTCCAATGGAAGCCGGCAAGATTGAGGGTAAGGACAAGCTCGACCTGGTTGATGCCATGGTTATCGCTGCTGATCCTAACGCTACTGATGAGCAGATCAATGAAGTGGAAACTGCCGCCTGCCCTACCTGCGGCTCCTGCTCAGGCATGTTCACAGCCAATTCCATGAACTGCCTTACCGAAGCTCTTGGTCTTGCCCTGCCAGGTAACGGCACTATCGTAGCTACCCATGCTGCCCGTAAAGAGCTCTTTACCCGTGCTGGTGAAATAATTGTCAAACTGGCCCGTCAGTACTACGAGCATGACGATGACCGTGTACTGCCACGCTCAATCGCTACCAAAGCGGCCTTTGAAAATGCAATGACTCTGGACATTGCCATGGGCGGCTCTACCAACACAGTACTGCACCTGCTGGCCGTAGCCAGTGAGGCTGAGGTTGACTTCACCATGAGTGATATCGACCGCCTGTCACGTAAGGTACCTCACCTGTGCAAGGTAGCCCCTTCCACTCACAAATACCACATCGAAGATGTACACCGTGCCGGTGGCATTATGAGCATCCTGAACGAGCTCAATAAGGCATCTCTGCTCAATACTGAATGCCGTAATGTTCTTCAGATGACTCTTGCCGAAGAGCTTGCTGCATGGTCAATCGATCAGACCTCCAGCCCTGACGTCAAAAAGTTCTATCTGGCTGCCCCGGGCAATGTACGCACCATCGAGCCTTTCTCTCAGAGCAAATACTATGATGTAGCTGACACTGACCGCGCTGACGGCTGTATCCGCGATAAGGAGCATGCCTATTCTCAGGACGGCGGTCTTGCTGTACTCTATGGCAACCTGGCTGTGGATGGCTGTATTGTTAAGACTGCAGGTGTAGACAGCTCCATTCTGCGCTTTGTCGGCCCTGCCATTGTCTTTGAGTCGCAGGAAGATGCTGTAGACGGCATTTTAGGTGGCAAGGTTAAGGCCGGTCACGTAGTGGTCATTCGTTATGAAGGCCCTAAGGGCGGTCCTGGCATGCAGGAAATGCTCTACCCTACCTCCTATCTCAAGTCCATGGGTCTGGGCAAATCATGCGCCCTGATTACTGACGGCCGTTTCTCAGGCGGTACCTCTGGCCTGTCCATTGGTCACGTCTCTCCTGAGGCTGCCAATGGCGGTAATATCGCTCTTATCAAGAATGGCGACATGATTAATATCGACATTCCTAATCGTCTGATCTCAGTTACCCTTGATGATGAGGAGCTGGCCCAGCGTCGCAGCGCAATGCAAAGCCGTGGTAACCGTGCTTTCCGTCCTGAAAGCCGTGTCCGCGAGGTATCCACTGCTCTTAAGACCTATGCAGCTCTGGCATCCTCAGCTGACCGTGGCGGCGTACGTGACCTGTCCCGTCTTAACTGATAATCAATGACCCGGCTCTTTACCGGGCCCCATAACGACAAAACCCCGGATTGCACTTTACTGCAAATCCGGGGTTTTTCTTTGCTTTCTTTGCAAGGCATACTGCCTGATGTAGCGTCCCTGATATCGTTACCAGGCAAGACCATGGTAACCCGGGTAAGCCGGTCAGTCTGCCAGCATAACAGCACTTATCGCTTCACCTGCAGCCAGCTGGTCCGTCATGACACATACGCTCTTTTAAGTTTTAGCATGTGCCTGTGACCTATGACCAGTACTGGCCTGGGCTCATGGCCTGGCCTGGTGGCCGGGCCCATGGCTGGGGCTCATGGCCTGGCCTGGTGGCCGGGCCCATGGCTGGGGCTCATGGCCTGACCTGGTGGCCAGGCCATATGGCTGCCAGGGCAAGGGCCATGCGCGGCCTGACCGGCCTCAGGCGGCAGCTCAGGCGCCGGGAATCGGCGCTGTGCTGCTGATATGTGCCACCTGCAGGTGTAGCCGGGACTGCTGTTTAGCGGTGGTCGACCTTACGGGTCAGCCAGTCACCAATAAACTGAACAATCTGCACCATGAGAATCAGAATGACAACAGTGCCAATCATCATGTCCAGACGGAAACGCATGTAACCGTAACGGATAGCCACGTCACCAAGGCCGCCGCCACCAATGGCACCAGCCATGGCTGAACAGCCGATAATCACGATAACAGTGATGGTGAAGTTCTGAATAAGCTCAGGCAGAGCCTCAGGGAGCAGCACCTTGCGCACGATCTGCCATGGGCTGGCACCCATGGAGGTGGCAGCTTCAATCAGACCTGTTGGTACGGTACGCAGTGAGGTTTCCACCAGACGTCCGGTAAAAGGAATGGTACCTACTACCAGAGGAACGATTACAGCTGTAGTACCAATGGAGGATCCGACAATCATCTTGGTAAGAGGACTGATAGCCACCATGAGAATGATGAAAGGGATAGAACGCAGAGCGTTAACAATGGTACCCAGAATGCGGTAGAAATTAGGGCTCTCGAAGAAATAGCCACGGGAGGTGATAAGCAGCAGCACGCCCAGAGGAACACCAAGGGCGATAGAGATTGCTGATGAAGCACCTACCATGTACAGAGTCTGTAAAGTGGCCTCCCATAACAGGCCTGCCATGCGTGAGTACTGTGCCCACTCACTGGAAGTCAGAAAGCTGCTTACGCTGGTCATATCCTAAAACCTCAACCTTGTGAACACGGGCCTTGAGCTCGACAAGAGCGTGCTCAATTTCCTCACGGGAACCACCCACTTCAACCACCATCAGACCAAAAGGCTCTTTCTTGATGTGGTCGATACTGCCACCGAGAATACTGATCATTACCTTGCAGAGCATGGCAACTTCCACGATTACCGGGGCATCAGCCTTAGGTCCAAGGAAGAGCAGCTCGATAACGGCCTTGGAGCCCTCGGTATACTCAGGAACAATCTCAGTATGTCTGAGAAGCTCAGGCAGGTCACGGCGCACGGCAGCGCTGACCAGACGGCGGGTCAGATCCTGCTGAGGATCGGTAAATACCTTGAGGGTAGGGCCCATCTCGGAAATCACGCCACCGTCAATTACAGCCACGCGGTCACAGCATTCCTTGATGACCTCCATCTGGTGGGTAATGATGACAATGGTCAGATTAAGCTTGTCACGCAGATCTGTGAGCAGCTTGAGAATGGACATGGTGGTCTTGGGATCAAGGGCTGAGGTAGCCTCGTCACATAAGAGCACCTTAGGGTTATTGGCCAGAGCTCGGGCAATACCCACACGCTGTTTCTGACCGCCCGAGAGCTGAGCCGGATACATGCGGGCCTTGTCAGAAAGACCTACCAGATCAAGTAGTTCGGTGACGCGGACCTTGATGGCCTCATCGCTCATCTTGCCCTCAAGCTTGAGAGGGAAGGCAATATTGTCAGCTACAGTAGCGGAGGAGAGCAGGTTGAAGCTCTGGAAAATCATGCCTATGCGGCTGCGGGCGCTGCGCAGAGCTGACTCGCTCATGGCGGTCAGATCCTGGCCGTCCACTATTACCTGACCAGAGGTAGGACGCTCCAGCATATTGATGTGGCGGATCAGGGTTGATTTGCCTGCACCTGACAGACCAATCACACCGAAGATCTCACCTTGCTCAATGGAAAGTGAAATATTCTTCAGGGCTCGTACCTCAGTAGAGGTTCCCTGGTTATACACTTTCTCAATATTCTTAAGCTCGATCACTTGAAGAACACTTCCTGTGCAAAATCTTTGTTTAAGACCAGATAGCGCTCCCATCCTCCACCTGGTCCAACCTTGGGGTATTCCCGTCTTATAACAGCCTGGCGCTCACAGGCCAGGGCCATCACAACAGCTGCCAGGCTTTACATAACCTGAAACAGCCTGACTTTGTCTTATGCTCATGTACCTGCAGCAGGCAGATTGTCTCTGCATAATGCAGATGTACCTGCAGCAGGCTGATTAACTCTGCATTATGCAGATGTACCTGCAAAGGGCAGATGACTGAACATCAAGCATCCTGCATACGAATCATTCAGTACTAATCTGTTGCCTTCGCAACCCGCACTTTCCGGCTGTCCCCGGAGCCTGCGCAAGTTCACAGCCATGTACAGCGACCTGCAGCCAGTCCTGACACACAGGACCTGAGGAGGTAAAAACTCCATGCACTGACTGGCATGTTGAGCTAAGCTGATAAGCGTCGGCCCAAAGCATGGTACCTGGGCTAATGGCTTAGAGCATGACCTGGCACTGCATCCACTGCATGAGCAATAATGCTCTTTGTGGCGGCAGCCAGTTTGAGCTCAGGCGTACTGCACTGCAGTGCACCGGCAGGCCAGCAAAGGCAGTGCTCAGCACAGCAGCTGTCAAAAATCACAGTAAAACTTGGATGGCACCGACCGCTGATATCCAGCATGCTGCAAACAACAGGCATGTAAGTGAGACTGAAGACAAATAATAATTCAGGCAGACTTAAGAGAGCACCTCTATGCTGTCATTTGCCCGGCAGCTGTTAATATTCTGATGACTCAGGTCAGAGCTGAGGATAGACGATGCTCCTTTTGCATTTCAGGCAGCGTAGAGGCCATCAATGCCGGGCAGCGTCAAAAAGACGGGATTTTTTTTGCGCAGTCAACTCTCCCGGAAGCGCACACAATGCGTCCCCGGTTGCATTACAGCTGGTTAAACTGCGGAAAATCTGTTTTTGAGGGGATGGTCATTTTATCATATTTTGTGAGCTGCATAACAGAAATGTGCCACTTTATGGCACATATCCCGTATCCGCCCTCCTACTGCACAGCCCCTGCCCTGTTCCTGCTCATTCATGCCGCTCTACTCCATTTCGACTCTAAACGCTCAAGCATGGAGACCTTAACTGATACAGTGAATGCTGCTGCCGCCACCGTGGCTGCCACTGCCTAACCGCTCCATTCTGCACATCTGACTGTCAGGCATAGTGTTCCTTCGCGGCTGCACTCACTCTTAGCTCCACGACTCAACCCGGTACGGAGGACCAGGCGCTGTCTAAAGGTCATAACGAGGTACATTACCTGTGAAGCAAAGGCATCCAGCCGCAGGCCTCATGCCACAGGCCTCAGCAGCAGATTCCCAGCCATTGACCGTCTTTCTCTCTTCCTGTTGCATTTATGCCGCATTACCATGAACAAAGGTAAGGAAGAGTGATTCAGGACAGGCCATGGACCGCTCGTGAGGCAGAGGCAGTCCGAGACTCAGTCGCTTCGATACTCAGTCACTCCTGGACTAAGTTGCTCCGAGTCTCAGCCGCTATGATACTCAGTCGCTGCTCAGCTTTTATCCCTGCTATTGCTGTATGCGGGAGGCCTGGTCTTTCATAATGATTTCGTAAGCTGCCACAATGGCCAGGAACTGGGCATTGAGCTCCTCTTTCTGACTCTGGGAGAAGCTGTCGTAATCGGCTATGTGGTCAGGATGATATTTGAACGCAAGGCGGCGGTACTGGCGCTTAACCTTATCAAGCGGACTGTTAAACTCAAGACCCAGGGTAATGTAGGCCTTTTCCAGCCTGGACAGGAAGCGCCCGCCCCCTGATGCGCCAGCAGTACTGCCAGTTCGCTCACGCCACTGCCTGCCAGCTCCTGCCGCACCATTGTCCCCTGCAGTGCTGTCAGCACCACTGCTGGCGCTGGCGCCCTGAGCGCGAGCTCTGTCCGATGAGTTGCCTGAGCTGCCAGATCTGCTGCCTGCACCGGCAGTGCTGCCATTGTCTGAGTAATCAGTGCTGCCCTGGTAATACCATTGACCATTGCTGTAGGTGTAGGAGTAGCTGTAATGGCCCGAGCTGCCATTGAAGGTGTCATCGCTGTCCGTACGCTCAGAGGAGTGGCTGCCGCCCTGGGCGTTGCCCGAGGCAGATGACGCAGAGGGTGCAGCCGCTGCCTGAGCTGCGGCGGCTGCCTGCATCTGCTGGATAATCCAGCTTTCCCTGATGCGGGCCTGCTCCTGGTTGAGCAGAAAGAAGTAGCGGTTGTAATAATCGGCGTTAATGCTGTCTTCAGGCACGCCCAGCAACAGCGATCCCCAGTGCTTTACCAGGGGCTGTTCAAGAATCAGACGGTAGTCAATAAAGCCTTTCTTAAAAGGCTCCACACTCATCAGTGTTCTAATGATGAGTACAAAGGTAAGCTCGCACAGATAAGGACCGCACTGACGGTTCATGGCTTTTAAAAAACTGTCCTCACGTGCCGGATCAGGACGGTCGAGCAGGGCACTCAAATATACACGGCTGCCGCGCTCCAGGCGGCGTCCCTGCGCCCCGGTCGAGGCCATGAAGGATGCTATATGAGCCAGCGCCTCCTCACAGGCCTGCTCACGTGCCTGCATCAGCAGCTCACAGCTGCTGCGCCCCCTGGAATAAGCTCCATCTGGCCATTTGATAATCACTGCCCATGAGACAGCGCACCTGCTGTCAGCATCTCCCGCCCCTGCAGAGGTCCCACCTGCCTGCCCATAGGCTTCATGGGCCGATGACGCATCGTCAGCGCTGGCAGATTCGCCAGCCGCTGCGCCAGCCGCACCGGCGCCAGCTGCAGCTGCAGCATCAGCTGCGGCTGCTGCCTCACTTTCGTCATCAGCACGTGCCTTGGATGAGCTCTTCTCCTGATGAGTTCTGTCATCCTTTCTGGAGGCTGAGCTGTTGTCTGTTGTGCCATCTGATGTACCGCCTGTTGTGCTGGAGCTTTCAGGGCCAGGCTGCTCATGGTGCTCTGTATCGCGCTCAGGTGATGAGTCTTTGAGCTGAGTGAAAAGCTCATCAATGCGCTCCTGCAGGTCCACTCCCCCCACACGGTAAACCGCCATGGCCTGAATGGTCAGCAGGTGATAGAACATGCGGCGGCTTGCCACCATACGGTTGCGCACAAAAAACAGAACTTCATCTGAATTGACACGGTTGCGGCTGTACCAGGTGTAGATAAAACTTGCCCCCACAGCACCCCCGGCACATACCAGGTACATCACATCCTGACGGGCAAAGCGGCCAAAGATAATCTCAAGAGCACCGAAGATCAGCGGCACAGCCAGCACACTGACGAAGGTAGCTACCAGGAGCATGCGAAAAAAGCGCCCCAGATGCACCAGAAATACCCTGATCATAGCTGCTCCCATATCTGTCAAAACCGCCCGGTCAACAGCCTCAGCTCCTTACCGGCCTCTGCCCTGCAGGCACAGTCGCCATTGCAGGGAAACTCATGCTAACAAATAAGCATGACAAACAACAGTTACGCGCCCCAGCCCGCAATAAGTTATCTGCATCCCGCCTGCTGCCTGGACTGCCAGGAGCACAATGCCCGCAGCCGTCCACAGCTGACCGCTGCCAGAACAGCCGGGATCACACTGCACGCAGCCGTCCGCAACTGAGTTGAGCGGAGCCCGTAACAGCGCTCAATGAGCACCTTGCTGCGCTACAAGCAATAGCGCGGCGCCATAGCCGACTGCAAGTGCTCTGCAGAGGTGATTCCCGGCCTGCAGCATGCCGGCCTGCAGGCGGGCTGCAATGGCTTACTACCGGTTTTTCCGGGATGCAGACTCAGGTACTGACTGCGGTATTTTATTTATGGGGGACTGCATGTTTGAGCCTGCCCTAGGTGAGGTGGTGGCGGCTGCATGTGTTTTTCTGGCAGCTGCGCTGTTTTTGACAGAGATAGACTGTCTGGATGATGATAGCCGGGCAAGTAGGTGAGATGGGACCCTGGAGATGGTGTGACTAAATTGCGCACCTGCCAGGCAGATTGTGTGGCAGCGTCCTGTCCACGCGCCCTGCGGGGGTGCCCGGCGCGGTGGCAGCGCCTTACAAGCCATAAAATAAATGCTAGAATATCCTGATCATTTCAGTGCCCGTGGTGCGTCTGACAACGGTGTGCTGAAGCTCTTAATGTGTGGGACCCAGGCATGTAACAGGCACTGCCGTCTTTAAGGACATGACGCCTGATAATGCCAGTATAAAAGCGTTATTCATCAGGAACGGGAGCATGCCTGCATCTCTCAGGCTCTAATGCAAACTCATATACTTTGCTCTGTAGTATCTGACCCTTGCATAACGGGAACTTTGCTGCCTGTGCAGCTGTCTCATCACATTATGCTTTTGTGCCGGAAACAGCGCCGGCTCTGGCTTTTAGCTTAGGTTTTTTTCTGGATTTTGCTGATGACTTACTCTAACGAGGGGAAGACCCCAAACCAGGACTCTGCTGACATCAAGGCTCAACAGGAAATCAATATCGATGATCTCGATATGGAAACCCTGGAGCGTCTGACCAGCCCTGACAACGATCAGGATCCCGCCTCAATAATCAGCGCCCTGTCCGCCTCAGCTGCCAGCTCAGACTCTGAGCCTGAATCTCAGAGCTCATCTGCCCATTCAGCTCCATCATCAGCAGATCCTTCTGCCGATGATATTGCCTATGCCGTCGACCAGATGGCCTCAGGCAGTGCCGACTCCCCATCAGCTGCTTCTGCCTCAGCTGACTCCTCTTCATCAGCCTCCCTGTCATCCCAGGCATCAGACGATATGGAGCTCGATCCATCAACCTTTGCCGGCAGCAATCTGTCTATGGGTGATGACAGCTCTGACAGTTCAGACAATATGGACAGCTCCAGCAGTTCTGACCTTTCACAGAGCTCAGCTGCAGATGAGATGTCCACAGCAGCTCACGCAGGCTCCGGTGCCGTATCCCCAGCCGGTGCTGCTGTTGATGCCACTATCAATGACAATGAGTCCCCACGCCTGCGTGTCTATGATGACGAGGGCAACGAACTGAGCCCGGGCCAGATAGACGGTGCCGCCAGCGCTGCCCCTGCTCCGGCCTCTGACAGTGATGCTCAAAGCTCCGTCAGTGACAGCACCTCACAGAGCAGTGTTGCACAGAGCAGTTCAGATACCTTTGCCCACAACGAACTGTCACCTGCAAGCTTTGCCGGCGCGCAGGGCATCAGCTCATCACCTGAGGGGGCAGCCATTATTCTTTCCCAGAGCAGCCAGGACGATAACACCTCATCATCCTCGATGCTGGTTGACTCAGCTGCTACCGATGATGACAACAGCTTTGAGCTTGATATCCAGAACGCAGCTCAGAGCATGTCTATCTACGAGCCAGATCCTGTCACTGCCGGCTCTGACGGCAAGGACGGACTGACAGCTCAGACCGCCGCCATGGTTGCAAGTGCCGCCGGTCACGAAGAGCCGGTCACAGCTCAATCCGGTTTTTCCACTGAGGCATCAGCCCAGGCCGTCGGCGCAGACGCTGGCGCAGTCGACAGCTCAGTGGGAGCTGCTGGCGCTGTCGACAGCTCAGTGGGAGCTGGTGGCGCTGCAGGAGGCTCTGCCGGTGCTGCAGGCGGCGCCCTGTCAGGCTCTGACCTTGCTGCCTATGTCAACACCGGTATCAGAACCGGTGGTACCGCCCCTGATGGCGCCCGTGTCATGAGCAATGCCCAGATCACCTCTGAGGGCACTTCGGCCATTATCGGTCTTAATGAGCGTCATGTAACTCCGGTACGCGAGCCATCAGTAGCTGTAGCCCGCAATATGAGTGCTGACGACCTTGCCATTCTGGCCCGCTTCAATACCCGCTCATCCCGACCATCCCATGATGACCATGCTCAGGCCTTTGCGCAGAATGATGCCTCTGCCACTCAGGGCGCCTCTGCACAGCAGGCTGCATATGATATGAGCAGCGCTGCAGCCGAGGTTGCCGATGAAGCTGCTGCACTGTTTGGCGCTAATGGCATCCAGACTGGCGGCACTGTACCTGATGGCGCCCTGGTCATGAAGAACTCCCAGATTACTGCAGGTGGCACTTCAGCCATTATTGGTCTTGAGACCAGACAGAACAGCGCCCCTGCCAGCATAAACTCTGATGATGATGTCATCAGCGCCGCTGCACGTGCCGTGGATGAGGCTGCTGCCGCACTGTCAGGCGGTGCCGCCGCTGGTAATGCCAGTGCCGCAGGCGGCGCCGGTGGGGCAGCTGCAGCCAGTGCCGCTGCTCTCAGCGGCATCAGAACAGGCGGTACCGTGCCTGATGGCGCCAAGGTCATGAGCAATGCCCAGATTACCTCTGACGGCGCTGCTGCCATTATTGGCCTTGGTGAACGTCATGTTACTCCGGTACGTGAACCGTCTACTGCCTCAGCCCGTCAGATGAGTGCAGAGGATCTGGCTATTCTGGCCCGCTTTAATACCAAATCAGATCGTCGTTCCCGCAAGGACAGAAATGCTGACAACGGTGCTGACAGCGGCGCCCTGATTATGAATGAGTCCACCATGAGCGATACCGGCTCCACAGCCATTGTCGGTCTTGGTGAGAGCCATGTTACCCCGGTTCAGCAGGTCAATCCTGAGCTTAACCGTGCCGGTGTCCCTGTGCTTGAGGATGTGGACAGCGAAATGCGCAGTCCTTACCGCATGCAGGCCCGCGACCATGAGTCCCTGCATGAAACCGGCTCAAGCAATATCATTGTTGACCGCAAGCATGCTCAGAACAATGCACCTGTAACCACCATTTTTGAAAATGGCATGGTAATGGACGAAGGCCATACCGCCATTATGGGTCTTGAGAACCGCGCCGCAGCTCCGGAGCGCGATGAAAGCTCAACCCTGATCACCGGCATGCAGGCTGACAATCTGGAAAGCCTCCACGCATTTAATGAAGAATATGCCCGCAGCAAGCAGGCTCACTTTGAGGCCAATGCCCGCTTCCGTGCCGAAATGGACGCTGAGCGCAATATGGCCGAGCGCGGCCTGAATGCCGCCAAGGGCGGTGCTGGCAGTGCCGCTGTGGATAACAGTGGCGCAGGCGGCTCAGCCGGTGGCGCAGCTGCTGGCATGGCAGCCTCCCAGTCCGATCTGGACAGCCAGATGCTGGCCGGTATTACCCAGACTGATTCAGTCTCTGGTGGTGAGCAGCAATGGCAGGACTACGAGGGCAGCAATGGCGCCGATGGTCAGCCTCAGTGGCCTGATCAGCGCTACTATGCATCTGAGCAGCCTCAGTCAGCGCCAGGCGAGTATTACGATCCACTTTATGACACTGTTCCTCAGCGCCGCAATTCCGGCTCCTGGCAGCAAAACCAGGAAAACTATGCGCCTCAGGACAACAGCCGCAACGATTACTACAACTGGTCAGAATATGACCAGGGCGAGGTGCAGGCCCGACCTGTTGACCGCCAGAGGCCAGAGGATGACGGCCCTCACTATGTGGTAGGCCGCCAGCCACGCTATGCTCAGGAACCAGAGCCACAGCCACAGGCCCGTGATCAGGAAGAAGAGCAGGTTTATGTGGGCACATACGCCAGCCGTCTGGCCCGTGAAAAGGCTCAGAACAGTGCCGAGCGCGGTCAGCGCAGCGATTCGCTGCGCGGCGACGCCATGCGAGGCAGTGACCTGCGCGGCGGTGACATGCACGAGCGCGAGCAGGCTGCCCGCAACGGTCATGTGCAGCACTTTGATGAAAATGGCTACCCGGTAGATGATGCATGGCAGTCCCAGTCCCAGGGCAACTTTGCTCAGGGATACGAGCAGGAGGACAGCTGGTCATCCCGACCTCAGAACTTCGGTCCTGACGGCATGCCGCTGCCTGATAATGCTGCAGGTGAGGCCATTGGAGCCTCTGGCTCTATGGTCCCTGGCGGCGTTGCAGACACTGCAACTGCCATGGGCAGCGCCGGAGCTGTGGGCAGCGCCGGAGCTGTGGGCAGCGCCGGTACCATGGAGTCAAATGGCCCTGCTGTCTCAGGACAGAACATGGGGCCTGATGGCATGCCATCACCTGACATGTCCGGCAGCTCTGCCCGATGGAATGAAAAGCCTGCTGAGGAAGAGCGCTCAGGTCCGGTACCTGCCGGTATGGGCGATGGTCCTTTACTGCAGGTGGAGCTCAACCAGGCTCAGGCCGGTAACGGCACCTGGGAAGAGCCTGCTGACGGCCCTGTATATCATGTAGGTCCAAAGGAAAATACCCGCAGAATGCAGGAGCTCATGGCTGAACGCCCTGTATACGCCATTGGCGTCAAGAGCAGCAATGCTGACGTTATGGCCAATATCGAGGCTACCCGCAACAAGATTCAGGGCAATCGTGCCCTGCCGCCAATGAAGCTCAATAACGATCCTTTTGAGGAGACTCCAATGAGTCCTGAAGAGGATGCCGCCTATGAGCAGGCTCTGGCTGAAGCTGCCCGTGAGTCCATGGCTGCACCTCAAAGCGAGGTCATAAGACGTGCCCGCATCCTGGCTCAGGGTGATGGCAAGGGCAAGGATGATGGCCGTGAGAGCAGCTCCGAGGGCAAGAGCTCAGGGGCTGATGAGGGCAGCGTATTTGCCTCAGAGTTTGCCTCTGCTGCTGCCATGTCCGGTGCTGCTGTAGATACCGGCAGCAAGAGCAGCGAGGGCGAGTTTGGCTCTGACACTCTCAGTCGCGTAGCTGCTGATGCTTCAGAAAACGAAGAGCAGATGCTGGCCGTTCAAGAGGACCGTCTTGCAGAAGAGGCCGCCGGCAAGCCTGATAACCGTGAGGTTATCGAACCTCTCAACAAGAACGGTGAGCCACGCAAGAAAACTGACGACAGAAAAGAGCCGCTGATTGCCCGCGCCAATATCAAAGACAATGTAGGCTTTGGCATGATGATTTTCCTGTATATCCGTCAGCTCTTTGCCTCATTCTTTACTCACACTACCCTGCCGCTGGCTGCTCCACAGCTGGCCATGCGTCTTGGTCCATGCTACCCAAGCTCCATGCCGGTACCGTTCTTCTTTGTAGGACTGCTGGCAGGTCTTTCAGGCAGTGTGCTGCATGCCACCATAGATCTTAACTATGTGGGCTCGATATCCTATCTTGCCTACCTGATGCTGACCGGACTTACGGCTTACAAGGGCATTTACCGTATCTGCTCGTACATAACGCGCAGACGCCATGACTCCATACTAGTATCGGCCTCAGTAATGGTTCCGATGCTGATATTTATCTGGCTTGCCAATACGCTTATTGTCATTACTGACGGTATTGTTGAGGCTACGGCAGCCTTTGCCATTGCCTCCATGCTTTCGGCAGCAACCGCAACTTCGCTTACCTGGAACTTCCCACAGGATCCAATGGACTCTCTGGGCCGCATGACCACCCGTGGTCTGCTCTTTGTCATCCTGCTTAGTCTGATGGCAGCCTTTGGCCTGCTCAACTATATTGTGGGCCTGTCCGTTCTGGGTGTAAGCATAGTCATGCGACTGATCTTCGGCTACTTCATTGCCCGTAATCAGGGTACTGCCCAGCGTCCATATGTCTACGCACTGCAGATGCTCACTCTCTTTGCCATACTCTTTGACCTCATTTTGTTAAAGAGCCAGCACTATGAGTTCCTGAGCTACTCAACACTGGAATTTGTCCACTTCCTGCGCAGCTACAGCACCATGTTCTAAAGCGCAGGCTGCGCCACGGCGCACCGGCGCAGCCGCTGCACGGCAGCAGCTGTGCCGCATACCCCACAGGGCCCGACTGTTTACAGCCGGGCCCTGTGCTTTTGCAGCCTTGCATGCTGGCCGCCATGCCTGACATGCCCGCAGCGGGCATGCAAGGGTCTGTCTGGCAGGCCAGTTACCGCTTTTGTCGGACTGATCAGGCCATTACTATTGCTTTTGCAGGCAAAGCCATTAAAATCTTATATCTGTCTTATTTTCCGTGCCCGTGCCAGAGTGCACAGCCGAAAGTCACCTGAGCTGCCACTGCTGCATGGCCTGTGCTGCATGGCCTGTGCTGCATGCCTTACGCTGCATGCTGCAGTGCAGACTCAATCGACAGACATATGCTCATCCGCCCGACCGGTAAGTTTATGCTCATAAACCCTGTGACGGGGAAGTGATGCAAAGTGAAACCTGAGCAGGTTTTTGCCTGCCCGGCCATTTAAATGTTAGGAGTTGATTTATGGCTCATGTAGTGAGAATGCAGACCGAGTGTCCGCCAGATGCCCACAAGGTTATCCGTCCACCTGAGAAAGCGGTAAAGGCCACTGTCTGCGTAAAGCTCAACGAAGCCGAAATGAAGGAATATGGCGCTGAGGACTTCTGCAATGCCCTCTCCTTAATGAGCTCAAAGCCACTGCTCATGTGCTCTGATGAACTGCGCAAGACCATTGCCCAGCACAAGGCAGCAGCTGAAATCGACCCATGCTACCTGCAGCTCAGTGCCGACGGCAGCGAAGCTCAGATCAGTTACGACGACGGTGCTGTAGGTCCAAGCATGCCTGTAGTTGACCTCACTGCCGATGAGGAAAAGCTCAAGACTTTCCTCGATCAGCTCACCGTGCGCCAGTTTGTCATCATCGACTCTTACGCCATGCTGATCCTGCGCTCCATCTCAACAGTATTCCCATGGGATCCACTCCTTGCCGGTGACTACTTCCGTCAGTACCTCAAGGCAAGAGAGCTTGCCAAACCTGAGGACCTCGATCTCTTCATCCAGGTACGCTACGGCCGTATCGACGGCTTCTCCTTAAAGAAGACCCACGAAGACGCCTACCGCTTCCTGCAGCTCGAGCGCAAGCTGTACTTACAGTACCCAACTGACGACGACGATTAATTTCCTGAAGGCCCAAGAGCCACCGCCCAAGCCCCGGCGCAGTCTGGACCTGCCAGGCATGCGCTGCTTGTGGCCAGCCGGGCATGCGCTGTGGGTGGCCAGCCAGACATGCGCTGCGTGTGGCCAGCCGGGCATGCGCTGTGGGTAGTCAGCCAGACATGCGCTGCGTGTGGCCAGCCTGAGCTGTGCCAGGCCGGGGCCCTGATGCAGGAACACCGCCGCCAAAAGCTCCAGGACCGGAGATTCATGTCCGGGGGGCTGGCGGCGCTTTCGTATTTGAAGAGATTGCTATTATGTCTGACACACTGGAACTTGCCAAAAAACTGATTTCCCTCAAGTCCGTCACTCCTGAAGATGCCGGCTGTCAGGAAGTGCTCTCAGGTATTCTGGAGCCTGTAGGCTTCAAGTGCCGCACTCTGCGCGAGGGCATGTACCCTACCTTTAATCTGCTCGCCCTGCATTCGGCCGATCCTCAGGCCAGTTTCGAGGGTGATCCGGCCCTGTTAAAGAGCAATCCAGGCCCTTATGATGCCAGCGGTCTCAAGGCTCCAGGTCCTTTTACCATTTTCCTTGGTCATACTGATGTAGTAGGTCCTGGCGATACTGCAGCCTGGACCAGCGATCCTTTTGATCCAGTTATCCGTGATGGCATGCTCTATGGCCGTGGCGCTGCTGACATGAAGAGCTCTGATGCCGCCATGACCATTGCCCTGCGCAACTTTGTAACCAGACATCCTGACTATAAGGGCACTGTGGGTCTGCTCATGACCTCCAATGAAGAGGGTGATGCTGTAGGCGGTATTCCTTACGTAGCCGAGTGGCTCAAGAAAGAAAAACTCTATCCTCAGTACTGCATCGTAGGAGAGCCATCAAGCTCAGGCAAATTCGGCGACACCATCAAGATTGGCCGTCGTGGCTCCATGACTGCCCATATCACCATCAATGGCAAGCAGGGCCATGTTGCCTACCCGCATCAGATTGACAACGCCGCTCACAAGGGAGCTCAGCTGATTGCAGCTCTGGTAGAGCACCACCTTGATGACGGCAATGAGGATTTCCCTCCATCATCCTTTAACGTAACCAATTTCAACGCCGGCATGGGCGCTGAAAATGTAGCACCGGGCACCTGCCAGATCATGTGCAACTGGCGCTTCAACCCGCTGCAGACTCCAGTCAAGCTCCAGCGCATGATGGAAAAGAAGATGGAACAACTGGGCATCTACGCCACCGTCCGTTACGTGGTTAACGGCCTTCCATTTATCAGTTCCCGTGACGGCCTGCTGGTCAATGCCATGCGCGATGCCGTCATTGCCAACACCGGTGTTACCCCTGATCTCAACACTCTGGGTGGCACATCCGACGGCCGCTTCATTGCTCCTCTGGGCACTGAGGTAGTAGAGTTCGGTCCGATCAACGCCACTATTCACCAGGTTAATGAGAACGTCTGCGCCGCCGACCTCGACACCCTGACCGCAATCTACGAGCAGGTACTCGAAAAGCTGCACCTCTGACCGGCACCAGCCCAGCAGCCCAGCCGCGACTGAACCATCCCCGTCAGGGGGCAATCGCGGCTGTCATTGCTGTCGTAGCCGTGCCTGGCACAGTCCCGGCATCTCCGCCGCAACAGCGCCTCCGCAGCTGCGCAGCCCCTGCCATGGCAAAAACAGGGACAGTTTACAAAACCATAAAAAAGCGCCTTCTGAATTTCAGAAAGCGCTTTTTTTATGTCGCTGCATTGAAGTGCTGCAGCTGGCCGCCAGCCAGCCCTGCCGGCTGCATGAAAGGCCGCAGGCGATCAGCCTGCAGCCTTGCTGATCAGGCAATACCCAGCACATACTGCTCAGCGTCCAGAGCAGCCTGGCAGCCCTGACCTGCGGCTACTACGGCCTGGTGGTACTCAGGGAAGGAGCAGTCACCGGCGGCAAATACGCCTGGAACTGAGGTAGAGGTGACAGGGGATTCGCTCTTTCTGGTAACGATATAGCCGCTCTTGTCGAGCTCGAGCTGATCCTTGAAGACATCGGTAGCAGGAGTGTGACCGATGGCAACGAATACGCCATTGAGGTCAATCTTGCGCTCTTCGCCCTTGACGTCGATGACAATGCCGCTTAACAGCTGCTCACCAACATACTCCTTGACGGTGGCATTAAGGATTAACTCCATCTTGCCAGTCTTTACCATCTCGTTGACGCGCTCTACCAGAACCTGCTCGGCACGGAAGCCTTCACGACGGTGGATGAGATAGACCTTGGAGCACAGATTGGCAAGGAACAGAGCCTCAACAAAGGCTACGGATCCGCCGCCGATAACAGCTACGGTCTTGTTTCTGAAGAACATGCCGTCACAGGTAGCACAGGCGGAAATACCACGACCCTTGAACTGAGCCTCAGATGGAATATCGAGGTAGCGGGCACGGGCACCAGTGGCAATAATTACTGAACGGGTCTTTAACTCCTGACCACCAGAAAGCTTGAGAGTCTTGATTTCGCCCTTAAGGTCGGCACCGACTACTACGTCGGCAATACCCTCAACGCCCAGCTCATTGACGTGCTTAATCATGTTCTGCATGATGTCAAAGCCGCTTGGATCACCAACAGCGCCCGGCCAGTTGCCTACTTCTGGAGTGGTAGTAAGCTGACCGCCCTCTTCAAAACCTTTTACCATTACAGGGTCGAGCTGGGCACGTGCAGTATAAATGGCAGCAGTGCATGCAGCCGGGCCGGATCCGATAATAACTACTTTGTGAATCTTCTCATCAACCATACGAACCTCTCCAGTCATCTCAGCTAAAACTGATAACAACAAGATCAAGCAGATCAGCTTCTGAAGTGAAGCAGAAGGAAAAAACCATGCAAGCTTCCGGATCTTTACAGCTGCTGCTGAAGCACCTCCAAAAGCTATCCCTTGAGTTAGTCTAATGATACCCAATTGGGAAATATTTTGCTCGACTTTGTAAAAAGCCCGTGCCATCGGGCTCTGGCGGCATATACAGGCCAAAATCTACAGCAATTTTTATCAAATAGACCTGCCCAAACCCTGTAAGAGCACGCTATTTTTTATCACTTAAGGCCATTACAACACCACCTGAGCGCAAGAAATATCAATCCAAAAAGCCTACCGACCCTCCAAAAATACCATTTTTCTCAAACCACCATGAGGCACAGCCTCCATAAATTCCCCGACAAGCCTGACAGCCCCGGCAACAACGCGCCCTCCCCCTGACCAGCTCTCCACCAGAAAAAAGTACCATTCCTGCCAGAAAAATTCCCCACTTACTGCCAGCCGCCCCAGCTCGTCATACAGGCAAACCGCCCCAGGCAAACAACGCCCGAAAAACAGGCGCTGGCAGGACAGCGCCAGGCGATGCTCGCACGGCTATGCCCGCATGGATATGCCCTGACGGTGATACCCGCCAGGCGATGCTCGCACGGTGATACAAGCCTGGCCTGGCCGGGCATCCAGCACGCAAGAAAAGGGTGTCTGGTTAATGGCTGTCGATGGTCAGTGGCCGCTGACTTAGCCGGGGGTTTACGGACGACCGGAAATGGCAAAGGGCTCTCTGAGTATGTTTCAGAGAGCCCTTTGCGTGAGTCTGGATGTCATGACAGGTTATGGCACTGGCCCTGCTCCTGTCACTGACATATAGCGCTGATTAGCGTGGAGCCTTTACTGGAGCTGGAGCAGCGGCTGCCGGAGCTGCGGCTGGTGCAGGAACCACTGGAGCGGCACCGGCAACAGGGCCCTCAATGTGGCCCTTTACGTAGTCACGGATCTTCAGGCGCAGCTGGTAGTCAAAGTCACGTACGGCACGGCGTGCAGTGTTAACGTCCTGAGCGTACCTGGTGATGGTAGCAGCGTTGTCACCGTCGGCAATGCGGGCCTTGAGGATCTGCTTCTTGATGAACTCCTGATCCTTTAAAGCCTGCAGCTGGTCAAAGTCAGCCTTGAATACCTTGTTGAAGTCCTCACCTGCACACTCGGCTATAAAGGTGTTGTGCTGTGGACACCATGTGCCAAGGGCCTTACCGGCGCCAGGACCCATGTGAGGAGTCAGGTGGGCAAGGTGATGAGCCTTGCCGTGGGCAGCCTTAACATGCTTTGGAGAGCGTGGGCCGGTATAGGCACGTGAGCCTGGTGCTGGTGGCATGCCATTTAAATGTGGGCACTCACCGGCAGCAGCGCGTGGACCGGTGCCGTTGCGTGGGCCCATGGCTGGACCCTGGCCATAGTAATCCCCGGCATTACCAAAGGCTGGATGTGGAGCGGTTACCAGCTGAGTCTCGGCCGGTGCGGCTGGTGCTGGTGCTGGAGCTGCAAAAACAGCAAAGGAAGAGGCGGCAACAGCAGCTACAACGGTAAGCTTAAGTACATTTCTCATAGTAAATTCCTCAAATTCATTAACTTTTGCATCACATCAGCACTTGCGCCCGTATGCGCCTGCCTGAAGGCTGACTCAAACCTGTCAGCCGCATAGCCCGATCCTGAGGAAAAATCTTCTGAGGGATCTGACCTTACGCTGCTATCCGGGGGACACTCAGATCAGCTTTTGCGCAGTATGCGACGGCATGTCACTCATTGGTGAATCTGACTACCATACTAGCGCCCGAATGTTAGTAATATCTTAGCTTTGCGTCAGTTTTTACTGTCCAAATCCTAATTCTGGCCTGTTCATGCCTTTTATCTCATTATCTATGTCACAAATGCAAATCACAAAACACCTGATGAAATCAGGCTAATCATCTTTCAGAAATGCAGCCGGGCCCGCGCATAAGCCACTGTTAACCGAAAGTCAGACTGACATAACGAAATCTTTAAAAATGTATTACCGTCGAAATTTACCACTGGCACTGTGACAGCAAAACCCTCTTTCCAGAAAAACAAAAGGGCTGTAAACAGCCCTCAGTAAATTCAAAAATCACGCTCCAGATCACAACAGAAGCGATCCTGCCTTAGTTTAAGTCACCCAGGAGACCACCTGCCCTGAAGGGCGGCAAGCTCCCGGATGCAGCTGCCACAGGGCGGCGCATCTGCCCTGACCATTACCGTGGTTATAGCCAGGCAATGCGTACGCCCCTGCTACGGTCCTGCTACGGCCAAGGCCAGGGGCCAGACACGGCCCGGCCAAGGCCAGGGCCAAGGCTACAGGCCAGGCTCTTGAGTACAGGCCACAAAGCTTTTGGCCTGTAAGACCAGCACAGGTTCAATAACGCTGCATGATGTGAAACAGCATGCACGGCCATACTGGCTCCTGGCACGCTGCTGCGTGGGTCAGACTTTGCCTGAATCAGACGATGACAGGATTGTAGACATGTACAGCTTAAGGCAGGCAAGAAGATCCTTATTATGACGGCTGATCAATCTATACACAGTACTCTTGGTTACTTCATCTTTGCTGCCCAGGGCCTCATTACACCTGATTCTGTACAGATCGAGCATTCTTGTTGATTCACGGGCAAAATCGAGCAGTAATGGCTTCTTTTCACTCTTGCACCTGGCAAGAAAGTTAATGTTGTAGGTTTTTCCGGCGACCTTTGCAGCTTTCTGACACAGCCACTGTTCGTTGAGCGCTGCAATTATCTGTTTGAAGCCATGCTCGTCATTCTCAACTGTACATACATAGTACACAGTGCTGGCGTTCTCCGGATTCCTGTTAAAACTCTCCAGAGCCTTCTTTGTAACCCTCTTTCCGGCAGGCTGTGAATAAATGGTCTTTTTCACCAGGGTCTTTAAGCCCTCAAAAGGATAAAGCTCATCCTTCAGCTCATCAGGAAAGAGTTTTTTATTCTTCTTGCCAAGACTCTGCAGCTCACTGAGTGAAACAGCCTCGACAGTTACTTTTTCCATATTGCCGCCATGAGTATATGCCTCAGATACAAAGCTCCTGTGCGACTTGCATTTTTCCAGATCCTTGCTGTTAAAGATCTGCTCTGTCTTTGTTACAACAAGCGGACTGCAGAAATCTACTGACTTAAACTCGCCATTGTCCAGGTCATACATGAAATCGTAATAATCGTCATCATCATCATCACATTCATCATTGCCAGTGTCGGTAGAGCCAGCTGCAATAAGCAGCTCTACACCACTGGAAAGAATGCCTTTGAACAGATGACCCGAGTGAGGAAATGCCTCTGTAACAAAGATATTGCCGGAAATGCTGCCAAAATGAGAGCTTAGTCTTTTGTAAGACTGCTCGTCCTGCTCCTCGGCGGCAACAAATATCAAATCTGAAAGTGATCGATCAGAGATGTTGTATATAAGCGCTTTCCAGAAAAGTGCGCTCTTGTTTATGTTTAAAGGGTTAATAGCCTGTGTATAAAGAATATCTCCCACGGATATGTCCATGAAAGCACGATCAGAGGTCAGGGCCTGCCCCCTGAGAAAACCATAGTCGGCCTTATACCCCAGTCGGTCCTGACTGACAGATGCCTCAGGAACAGCTTTAAACCAGAACCCAGCTTGATCACTGGAGGTCGGAAAATCCTGATTTCTGCATGCTTCATCCCATGCAGCCATGACAAATGCCATATCAACAGGGGAATGATCCTGATGTGGCGGAAGAGAGTCTGGCAACAGAACGTTAATTGCTGCTGTGAAATCAGAATCAGCTGAGAGCTTGGCACCAACACTTTCAAAAGATCCGCAATCTGAAGACATGGCGATGAAGACAGCCCATAAAGTAGAAGCAAGATCGTACCTTACGGATGCAGGATCTCCTGCAGGCTGCACCTTGTCCTGTCCCGGAATCTTCATCATGTCCAGACACCTGAGAACATCCTGTCTCAGGCCGCTATCCTCAGCTGCCTTTCTTGCAAGGCTGTAAGCAGCGCGATACTCCTCTCCATTAAGCATCCTTATGCCGCAATGCTTAAGAAAATAGTTCATTGAATAGCCATGTTCAGGATCAATATGTCTCTTTACCTCCTTTGGAGAGACATCATCAGAATACCTGTCCCACGACCACTGCTCATCAGGATCTGATTTATAAGTAATAGTAAACATATTGCTGTTGACCTTAAAAGAAATTAAAACACAAGGTTATTACTGACCATAATAATATGGAAAGCATATGGCATATGCATCAGTACGGCTCACGACAACCTCTTCAGTCAATGTCGCAGCATGACCATGACCATGACCAGTTATCAGGCATATTACTAAATGAAGCTCATGAGCAGCATGCCAATGGCTCCGGCTCAGCAATAAGCTAAATGCAGCAGAAGCGCAGCATGGCATCAGCCTGCTCAAGAGTCATGACGCTGCGGACATAGGGGGCAAACTCAAGGTCGCTGCCGGCTACATAATCAAGTGCATCCTGGAAGTCATACTCCCTTAAATACTCCTGCGCAGTAGCAAGATGGGAAATATGCCATGGCTCATTACCTACAACGACAAGACCAGCACCTTCGGCATCGTCAGGAAGACCGCCCGGACGGCTGAAACCACCCTGGTAAGGATTGCCAAACCCATATGTTCTCAGATTTTCCCTGAGAAAGCATCCCAGCTCATAAAAATAAGCCCCATGATCATACTCACGGCTGGTCAGCTGAAGCTTCTGCCCCTCAGGCAATTTGTTTGGAGCATAGACATCAAAGTCAGATCCGAAGTGATGACGGGAAAAACCAGGCATAGCTGAAAAGCGCAAAATGGCTCTGATGCGCTCTACCGGATCCTCAGGAATAACAGCCAGTGGCTCTTCATTGGCATCCAGAATGGGACGATCGCCTCGAAACTTGGCACCAAAGATAGCAGCCTGTGCCTCGAAGGAACGAAAAGCCGAGCATGCCTTAAGCTCAAAACCCTCACGGGCTGCACACTCACGCAGCTCAAGAAATGCCTCCTTTGCCTCAGGAAGGCACATCAGGCCATCCTCAAACTCAACCAGGCCCTCAGTACTCAGGCCCATACATCTGGTCACCTCAATCATCATTACTCCCGCTCTCAAATTCCCTGAAATTAGCTCACATCATGTCTGTTCGCTACAGCCATTCTGCAGCTGCTGAAACAGATGCATCCTGTGCAGATACGGCAGCTCCCGCTACAGCATGGCAGCGCAAAGCTGGCACAGCGCTGCAGCCATGCAGGTCATGATGTACGCGCTGCGCATGCTGTGCGTGCGGCGCATGATGTGCGAACTGAGCATGCTGTGTTTGCGGCGCATGATGTGCGAGCTGAGCATGCTGTGTGTGCGGTGCATCAGTGTGTGCTGCCAGCAGTCTGCACTGCCAGACATGGAGTATAGCCGCATAAGTATGAGCTAAATGCATAAAAAAAGAGGTGACCGAAGTCACCTCCCTTTTAATTACAGCCTGGCTTCAGGCTGGCCGCCCTGCGGATCGGCACCGAATACATCTGAATCGAATGGAATGTCAGCAAGACTACCATCTTCATCAAATGCGCTGTCGTCGAAACCTGGCAGATCGGTAAATGAACCCAGATCTTCATCGGAGTCCAGCTGGCCGGCCTCATCAAAGCCGCCAAAGCCGTCATCCAGGTTCCCAAAGTCGCCATCGGAACCGGCGCCGGACATCATGTCCTCAACAAAGCGGTCCTGGGCATCCAGGGCTTCCTGCTTGTCAAAGTCGATGCCATTGTCGCCTTCACCGTCCATCATACCGGCCACCATTGACTGATCTTCATTGTCCTGAGCAGTATTATCAAATCCTGACAGGTCAAGATCGTCCATGCCGTCAGCTGCAAAATCAGCCGGGGCAACGGATTCACCGGAATTTAAGGCCAGCTCGTGCTCGCCCTCAGCAGCACCTGCTTCCTCGGCTGGCTGTGCCTGCAGGCGGGTGCCTGACTGGACGATAGCCTCTGGAATATCAGCAGGTACATCACTGAGCATATCGGCCAGAGCGTCTGAACCGTCGATGCTGGAGTTGAGCAGAGCTTCATCATCACTGATATCAAAATCAGGTGGTGCCATGTCTGGCATGCTATCACCTGACTGAGTCAGATCAGATTCAGCCTCTGGCTCAGCAGCTGCCTCAACAGCAGGCTCATCAGTAAAATCACTGGTGGTAAAGCCTGCATCAGACATGCTGCCCAGATCACTGGTCATGCTCTCAGCAGCCTCTGCCGGCTCTGCGGCACTGACACCTGACACATTGCTGATATCGAACTCATCCTGCGGTACAGACCACATGGAAGGCTCATCACTGTCAGCAGCCTGTTCAGTACTGTCAGCCTCAGGGACAATTTCTGCATCCTGAACCTTTGAGGCATCAATGAATGGCTCTTCGATTTCATGGGCCAGCTCTGTCTCCTCAGCACTTGCCTCAGGAGCCTCAACCACCGGAGCAGCCTCAGCGTCAGCATCTGCCACAGCCTCAGCAGCCTCTGGCATCTCTGCAATGTCGGCATCAGCGGCAGCCTCAGGCACCTCTGCCATGTGGGCATCAGCGGCGGCCTCAGGCATCTCTGCCTTGTCGGCATCAGCATCTGCCACAGCCTCAGCAGCCTCAGGCATCTCTGCCATGTTGCCATCAGCGGCAGCCTCAGGCATACCGGCCCCCATGTCAGCCTCTGGCATGTCAGCCATGTCAGAGCCGAAGTCAGGGCCATCGGCCAGATCATCACCGGAGATGATGTCATCGGCCAGGCTCTTACCGGCATCGCTTTGAGTACCAGTGCCCATGTCAGCCTCATCAGCAGGCTTGCGAGCAAGCTCACCGAGGTCTGCACCAAAGTCATTGGCCAGAACTTCAGCAGCTGGATCAACAGCCTCTGGCATATCGCCAGCAAGGTCATCCTGAGCAGCGGACTGAGTCTCAGGCTGGATAGCTGCATCAGATGCCGGAGCAGCGTCTTCAGCAGAATCACCAAACTCGTTGCTGGTGATCTCATCCAGATTGAGGTTATCCAGAGCTCCCTCAAGGTCAACACCTTCATTCAGAGCATTGCCGGAGGCCATTTCCTCAGGCTCAGGCATGATGAAGTCATTTTCCTTGAGGTCGTTGTGATGATTGTTCTCGATATTCTCAAGACCACGGAAATCATCACCCATCAGATCGGAGAAGTTCTGATCATCAGCAAGCTCGTGATTCAGATTCTGAGCTGCCTCACGATCAGCCGTGCCAGGAGCGATATTGAGCTCGTCATCGCCAAAGTCCTCAGATCCGCTGACATCGATGTTGTCGAGCATCTTGTTGCTCTCATCAAGATCGAAGTCATTTTCGTGGTTCTGACCGGCAGCAATTTCTGCTTCAGAAGGAATTACCAGGTCAACTGACTCACCAGAGCTTGGAATTACATCGTCCATGCCCTTGAACTCAGTATCAGCCTCTGAGCGTGGAGCATCAGATGCCAGTTCGCTTTCGAGCAGACTGTCTTCGTTTCTGGAAGCATGAGACTGGTCACCCTCTGATGAAGGATTATTACCGCTCATAAGGTTCTCAGCGAAACGGGTGAAGTCATCAGCCATGCTGTCGCCGATATCATCTACCGGGCCAGTTTCCCAATCACCCCTGCCCATTTCCTCATGATCATCACCGAGGAAAGGATAAGAGTTGTCGGTTTCTTCAAATGGGAATGAAGAGTCAACTGCGCCAATGGAGCCGAATCCGTCATTTGCAGAATCACCCATGGATGACATTGCATCATGATTAAGCCCATTATCGCCAAGATCATGCATGGCACCGCCTGACAGGTCATGGTCGCCGCCAAAGGCAGACATACCGCTGTCATCCGGACCAAAGTCATTCATGCCGCCGCCCAGCTCGTTACCGAATAGTCCATTGGAATCATGGCTCATTGAATCATGTCCAAATGGGTTCTCTGAGTTCAGCGCATCAAGCTCATCATCGTCATCGGTACCAAACGCATCAGCTACGGCAGCTGCTGCAGCCTTGTCAGCCTCATCACCGCCAAAGATGTCGTCTTCGGCAGATGGGGCTTCCTCAGCCTTTGCCTCAGGATCAGCTGCAGCTTCAGCAGCTGATTCAGCCTCTGGCTCGACTGCAGGTTCTGTTGCAGCTGCCTCAGCTGGAGTTTCGGCAGCATCGGCAACAGCTGGTGCAGCTTCCTCAAGAGCCTCTTGAGCTGCAGCGTCAGCTTCAGCTGCTGGAGCTTCAGCTGCCTCAGCAAATGGGTCAGCGTCGCCGCCAAAGGCGTCGTCAGCTGCATTGGCTGGTGCTTCAGCGGCCTCAGCAAATGGGTCAGCGTCGCCACCAAAGGCGTCATCAGCTGCATTGGCTGGTGCTTCAGCGGCCTCAGCAAATGGGTCAGCGTCGCCACCAAAGGCGTCGTCAGCTGCATTGGCTGGAGCCTCAGCGGCCTCAGCAAATGGGTCAGCGTCGCCACCAAAGGCGTCGTCAGCTGCATTGGCTGGAGCCTCAGCGGCCTCAGCAAATGGGTCAGCGTCGCCGCCAAAGGCGTCATCAGCTGCATTGGCTGGAGCCTCAGCTGGGGCTTCAGCAAATGGGTCAGCGTCGCCACCAAATGCGTCATCAGCTGCAGCCTCAGGTGCATCACCATCAAGGCCAAGAGCTTCATTGAAGTCCTGACCCTGAACAGAATCATCACCCTTAACTACATCATCTTCCTGGGACAGATCCTTAAAGGCAGCATCATCAGGCCCACCGGCATCAAGGCCGTCGCCCATGGCAGCTCCAAGGTCATCACCCATAGAGGCGAAATCATCACCACCAAGATCGCCGCCCAGGTCACCAATGTCACCCATATCAGCTGGATCGGCAGCAAAGTCACCGCCCATGTTGCCCATCTCAGCACCGATGGCAGCACCGGACTCAGCGGCAAGATCGTCGCCGAAATCATCCAGGGCATCATCACCGGAAGCCAGCAGGTCATCTGATGCGGAATCGCCAGCGCCCATCAGATCATCTGCTGCAGCATCATGCTCTGGGGCATCGAAGCCAGCAGCCAGATCATCGCCTTCAGTTGAAGAGCCGAAGTCGTCTGATGAACCAAAAGTATCATCTGCAGCAAAAGCATCGTCAGCAGCTTCAGGAGCCTGGCTTCCAAGTGCTTTTGCCAGATCAGCAGCCTCACTCTCAAGAGGCTCATCCTGACTTGCATCTGCACGGGAGTCATCCATTGCATCAGCAAAGTCTGTGGCACCGCTTTCCTGAGGCTCCTCAAGATTGGCATCAGCAAGGGAAGTACCCATTACGTCAGCCAGATCACGTGCTTCTTCAGTTGCAGCCTGAGGCACAGCCTCACGCTCGAGATCAGCTACGTGGTCCTCATTGAGGTTAAAGGTATTTGAAAGTTCGTCCAGTTCGCTTGGAGCATCATGAATGGCTGAACTGTCAGCACTGCCGCTGAGATCATCTGCAGAATCTTCAGCAGACAGGTCTGTATCAGCACCAAAACCGGCATCATCACCGCCAAAAGCATCTGCTGCGTCCAGGGCGTCAACTGGGTGAGCTTCATCGCCAGAGGCTCCTTCATTGAGATCAACAAAGGAATTACTGTCATCAGCACCAGGGCTATCAGCACCGACATTGAGATCACCCATATCTGAGGCAGGGTCAGCAGCCATATCGCCGCCAAAATCACCGCCCAGGTCTGAGCCAAAGCCCATTTCACCCATGTCAGTTCCGGACTCGGAAGGAAGATCACTGCCAAAATCCATGCCGCCCATGTCAGCGCCGGAATCGGCTGACAGATCGTCACCACCGAAGTCCATGCCGCCCATGTCAGCACCGGAGTCGGCTGACAGATCGTCACCGCCGAAGTCCATGCCGCCCATGTCAGCGCCGGAATCGGCTGACAGATCGTCACCACCGAAGTCCATGCCGCCCATGTCAGCACCGGAATCGGCTGACAGATCGTCACCGCCGAAGTCCATGCCGCCCATGTCAGCGCCGGAATCGGCTGACAGATCGTCACCACCGAAGTCCATGCTGCCCATGTCAGCGCCGGAATCGGCTGACAGATCGTCACCACCAAAGTCCATGCCGCCCATGTCAGCGCCGGAATCAGCTGACAGATCGTCACCACCGAAGTCCATGCCGCCCATGTCGGCGCCGGAATCGGCTGACAGATCGTCACCACCGAAGTCCATGCCGCCCATGTCAGCACCGGAATCGGCTGACAGATCGTCACCACCGAAGTCCATGCCGCCCATGTCGGCGCCGGAGTCGGCTGACAGATCGCTGTCGCCAAATCCCATATCGCCGATGGAGTCAGCTCCCAGGTCACTTGAGCCGAAGCCCATGTCGCCTGTATCTGCACCGGAGTCAGCGGTTGCAGCTGCGGCTGCGCCGCCTGCTGCCATCATGCCAGCGCCTGAATCAAATCCGTCTACTGTTGGATCGATCTCAGGAATATCTAAAGCTGGGGCTGAAGAATTACCACTGTCAGGACCAAGTTCGTCAGCAAGTGCACCAAAGTCCAGACCACCGAGATCAGATGAGCTTTCGCGAGCATCCATATCGGCGCCGTAGTCTCTGCCAGAAGCCTTATCAGGAGCATTGAGCTCATCGTATAAGGACTTTTCAGAACCGGAGTCGCCCAGGCCTTCTGTACCGCTATTCTCGTTGACCGCAAAGGCGTCCCCTGCAGCTGTATCTGCCATGGCAGGGGTGCCATCGCGCTGGTCATCGTGATCAGCACTAGCCTTGATGACCTCTTGACTGGCTAGTGCATCAGTTTTTGGGAAGTCGTCACCTCCGGCAAAGCCGCCGTCATCGCCGAATCCGCCAGCGTCACCAAAGCCGCCGTCATCGCCGAAACCGCCTGCATCACCGAAGCCACCGGCGTCACCGCCAGCGTCACCAAAGCCGCCGTCGTCGCCGAAACCACCGGCATCGCCAAAGCCACCAGCATCACCGCCAGCATCGCCAAAGCCGCCGGCATCACCAAAGCCTCCGGCATCTGCAGAAGCATCGCCAAAGCCGCCGTCGTCACCGAAGCCACCGGCATCGCCACCAGCATCGCCAAAGCCGCCGTCGTCACCGCCGAAGCCTCCGGCATCTGCAGAAGCATCGCCAAAGCCGCCGTCGTCGCCGCCGAAGCCACCGGCATCGCCGCCAGCATCGCCAAAGCCACCGGCATCGCCGCCAGCGTCACCAAAGCCACCGTCGTCGCCACCGAAGCCGCCGGCATCACCGCCAGCGTCACCGAAGCCACCGGCATCGCCACCAGCGTCACCGAAGCCACCGGCATCGCCACCAGCGCCACCAAAGCCGCCGTCGTCGCCGCCGAAGCCACCGGCATCACCGCCAGCGTCACCGAAGCCACCGGCATCACCACCGGCATCGCCAAATCCACCGGCGTCACCGCCGAAACCACCAGCATCGCCGCCGGCATCTCCGAAGCCACCAGCGTCACCACCGGCATCTCCAAAGCCACCGTCGTCGCCGCCGAAGCCACCGGCATCGCCGCCAGCGCCACCAAAGCCGCCGTCGTCTCCACCGAAGCCACCGGCATCACCGCCGAGGTCAACCTGGCTGGCACCTGCTTCACTCTGGTCGAGTGAATTGGCCCAGTCGTTATTTGCTGCATTAACTGCAGACTTGTCTAAAGCACTTGAGGCATTAGTGGCTGCACTGTCCCATGCAGCCTGGGCTTCATCTTCATGAGAAGCGGCAACTGCGGCTGCACCCATGGCAGCACCGGCGGCAGCAGCCCCTGCTACAGCAGCTTTACCTGCTGTATTTAGCGGGGCAGCGCTGGGCATCACGATCTCATCGTGGAAGTCTGGATTCTCTCCAGGCTTCTTGGATGAAGGACCATCTTGGCCAAAGCTGTCGAGGTCGCCGTCATAGCCGCCATCAAAGTCGTCTTGCATGCCCATGTCATCAATTGGGCCGTCATCCATATGACCACTGTCTTCAACGACCTCCTGCTTGGCTGGAGCCTGCTTCTTGCGCGGAGGCTCATCATGCATCTCAGCAACAGGAGCTGATGCCAGCAGTGAGGAGATTTCCATATCGTCCTCATCCATGAAGTCTCCACCATCATCATCGTAGGAGTTATCCATGGCGCGCTGACGGCGCATACGGGACTTGAAGATAAACAGACCGATTGACATTAACAGGGCAAGTACACCAACAATCAGCAGTACCCACATTACAGGGCCGCTTTCAAAGTTGTTGGTACCGCCAACTGCAGGAGTACCAATAGGCATGGACTGATCTTCAATACGGCGATCCAGAGTGGCCACGCTGTCGGCGGTCTCCATCTGGAAGCCTCTGATCTGCTCAACCTGCTTGTTGATCTTTGATAAGGAGGACTTCAGGTCAGTGTTTGACTGCTGGAGTTCGGCGATAACCTGCTCATAGTGGTTAATGAGTTCGCCTACCTCTTCCTTGGCAGTTACGGTAGCGGTGTCCTTGGCTACCTGAGCTGAACGCTGAATATTGTCATCAAGACGGCGGTAAATATCCTTCTGGGCAGTCTGGATATTACGCTCGGTCTTGTCGAGGAGGTTTTCGATAGCCTGGAGATCAAGGGAAGACTTAGCCAGCTCTGGGACCTTCTCGTCGGTCTTCTTGGCGTTTTCTGCCTGCAGCTGTTCGTCAGTAATGACTTCCTTGTCTATATCGTGGGTACCAGCCTCTGGAATAAGGTTTGGATTTACATCACGCAGCATGGTCTCGCGTGCAGTAAATACAGGCATGGCGCTTGGAGCAGCGCCGGTTAAATCCTGAGCCTGCATACCAATAGGGGTACGGGCATTGACTGCACCGACAGGACCTGCTGGAGTGTTGCCAGCCAGCTGTCCCTGACCTTGTGCGTTGAGGCCGCCCCTGTTAAGTGGAGGTAAGGTGGTAGTACCGTTACTTAACAGATCGGAGCCGGTCTGAGTCTGCTCAAGGGCCATCTCCTGGGCAACAGGAATGTTAATGGTGGTGCCGCGACGGATGTTGTTAACATTGCCGCCTTCGAAAGCATCACGGTTGTTACGATAGATCGAGGCTACAGCCTGGAACTCATTAACATTGTTGTGAGGAGCGGAATAGCGATGAGCAATTGACCATATGGTCTCACGTGGACCAACGGTGTGCTGAGCTTGGAAATTGGCCGGCAGGTTGGCAGGACGAATCTCCTGGGCAGCTGCATTGATCTGCTCTGCCGGAGTGGTAGGAATAACGTTCATGCCAGCTGGCTGCTGTGCAGGTGTCTGCATGGCAGGCGCGGCTGGTGCACGGGCTACAGGCTGAGGCTGTACCGGTGCTGCCGGACGTACAACAGGACGTGGAGCCGGACGTGCTGGAGCTGCCTCCATATCATCCGGACCTGTAATGCTGATGGAGAATTCCTCTTCAGCATGAACATATGATGTAAAAGCCAGAAGACCGGCCATTACCAATGTCGATAAATGCTTGTAAAAGCTCATAAATACCACCAAATCTTCATCACAGTGATGAGGCCTGCCAATTTACTGACAAGCAAACCATACGTCTTATATGCAATAACCATGCACAAAAGGCCATATCTGTCCGCATCCGTGATGGAGACAGACAGAAAAAGCTTATGCATGACTGAGCCTGCAAGCGCAAAGCTGCAGACCTGATAACAGAAGTATGGATTTGAAATATGGGAGCAGACTTGACCTTCAGTACCTGTTGATGTCTTAAAAGAAAGCACAGACGTACTGCATATGTGTACGACGTTAAGCTCTTCGTGAACGTGCAGGAAGGATAGTAAAGCTGCATTCAGGGCTCTGTGCCCAAAGGCACAGGCAGCTGTGCCTTCAGGCACAGTGCCGCAGGAGCTGCCCTGACGATGAGACTGACCCTCATGCCAGCAACTTATGTCTGATGCCACATTGAAAACCGACGGACAGGCCGTCGACAAAACTCTGTTCAGGCCTCAGGACCACAAAGCCATGAGGCAGAAATGCTGCTGCAGAAAAGAAATGGAGTATATGCCCAATATGCTCATGGTCAGGACCTGTAAACGTGTACCAGACAGTCCTAAAAACGGGTGATTCCCCATTTTTATGGGAGTCTGGGACGTATTAGCCCCTGTAAACACAACTCTCTCCTGAGCTGCATGCAGATGCTGAACTGACTGCCTTCTCCCCTGTACCAGATGGTACGAAAGGCGGGCACTTTTCAGCAGCTGCCGATGACAACAACAGGGCTTTATTTTATCCGTGAACAGCCTTAATTCCAAGAAAGACAAAGACACAAAAAGCGCTCCAATGCGGTATTGGCGCGCTTTTCTTACCGAAAACAATATTCTTAAATTGATGAATATTAACTTACTTTACCCCGGATACAGGCCTTTTGTAGCTATGGGGTTAAAAGAAGAGCAAAGTCAAAACAATACTGGTCAATCACAGTGGGGTACGGTTTTCGCCACCGTGGAAAAATACAGGCTTTTATGTCACCTGTGACAGGTGTCATGTTAAGTGCACCATCAACGTGCACAGCCTGTCGGACGCTGTCGGATACAGTCGGGCACATACAGACGCAGCCGGAGGCAGTTGGACACAGCCAGAGGCAGTCGGACACAGTTGGACGCAGTCGGACGCAGTCGGATGCGGTCGGACGGAGTCAGACGCAGCCAGAGAGTTCACACACAAATTTCCGCTCAAATATCATGACTGTATTTACTGACAGCGTTTTATCCCGGCGGCACTTGCGCCAGGTCGACAGTATTTCCCGGCTTTCAAATATGCCAGGAATTTAACACCCAGAAAAGATAAAGGCCTTACCGAGTGGCAGGCCTTTATTCTGGAAGATAGCTGGGGCAGATACTTAACCTGTCAGCCCCACTGAGTGATCCTTGCGCAGGCATCACCTTGTAATCAGCGCTTGTTGAGCTCTTTCTGGATCATGTTCAGCAGTTCCAGGGCACAGCCGGCCTCACCATGCCTGGTGTTGTCCATGACACAGGTAAAGTCAAAACAGCAGCGGCCCTGCTTGCGGATACGAGATATGTAAATCCTGTTGTCCAGCTCGGCGCATGATACCGGAGTTACCATAACCTTATCCTCAAGCTCATCTTCAAAAGCAATGGCCGGGGATTCGCTTAAGGCCTTGCGGAAGTCTTCTAAACTGCAGTCCTCTTCAAGCTCGACATGAATGCTCATGGTATGACCATAGAAGGTTGGGACCTGAATGCAGGTAAGGGAAAGACCGCTGACAAAGTCTTCCATAAGGGATGCAGTCTCATTGCGAACCGTCTTTTCCAGCTCGGAAATACCGTCAGAATCAATCTCCCCCATACGGGTATGGATATTAAAGGCCAGCTGAGCCGGGAAATCAGCCACATCAATGCTCATACCATTGAGCAACTGTGTGGTCTCACGGGCCAGGGTCTGAGTTCCCAGTTCACCATGCTCTGATACGGCCACCATGGCGGTTACAACAGCATTGCCAATGCCGTAGGTATCGTGCAGAGGGTTGAGAGTTGTGACCAGCTGGGCTGTAGTAGCCAGAGGAACGCTGGCCAGTTTCTTAATCATCACTTTGGTAATGTCATAAGGGTTAACATCACCAAGCACTACTGGAGCAGCATCAGCGCCGGAAAACAGATGACTGTTATCGACCACAATGCAGCCGGCGGCCTGAGCCTGAGGAATGAGGCGCTCACTTTCATCTCTGGTAGTCAGAAACAGAGCCACGTCGGCCTTGGAGAACTCAAACTCGTCAACGCAGGAAATGACATGATTTTTGCCACGCAGAGGCACGGCATCATACTCTGCTGACAGAGGGCTTAAAGGATAGAACTCATCGATTGCAAGCGCAGAATCCTCAAGACCTTCAAGTACCAGTTTGCCTACAATGGTGTCATAGCCGTAAATTGCCAGTTTCATCAAATTTCCTCACAGGCCTGACCTCAGGCCTCAACAAAAATCACATCCAAGTATACAACCTCAGTCAAGCCCCTGTTTCCTGCCCTGAATACTGCCTGCAAAGTGCAGCTGATGACACACAATCCCTGCAGCTGGACAGCACCAGCTGTGTGCCTCGTCAGCAGAGCACAGGATTGGCGCCTTGAGGAAGTTGAGCCGGCTGAAACCTGGCAGTGCAGTTTTCAAAGATAAAAAAAGGCCCCTGACGGGGCCTGAGATATAGTTGGTTCCGACATCCGTGCCGTGAATTTCAGGGGTGATGTTCAGGCAGGGAGCGATAACCTAAGCGCATAAAAAACTTATCAGTGGATGGTTGAGCCCACAGTTGAATCGGCACTGTGAGTACGCTCAAGCTCCAGATCAGCTCTGTCAATACGATCGGCATCAAGAGTGAAGAACTCGAGTTCCTTTAACAGAGACTGGATGAGAGAGTAGCAGTATGCAGAAACGTCGGCAGCGTTGCCGGATACATCGACTGACTGCTGAGCCATCTCGGAAATACCCTGCATATTGCATGAAATCTCTGAAGTTGCAGTAGTCTGCTGAGAGGCTGCCTCTGCAATCTGAGCAATCTGCTCATTAACATTGGTTACGGAATCCACGATGGTGTTAAGAGTCATCTCAAGCTCGTTGGCTTCCTCAGCCATGGACTCCATCTGCTCTACAGAGCTGTGCATTGAGTCAGTTGCATCCTGGGCATCACTCTGAATGGTAGCCACCATGTCGGAAATTTCCTTGGTGGACTGGGATGTGCGGCTGGCAAGAGCTCGAACTTCGTCAGCTACCACGGCAAAGCCTCGACCGGCCTCACCAGCACGGGCGGCCTCAATTGCAGCATTAAGAGCCAGAAGATTGGTCTGGGCTGCGATATCATCAATGGTAGACACGATAGAACCAATGCGCTGGCACTGCTCAGCAAGACGTACCACCTTGACGGCATCATCCTTGTTGTATTCTGACTGCTCCTTAATGCGTGATACTGTAACACGCACCTTCTCCATACCTGCAAAGGTGTCCTGACGGGTATTTTCAGAGGTTTCCTGAGCATTAAGACAGTTACGTGCAATGTCAGAGGTAGTAGAAACCATCTCATCAGCTGCTGCAGCTACGGTGAGTGCACGGGTTTCAGACTCGGAAGCTCCCTTGTTAATAGCCATTGAAGACTCGTTGAGGGAGTGTGACTGTTCCTCAAGCATCTTTGATACAGCAATGGTACGGGCTACAGTGCGGTTAAGAGTCTTGGCAATAGAGTCAAAAGACAGGAAGATGGCGCCGATTTCGTCGTTATGAATGACACTGGTATCAATCCCCAGACGGAAATCACCCTGCTCAAGCTTATGGGCCATGGTAACAATCAGGCTGGTGTTACGGGAAATGTACAGGTACAGGGATGCTGCAAAGACAATGGCCATAATTACGCCCACTACTGTTACCACGGCAGTGATATACAGAATATGGGTCATGTCCATTTCATCAATGGCGTCGCCAAGGAATGAGGTATAGGAAACTACCAGGGAAGCCATGTTGGAGTTGGCTTTTGAGGAGTAAGGCAGGATATCAGACAGGAAAGATACCTGAGCTGCATCGTACTCGCCTGACAGCAGCTGCTTTTCAAAACGGGAGCCCTGAATGGACTTGACCAGAGCAAACATACTGTCGCGGGTCTCACGGGCCAGCTGCTCCTGAATCAGCATGGATACGAGGTTGGAGGTGTCTTTGAGTTTCTGAACATCGTCAAGACCCTTTTTAATCATCTCAGGGTTAGGAGCTACCTGAAGACGGTGAAGCCATGCGTGAACTGCATTGTAATTGAAGTAAACCTGATAGGTACCCTGCATCTCCTTGTGGATGATGCTGCGCAGCCTCTTCTCAGAGTTATTGGTAGTTGTGATTGAGTACAGACACATGCTGGCAATCACAATTGACAACATAATTACAAAGCCGAATCCGGAGTAAAGCTTACCCCGCAGGCTCAGATTTTTTAGAAAACCCATTACATACCCCTCAATGTACTGAATATGCTGTTAGATCAGACGTTGTATAAGCTCATTGAGCGGCCAGATTCATACTTTTGGACCACATCAAACAAAACCACCAGGTCAGCCTGAAAACTGCTCCCGGACCTTTCTTATAAACACGCCTAAATACGTTTGTACACAGCCGCTTGCTGACTGAAAAAGTGCAGGGCGGTGCAGCTGCTCCTTGTACAACACCGCAAATCAAACAGATTCACCTGTTGCTGTTTATTGAATCTGAAGCCGTTTGACCGCAGCAGCTACAGATCAGTGATTCTTTCCTTATTTATACGCAGTAAAGAAATCCTTTTGCCCGACGGTCATGCAATATCAGCTGAGAGGTTAAAGTTCAGGATTACTTTCAGGAAAGCAACATGCTTTCATTGCCCCTGTTCCTGATTGAGGCGGCCTGCCTCCATAAACAGTTTCAATCCTGCCAGGTGGATTGACTGAACATTCTGATTTGCCGTGTAGGCATACCAGATTCTCTCATGGCTACTGATGCTGGACTAAACATCAGGTTTAACTGCACGTGCATTTTTCGTGCATATGTGCAATAGCACAGTATATATTACACGTCTGTAAGTTCGTACAGTTATAAATAATTATGTTATTCAGTACCGGCTGAACATGGTCAGCCTTTACATAAGAGCATCATGGAGCAAGCCATGATGTTCAAAGTAGCTGGTGGCTCCGTCTGTCTGAAAACTACTTGCAGCTTCCCGGTACCATGCATGTTTAGGGCTCATGCATAGAGCTGCTGAAACAAAATGACAGGTATTAAACCCTGATAATGCAAATGCGTGCCACATGACATTTGCGGTACCAGACCGTGCAATCTACACGTTCAGGCAAGGTTACATGCTATAGGACAAATCACCTGTCAGGCAAGCGCTTGTGTCTGTTGCATAACAGTTCTATGAGCATTCCCCAAAAATTGCATTCCACATGTGCAAAATTTTCGCAACTGGCATGCATTTTGACGAGCTCATAATAAGGCTCCCAATGCTGTAAACCTCATATGCATCTCTATGGGGCTCATCTGAGCCGCACCTGTTTTAAACAGACTGTTAAGTGAAAACAGCAGCTGGTAAAGAACAGCGGTTTTCAAGGAGCATAAGACCCAAGGTGAACTGCCGTACTCATTTTGCACAGATTACAATTGAGCCGGACAGGTCAGTGAGGGCAACCTGTGTACAGTTAATGCACTGCTGATCAGGCAGTTGCTTTTGATGCTATAAATGCATAGACATAAATAATACTGGCTGGCAAAGGCATGTGATCCTGTTGATGCCTGGATCCTGATATCAATTTGGCCAATATGCCGTTTATATCGGGATCAGCTCAGATTAATGCACAGCCTGTGCTTATAATATGATCCAGATCAACAAAGTAATCTGGTGTGCACTGTTCTGATATCGCTACTGCATCTGTACAGTGCAAATATATTCATATAACTACATGTAACTGCTAGAGTTTATGTACAGACCACTGCCTTCTGGCAGCTTCTAATTTCAACTGATAAGAGCAAAGATTTACATTTTCGACTGAATCATAAAAGAGTCAGCAGTGTACTGAAAAGCACTGGCCATGCATGATGCCTTAAATTTGGCACTGCGGCCATAATGCGACTGGCGCATAATATCTCAAGAACAAACAAATACCGAATAATGCGAAAAAAATTCCTGTAAACGGCCTGAGCATATGGCCTGGACAGAAATTTAAAGACATTGATTCAATACCTCTTCAGACCAGCCTATAAATCCCTGGATAACGATATAACAGCTTATGAAAGGATCCTAAGCAACAGCCGGGCCAAATATCTAATGTACCTAAAACATTAACAGGACCAGGAGTTAAGTCTGCTAATATATTGTTGTCAATGCATCATGTCAGTGTATTACGTTGATGCCTGCATAATACTGTATGTTCAGCACTGAAGATGTATACACGAGGCCTTTGTAACTATAACTGATGAAACATGCTAATAAAAGATGACTGTGCTTAAATTTCACATATTTTGTCCAGAAGCACTATGAAGGTGACCACATGGTCTAACCTTATCAGACTCAAACTCTTCTCGGGAAACTCAGTGAAGCTAATACAAAAGTCACAGTCAACTAACTGATGACAGATTACTGCACCATTGCCTTACAGATAAATGAAAGTCCAGGAAACACATGTCAATCCTGGGAGCAAAAGCCAGCTGCTGGAACAAAGGCAAATCCAATCATCCACGGCGGGGCGGAACGCTGGAGCAAATATTAGTAGCTGAACCAGCATATTGGGATGCGAGTTTGAAGACAAGGCCATTGCACAACATCAGGCAGGAAGAGGTCTAAGTCTTTTTATCTGGCTCTGAAAGCGTTTTGAAAACTGATACGGAAGAATGATCGTCTATGACTGTTAACATGGCTGATTACTCAGTCTGAGTACAGGCATGGTAATGACAGTGCATACTCAAACAAAACGCCATGGCGTTTTGCTGCGCGGAGGTGGTGATACGGGCAGGTATTTGCTGGGCAGAGGTAATGATACGGGCCGGTATTTGCTGAGTTGAGGTGGTGATACGGGCAGGTATTTGCTGGGCAGAGGTAATGATACGGGCAAGTATTTGCTGAGTTGAGGTGGTGATACGGGCAAGTATTTGCTGAGTTGAGGTGGTGATACGGGCAAGTATTTGCTGAGTTGAGGTGGTGATACGGGCAAGTATTTGCTGAGTTGAGGTGGTGATACGGGCAGGTATTTGCGGGCGGTTATGGTAAGGGCTTAGCTGGTATGGGCCTATGGGATGTGCTGTGTTGATGGGCTTGCAGTCTGCAGCGCCACAGGATGGCGGGCAGGCAGAGGGGTTGAGATTAAGTGGTTGCTAAAAAAAGGGGTACTCCTGAGGAGTACCCCTTTTGTGTGTTTGGCTTGCCTGACTGAAAAATGTTCAGATCAGACAAAGTTTTTTAGTGATCTGTTAGCGCTGTGAACCATCCGGGACGGCGTTACCAGCTGCGGCTGATGCCTGTGCAGCTCTGGCAGCATCGTTGACCTTGCGGTCGATATCGTGGGTGTCGATTCGCTTGAAAGTCAGATCCTCCTTGCGCAGCTGAGATTCATCAAGAGTGAAGAAATCCAGCTCATCAAGCAGGCCGTCAATAAGGTTGGTACAGTAGGTAGCAACATTGCTTGCATTGCCGGCTACATCTACAGACTGCTGAGCCATTTCGGAAATACCCTGCATGTTGTTAGAGATTTCTGAGGTAGCATTAATCTGCTCTTCAGCGGCAGATGCAATCTGGATAATCTGATCGTTAACGTTGTTAACAGCGTCACGAATGCGGGAAAGAGTCTGCTCGAGCTCGGAGGCTTCCTCAGCAACCAGGTTCATCTGCTCAACAGATGCATTCATGGAACTGGTTGCAGCTTCAGAGTCAGCCTGAACGCCTGCAACCATGGCAGAGATTTCCTTGGTTGAAGATGCGGTACGGCTGGCAAGAGCACGAACTTCGTCAGCTACCACGGCGAAGCCGCGACCGGCCTCACCGGCACGGGCAGCTTCAATGGCAGCGTTAAGAGCAAGCAGGTTGGTCTGAGCGGCGATGTCCTCAATGGTACCAACAATGGAGCCAATCTTCTGGGACTGCTCAGCAAGTTTGATAACCTTCTCAGCATCGGTACGGGTATTTTCAGCCTGTTCCTTAATGCTCATTACAGTAGCACGAACCTTTTCCACGCCCTTGTTGGTTTCAAGACGTGCACTTTCTGAGGTACTCTGGGCATCGTGACAGTTCCTGGCTATATCAGAGGTGGTAGACACCATCTCGTCAGAGGCTGCAGCTACGGTCAAAGCACGGCTTTCTGTGTCCTTAGCGCCGGTAATAACGGCGTTAGAAGCGGTGTTAAGGGTCTGAGCGTTGGTGTTTAAGGACTCAGAAATGGCAATGGTACGGGCAATAGCACGGTTTAAGGTAAAAGCAATATCCTTGAAGGACCTGTAAATACGACCAATCTCATCCTTATGTATATCAGATTCTTCCACATGAATATTGAAGTCGCCGCGCTCGACCAGCTTGGAGAACTTTAGGATGTTCAAAGTGCTGTTAACGATATAGCTGTACAGTACGTAAGCAAAGAACAGAGCAATGATAGTACCTACAATGGTCAAGGCCAGAGTGGTGTAAATATGATGAGTCATGTCCAGATGGATTACATACTGGGTAACCTCATTGGTGTAGGAATAAATGAGGTTGGACAGGTCCTTGTTTGACTTTGAGGACCATGGCAGCACTTCCTTCAGGAAGACGTCATCTGCTTCCTTGTATTTTCCGGCCTCAAGCAGAGGCTTGAACTGGGAGTTCTCGATAGAACGGACCAGACTGCTCAGGTCATTGAGAACTTCTGATGTCAGAGAGGCAAAGTGATTCTGTGGAAGACCCTTTGCTACCATGTCCTCAAGAACCTGAACCTTTCCAAGACCGTCAGAAACAACCTTTGGGCTTGGGCTCACCTGCAGCACGTGCAGCCATGAGTGAACATCATTGTATGCAACGTGCATTTTAAACACTTCAGCCACGTCATTGGTAATAAGATTACGAATCTCATTACCTACACGTGAGGAACTGACCATGGAATACAGTGCGATAGTGGCCACGCTGAATGCAACCAGAATCACGAATCCGAATCCTGATAGCATCTTTCCCTTGATGCTAAGCTGCTTAAACATAGAAGCTCCTAAAATATAAGCTGAAGCACAGGCTCCAACAGCCAAACAGATAAGTTTGAGGTACTACCTCAAAGCTGCACTAAAAAACTCTTAACTCCTGTCCGGCACAACCGGACACCTCCTGCATTCAATATTGAAGCGGGAAAAGGGTTACATAACTGAAAAACAAAAACAGGCTGTCCCGCAACTTCAATGCACAGATGCAGGTTTTGCCTGAAGAATTCTGATGTTCTTGCTGAATGGGGCAAAGAATTACCTTTATGACACATTTAAAAAGGTCGTGTCATGTGTATTTCTTCACCGGCTCCGCATAGAACTGCCATTAAACAGCCTTTCCATTACGCCTGCACGGGACGTGGGAACAAAAAATTACAACAATTACGCATTATTATAATCCTGTATGATTTCTTTCTGCATAAAGTTGGCCATCTTGCGAATCTGTTGGTACTGTTTAGTTTCAATAACGCATCCGTATACGTATACGTATATTTGCAGGCCCGTAAATAAAAACAGACAGGATAAGAAAGAATGCCCTTGTAAAATCGTATAAGGTCTCCGGCAAGCTCAGAGCATCCGGCATATTAAATCTGACAGATGAGATAACAGAAAGATAAATAGAACTGCCTTATGCTTTTTTAATTATCTCTCAGGAAGCGGTCCTGTATGCATGGACAACAGCAGGTAAGTTGTCCCCTCTGGACTGCTCACTCCCGTCAGCCATAAACTGAGTGCGCTTTCTAAAAGTATTAAGTATGTGTATCACCTGATGGGTGAGTTAACACACAGGTTACAAAAGTCAATGTATCCTTATTATTGTCCTCTCCGGATTTGAGCGCACAGGAGTCAATCGAGTTGAGCTCGATATAACTGGAGAGCCTGAACACAGAAACAGTCTGTAGCGTTTCCACAGAGCAGATTTGCAAGGTATAAGTGCAAAATCCAAGCATGTGAACATTCAGCTGAGCAAAGATGCGTGCTCGATAACGTCATTAGTTAATTAGCTGAATTATATAGGTAACAATAATGACAATGCAAAGAAAACAGAACCGTATGTATCTTCTGCCCTGCCACCTCTACAAGCCTCATGGACAGGCCAGTTGCAAAAGGCGCCATGTTACCACAGACAGAAATTAAATTTTCCCATAATCTTATCCGATCATACACCACATGCATCACGTTTTTGCAGAAAATATAGATATGCATTTTTCCATGAGATGCAGGCCATAATGCACGGACACATCATATCCGTGCTTGTTTGACCAGGATACCATGTCACAAAATTCCTGCATCTATACTCACTCAGGGCGGCTTTGTCATCATCTCGCTTTATAAAATCACACTCAATAACATACCTGGCGACCGAGGTCATAAGCGCACCAGTTGCGTTACAGACCGGGCCGCAGACCGCCATGCTGGTGCATCCCTCATGATATCCATAATTATTGCTGCTCAGCCATGAAGACCGGCTATGATTCCCCATGCTTAATACTTTAAACCAGGTGCCACAATCACACCTGTATTACAGCCTTTCCCTGGCGTTAACGGAACTAATCACGCCGCATCTTGCGAAACACGGTAGCCACTACTCCAAATACCTCAAACTCAGCTTGTCCCATGGGTCCGTAAGGCACAACCCCGTCCTGGTTTTCCTTATGCTCATACTCATGTGGATAGCAGAAATACCGTATGGCAAAGCGTCCCCTGCTTCTTATAACCACCAGTTGTCCGCTGTCGGGAATGAGGTCTCGCCTGACCACCACATAATCCCCCTTGCATATACCAGCTTCCTTCATTGAGTCAGAGGACATTGCAAATATAAAAGAACCTGGCTGTCCTACGGTAAAGATTTCATTGAGATCTATCTCTTTTACCTCACCTGGATGCAGCTCCTTTTCTTTTTCTTCGCTGTGGTTAACCAGCATGCTCTTGATGGTCATTGCATCTCCTTAAGGACCATGTCCCCCTGCCCATGTGCAGGACGCGCTGCCTATGCAGGCATAGGCGCCATGCCCAGGCGTTCAGCCGCCCCTGCAGGCATAGGCGTCATGCCCAGGCGTCCAGCCGCCCCTGCAGGCATAGGCGTCATGCCCAGGCGTCCAGCCGCCCCTGCAGGCATAGGCGTCATGCCCAGGCGTCCAGCCGCCCCTGCAGGCATAGGCGCCATGCCCAGGCGTCCACCAGCCATGCAGGCATCCGACAGCATGGACAAACAGCCAGCCCCCTGACAAGAATGTGGTTGCATGCCAAAGCCACCTGTTGCACTGCAAACAGGCAGCAATACAAATGTTCCTTTTCTTTCGAGTCGCTGGCTCATTCTGACAGCGCGTGCCTCCGCAAGTGTCTCCGCAAGCCACTTAAGTCATCCGGACATGGCAACATCACTGGCCTTATACAGCCATTGTTTCGGGGCTAATTGTATGCAAAGTGATTAATAGCAAGGCTATTTTTAGTTTTTGCGCGCTTTTGATTGTACAATATCCAAATGTCTGCCCCGGCCAGCTCATAATTGTTTATGCGAGACTATGTTTCAGACAGGCTGGTGGCCGTTACCTGCAGCCCAGGTGCAACAGTGCACCTCCGAGGGCTCAATAACTTCAGGACTTTATTCAGATGCAAGAATTCATCTACACCATCAAAGATCGTGATGGCATACATGCCCGTCCAGCTGGCGTTCTCATCAAGGCCGCCAAGGGCTACCAGAGCAAGATTACCATTGAGGCTCACGGCAAGACCGCCGACCTCAAGGGCGGTATCTTTGCCCTCATGGGTCTGGGAATCCGCTGCGGCTGGGAAGTAAAGGTCACCGTCGAAGGCGACGATGAACAGGTTGCAGCAGTAGAGCTCAAGGAGCTCTTTAACCAGACCATCTAGTCTGCACCCTGCCTACGCAGTCCTTCCGGCATCGACCGGAAAATGAACACAGCGCCCTGAAACCGGAGGAAAACGGCTTCAGGGCGCTGTTGTTTCAGGAAGTCATGAACCGCTGACTGTAAACTGTAAGCAGCACATGCAAACACGGTCAGACGCATATTAACATTGGTAAAATTGTGCAGATCGTCATCTGTATCAGGGCAAAGGGACAAATGCTAAGTCACAGCTAAGCATGTAGGGGCAATAATTATGCAGCAATCAACACTTTATCAATAGGGGGCAACATGAGCGACCTGTTTAACAAGCTCAAGGACGGAGCCAGTGCTCTAGGCAAGAACATTCCAAATATGCCTAAAGGCATGGATTCCAAGGCAGGCATGTTAGGCGCTGCCGGTGTCGGCGGTCTGCTTGGCGCTGTATTTGGCGGTTCCAAGAACGTAAAGCGCACTGCCAAGAATGTTGCCGTAGTGGGCGGTTCTGCAGCTCTGGCTGCCCTTGCCTATAAGATGTATCAGAACTGGAGCAATGGCAGGAGCTCAGGCCAGGGACAGGCCCCGGCCGGAGGCTATGGTGCTTCTGCAGGCGGCTATGGCTCTGCCGGTGGTTACGGTGCCCCAGCGGGCAACGGTGGTTATGGAGCCCCGGCCGGTAACGGAGGTTACGGTGCCCCTGCTGGAAACGATCCTTTTGCTGACTTCAACTCTCAAAACTCCCAGCAGGAAATGCAGATGCTCGCCAATGAAGGAGGTCGTCTGATTATCGAGGCCATGATCTTCGCTGCCCGCGCCGACGGCCATATCGACGCCCAGGAGCAGGAAATGATCATGACCGCTGCCCGTCAGATGGGAGGAGACACCAATAACATGATTCGTGAGTTCCTGAGCAAGCCTCTGGACCCACGCGAGCTTGCCTCCAAGGTCAGAAACCGCGATCAGGCTCTGGACATTTACCGTCTCTCCGCTGCTGCAATTGTTGCTGACAACAACATGGAGATGCGTTACCTCAATGATCTGGCAGCAGCCCTGCAGATCGACAATGCTACCCGTGCCCAGCTTGATAACGATGCCAGCCAGCTGCGTCTTCAGATGAGCGGCCAGTAGACTTCATCACGTAAGCCCCTTATAACAGCTAATCCTGGTGGGCTTTTACCCATAACAAAATGCATTGCTCCATGAGCAGGAGTATTGCCTGCGCAGGCTGTGCTGCAGCCATATCTGACGCATGAATCAAACCCCTGCGCAATTGTGACAACAAAGCCGAAAGTTCACAAAGGGGATGGCCCATGAATGAGCCATCCCCTTTTCCATGTTTACAGTTGATAAGGAATAACCCCGTCAGCTCCCCATCATCAGTAGCTGACTACCTTTCCCAATGACAGTTTGCCGCAGTATCCCTGCCACAATTCGTACCCGGCAATTGAAGCTCTGTTCACTCACCCTTACCCGCTCAACCAGGCCTGTCCGTCAAGTCTGTTCGCCCCTGCCTGTTTCGACCTGTCCGTCAAGTCTGTTCGCCCCTGCCTGTTCGCCCCTGCCTGTTTCGACCTGATCCGTCATTTCTGTTCGCCCCTGCCTGTTTCAACCTGTCCGTCAAGTCTGTTCGCCCCTGCCTGTTTCAACCTGTCCGTCAAGTGTGTTCGCCCCTGCCTTTTTCAACCGGCCCGCTCAACAGGCTCTGTCCCACTAAGTCAGAAACAATTTTATATTCATCCATTAATACTACAGCTATTTATCCCCTCCATACCAGGATCAAGTCTTCTGCACCATATTTTTTACACAGGTTTATTACCCGCACCAAAATAACGCACCTGTGACTGTACATACTGCCTGTAAACGTATAACACATGATATTTGCAGGGTTTTAGCTTATTTTTCAGCCCTGATTTTGACCATATCAATGATTTACGAAACATATTTCATGCGTAGCTTAAAAGTAAAACTGTCACTACTGTGATATATTAGGCCGGATCGCTACTGAGCCAAAGTCTGCAAAGCGGTCTGTTTATATGACATCAAATGACTGTTCTGAGGCATTTTAGAGCGGTGCATATAATATGGTAAATTAGACTTGGCTGCTGTCTCTTACCATGTCAGCACTTATCAGGTCAATATGCACATGCTACCGTTGCAATTTCACTGATTGCAGCCGGTTTTCCTGAATGAATTACACGTAATATCAATATGGCTCTCCAGCGAGCAATTACAGACAGCGACATGCAGATGTAGTATTTCTTACGAATTAAGTACCCTTACAGAGGGCTGTACTTATTATGCCTTTTGCTTTTTATACACATAAAATACTTTATGTGCGCCTGACCGTGTCCCGATGTCCTTGATGTCCAACAAGGAATCACACATCTGTATGGAAACAGCTCTATAAGACCTGATGAGGCATCACACTGCATGCCTGTACCTGCTGAGTAACAGAAAATACAGAATCTTGTGAAAGCAGCACCGTTAGATCAACAGCAGAAGATATTCTTGTCCTGTTTCCTTGTAACCTGATTTCACAACCGATTTAGCACCTGGATTTTTCCTCGAAATGAACCAGACCTCGTTAGACAAAACACTTGAAGCCAGCGCCATTCAGGCTCACCCGGACTTCCAGCGTATACGCAAGGCCGTAGCGAGCAGCGCCAGCTCACGCCTGCGAGAGCGCTATGAGGTAATTCTGAAATTTGCCGAGCTCCAGTCTATATCCAAGGTCAGCAGTGAACTTGGTCTTGATCGCAAGACTGTCAGAAAGTGGCTTAGCCGCTTTCAGGAAAAGGGCATGGAGGGTCTTGCAGACAAGCCCCGCTCCGGCCGCAAGACTGTTCTTAGCGACAGCAAGCAGGACATGATTGATAACGTAGTAGAAAAGAGCCTGACCTCAGACAGCCCTGATGAGGCCCGTGACGTCAAGTCTATCGCAAACTACCTGAACCTGCCTTACCACCCTGTTCTTCGTTACCTCAAGAGTAAGGGCATTAACGTTGGCGACCTGCAGAAATCAATGCAGCGCAAGGACGGTGCCGCTGAGCGCAATGCCGACAAGCAGTCAGCTGCCAGAAAAGATACCGACAGCAGCGATAAGAAATAGCCAGGGCTGGCGCGCCCATTCCGCCCACGAACAGCTTCATAAATCTCAATACGGGAGCAGCTGGTTGCGCAGTTTCCGAGCGCCATAACGCTATATCTAAAGGCCAAAATAACGAAGGGGACAGCCTGAAAACTCAGACTGTCCCCTTCAGTTTTTACGCTCTGCAGGGATCCACCATACATATACTAATATCGATTTTAATAGAGCGAGAAAAGGCGGGTATGCCCCGCCTGGAATGATAATAAAAGAATACTGTATTAACGACCTAACAGGCTAAGAGCGATTGTAGGACGCTGGTTGGCCTGAGCAAGCACGGTCTGGGAGGCCTGCTGGATAATGTTGTTCTGGGTCAGAGCTGCGGTCTCAGAGGCGAAGTCTGTGTCTCTTATGCGGCTGCGGGCATCAGACTGGTTCTCAGAGATATTGGCCTGGTTACGAATAGTGCTTTCCATTCTATTTTGTAAAGCACCCAGACCAGCACGCTTGGAATCAACAGCCTGAATAAGAGCATCAATATTCGCCAGAGTATTGGTTGCTACCTGAGCAGTACATACGCCAAAACGAATAACCGCAGTTGCACCTGCACCAGCAGCAGTTGACTTAACTAAGCCTTTATCGCCTGTTGCACCGATCTGACCAGCCTGAATACCAGCTAATACAGCGATTCCACTTAAAGTGAACTCATTGCCCCAGTCAAGCTGCAGGGTATTACCTGCGTTTGCACCTACCTGGAAAGTAAGCTTGCCGTCTGCTGGAATGAGACTGTTTTTATTTTTATTGGCATCGTACTTTCCGTTAAGCACGAGCTGACCGGCGAAAGTAGTCTGCTTGGCGATACGTGTGATTTCGGCAGACAGCTGGGTAACCTCTTCCTGCAGAGCCTTACGGTCAGCAGCTGAGTTGGTACCGTTGGCAGACTGTACCGCCAGCACACGAATACGCTGCAGCATGTTGGTGGTTTCGTCCAGAGCACCTTCAATGGTCTGGGCCAGAGCGATACCGTCATTGGTGTTGCGGTTGCCCTGATTAAGGCCATTGATCTGGGAGGTCAGGCGGTCAGAGATCTGCAGACCGGCTGCGTCGTCCTTGGCTGAGTTGATACGCAGGCCTGAAGAGAGGCGCTGATAGCTGGTATTCAAACTCAGGGTTGCATTACTCAGCTTGCGCTGAGCATTGATCGAACTGACGTTCGTGTTAACGTATAAAGCCATATTCTACTCTCTAAAACCTTTTATACCTTACAGGTTACAAGGTATCTTTCTGTAATATTTTCAGTATTGAAGCAGCAGTACGAAACAGGTACTGCCTTCAAAAAAGTTGTGTGCATACAGCTGAAGCTCCCCTGTTACACAGGGAGCTTAGAAGCACATCAACTTCAGATATAAGAGAGAAATAAGAGAGAAAGTATCGAAAAAAATATGGGGCAACAGAGCGTTGTCTGTTAACCTCCAAGCAGGCTCAGAGCGATAGTTGGACGCTGGTTGGCCTGGGCCAGAACAGACTGAGAAGCCTGCTGGATAATGTTGTTCTGAGTGAGTGCAGCAGTCTCAGAGGCGAAGTCTGTGTCTCTTATGCGGCTACGGGCATCAGACTGATTTTCAGAGATATTAGCCTGGTTACGAATGGTACTTTCCATTCTGTTCTGTAAAGCACCAAGACCAGCACGCTTGGAATCAACTGCCTGAATCATCTTGTCGATGTTCTCAAGGGTCTTGGTAGAAGTACTGGCTGAAGATACAGACCAGCGATAGTCAAATTTATTGTTACCGATATCGACCTTTGTCAGGCCGTTATTCTTAGCACTAGGTTGATTAATTCCAGCCTGCTTGGCAATACCTGACATAGTAAAGGCATCTGACCACTCTAAATCTAAGGTATTACCAGCATTGGCACCCACCTGGAAAGTCAGCTTGCCGTTTTGAGGTATAAGACCAGCTTTAGCTCCGTCCAGAATCTGTTGTCCAGCAAATGTTGTCTGCTTGGCAATACGGGTGATTTCAGCAGACAGCTGGGTTACTTCCTCCTGAAGAGCATCACGGTCCTTCTGGGAGTTAGTACCGTTAGCGGACTGTACGGCCAGCACACGGATACGCTGCAGCATGTTGGTGGTCTCGTCCAGAGCACCTTCGATGGTCTGGGCCAGAGCGATACCGTCATTGGTATTGCGGTTGCCCTGATTAAGGCCATTAATCTGGGAAGTCAGACGATCAGCAATCTGCAGACCTGCAGCGTCGTCCTTTGCGGAATTGATTCTCAGGCCTGAAGAGAGGCGCTGATATGAGGTGTTTAAGCTCAGAGTGGCATTACTGAGCTTGCGTTGCGCATTGATGGAACTGACGTTCGTATTAACGTATAAAGCCATAATCTACTCTCTAAAACCTTTTGAACCTCATCAGCTCACTGGTTGTCTTTATGTAATATTTTTAATGCTGAAAAGCAGTACTTAACAAGTACTGCCTTCCAGGAGTGTTGTGTGCATGCTGGTTACGTACCCTGAATAACGACGGGCTTCACAGCACAGCAACTTGATATCTAAGAGAGAAATAAGAGAGAAAGTTTCGAAAAAGAATTTTCGCTGGACAGAAAACTTTCTGTTAGCCTCCCAGCAGGCTCAGAGCGATAGTAGGACGCTGGTTGGCCTGGGCCAGAACAGACTGAGAAGCCTGCTGGATAATATTATTCTGAGTAAGAGCAGCGGTCTCAGAGGCGAAGTCTGTGTCTCTTATGCGGCTACGGGCATCAGACTGGTTCTCAGAAATGTTAGCCTGGTTACGAATTGTGCTTTCCATTCTGTTCTGTAAAGCACCAAGGCCAGCACGCTTGGAATCAACAGCCTGAATCATCTTGTCGATGTTCTCAAGGGTCTTGGTAGAGCTACTTGCAGAGGAAACAGACCAGCGGTAGTCAGCCTTACCTTGACCAAATGCATCGGCAATTTTAAACAGACCGTTGTCCTTAGCTGCTGGCGCATTGATGCCTATCTGCTTAATAAGGCCAGACATGGTAAATGCAGCTGACCAGTCAAGAGACAGAGTATTGCCGGCATTAGCACCTACCTGGAATACGATCTTGCCCTTGTTATTACCTGTGCCCGGAATTAAACCTGCACCTGCGCCATCAAGAATCTGGTCGCCAGCAAAGGTTGTCTGCTTGGCAATACGGGTAATTTCAGCAGAGAGCTGGGTTACTTCTTCCTGGAGGGCATCGCGGTCCTTCTGGGAGTTGGTACCGTTGGCGGACTGTACCGCCAGCACACGGATACGCTGCAGCATGTTGGTGGTCTCGTCCAGAGCACCTTCAATGGTCTGAGCCAGAGCGATACCGTCATTGGTGTTACGGTTGCCCTGATTAAGGCCGTTGATCTGAGAGGTCAGGCGGTCGGAAATCTGCAGACCAGCTGCGTCGTCCTTGGCTGAGTTGATACGCAGGCCTGAAGAGAGGCGCTGATATGAGGTGTTTAAGCTCAGCGTAGCATTGCTCAGCTTGCGCTGGGCATTAATGCTGCTGACATTCGTATTAACGTACAGGGCCATTCTTTATCTCCATGTTCTGGTTCTAATACTGACCCTGACGGGCCTGAAAAACTATGGAAGCCACGCTCATTACTTGTATGTAAGCGATGACACGGTATTCGATCAATCCAGACACTGCAAGACACTTGCCAGACAGAAATTACGTATCTATGTAATCTGACAGCAAATTGCCCTGCATTTGCCTTATTTATCAGTCAGACAGCCATTTCATTATTTCTAAAAATAACTGAAACTATTTTTCCAGCTTTCAATCATCACGGTATCCGAAAGACACATGCAAATCCTTGTGTATAAGCAGTTTCGCAAGTCATGAACTGCTCTGCCTTATGCCACAGGAACTGCGCTAAGCCGGGGCCAGAAAATACATGCGTCAAATTAGCTTTACATTTTCAAAATTTTGAAGACCTGCGCTATCTGCGCAAAAAGAAGGGGACAGTCTGATTTGTTCAGACTGTCCCCTTTCTGTTCTGGCAGGGGCCAATGGACTGCCAGGGCCACCGGCCAGCATGGCCGCCAAATCGGTGGGTCGGCGGATCTTCGGCCGGCGGATCTTCGGCCGGTGGACAGTTACTTGTGAGGTGGCCACTCGCGGGTGATGCGCTCGAGCTCGCTGTAGATACGCTTGTCCGAGATTGGGCCATTCACACCAAGGTGCTGGGCAAAGTAGGATACGCGCAGCTCCTCAATCATCCAGCGTACATCTTTGAGCGGCGGAGGCAGCAGATCTTCGTGATAACTGCGTATAACCTTCTGGTACTCCTCATTGAGGTTATCAAGAGTACGCATATACATCTGGTCACGTACTACATCGCGGTTGAGGCGCTGCAGGCGCTCAAGAGCGGCCTGAAGATAGCGTGGCAGTTCGCTTAAATGTTCAGTGCCACAGTCGCTGATAAAGCCCTTGTAGATAAGGCTGTCCAGCTGGGCCTGCATGTCAGCATAAGAGCGGGCCTGATCAAAGGAAATGCTGCGCTTGAGCAGACGACGCAGCTCGTGAGCCTTAATAAGGCTGTCCTCGATGCTGCGGGCAATGCTCAGAGCTTCATCATTGAGCTCACCTCGTACTATCTCCTTGATGCGTACAAAGCTCTCTTCATCCCATGGCACACCGCCATTGCGATCCATGATGTTTCTGATGGCACAGAGCATGAGATCGAAAATCAGCTCTTTGATAGATCCCAGAGGCTGATAGTACATCGACAGCTTGGCCCTGTTAGGCAGATGAGTTTCAAGATAACCAGTTGGGCTCTTGAGACTCAGAGCAATAAGCTTTACTGCGCCCTGCTCCATGGCACGTGCCTGACGCTGCGGATTGTCATAAAGCTCAAGGGTTACACCATCTCCTCTGTCAGTAAGAGCCGGATAGGCAGTAATACGCAATGATCCCTGGCGGGTAACCTGCTCTTTCTTGATAGTGCCATACTCCCACTCCTGAGCCGGAGCACTGACCTTATGAGTACGCACCACCTGATGGAGCACCTCGCGGGCCTTGCCCTGCAGTCGTGATGACAGAGCAGTAAAGTCCTTACCAAAAGCTATTTCCTGACCATTGACATCCTCAATGGAGAAATTGACAAAAAGATAATCAGGAATAAGGCTGCGGTCAAAATCATCGGCAGTAACAATCTCACCACCCATACGGGTAAGCTCGCGTGCTACGGCAGTAAAGAGATTGTCAGAGCCACGGGCAGACTTTGCAGCCCTGGCAGCAAGACCGCCTCCCCTTGCAGGATTGCCCGAACTGTCAGCGCCCGCGCCTGCGCCTTGTACAGAGCCTGAGGCCCCGGCTGCAGTTGCTGCAGCATCAGGGTTATTGATACCGGCTGTGTATATGGACAGGCTTTCCTCGAGGGCCTTGGCATACTCAGGTGCCGGAATCAGATTGCGGCGCAGACGCTTTGGCAGTGAGCGGATTAAGGTAGCAAACAGCTCGTTTCGCATACCTGGAATCTGCCACAGGAAAGCCTCAACCTTGACCTGATTGAGCACAGTAATAGGAATATGTACTGTGACACCGTCTCTGTCAGAGCCTATATCAAAGACATAGCTGAGCTTGAAGCGCAGGGAGCCCTGATGCCAGAACTCAGGATAAGAGCGCTCCTCAATGCCCATAATGTCTGTGCGAGCAATCAGCTCATAGCTGAAGTCGAGAAAATGCGGATCTTCCTTGCTCTTTGTCTTCCACCACTTGTCAAAATCGCGGATGTTGCAGATATGCTCAGGAATGCGTTCGGCATAGAACTGCTCAAGAGTGCTGGCATCTACCAGCAGATCACGGCGACGCACCTTGTCTTCAAGATACTCTACATCATCGATAAGAGAGATATTGTGCTTGAAGAAGCGATGGTTGCACTCAAGGTTGCCTCCAACAAAGCCATCTGAAATCATCAGCTCATGACACAGACGAGGATCAATATCCTGATACTGAACCATGCGCTTTTGCACAATAGGCAGACCGTAGATGCTGCGGGTCAGAGAGGCCATAACAGCACCGTTCTTCTTGGACCAGTGCGGCTCGTTATAGCTGTTCTTAATCAGATGACCGGCACAGGCCTCAGCATAGACAGGGTCAATGGAAGCTACAGTACGGGCAAAAAGACGGCTGGTCTCTGAGAGTTCAGCTGCACAGATCCACTTAGGAGGTTTTTTAGCCAGAGCCGAAGCCGGGAAGATGACAAAACGTGAGCCACGGGCACCGATATAGTTGGCGCCATTTGGCTCAAGCATACCCAGATGACTTAGAAGGCCTGATATAAGAGAACGGTGAATGGACTCGTAATCAGCCTTTTCCTCATTGAAGTTAAGCCCCATGAGCTGAGCACTGGCACGCAGCTGACGCAGCACATCAAGCCACTCACGCACTCTCAGGAATGAAATAAACTCCTGCTTGAGCTGACGGCGCAGCGCAGAACCGGACAGTGAGCTCTGCAGCTCTCTGATGTAGTCATAGAGCTTGAGGATGGACAGGAAGTCAGACTTCTCATCGTTAAAGCGACGATGGTACTGAGCTGCGGCTTCTTTCTTATCAAGCGGGTACTCACGAGGATCCATGACTGCCAGAGCTGACACAATGACCAGTACCTCGGTGAGAGCACGGTACTTTGATGCCTCTACAATCATACGACCAAGACGAGGATCGCAAGGCAGACGGGAGATCATGCGGCCAACCTGAGTAAGATGCAGCTGATCACCATCACCATTGCGGCCACGGCCACTGTGGCCTGAGTTACGACTACGTACCTCACCTGTATCGCCATCAGCATTGCTGTCACTGCCGCTGACTGCAACATTTGCGTTTCCGGAGTCATTGCCACTGCCGGTCCATGGGCGCTCGCTTACAGCACCAAGCTCATCGAGCAGACGAAGACCATCACTTACCTGACGTGGGGCCGGAGCGTCAATAAAAGGGAAATTCTCAATTCTGCCAAGACGCAGTGAAGCCATCTGCAGCAGAACCGAGGCCAGATTGGTTCGCAGGATTTCCGGATCAGTAAACTGTGGACGGTTGTCAAAATCCTCTTTGGAGTACAGGCGCACGCAAATACCGTCACTGACACGACCACAACGGCCTTTACGCTGATTGGCACTGGCCTGGGAAATTGGCTCAATTGGCAGACGCTGCACCTTGGTACGTGATGAGTAACGTGAAATACGGGCAAGACCAGGATCAATAACATAACGTATGCCCGGTACGGTCAGCGAGGTTTCAGCTACGTTGGTGGCCAGCACAATACGTACACCGCTGTGCTCGGTGAAGATTTTGTTCTGCTCTGCAGTAGCAAGACGTGCATACAGTGGAACAATCTCGGTGTCACGCAGACCGGCCTTGCGCAGGAACTGGGAAATTTCCAGAATATCGCGCTCGCCAGGCAGGAATACCAGGGTATCGCCACGTCCACGCTTTTGCAGATAGTGAATGGCCTGCAAAATACCCTGACGCAGATCCATGGTGTCAGCCAGATCACGATCATCATCAGCTGCATTGTTGCGGGCAGCTGCGGCACGGGCAGCAGCAGAACCGGCACCTGCAGAAGATGCAGATGAGGCTGCAGATGCGGCTGCGGCGGCACGTAAAGCCGCCATGGAGCCACCACCGGCGCCAGGACCTGAAGTCTGATAATCACGCCATGCGCCCGGTCCTGAATCGCTCAGAGCTGCATCAATCAGGTCATTACGGTTGCTAAGAATATGGTTGGCACTGCCATGATCATTTTCATAGCGTCCTTTACCATCATGTCCCTCAATGTACAGACCACGGTTGTCATCCATAAGCGGCATATAAACCACTTCCACTGGATAGGTGCGACCGGACACCTCAATAATTGGAGCATTATCGAAGTGGGCAGAAAAACGTTCCACATCAATGGTAGCGGAGGTAATGATGAGTTTGAGATCAGGACGGCTGTGCAGAAGATTCTTCAGATATCCCAGCAGGAAATCGATATTAAGAGAGCGCTCATGAGCTTCGTCGATAATGATGACGTCATAGCCCAGTAACAGACGGTCATATGCCAGCTCAGAAAGCAGAATACCGTCAGTCATCAGCTTGATGTAAGACTCAGGTGAGCTGATATCAGTAAAACGTACCTTGTAAGAGACACTCTTACCCAGCTGCTCATGCATTTCTTCAGCAATACGGGCAGCTACAGCACGTGCGGCCAGACGACGTGGCTGAGTATGACCGATAAGACCGCGACGTCCATAGCCGGCCTCAAGGCACATCTTAGGAATCTGAGTGGTCTTACCAGAGCCGGTTTCACCGGCAATAATAACCACCTGATTTTCAGCAATGGCTTTGACAATTTCCTCACGGCGCTGACTTACAGGCAAAGACTCAGGGTACTCAAGTGGCGGCACATTGTTATTGCGGCGCTCAATATCAGCCTTCTGCTCTTCAAGCCACAGCAGCAGCTGTTCACGCTTTGCGCTTACAGCAGCACTGCCCAGTGCCAGCTCCTTGAGCTCATCACGAGTAAGCCCCTTACCCTGAGCTGCCGCAGCACCAGCAAGAGGAGCTGTATCTTCAGCAACTGAAGCTGCAGCACCTGCTGCAACCTTACCTGGCTGCTCCATGGCTGACTCAGCTGCTGGCGATGCAGCTGCGTCAGCAGGCTGCTCCATGGCCGACTCAGCAGCTGGCGATACAGCTTCCGATGCAGCTGCATCAACAGGCTGCTCCATACCCTCAGCTGGCTTGTCCTGATAGGCAGATGACTGGTCTTTTACTGGCTGAACATCGGCTGAAGGAACTGATGCATCTGATGGTGCAGCGGCTGACTGTGCAGCAGCTGCAGATGCAGCCGATTCTGCCTTTCTGGCATCGGATGCCTGCTCATCCATGAGATCCTGCATGGTTTTGAGGATCAGACTGTCAATCTCGTTCAGGCGGCGATAAGCCTGACGACGGGCCTGCCAGGAAATAACATCATCAAGAGCACGTACAGCCTTGAGAGCTTCCAGATCAAAATAGCGTCCCTGCAGGAGCGGAGCACGGTTTTTACGTGCTGCCCTGTCTGAGCGCTCCTTGCGGTCTCGCCCCTTTTCTTTTCTGTTTTGTGAAGCATTATGACGCTCTGCAATATATTCTGCAGAGTGTTCTGAAGAGCCGCCAGATCGGCCCCTGTTACGACCTGTGTTGTCCCTGCCGCCCTTGGCCGATGCGCTCTGTGAGCCGTTGCCATTCCTGTTGCAGCCATTATGCTCATTGTGGCCACTGCGCTCACAGCTGCCATTACGGTCATTGCGCTCGCTGTCTGCATTGCGCTCATTATTTTGAGCGGCGGCGGCAGCTCTTTGCTGATCTTTTTGATGGTGACGGTTAAGAGAGTCAGCCTTGTTCTGCAGACGGTTTAAGGCCTGCTCAAGGCGCTCTTCGGGAGTAGCCTCGTTCTTACGACTATTGCGACGATCACTGTTTCTGCCATGATTGCCATGGGCATCATTGCTGCTCTGCCTGTTACGGCCATGTCCACCATTACCGCCCCTGCTGCCCTGACCATGGTCACGGGCAGCACGACCGGAGCGCTCACTGCGGCTGCTGTCATTGGCATGCTCACCACGACCATGGCGCGGCCTGTCGTCCCTGCTGCCTGAATGACCACGGCTGTTATCCTGCCCCTGATCACTGTCTGTATGCGAAGCACTGCCTTTCTGCTGGAAACTGTCTTTCTTCTGAGCACTGTCTTTACGCTCAGCATCACGGTTCATGGCTGCAGTAGTGTACTTCTCAAGACGGGCAGCTTTCTGCTTGAGTGGATTGGTATGTTCAGCGCCCTCCTTTACAACGATGGCATCTGCCTTTGCCTGGGCCTGATCGGCCTCCTGGCGGCGCAGACGTGCCTGCAGATCCTTAAGATCGGCAAAAGAGCTGAAAGAAGTGGAGGATTTATCACTCATCGCAAAAGCTTCCCAAAAGGTAAAAGCCCGCCCCGTCTTACACGAGGTTACAGGCTGAAATAACTATGTCTGCATCAGATTCCCACTGCCAGAGCCCAGTATCGGTGCCCCTGATGGAAGCCGTTTTCAGCCCCCGGGGCTGTTGCAGCCGCATAATTATACGATAAGCATGGGAATCATGGTATGTACGCCCGCCGCCCACCCTGAACAGCCAGGCTATGAGCACTTCAGCCGCCTGTACAGGTCAAAGCAAAGTCTGGCAGCATGCCGCTCCGGCCAGACCACAGACCAGCTGCCGGACTTGCAGGGCCCACCACAGTCCGACAGCCTGCCGTTCAGGCCAGACCACAGTCCAGCTGCCGGACGTGCAGGCCCGGATATAGTCCGCCCCGCTGCCTGGGCTTAGGTTCCATATACGCATGGCTGCGCTGCTACTCGATGACCAGGATTACGCTCTCGCCGCTGCTCTGGTTATAGACATGGCGCCCTGCTATGGTCAGCAACTGCCTGATGTCCTGCACGTCCTCTCCCTGAAACTCCAGGTAGCATACATCCTGGCTGGCCGAGTTTTTGGCTTCATAAAAATCACTGACAGCCACCATGAACCTGTCCAGAATGTCCTCAAGTGGATATTGGGAAATGTCTGACGGTCCACTGCCCTCTCCAAGATCTCTTTCCTGCTCGAAACTCAGCGAGGTGACATAGCATGGCTCACCGCTGAGCCTGTCAATGGTGCGGTAGATGTGCTCATCCACCTTTTCATAACGCGAGCTGTCGCTGTAGCGCTTATCCTCGTAAACACATATGTTTTTCATAACATTCCCTGCTTTCAACAGTTTACACGCTCAGCGGCTACAGTCCCTGATCAGCCGGTGCTCAAGCCCGTGCCGCAGACGGTGCTGATGCTGCTGCCCTTGATGCCGCCGGTGCTGAATCCGGTGCTGATACCGATGATGCTGCATGCCTGGCTTCGATTAACACACCATGTTTTCAACTTGCCACCAGGACAGGCTCAGCTCAGGCTGACCTGACCGGAGTAATGATATGGCGGTTTTGCTGCAGTAGCTGGAAAACTGGCATCTACCTGATGCCGGCCTGCTGGCTGGCCGGCCGGTAGCGCATTGAGCACCAGCTGGCCGGGTATGGCTGACATTGCGGGCTTATGTATGGCGGTTCTTTAAATGAAAAAAGCAGCCACAGGGGCTGCCTTGATGTCTGGTAAGGCCGGGCTGCTGCGGGCTGCCCGGCTGGTGCCGCCGGAGCGGCACCTGAGCATATCCGGGCTGCGCGGCAGACCGGATATGGGCGTTTGCTTTTAGTACTGGAACTTGGTGTTGCCAGGAGCATAACGCGACAGAATGTGAGAGGAAATAAGCTCGTCCATGCTCTCATCGGATACCAGAGAGGAGCTCTCGACCACATCCATGCGCAGTACCTTGACGCTGTGTGCGGCGCACATGGTCTCAAGACCGGACTCGTTGGAATAGCGTCTTGGGACGCCGTCCTCCTCTGAGGAGTCAATCAGGGCATGCCAGTAGCGATCGTGAAGAATGCTTGGCATACGGAACATGAGATCCCTGTCCTCATTGTTGAACATAATGCACCAGCGCTCACCTCTGTAGTTGCGATCACCCACATAGAGCATCAGGTGGTTAATCTCATGGGAGTGCCAGTCTTCATCGCGCAGCAGGCGGCCGTCAGAGCGACGCCACTTGGCAATGTAGTCGTTTTCGTACTTGTAGAAATCATCATCAAAGAGATTGATTTCATTGAGCACACGGCTGGTCTTGAGGGCACCGATAAGCTTGGCAATGAAGTCCTGGAAGTAGCGCTGCTCCTGGGAGATATTCCAGTGCAGATAGTTGAGATCATTGTCCTGACAGTAGGTATTGTTATTACCCAGCTGAGTACGGCTTAACTCATCACCGCCCAGGATATGAGGAATACCCTGTGACAGAATCAGAGTAGCCATGAGATTGCGCTTCATCTGCCAGCGGCGCTTGAGAACCTCAGGATCCTTGGTATGACCCTCTACACCGCAGTTGGTGGAGAAGTTCTCACTGGTACCGTCAGTGTTGTTATCAAGGTTAAGCTCATTGTGCTTGTAGTTGTACGATACCAGGTCCTCAAGAGTGAAACCGTCATGATAGGTAACGTAGTTGACCGAGGCATTAATGGAGCGCTTGCCCTTGTGGAAGACATCACGTGAGCCCAGCAGACGGGTAGCAAGTTCACCAAGCAGACCACGGTCACCACGCCAGAAGCGGCGTACGCAGTCACGGTACTTGTCATTTTGCTCAGACCAGCCACGAGGGAAGTTGCCCAGCTGATAGCCGCCAAGGCCCGGATCCCACGGTTCGGCCACCATGAGGGCCTGATTAGTGTCCTGATTGGCAAAGCATGCCTTGAAGAAACCGCAGTTGGAGTCAAAGGCATAGTAGGTATTGGTATGACTCTCACGGCAGATAGTCACAGCAAGGTCAAAGCGGAAACCGTCAACCTGCATCTCATTGAGCCAGTACTTGAGGGTATCCATAATCAGACGGGTAGAGATAATGCTGTCGGCATTAAAGGAGTTACCGCATCCGGTGGCATTGATGAACTGTCCGTAATTTAACGAAGAGTCCTGATTACGCTCATAGGCGTAGTAGTTACGGGCATCAAGACCCTTGTAGCTCAACACTGGACCATCAATACCGGCTTCGGCAGTATGATTGAAGACCACATCAAGAATTACGGCCAGACCGTTCTGATGGAAGGTCTTGACCATGGTCTTGAACTCATTGACCGCATCATCAGGATTGACGGCATAGGCAGGATTTGGAGCCATGAAGCATACAGGGTTGTATCCCCAGTAATTGCACAGATTGCGCTTGATAAGGAAAGGCTCTGACATGGAGGCAGCTACTGGCATCAGCTGCACGGTAGTAATGCCCAGATGCTTGAGGTGGGCTATCACGCTTGGATGGCACATGCCAAGATAGGTGCCACGATGCTCAGGAGGTACATCCTCCTTGAGTTTGGTCATACCGCGAACATGAGCTTCATAAAGGATTACGTCAGCACGGTCACGGAAGACCTTGGGAACATTTTCCCAGTTAAAATCTGACTCGCCCTGAATAACAGCCTTTGGAATCCACTTCTCATTGTCGTTGAGATATCTGTCTTCATCATAGACAAAGGCCTTGTTAAGCTGCCTGGCATAAGGATCTACCAGGAAACGTCCTTCCCTGAAATAAAAGCCCCTGGAAGGATCTTCAGTGCCTTTGGCCTCAATGGCATAGCAGTCGCCTGCTTTGGCGCCCTTTATAAGGCCGTACCACACACCACCTTTTTTCTTCTGCAGAGCAAATTCGCCCAGCTTTTCGTCCTTTTTGGTGTAGAGATGAATAACAATCTCCTGGGCATCAGGTGCCCAGACGGAAAAGTAGCAACCATCAGGACAGAGTGTTGCGCCCAGTCCAACCTGACGCTGTCTGTCCTCAGTAATAAGCTCGAGCATAATGGGTCCTTACCGCACTCACGTCCTGCATGCTGCGCCATGGCGCATCTGCAGGTTCTCTGTGCGGAGCGGTGCCTGCTTTAACAGATCTTAAGCCTGCACAAAAACTGAATAAAAAAACAGCTCTGCTTTCCTTCATCCCCTGACATACCGGTACAGACCGGGCACAGCCAGGCCATGTGACTTGCTGACTGCAAAGGCCGCCATGTCATAAGTCATGAGCCCTCAGGGGCTGTCATGACATCCGACCTGACATGCCAGACTGGCAGTCTCATCACAGTGCTCAGGTATGCGTCCAGTACTTCCATAAGACCACTGTATATCCCACTGACCATAAGTACTGGCTGCCTGATTTACAGCAACTGCCTGCAGCTGCCAGCAGCTGGCAGCTGCTGGCGCCTGGCCGCGTCTGATGCCGTATCAGTGCGGATCAGACAGTTGCAGCACTGCAGAAAATGCAGCAATGCTGGAAAGAGCAGCACTGCAGTTCAGGACTGTGGGGTATGTCAATGGCCCTGTCAGCTCATTTAAGAGCCTCAGGCTCTTAAATACCAGCAGTCAGGCCCTCTCCACCTCGGGGAAATGACCTGATGGTGCTGCAGGCGGTACCTGCCCTGTCAGCCTGCAGCTGCCAGTGTGCCTGATTTGCTGGCCGGAAAATGTGCCAGGGTCAGGACAAGGAAGTTTGCAGGATGATGCAGGTTCCGCCCCATGTAACAAGGATCAAAGGAAAACAGAGCTGTTGTCTTAACGATCAGCTAAAACGGAAAACACTGATCGCTTAATTAAGCCTGTAAAAAGGGCCGTCGTCTGTACCAGGGGCAGCAGACAGACGGCCCCGGAAAATCAGGCAGCCTTCATAAGATTTAACTGAGGCTGCCATTTATCCGTATCAGTCACCAACTCTCTTGATGAAGATGGTGGCCAGTGGAGGGAGATCCAGCACGAGGCTGTGATACTGACCCTGCCAGGAAATGTTGGAAGCCTCAAGGTTCTCAGGGCCGGTTGAATAACCTGAACCCCAGTACTTCTTGTCATCGGTGTTAAATACCACCTTGTAGGTACCAGGACGTGGCACACCCAGACGGTAGGCCACATAAGGCACAGGAGTGAAGTTGGAGACCATGATGATCTCGTCCTTGTTCTGACCTGATCCTTGAGCATTGTCTCTGTCAGGCAGAGTACGCAGCATGGCAAATACGGAGTGCTCAGCGTCAGATACGTCCAGCCAGCGGAAAGCATCAGGATCGTAATCGTTAGCCCAGAGCACGGCATTTTGCCTGTAGAAGTGGTTGAGGTCCTTGACCAGAGCCTGAACACCCTTGTGCTTGTCGTACTGCAGAAGCCACCAGTCAAGGCTGGCGTCGTGATTCCACTCATTGCCCTGACCAATTTCAGTACCCATGAAGTTGAGTATCTTGCCAGGGTGACCGTACTGGTAGGCAAGGAAAGAACGCAGATTGGCGCACTGCTGCCACTCGTCACCAGGCATCTTGTAGAGCATGGAGTGCTTGCCATGAGTTACTTCATCATGGGAAATGGAGAGGATGAAGTTCTCGTTGTAGGCATAGATCATGGAGAAAGACATTTCGCCATGGTGATACTTACGGAAGTAAGGATCCTGTGACATGTACTCAAGGGAGTCATGCATCCAGCCCATGTTCCACTTGAAGCCGAAGCCCAGACCACCGGTATAGGTAGGACGGGATACGCCGGTGAAGGCTGTGGACTCTTCGGCAATGGTCATGGCGCCAGGGAACTTGCGGTAGACAATCTCATTGAACCACTTGAGGAAGGAGACAGCCTCATAGTTGATGTTGCCGCCGTTTACGTTAGGAATCCACTCACCATCCTTACGTGAGTAATCCCAGTACAGCATGGAAGCTACGGCATCAACACGCAGACCGTCGATGTGGTAGTAGTCAAGCCAGATTAAGGCGGAGGCTACCAGGAAGTTACGAACGGTATCACGGCCAAAGTCGTAAATCAGGGAGTTCCAGTCAGGGTGCCAGCCACGGCGTGGATCTTCGTACTCATATACTGGAGTACCGTCAAAGCGGGCCAGACCATGGGCATCGGTTGGGAAGTGGGCTGGTACCCAGTCCAGAATCACACCGATATTGTTCTGGTGACAGGTATCAACGAAGAACTTGAAGTCGTCAATACCGCCAAAGCGGGAGGTAGGTGCAAACAGACCTGTTGGCTGATAACCCCATGAGCCTGAGAATGGATATTCCATTACCGGAAGCAGCTCAATGTGGGTGTAGCCCATTTCCTTACAGTAGTCGACCAGCTCACGGGCCAGTTCACGGTAATTAAGGCTGCCACCGTCCTGACGGCGCTTCCATGAGGCAAGATGCACCTCATAAATGGACATAGGCTGGGTAAGCTTGTCATTGAGCTGAGCTTTGCGCCACTCGTCATCGTTCCACTTGTAGGTGGTCTGATCGGAAATGATGGAGGCAAAGGAAGGATACTGCTCGTGGAAGAAGCCTACAGGGTCGGCCTTGTGAGGCAGACGGTTGCCATTGTTGTCCTTGATTTCAAACTTGTAACGCTGGCCGGCCTCAAGACCTGGGACAAAGAGTACCCAGTGACCAAGGAGGGAACGGGCCATTGGGTGACGACGGCCATCCCAGAAGTTGAAGTCACCGATTACGGCTACGCTGGTAGCTGAAGGAGCATATACGGCAAACTTGGTACCACGTACCTTGACACCGTCAAGCTCGATCTCAACGAGCTGAGCACCCAGAGTCTTGTAGATATTCTCAGGGGTCTCATACATGGTGTTCAGACCGTAGAAAGCCTCCTCACGGAACTGGTAAGGATCAATAACCTCTACAGTGGCATCGTTGTACTGAACTTCAAAGTAGTAATGGAACGGGCCAGTGGCATCCTCAAAGACCTTCTCAAAAAGGCCGTCAGGATTGACCACGTTGAGCTGACCGAGTTCTTTTCTTCCTTTCAGAGCAAACACACGGCAGGCAGTGGCACCCGGAAGCCAGGCACGCATGATATAACCCTTGCCGTTAGGATCAGGCTGCAGGCCCAGAACCTCAAAAGGTTTGGTCAGACGTGCACTGTTAAGTTCATCAATAAGCATTTGTAGCTCCTTTGTGTTTGGCATTCTCAGGCTGGCCAGCCCTTAGGGCCGCCATGAGCCGCGAGCGCTCAAATCAGGCTGATTGGAGTATATCCTGACAGATTAAGGCGCCCTGAGACGCACAATCCTTTTCCTGCCGGCATAACAGAGCATATGCAGGACGTAGCTTCAGAAAGGACAGCTCCTATGTTATTTCCACACGGATAAAGCACCTGCACGGCAGGGCCTGTGGCTTTAGGGCAAAGATGCCCTGGCTTTCAGCCGCTCTCCTGAAAAACAGCTCTGTATGTCCGTACATGGCATGCCCCCAATGATACTGGCCGCCATATCAGGTGCATCATGTGCACTCAGAGACAGGCGTCAGCAGCTGGGTACAAGGTCCTGCGGTCCATACTCATGAGCCCGGGCTCACTGTGAGCAGGTTTTCAGGAGAACAGCAACAGCTCTGCACAGTTCACACCTGCAGGTAAAACTCAGGGTTCAGACTGTCAGCGCAAGGTACTCAAAACACTACAGAAATCAAAGTCCAGGATTAAAGTAAAAATTCAAAGCATGCGTGATTAAGTCTGTTAGGCGCGAGGCGCGCAGCTGTCAGATCTGCCTCCATTAGTTTATATCATGCACTGGCCGTGTGAGTAAGCCAAAAGCCATTATCGTGGCGGGGTTCTCATTATTGATAAATCTAATGCAGCTTTTGCAGCCAAAAGTTTGCGCTGTGATCGAAAAATGGGCGCAAAGCCCGCACAGCTTGCCCTGACCACGCAAAAAATACGCTCCGGCCACCAGCCCCATCCACAAAGCACAGCAAAAAACACGGACAAACTGCCAGGCAGCCCTGCCCACACTCACGCAAAAGCCCGAATCCATGCACCATGCACCGACTACCGGAACATGACCTGACCAGGCCACTGAACAGGCTCCACAGCATACTGTACACAAAAATAAACAATGGACATCAGCCATTATAGCCCGCCAGTACGCCCTTGTACTATGACAGCCGTCCTCACCCTGACCAGTTGCAACCCACAGCAGGCCTGCCCTCATGAGGCATGCTTGCTGTGGGGGCTGCCCCATGCCATACGTCCATTGGCAGTACGACCGGCCCTCGGTCCTGCGGACCATTGACCGTTCGCCCGGACCTCAGGGCCGTGGTTTCCGGCTGTAAGCCAGACAGTGTCCCCATGGCTGCAGGCACAGGCCCCGGCCGCCCCTCATATTTCATGTCAAAAAGACAGAGGGCCCTGCACTTCATTTATGAAATGCAGGGCCCTGCAAAGCGGCAGCTGCCCCGGCCGGAGCAGACTGGCGCTCAGCGGCTGGCCGGTGAGCGCTATGGCAGCGCCATGGCGCTGCTGATGCAGCGCGGCCATGGCTGTGCGCAGATTTTAGTGGCGTCGATTTGAGGCTTCCTCACGTGCCTGAGTCATGGCACGGGTGAGCTCCTTGACGAAGTTGTCCTTGTCGAGGTCCTCAACATTGACGGTGAGCTTGCGTCTCCAGTTTGGATACTCACGGAAGGTGCCAGGAACGTTCACAGGCTTGAGCACACCGGTCCAGTCCTCAATCTGAGATGAGAACAGAGCACAGGAGCCACGACACATGTGACGCTCAATACCAATGATTAGATCAGGGGTCATTTCAGGAATATCGGCGGCACGACGTGGCACCTCATCACCAATGGAACCAAGGCCATGGAGACTGTCGAGTATGCGCTGCTTGTTCCAGTGACGCTCATCGCCGATCTGCTTTACATTCTCGTCGTTGTAAATGCCCAGCTCCTTGCCCAGCCTGAGATCGTAATCAGACCACCAGCCCATCAGAGTTGGCATGTCGTGAGTGGTTACGGCACTCAGAGCCTGAGGCTCATAGTCCTGAGGTGCAATATAGCCGCCATCGGCCGCCTTTTCACCAAAGAAGAGCTTGTAGGACAGTGCACCGGATTCCTTAAGAGCAATACGCAGCTCCATAGGGATAGTGCCCAGATCCTCAGCAATGATAAGGCACTTGTTGCGCTGTGATTCCAGAGCCAGAATACCCAGCCAGTCGTGGATATTGTTGTAAATATAGGCGCCTTCAGTTGGCTTGTGATCGACAGGTACCCACCAGAAACGGTACAGACCGGCAGCATGGTCGATACGCAGGGCGCCACAGGACTTCATATTGGCACGGAAGAGCTCAATAAGCTGACTGTAGCGGCTGCGGCGCAGGGCATGAGGCTCCATTGGAGCAAGACCCCATGACTGGCCCAGCGGACCTAAAGGATCAGGTGGAGCACCTATCTCGGCAGAACCACGGTAGATATTGTCAGTGTCAGACCAGACATCGCAGCTGCCCTCGCTTACGCCCACAGCCAGATCACGGTAGGTACCAAGCACCATGCCGTCATCCCTGGCAGACTGGTAAGCCTCCTCAAGCTGCTCCTGAGCCAGGAACTGCAGATAGCAGTAGAAGTAGACCTTTTCCTTGTGTGTTTCACGCCATTTTTCAACAAAAGGCCCCTGACAGTCATGGTACTGCTTAGGGAACTTCATCCATCCCCAGGCATTGATACCCTCGTCATAGAACTCACGCTGCATGGCATCGTAGGTGGCCATATTGAGCAGTGACTCACCGCCCTGACGGACGAACTCAAGGAACTTCTTGCCACGGTTGGAGCGACGGTCGGTCATGCGGTTGTAATCGAAGACCATGTCAAGAACCTTGAGCTTGAGATCGAGTACAGCCTTGTAGTCAACATAGTCACGGTCACGCAGCGAACGCAGCTTCTTGGCAAATTCCTGAGTACCGGTAAATTCACGGGCAGCATCACAGCTCATGAACTCAGGGACCTCAGGTACGCTGATGTAAATGATGTTCAGCCAGCGGCGTGAGGAAGGGGAATAAGGGCTGATCATATCAGGGTCAGGATTGGCCGGATAGCCCGCATGCAGCGGATTAAGACCGACAAACTGACCGCCACGGTCATGAACAACCTTGAGCAGCAGGCGCAGATCGTGGAAATCACCTACGCCCCAGTTAACACGGGAACGCAGAGAGTACAGCTGAACGGAAACACCCCACATCTTCTGACCGGCCATCATTGGCTCAGGTACATAACATCTGAGCGGGGTCATGATGAGCAGCTGCTCAATAGACTGAGTGTGCATTACGCCATCTTCAATCACAACCTTAAAGGAGTGATAGCCAAGAGGCAGGCAGCCCAGAGACATTGGCAGCTCATTGGTAAGAATAAAGCGGCGGGTATCGTAGACCCGGCCCTGAACTTCCTCGTAATCTGCAATTTCGATTTCATCAAGCGGGGTGACGCCCTCATGCACATCACCGTTTTCAAGAGTAAGGGTCCAGCGCAGTACTGCAGCCTCGCTTACCTTCTCAGGGGTGCGCACCATGATAAAAGGATGCTCACCCATGCGGATTACGCATACAGGATCAAGAATTTCCTGATAAGGAGTAATTTCCTCCTTAAGCATGCGCTCCTGAAGAGCCTGTTCATTGCTAAGGTCATAGCCCATGGCTCCGAGCGTGGCCAGACGGGCTTCTCTGGTGATCCGGGTGTACTGGCCATTGCAGTCTAAATAGTCGCGTGCAATGCCTACCCGATCGGCAAAATTCTCTAAATCAATCATCTGTTATAAACCTCACAGCCAGGCCTCTGCCGCCTGAGCTTCAAAAGGCACAGGCATGGCTGGCGGCAGCCTTATATTTACCTTGTCGCAGCATGGCCGCATCCCGGCCGCATCCCGGCCACAGTGCGGCCACAGCATGGCGCAGCCAGACCGCAGTGCGGCCACAGCATGGCGCAGCCAGACCGCAGTGCGGACACAGCATGGCGCAGCCAGACCGCAGTGCGGACACAGCATGGCGCAGCAGCGTGGTCTCACCAGGTCCTGGTCAGGGCTGTTACTCCCTGATGCATGTGACCACACAGCAAAAGACAATGCCCGCAACGCCACTTTTGAACACGACACATCCCTGCTGACGACATACAGTCCTGACGGCATCAAATAAGCAATCCCATTCCCCCTGCCCGATGCAGCCTGAGCAGGCAGCTGCAGGCGGCACAGAGCCGGTCTTTATGGAGACTCCCTCAATCCGCACAGGATAAAGTCCTGTCAATAATGTACCCGATAATTGGGACAATATTAGTCGATCACGTCAAATTTTCACTATCAAGCCCTATAAGAACTGCATTTTGCTGCATTACCGGCCCTGTCCCGGGGAACCTGGCACCAGAGCGCTCAGGTGATGTCCCGTGTCTGGCAGCGCAGGCTGGAACCTGAACACAGCCTCAGGACACATTCAGGGAGCGTGCACCGCCACCCCTGCAGCAGAAGCTGACAAACAGACAGAGTAAACTGATAAACAGGCTAAAGTTCTTAATTTATATCCATGTGTAAACTCAGCAGAATCACCTGGGCACAGGGAGGAGAAAAACAGCTGGTGGCAAAATGGACAAAATTACAAAAATTGAACGATTTTGGGCACATTTGCCCCTTTTCAGGGCTGAAAATGGCAAAAAACAGCCCCAAATGCTCAAATCTCTAAATCATGGTTCACACGTATGACATGGGCCCTGCAATTTTTCTTTCCATTACGATTAAATGGTCAGAGGCTGGCCTCCGACAGCCTCAAAGCTCATATATAAGCCAGTTACAACATTTAAAAGCTGTGAAGTGTGTGGATATTTGCAAAAATATTTGGTGGAAACTGTACTGGCGAACAAAGAACTTGCTTGAATTTCTCAACAACTGGAGTATATTTGGAAACACTTATCCAAACTAGTAACCACACAGATAGGATACTTTTATAATGACTATTAAAGTTGGTATTAATGGCTTTGGCCGTATCGGTCGTTTCGTATTCCGCGCTTCCATCTACCGCCCAGAGCTCGGTATTCAGGTTGTAGGTATCAATGACTTACTCCCACCTGAGTACATGGCTTACATGCTCAAGTACGACACCATGCACGGCGCATTCAAGGGCACCGTTGATGTCAAGGACGGCAACCTGGTCGTAAATGGCAACGTAGTTCGCGTAACTGCCGAGCGTGATCCTGCTCAGTTAAAGTGGGGTGACATCGGTGCAGAGTATGTTGTTGAGTCTACTGGTTTATTCTTAACTGACGAGAAGGCCCGTCTCCACATTGAAGCTGGTGCCAAGCGCGTCGTTATGTCCGCTCCTTCCAAGGATTCCACCCCAATGTTCGTAGTTGGTGTTAACGACAAGACCTACGCAGGTCAGGACATCGTTTCCAACGCCTCCTGCACCACCAACTGCTTAGCTCCATTAGCCAAGGTTATCAACGACAACTTCGGTATCGACCTGGGCTTAATGACCACTGTTCACTCCACCACCGCTACCCAGCGTACTGTTGACGGCCCATCCTTAAAGGACTGGCGTGGTGGCCGCGGTGCTTCTCAGAACATCATCCCATCCTCCACTGGCGCTGCCAAGGCTGTAGGTAAGGTTATCCCTGAGTTAAACGGCAAGTTAACCGGTATGTCTTTCCGCGTTCCTACCGCTGACGTTTCCGTAGTTGACTTAACTGTTACCTTAAAGAAGGGCGCTTCCTACGCTCAGATCTGCGAGGCCATCAAGGCTGCCTCTGAGGGTGAAATGAAGGGTGTATTAGCTTACACCGCTGATGAAGTTGTTTCCTCTGACTTCTTAGGTAACACTCACACCTCCATCTTCGACGAGAAGGCCGGTATTGCCTTAACCGATAACTTCGTTAAGCTCGTATCCTGGTACGACAACGAGATCGGCTACTCCAACAAGGTTCTCGAGTTAATCCGTTCCATGGTTGACTCCGGCAAGTAATCTGAATTTCAGATAACTTCAGGACCTCGTTTTGAGTTCCAAAAGGAAGGGGCCAAAGGCCCCTTTCTTTACTTTCATAAGGGCGCTGTTTCAGGCAGAGCCCTTTGACATTTCTGGAATATCGATACAGCATCAGGTTACATGGGACCCATGGCCCGGCAAGGCTGTCCATGCCCGCCCCGCCCTTACAGGTCCAGCCAGGCCGGCAACACAGGCTCTGCCCGGCTCAGCCCGGCAGGCTGCAGCCACTGAGGCTTTGCCTGCCCGAGACGGCCCCTGCAGGCCGCATCCACTAAGGCTTCGCCTGCCCGATACGGCCCCTGCAGAAAGATTTCTGTCAAGTAACCTTCCCTGTGTGAGCTGCCCATACCACAGGAGCAGCTGACCTCCAGAGACTCCAGACCACTGCAGGCGCTGCTGCTACCCTGTTGCAACAATAAGGACAGCTTCGCCCCGGTCGACCTGAAGCATGTTTCCTACCGGTATTACACCGGCGTGTCTGAACAACCCTGCCATAATGCGGCTTCAGTCAGGAGGCTTTTGTCCCCGGTTGCAGACATGAAGGCTGAGCATGACTTTCTCCGTGCTCGCGCCCCGGGGCCCTGAGCCCCTGCCAATTAAATCTGTGTGTATTGCGCCCTTTTCAGGGCGCGCTTTGTTTACGGGCCCTGCATTTGCCCCGGACAGCTGCCAGCAGGCACCACCAGGTTACCACCAACCACATCCAAATATCTTCCCCACCCCATTCATAGCCACTCCCTTACCCTGTTCCATCAAGCCTGCAATGCCAGAGCAACCTTGCTTCACTCAGTTATATTGATTTATATAAATCTTTATAAGCGCACGTCACAGCTGCCTGGCCGCTGCTACGCAAGTGATTGCAGTGCACTGCACCCTGCAGCTGGGACAGCTCATACTCCTGCCGACAGCTGGCCTGCATACCAGTATGCCTGCCGGTCTGACATACTGATCGACTCAAGCCGGGCAAGATAGGCCGACATACCGATCGAGCCAGGCCGAGCAAGATGGGCGACATACCGATCGGGCCAGGCCGAGCCTGCTGGCGTGCCAGGGAGGATGACATACTGTCAGAGCAGGCAAGGCCGGCAGGCTTTATTGAGCCAGCGGTCCTTTTGGTGAAGCCTGAATTAACAGAGCCCTGCTTTTATGACAAAGACAGGGCTCTGTGTGTTTACAGCTGCTGCACAGGGCCATACTGATGAGCTGACATCAGCAGACACTGACGGGCAAGGCCTATGATAAGGCTAATGCGATAATGGAGCCTACTAAACAGACAATAGTGAAGGCCAGAACAATACGCAATTTCTTTGGGATTGGGCACTTGCTGCCGCTGTTCTGCTCGCTCATGTTAAACCTCGTAATTTGAGTGAAAGAAAAGAATTATAGTAACAGATCCTGAAATAAATCCTGAAAGAAGCTCAATCAGCCAGCCCTAATACACGCTGTACTGACCATGAGGCTGGCGTTTATGCAGGCCAAGGCTAATGCCGACAGACGTTTATGCCGGCCATGGTGCACAAGCCGGCAGGCATTTATGCCGGCCATGGTGCACAAGCCGGCTGGCGTTTATGCCTGCCAGGTGCTCAAGCCAGATTGTGATTCTTTGCCGGCCATGGCTCAGGCCATGCTGGCCAAAGCTCTTTAGAAAAAGGTAAAGGCAACAATAGCACCTGCCAGAGCTGCAAGGATGAAAGCCAGTACAACTCGCTTATTATCTGGTGGCGGAGACTTGCCTCCGTTATTCTGCTCGCTCATGTTAAACCTCGCATTTTTAGTGAAAAGTCGGACCAATTAACAGTTAATGTGACGGGTCCTGAGTGGAAGCCTCAATATAATAAAGAGATAAGACCTTTTGCCGGTACTCATGCACACTGTGTGCATGGCAAAGCCACAGCCGTCTATCAGTATCTGCAAGCCTGGTGCTCAAGCCGCGCCGAGAACACTGATAACTGTCTGCTCATGCGCAGACATACTCTCCTCAAGGCACATAAAGAACAGGTATATACCAGGTCATCATAATGAGCTGAATAGAGCCATTGTATCAGGTGGACTAATAATCACTGCACAGTGCATGGTCTGTGCACTATAGACGGGCATATCTGATACGGAGCACGCTGTCATACAGCCGTGCAGGCTCACACAGCGAGGTGGCTGGCTGGCCACAGTCCGGCCCGGCATTGGGCGCAGCCATGGCCAGGCCGCTGGTGGATCAGCCATGCTCAGGCACCGGCAGCCTGGCGGCATGGCGGCATGGCGGCATGGGGTATGCGCTACTGGCCGTCGGCCAGGGAGGCGCGGATTTGCGGGACGAGGTCCTTGACGGCTGTATAAGGGGCCTTGTTGTCCTCAAGGTAAACCATGGTATTGAGATATGGAACCATGGCCTTGAACAGAATTTTGTAACCCTCGCAGAAATAGGTCTTTGGAGCTCCACCAGTTAGATCAATGCGGTGTTTGATGCAGCCTCCATTGCACAGCTGCAGATAAGGGCACTGACTGCAGTCGCTGCTCAGATTGAGCTTATGGGCGCTCAGTCGTGAGGCTTTAAGCGGCTTTAAAGAGTACAGCTGGTCACTTTCAGTCTGAGGAGCCTGGCTCTGGCCATTGACCTTACAGTTCAGAGGTTTGAGTTCAGCGGCTCTGGCAATATCGAGTATATTGGCAAGGCGGTACCTGGGATAGACAGCCTGATCACACTCGTAAATATCACCGTTGGCCTCCAGGACAAAGTTGTCCGGACAGCGGTTTTCAAAGACACAGGAGTGATGTCCCATCCCAAGGGTACGGGAAATAATGCTTTCAAACTGGCGGACTACAATTTTGCCAATGTCCTTTTCTATCCACTCATTGAAAATGGCTGACATAAAGGTGCCGTAGGCAGCAGGTCTGATGGAAAATCCCCTGGTCTCATAGGCAGGAGCAATATTGTCAAAATCGCTGTTTTCAGGAGTAGTCTCCACAACCTCGGAAAACTGCATGAAGGTTGAGCCCAGCTCCTTGAGGAAATTGTAAACCTCAAGAGGGTGATCACAGTTGCTCTGACTGATACAGGTAAGCGTGTTAAAAGGTATGTCATGCTTTTTGAGCAGCTCAATGCCCCTGACTACCTGCTCATGAGATCCCGATCCATCCCTGCCCTTGCGGTACTGGTCATGAAGAAGAGCCGGACCGTCTATGGAGACTCCAAGGAGCACCTTATGCTTTTTGAAGAGCTCACACCACTGGTCATCAATCAGCGTGGCATTGGTCTGTACGGCATTTTCAATAACCTTGCCCTCGGCATACTGACTCTGAATGGCAAAAGCCTTTTCAAAAAACTTTCTGCCAGCCAGCAAAGGCTCACCACCCTGCCATGTAAAGAGCACATGATCTGACGGACAGTCCCTGATATAGCGGGGAATAAAGGCCTCCAGCACCTCATCACTCATAATGCCCTTATGAAGCATGCCCTGCTCTTCACCCTTAGGCAGATAAAAGCAGTAAGCACAGTCAAGATTACAGGTAAAAGAAACCGGTTTGATAGTGAAATGCATGGGCAATCCCAGTATTAAGGCACAGACAGAAGCAGCGGCCGCTGATGCGGCTACAGCTGCAGCCCCTGCGGCCACAGCTCCATCTTAAAGTCAGATCCCGAAAAACAAGACAGCCTGCTGCTGACAGCTGACAACTGTCATCCCAGGCTTAAGGCAAGTGCACTGTCCACTGTCCTGCAGCAGAGAGCTGCAGGGGCAGCACCAGTGCATGATAAAAATTCAGGGCCGACAGCTCCGCCGTCAGGCTGCGTCAGGCAGCGCCTGGCTGCAGGCTGTGACCTGACGCAGCCTGCCTGGCAGGCGCGATGGCGCCGTAGCGCCAAAGGCGGCGGGACGGTCGGCCCTGAACTCTCATATTACAGAAAAGCCGGGTTTCCGTTACGCATCAGCCTAACATCGGCCCGGCATGGGAGCAGGTATGGTGGGCCATGCTATCTGGTAAGTCCATCAGCACTGCCATCACCTGCCAAACTGGTCTGTCTGCGCTCTGTAGAGCTGACAGACCTGACTGTGCGCCTGTTACCTGGCTAAGGCATCAACAATCTTCTGATACTTAGGCTGGTTAATCTGGTTTAAAGGTGCCACTGACTCATTGAGACGATCACGGGCAATCTTCTTGAGCTGCTCAACAACCTGAGGCTTGTCCATGGTGAGATCGTTCTTGAGCTGGAGGTCACGCAGATCGTACAGACGGGTAGCATTATCCTCAGCGGTATAGATAAGCTGATAGTCGTTGGTACGAACAGTGTAGGTAAACTCGCTTAAGTTCTCAGTGTTAGGGTTATGAGGATAGTGGTCTGACTCAAAGCGTACGTACTTGTGGTAGTTATCCCAGAATGGAATATTGCGTACGTCAAACCAGTGTGAAAATGAAGTCAGCCATACCAGAGCTTCGTGAGGGTTGCCCTTATTCTTGCCGTTTACGTATGGCAGTAAGGATACGCCGTCAAGCTTGAGGTCCTCTGGAACAGGAATGCCGGCAGCATCCAGAGCTGTTGGGTAGAAGTCCATGGCAGATACGAGCTTGTCGTACTTGCCGGTCTTGAGCTTGCCCTTCCAGTACATGAACATAGGGGTGTGAACACCACCAGGATAAGTCAGGGACTTGTAGCCGGCCTGAGCGCCATTTAATGGCAGAGGACCGTCAATAACAGCACCGTTGTCAGAGGTAAAGAAGATTAAGGTGTTGTCCAGCTGACCGTTCTTGTCCAGCTGCTCAAGCAGACGCTTTACACCCTGGTCTACAGAGTAGACAGAGGCATAGTAGTTGTCAGCAGTCTTGGATCCGGTGTTGAACTTGCTCTGATAAACATCAGGAGCAGCTACGTCATTTGGAAGGTGAGGAGCGCTGTAGGCCAGATAGAGCATAAATGGCTGATCAATGGCATCAGCGCGGTTTACTGCCTTGATGGCAGCTTCAGTGAGCTGGTCGGAGATATAGCCCTCAGCCTTTACATGCTCACGGTTTTCAAAGAGAGCAGGTGAGTTGTAATAGGCAGTGCCAGCTGGATGGAAGCCAAAGAAGTAAGTGAAGCCGCGATTTTGTGGCTGACCAGGCTCGTCGCCATAGGTGACGAAATTGTCATGGTAGTCACGGGTCTGCTGCTCTTCAGGAACTGGAATATTGGTAATCTTGGACAGATGCCACTTGCCCACACAGGCAGTGTAGTAGCCGTAATTCTGGAAAAGCTCTGGCAGGAAGGTCTCTGATGTTGGAATACCGTCCTGGGAGTCAGTATTACCGTATACACCATAGCGTGATGGCTGACGGGCGGTCATGATGGCGGCACGAGATGGGCCGGACATGGCATGAGCAACATAGCCCTGAGACAGACGTACGCCGTCGTCCATTAAGGAACGCAGTGTAGGAGTGGAGTTACGGGCTGCTTCAATGGCCTTCTGAGGATCGATCTTGAAAGTGGCAACCTGCTCGCGGTTTTCCATGGTCTTAGGATCGAATGAGGTCTCATCGTATGGAAGCTGACCGTAGCCGAGGTCATCCATGGTAATCACGATGACATTTGGCTTTTCTTTGGTGGTGTATTCAACAGGAGTGAAGTCAGCAAAAGCTACATTGGTAGCGGTTGCCTTGCCGTTGTCAGCAGCAAAGGCTGCAGAGCCAAAAGAGGAAAGGGCTACGCCCACTGCCACTGCAGTTGCGGAAAGTTTCAGATTCTTCACAGACTTGTCCTCTGATATATCTAAGTCGTGTACCTGACCTTGTCAGGGTCAGGCCGCATCATCAGCCCTGTAGATAAGAGCACCTTCAGACCGGCAAAAGCCCATGAACTCATGGCCTTAAAGTAGCGGGCATCAGGCTACATACCGACTGTTGCTTACACTTTCCCTCAATGCAAAGTAAGGAGTCAGAACAGAGGGAAAATGAGTCAGACCAGTAAGACCTGAGAAAGATAAAGCATACAAACAGCATGTGATCGAGGTAATTCTTTCCCGACGGGCATTGCAAAACAGCCTGTGAGCCTTAAGGCTCAAAGGAGCAATACCGCAGGTTAAGGCATCATCCCCATGTATCAGGCAAGGCTCCCGGGAAAAGGGCACGTGCACGGTGTGGTCGAGATACGATCCGGAGATATTTCTATAACAGACAGGCCTCCACGGTCCAGTCGTGTCATTAATAAAGAGCCAGGAAAGCATTTTCAGGGCGTCAGATGCGCCTTTGCCATCAGTTCAACCTGCCAGTTATCAGTCACACAGACTGTATCAATCGGAAACACAGACTGTATAAATCAGTAACACTGACTGAATAAGGCAGGAGGCAAAGAAACTGATGCACTCGTTCTAGGTTAGTACAGTGATGATAAAAATTCACAGGAAATTAACAAAATTGTGAGACGGCTCCTGAATTATTTACACTTGTTTACAAATACTCTTCAAAAGCCGGAAAACCGGGACAGATTCCCATAAAATGCCCATACAACATACGTTGGAGACATGCTTATGACAAGGATCATAATCGGACAAAAATTTATGTCACATCCCGGTTACCACCACTCACCCCACTTGGCATCAATCGAGTAGGGGTGGTTCCCCTCTCACACCACCGTACGTACGGGTCCGTATACGGCGGTTTCAACCATTGTTACCGCCCAGTTTTGCTTCGTATTGGGCGTTAAGCATATTCAGGTTAAGCCATCC
>NZ_JALKIL010000018.1 GCF_023051105.1 Anaerobiospirillum sp. NML120449 | reverse complement strand
GTAGAAAAGCCTTCTTTGCTTTTCGTTAAAGTCACCAGCCTCAAGCAGCTGATTAATAGAATCTTTGTTTAAAGTGACCTGAATCTGGTTTGCCATAAGGTTCCTCCGTTCAGGTCATTATACTTAAGAAATACAAATCATTTTAATTACCTACAGTTCCTATCTGGAAATTATGCTTTATAAAACATAAAAAAGCGGGGTGGTCCCCGCCTCTTGAAATGATAATGAGAGATAGAAATTAGTTGTTCAGCTGTTAGCCGAGCAGGCTCAGTGCGATAGTTGGACGCTGGTTAGCCTGAGCAAGAACAGACTGGGAGGCCTGCTGGATAATGTTATTCTGGGTCAGAGCTGCTGTCTCAGAGGCGAAGTCTGTGTCTCTTATGCGGCTGCGGGCATCAGACTGATTTTCTGAGATGTTTGCCTGATTACGAATAGTGCTTTCCATTCTGTTTTGTAAAGCACCAAGGTTGGCACGCTTGGAGTCAACAGCCTGAATCAGGGCATCAATATTAGCAAGAGTAGCGGTAGCGCTTGATGCGGTAGATACAGTAAAGCGGATTGCATTATTGTTGCCGGCATCTTTAATCAGGCCCTTCTTTCCGTCTGCCTGGGCGGCTGCATTAAGACCAGCCTGGTCGGCAATGCCGCTGAGGTGGAAAGCAACAGACCAGTTGAGGTTGAGGGTGTTACCGGCGTTGGCGCCTACCTGGAAAGTAAGCTTGCCATCAGCAGGGATCAGTCCTTTATTCTTACCGAGCAGGATTTCCTGACCAGCGAAGGTGGTCTGATTGGCAATACGGGTGATTTCCTGAGAAAGCTGAGTTACTTCTTCCTGAATTGCGTCGCGGTCTTTCTGAGAGTTGGTACCGTTGGCGGACTGAACAGCCAGCACACGGATACGCTGCAGCATATTGGTGGTTTCGTCCAGCGCACCTTCAATGGTCTGAGCTAATGCGATACCGTCATTGGTGTTTCTGTTACCCTGATTAAGACCATTTATCTGAGTGGTTAAACGGTCAGCGATCTGCAGTCCGGCAGCGTCATCCTTGGCGGAGTTGATGCGCAGGCCTGAGGACAGGCGCTGATAGGACACATTTAAGCTTAATGTGGCATTGCTCAGCTTTCTTTGCGCATTGATGGAGCTTACATTCGTATTGACATATAAAGCCATGTTCTTTCTCTCCCAGCTGTCTAATTGCTGCAGTCAGATCCCTAATCTGTCTGATGTGTGTGCAGGCTTAGTTGTTAATCAGAATAGTTGTATAACCTTGTAAGTTGCTACGCAGTAATTAGCATCCAATATGCCATTTCATGATATTTATGTATCTAAATTACGAATGTAATCCCGTATCTGTGGGCTTTTCAAGGAGCAAAGCATTACCTGGCAAAACATCTGATTTTTACTGCGCATGATACATTTAGATATACCTGTGAAGCGGATTTAAACGGGTTTAAATGCATGGATTTTACGTGGCAAATATTGCCCGTAAACTTACGGAGAGCAGTTCGATTATGTGTGGTGTTGCCTGAGGGCACTAATGACCCCCATCCCAGTGATGCTGGGCAGAGCATGCTAAGACCAAATGCCGTTCCTTTTTCAGCCCTGGGTCTGTCACTTGAGAAGGATAAGGTCCTGCCCATGGCTCATTTCAGGTAATACTCAGCATAATGTCAGGATGTGAGGCGGGGCACTGATACATTCGTCTCAGTCCGGGCGCTCATAATCGGAGCAAAAGAGTATTTTTATCGCGGCTGTCAGTGATCAGGGCATTCGTCATATAGCTGGTCCTGATATCATTCATGATGCCTGAACTGAGATTTCCTGGGGCCAGGTGATGGCTGAACCTGGGGCCATTGGGGCATGCTTATGCCTGAACTGAGGTCTTATGGGGCATGCTTATGCCTGAACTGAGGTCTTATGGGGCATGCTTATGCCTGAACTGAGGTCTTATGGGGCATGCTTATGCTTTAAGTACCATGGCCATACTTACATAATGGTATTTTGGGAGTATCATGGCATGCCGGAATCGTGTACCAGCTGCCTGAGTTTTCAGGTTATGCCTGGCCGGCGGAGCTGCAAGGCGGCGGAGCTGGTCAGGTGGCTGGCCTGGCAGCTGGCCAGCTGTGCCGGCCTTGCTGGCTGGGCTGGTGCGGATGACGGTTTGGGTATGGGCTTTCAGGCCGAAGAGCTGTTCGGAGTTTTTTGATGGAGGTTGATGGTGGAAAGAGTATGGCGCTTTTTTGAGACGCTGGTCCCTCCTTTTCCCGAGGATATTAAGGGTGAGCCGCCTAAGGGCATTATCAGGTTCATTCTCTTTTATACCCGTGGTCTGTGGCCATTTCTCTTTTTCATTGCCATTCTGACTTCCCTGATGGCTGCCGGCGAAGCCCTGTTCTTTATCTGCCTTGGCCTGATAGTGGACTGGACCAGCAGCAGTCTGCCTTCTTTCTTTATCAATGAGTACGGCCGTCCCCTGGTCTTTATGCTGCTCATGGCCGGTTTTATTCTGCCGGTAGCCACCATTTTGCATTCGCTGCTGCTCCATCAGACCATTTCACCCAACTACCCCATGCAGATACGCTGGCAGGTACACCGCTATCTGCTGGGACAGTCACTGTCCTTTTTTACCGAGGAATTTGCCGGACGTGTAGCCAACAAGGTGATGCAGACAGCCATGGCTGTGCGCACCTCAGTGCTCAAGCTCATGGATGTGGTTATCCATCTGGTGGTTTATCTGGCCACCATGGCCTGGATGCTGGCTGACTCTGACCTCTATCTGGCTCTGCCTCTGATGGGCTGGCTGATACTGTACAGCTGCGCTATTTTCATCTTTATTCCCAAGCTGCGCCGTATGGCCCAGCGTCAGGCCGATACCCGCTCTGACATGGTGGGCCGCATAGTAGACAGCTATGTGAATATCTCCACAGTAAAGCTCTTTGGTGGCAGGGGCCGTGAAAGCCGTTATGCCCAGGATGCTATGAGCGAATATATACGCACTGAGTATAAGGCCCTGCGTATCCTCACTCTTTTTGATGTCTCAGTGCAGCTGATGAATTATGCACTGCTGATTTCCACTACTTCTCTGGCTCTGTTTTTGTGGGCCAAAATTCTGATTACCCCGGGCAGCATAGCCATTTCCATTGCCGTATCCATCCGTGTTATCAACATGTCACGCTGGATGATGTGGGAGATAGGCGCTATCTTTGAAAATATCGGTACTGTCTATGACGGCATCAACACCATTGCTCAGCCAAAGGCCATTGAGGATCCTGAGAACCCTGACAATCCAGGTGTCATCAAGGGTGATATTAAGTTTCGTGATGTCTGTTTTGCCTACCGCAAGGATAAGCCTGTATTAAACAGCCTGAGCCTGCATATCAGGCAGGGTGAAAAGGTAGGTCTGGTAGGTCCGTCAGGAGCGGGCAAGTCCACGCTGATAGCCCTGATGCTGCGTTTTTATGACACCAGCTCAGGTGAAGTGCTGGTCGACGGCATCAATGTGCGCAATATGCGTCAGGAAGATCTTCATGAAGGTTTTGCCATGGTGGCCCAGGATCCGGCGCTGCTGCACCGTACTGTAGGTGAAAACATTACCTACGGCTGCTCTGTGTATAACGAAGATGAGCTGCTGCGCGCGGCCACCCTGACTGACTCTCTGGACTTTATTACCAGTCTGTCTGACTTCAAGGGAGCCTCGGGCTTTGATGCCATGGTAGGCGATCGCGGCGTCAAGCTCTCAGGTGGTCAGAGACAGAAGATTGCTCTGGCCCGAGTAGTCATGAAAGGTGCGCCTGTTCTTATTCTTGACGAGGCCACCTCAGCCCTGGACTCAGAGTCTGAGGCTGTCATTCAGGAGAATCTGGACTCCATTATGGAGGGCAGAACAGTGGTAGCCATTGCTCACCGTCTGTCTACTCTGCTTAAAATGGACCGCATCCTGGTTCTGGACAAGGGCACCATAGTCGAAGAGGGCACCCACCAGCAGCTGCTTGAAAAGCGCGGCCTGTACTATCATCTGTGGCAGCAGCAGGCAGGCGGCTTCCTGGCAAGCTGACTGTCCGGCTCCTGAGCCCGTACACACCGGCGCTGAGAAAAAAAAGAAAGGCCCCGTAATGTTCAGTCATTATGGGGCCTTTCTTTTGCGCGGGCGCTGGCAGCTGCTACTGAGCGCCTCGCCGCTCCGTGCCGCACAGCACTGCCGTGTTGGGGCTGTAATTTACCTGGCATGATGCCATGCGTTGCCGGGAACTTTTGGCCTGGGAACAGCCAGGTCCAGTCGGCATTGCTCTGCACAGTCATGCTGCGCATCGTCATGCTGCGCGTGGCCATGCTTGCGGCATTCATGGCTGTGCCTGCGCTGAAGGCTGCTCATTGCAAGGACACATGTGCCTTGCATGGCCGGGACAAAGTAGAGCTGTAATGCCGGGCGGCAGCATGTGGCGGCAGGTATGGGGGCCTTGGCTGTGTTTATGGTCCCAGGGATTAGCTGAGCAGCAGCCAGTCTGAGAAGAAGTAGAGAATGATATGGCCGGCTGCCAGGGCATACAGGGCCGCAAGAACATCGTCTACCATTACACCAAGGCCGCTTTTGATATTGCGGTCAGCAATGTTGACCGGGAAAGGCTTGAGAATATCGAAGAAGCGAAAAAGGATAAAGGCCAGAATGGCAAGCTCCCAGTGGCCCTGAGGGAAGAAGGCTATGGAGATGAACATGCCGGCAAATTCATCAATCACCAGGCCGCCGTGATCGTGGGTTCCCATGGCCTTTTCAGCCTCGTTGCAGGCTTTGACGCCCAGCACAAAGGTTACAACGGCTGTAATAATGGTGACATACCATGGGCACATCAAAAGGCCCATGCAGAAAAACATGGCCAGAAAGGAACCGGCTGTTCCTGGGGCCTTTGGCGACAGTCCTGAACCCAGGCCTACAGCCAGCAAATGCCATGGGTTGGCAAGGTTAAGCCTGCGTAATAAAGAGTAGTCCGCCATAAAAACCTCACTGGAAAACATGCAGTCCTTAGCAGGAGCTGCATATGCCTGTCATAGTGTCCCGGATACCTGGTCCCGACGCCCTCATGGTCCTGACGCAGCAGCGCCTGCCATGACTGAAGTGCTGTCCCTCAGGCGAGCAGAGCCGGTTATGGCACAGCCCGTGATGGGGGCATCGTGGGTTTTTGCACCATGGCATGAACCGAGGCGGATAGCAGGACAAATTGCGCTGTGCATTATATCAGGGCATTGGCCTTATTCAGCATGTCAGAATAAATGGCCTGGCAATGCCTGGCAAGACCCGCAGTCCTGCTGCTTGCCAAGCCTGCAGGGCCGTACCTGTCGGCGCTGTTCAAGGCTGTTCGGGGGCTGTGACAGGAGGGCAAATGTCAGTCAGATCATGCCGGTCAGTGCATACCGGTCAGCGAGGGGCCTGTCATGGGCATGCTGGTCAGGTACGGGCCTGTCATGGGCATGCATGTCAGGGACATGCCGGTCATGGCCATTATGGCCACTGTCTTATAGTGCCTCCATTGCCTTTGCTCAGGGATCATACGGAAAACATCATTCCAGTTGGGCGCTCATCAGGTGTTGCCTTGTATATGGCGGACGGGCAAGGCGGGCAATTGCAATGGCCTGAACGTTTACAGGGCAGCAAAGTCCCGACTTTTCTGACCCTGATGGGGACAGCGATGCGCTTTGTTATTTGCAGCTGCAGCAGTGAATATGGCTATTGTGCGATCGGGGTGGCTTTTACTTGTCTGCAGCATAGGCTATTATTTAGGCAGCAAAGTCTGCCTGAAGTGTATGTGAGCCTGCTGGCAGACAGGGAGTATTTGTTTCGGTTAGTTTGTGCGCAAGCTTGAGTGCGCTTTTGGAGTATTTCATGAAGAGTGTGATTTTACTGGGAGCTGAGCCCAAGGTAGGCAAGACCTATATTGCATCCTTGCTTATTCAGGCGCTCAAACGCTCTGGACAGAATCCAGGATACTTCAAATTTGCTCAGGCCGGCATCAGCAGCATTGAAATGAGTGATGCAGCCGCTATTCAGAACAAGTGCAATGTAGGCCAGGAGCTCAGCGAAATGCTCCCTTATGTCTACTCCGAGAATCTGCCTGTCCATCTTGCAGCCCGCGAAAGCGGCAACTTCATCAATCCCCGTGTTATTCAGGAGCGCTTTGGCTGGAACGTGGCCACTCACCCTGTCATGGTAGTTGAGGGTACAGGTGAGGTTATCTGTCCGCTTATCATGGAGGACAACCAGGTACTGATGCAGGAGGATCTGATCTCAAGGCTCAAGCTCAATACCGTAGTAGTGCTGCGCATGTCCTCAAGCTCATTAAATCAGGCATCTCTGGCCGTCTATTACCTGAGAAACATTGGCTTTGCCCCTCAGGGCATTATTGTCAACGGCTTTGATGAGAGCAATTATGCCCATTGTGATGCCTGCAATCTTATTGAGCGCTTCACCCAGACCCGCATCATAGCCACAGTAGGCAAGAATCAGCGTTCGCTCAATCTGCGCTGCAATCTCAACGAGATTTTCAATCCACGCGCCCTGCACGGCCAGACCGTATAGTCCTGCCCGCAGCGCATAAAGCAAAAAGGAAGCCCCCGGGCTTCCTTTTTGCGTTTAAGGACAGGCACCTGTGTGCCGGCCCTGATAAAAAGCGCAGCGGAGCCGCTGCGCTCAGCGCAGCCAGCGCCGGCGGCGGGCTGCCCGGCAGTTATGGTGCATGGGCGGGCGCTGCGCGTTTGATGGTCAGATAAGACTGTCGTTTACTGGCAGGGAGGTTGAGGCAATGGTGCCGTCGTCCATGGCGGCCACAATGGCCTTCATGGCTGAGCATATCTTCATCATTTCCTCATCAGTACTGGTCAGCGGTGGCATGGCATAGAGCAGATTGCCCATTGGACGCAGCCATACTCCAAGCTTGAGACATTCCTTTTGAATGGCAGGGACATTGGCGCGTTCACTAAGTTCAATAACGCCAATAGCACCAAGAGCGCGGCCCTCAACAGCACACTTGAAGTCACGGCACTGGTAAAGCTGCTCTTTGAAAATGCGTTCAATGGCGGCAGTACGTCCGGCCCAGTCAAAGTTCATCAGGCTGTCAATGGCAGCACAGGCTACTGAGCAGGCCAGAGGATTGGCCATAAAGGTAGGGCCATGCATGAAGACATAAGGATCGGACTGGGAAACAGCCTGAGCAATATGGCTGCGGCACAGCACGGCTGACAGAGTCATATATCCGGCTGTCAGTCCCTTGCCCAGCAGCATGATGTCAGGCTCAATACCGGCATGCTCACAGGCAAACATGCGTCCAGTACGGCCAAAGCCGGTAGCGATTTCATCGGCAATGAGCACAATGTCATGACGATCGCACAGCTCCCTTAAGCCCTTTAAGAACTCAGGATGATAAAAGAGCATGCCTCCTGCTCCCTGAACCACTGGCTCAAGAATAACGGCGGCGATTTCTGACTGGTGCGACTCCACCATGGCGGTAATGTCATCAAGGTCATGGCGGTCAAAAGCGCAGCCTGGCGCAGCAGGTGCCTGTACAGCGCCGGCTCCGGCTGCAGTTGCACCTGCAGTTGCGCCTGCGGTGGCACCTGCAGGAGCGATGCTGCCTGTCGGGGCGGGGGCGTAGTGCGGACGCTTTTTGCTGAATACTGTGCTGCCCGGGAACGGGGTTTCAGGATTGGCGGCGAAGAGGCGCTGCTGCATGGCCTTGCCAAAGACAGTATGCATACCCTCAGGGTCACATACTGACATGGCATTCCAGGTGTCGCCATGATAGCCCGAGCGTACGGTCAGAAAGTTGGTGCGCTCCGGGCGCTGACGGGCGCGCTGATACTGCAGGGCCATTTTCAGGCTGACTTCAGTGGCCACTGATCCCGAATCGGCATAGAAGATATGCTCCATATATGGCAGCAGCTTTAACAGTCTTTTACCCAGATTGATGGCCGGGTCATGCGTAAGGCCTGCAAACATGACATGAGGCAGCCTGTCGACCTGCTCCTTGAGCGCCATGGTAATGGCAGGGACCTGATAGCCAAGAGAGCAGCACCACCATGAGGACATGGCATCAATAAGCTCAGTACCGTCACTTAATGTAAGGGTACGCTCACGGGCGCTGACCACCTTCAGTGCCGGCAGCGGCTGCAGGGCCGAGGTATAAGGGTGCCACAGGTGTTGCTGGTCAAAGGTATCAATGAGATCGTTAAAACTCATTTGTCCTCCTGTCTATTTAGCTTTAAAAAGCACGCCACCGCTGTCAGAACCGTTTTAGCTCAGGTAATGACAATACGGTGGCGTCTGCAGTAATCTTGCACGGCCATAAGCTCAGGCCGGATCAGTATATTGGGCCATTATCTGCAAGGACCGCACAGCGGCCTGTGGGGCGGATCGCCTGCATGCCAGCATGCGGGCATGCAATGCCTGCAGAAGCGGACCGTCCGGGCGGGGCACGCCTCTGGACAGGTTCTGCAGGGCGACCTGTAATGACAGGCCGTCAGGACGGACGGGCCGGCCTGATGGCTGTCAGTGGGCTGAGTCCAGAGCGGCCTGAACGCCGGCAGCTGCGGTGGCCGGGATTTCCGGCAGATCGTAGTGGTGTCGGGCAAAGCGCTCGCGGTCTGAGTTGATATCAGAACCAAGGGTAGTGAGCAGATCGCCTACAATGGCGGCATTCATGCCACAGTAGATAGCCTTGTTGACCACCTCATCGCTCAGCAGGGCACGGCCGCCGGCAAAGCGCAGATGGGCATCAGGATTGATGAGGCGGAACATGCTGACAGCACGCAGCACTTCCTCATCGCTAAGAGGGGCTGAACCGTGCAGAGGAGTGCCCTCAATAGGGTGGAGCACATTTACCGGGATGGACTTGATACCCAGCTCGCGCAGGGCCAGAGCCAGCTCCAGACGGTCAAGGCTGTTTTCACCCATGCCAATAATACCACCTGAGCACAGCTCCATGCCCACGAGTTCCGCTGCCTTTAAGGTATTGAGCTTGTCTTTGATGGTGTGGCGGGTTACCAGCCTGTCAAAATAGCTTGGGGCTGTTTCCAGATTGCAGTGGTAGCGCTCGATACCATGAGCCTTGAGCTCAGTGAGCATGTCCTCATCAAGCAGGCCCAAGGAGGCGCACAGCTTGATTGGAACATTGGCGCGCAGGTAGTCAGCTACCTCAAGGAGCTTTTCAAAGTCCTGGCGGTTAGGCTTTTTGCCAGAGGCTACCAGGGAGAACATCTCCACGCCTTTTTCATAGCAGGCTCTGGCCTCAATAAGGCACTGCTCCTTGCTCTTGACGTCATAGACCTCAGCTCCGGTCTTAAAGTGCATGGACTGAGCGCACCACTTGCAGTCCTGAGGGCAGCGGCCGGATTTGACATTGGTAATGGAACACAGGCTGACATGCTTTGAAGCTACGCTGGAGGTTACCTTGTGGCTAAGCTCCATCAGATCCTCAAGAGGCATCTGCTCCATACACCAGCGGGCCTCATTGGCTGTAATCTGACCGCCGCTCTTAAGGCGCTCGAGAATTTCACTGCTGATTTGCTCCACGCTCATGCCGACAAAAACAGGCTCGTCAGTAAAGAGATCGGCACTGCTTTGATGTACCTGGTAATCTGAGGCACGGCAGCCACAGCTGTGGGCATGTTCAGTGGCACCACAGCAGCCATGGGCTGAATGAGATGAGCTTCCTTCAGGGGCGCTGTCAGTGCAGCTGCAACTGCAACCTGAGCTGGTCTCCTGCTCCTTCTCATTTAAAACGGCAGAAGAGTCAGGGCAGCAAGAAGAAGCAGCTTTGCTGTCCCCTTTCTGATCATGGCACTGGCAGGCGTGTACCTGCTCCATGTCTTTGGTGTCAGTGTTGGAAACCATCCAATAACATCCTTTTTGACGTGAAATAAACGGAACCCACATATTAGCACAGGCGCAAAAGCACGCCCGACCCGCACGCGCCTCCTGCATTTCCTTATCATTTCCAGGCCCCGTCCCCACATATGTCCGCAGAATCACTTATCTGCCCCATAACACCACGTCCCGTGCATATTCCCGTGCCAGTGTGCACATTCCAGAGAGCAGGTGTAAGACAGCACATGCCAGACAGCACATACAAGGCGCATGTACTACAGACGCGCTGTCATTATCGTGCGCGCCAGCTCTCTGGCCTGTAATAAGGGCACCTGGCATATGGGAGCTGCCTGGCAAGCTGCATGTACTGAGCAATGAGCAGGTCAAAAGATGGCTAAATTTCCTGATTTTGTTGAGTGCCTGGTCTATAAACCATATAATTTATGCGCCTGAATTTCGGGCGATTGCCGGTAACAAAATGCCTCATACCGGCATGAGCATAATATGGCCTCCATATGGGCAGACTGCAGGCTCTGGTAAGGCCATGGACAGGACTTACCGCAGGATTCTAATGCTCCATTGAGCATAAGATCAGCCTGGTCAGGCATTGCCCGCAAGGGCGGGCTCATTCTGGACAATGCGGGGCACTGCCCGCAAGGGCGGGCTCAGCCTGGACAGTGCGTGGCACTGCCCGCAAGGGCGGGCTCATACTGGTCAGGCATTGCCCGGCAGGGCAAGGCCACCACTGGAGCATGCGTGGCAAGTCCAGGCAATGGATGGCCAGCAGGGCCATGCCGGGCAAAGGCGCACTGCAGAGGGCCTGGTATGCTGCTCTGTCATGTGGGCAGGGCATAAGGGGCAGGGTTAAATGACAGTCATGGTTCTTTTCAGATAAGGCAGGTGAATGCTGTGAGCATGCAATTTTACAAAAGACTGAGATCAGAGCTCAAAGCCCGTCAGGATGCGGGCAATCTGCGCGAACTGCCTCTTATCAATTTCCAGGATGACAATATCGTGGTTGACCACAGCCGCTATATTGATCTGTCGAGCAATGACTATCTGGGTATAGCCCGCGATACCAAATTTCTTTCATCTTTCATCAATACCATGATGGACAGCTCAGGTACTGGCAGCAATTACGCTACCCAGTTTATGCTGCGTACCCTGTGCTCGGGTGCCACCGGCTCACGCCTTCTTACCGGCAATCACCTGTCCTATGCCTATTTTGAAGATCTGGTAGCCTCGCTGTTCAACGGCTGTGTACCATCCCTTCAGGGGGAGCTCAGCGGTGAAAGTCAGTCAGTATGGGGCAGAGAACTTGCCAGTAATGAGATGCGTCACCGCAGCGGCTGTGAGACTGATGACTATCAGGCCCTGGCTGAGCGTGAGTGCGCCATGGGCTATGAAGCTCCCAAGGAAAAAGAGCGCACCTGTCTGTATATAGGTTCAGGCTTTGATGCCAATACCGGTATTATCTCCACTCTTTTTACCCGCAATGATCTGCTGCTGGTAGACCGTCTGGCCCATGCCTCCATTATTGATGGCATGCTTCAGAGCAAGGCCCGCAGCATGCGCTTTGCCCACAATGACATGAAGCATCTTGAGATACTGCTTGAGAAGTATCACGACAAGTATGAAAACATAGTCATTGTTACCGAGTCCGTATTCAGCATGGATGGCGACCGTGCCCGTCTCAGAGAGATTGTGGCTCTCAAGGAGCGCTATGACAATGTGCTGGTCTATGTCGACGAGGCCCACAGTTTTGGTCTTTATGGCGATGACGGCCTTGGTCTGTGCAAGGAGCTCAACCTGGTGGACAAGGTAGACTTCATCATGGGCACTCTGAGCAAGGCCATAGGCTCCTTTGGAGCTTTTGTGCTGTGCTCCCGTGAGGTTAAGGACTATCTGGTCAATTTCATGAGGCCTCTTATCTATGCCACAGCGCTGCCGCCTTTTAATGTGACCTTCTCCCTTTATGTGGTAGGTCTGCTTGCCAGTGACGCCCTGCGCTACAAGCGCAATTACCTCAGGGAAATAACCCAGTATCTGCACAATAACCTCAAAGAGCTGGGACTGGCACCATCAGAAAGCCAGATTCAGCCTCTTATTACCGGTGACAGCCAGAAGGCTATTGAGGCCAGTGACATATTCAAGCGCTATGGCCTGCTGGCCATGCCAATACGTCATCCTACCGTACCGGCAAGTCAGGCCCGCCTGCGTCTTACCCTCAACTGTAATATCCGCATAGACGATATCGACCGCATCACCAAAGTCATCAGCCATCACCGACACTATTTTGTTGACAGCAATTAGCTCTCAGATGCACGGTGCGGGATCCACCCAAAGGCCGATCCCATCCCGTATTCCACAACAACCCGTATCTCACAATATCCATTAGCATTCCGGACGCTTTGCGATGTAAACCGCCTGTCCGTAAGGGCTTTGCCAGTACGGTTTAAATGCCGGGGCATGCTGCAGCTTCCGTAAGTCGCGTTCAGTCGCCTTTCTTTTCCATTCTTTGCAAGGGTCAGTCATGGACATTTATCAGATCAGCCTCAGTGATAACAGCTGCCGTCTGCTCAGCTCTCAGCAGTCAGCTCAGATATCAGGCAGCCGTGCCCGCATGTTCTTTGCCGGCTTTGCTCAGGATGGCAAGACTTTAAGTGAGATTATGTGTGCTCATAAGGATGCTGCTGAGCCAGTGGCGGTTAAAAAGGTCTACGGTCAGGTGGCCCGTGTCCGGGCAACTGCCGCCAGCGCAACAGCTGCCGGCGCAGCAGCGGCCGGAGCTGCAGCTGGCGCAGCAGCGGCCGGAGCTGCATCCGGTGCCGTCAGTAACGGCGGCAAGGGAGCGGGCGGCGTACTGGACCTGTATATTATCTGCAACTACTCTCAGGGACTGGATGGCGATGCTGTTGCTCAGGGCGAAAGCTTTGATGTGACTGACATGGACTGCCGTGCTCTTGAGGCGCTGTGTGCTTCCTACCAGGAAATTGAGATTGTTGCCTGGAGTTTTGGAGTGCGTATTGTGCGGGCGCTGGCTGAGCACCTTGAGGTGCTGCGCAGCCGTATTGTCCATGCAGTTGCAGTCAATGGTACTGTGCTCAGTGTTGATATGAACTTTGGTATCGACCCGCCAGTTTATGATGCTACTCTGGATCGCTTCTCTGCCCTGATGCATAAGCACTTTGTCAAAAACATGTGCACCTACGCCAAAGCAGCTGAAATTGGTGTTGAGCAGGTTGAGGATGTAGACGATTCAGCAATTTACCGTGTTTCAGCCCAGTGCCGGGCTCTTGCCGATGCTGTCCGCAGCACCCGCAGCGTGGATGAATATCGCTGTGAGCTCAGGTTCATGCCTTTTGTAAAGCTTGACGATGCTCCTGATACCTGCCCTGTAAGTGATGACTTTTCCTCACTTGAGGCGGCGGCATTTTACTTTGATGAGGCATGGGTATCTCTTGGCGATGTCATCATCCCTCCTGCAGCCCAGTACCATTACTGGCACAGCTATGGCCTGATGCGCCTTGGAGGTCAGGCCCGTCAAGAGAGCGCACAGTCAAAGGCGGCCGGCTTTACCTTGAAGCTGGTCCACGCTGCCCATCTTTGCCCGGAGCTCTTTGGCTTTATCATGGCAGCTCCAGAGCGCCAGCGTCCAGCTGCGGTGTAGCATCAGCACTTTCAGAGCGCCAGCGCCCAGCTGTGCTGCAGCATCAGCACTTTCAGAGAGCCAGCGTCCAGCTGTGCTGCAGCATCAGCACTTTCAGAGCGCCAGCGTCCAGCTGTGCTGCAGGCTGTAGCATCAGCACATCAAGGCACTGCCTGATGATAAGACACTGTTCCATATGCCGCAGTGCCCCTTGCCCCGTGCCCGTTACTTTTTTGCCCTGAATGCTGCGAATTACCTGTGTATTGCTGCGGGCAACCAGCTGTTTATCCTTATGCTTTTCGATTCTGCCGACCTGCGCTGCAGGGCAGATTATCCTGTCCTGATCTCCGGCCTGTAAGAGCAGAATTTGTTTTTGGCCATATGAACATTGACCTTAACTTTCTGCAGCGTTCCTTTTCCCGTGCAGCACCAACCTATGAGCAGCATGCCCACATGCAAAATGCCATGGGTGCCCGCCTGTGCACACTGCTCAAATCCTTTTTGAGCAGCAGATCCCGGCTGATACCAGCACTGACAGCTACCGGCTGCCAGGGCAGCCCGGCCACATGCAATGGTTACAGTCATGGCAGTTCTGACGCAGCGGCCCATGCAGCCGCAGCTGACTCAGCTTACTCAGCCGCCGCAGCTGGCGCCGCCGCTGCCGCCTGCTCAGCTGCTGCATGCGGCGAGGCTGGAGATAAGCATGACATGATGCCAATGGGGCATGCCGGAATGCGCGTGCTGGAGATTGGCTGTGGCCCGGGCAATTTCACAGCTCAGCTGCTCAATAATCTGCCTGTTTCCCAGCTGTGTCTTAATGACCTCAGCATGGCCATGATTGAGCATAATCTGCAGGCCATTGCCGGACGTCAGGCAGCCTCAGAGGCACAGCTGAGCAAGGAAAGCCTCAACTACCCTGTGCAGGCACATCCTGAGCTTAGCTATGTGTGCGGTAATGCCATGGAACTGAGCGCTGCTGACAGTGACGTTCTGGAGCAGCCTTTTGACCTTATCGTCAGCAATGCCGCTTTCCAGTGGTTCAGCTCACTGCCTGATGCCCTGCAGCATTGCTCAGTACTTGCTAAGGGCAGCTCCAGCCAGCCGGGCAGCAGCTCCAGCCAGTCTGGCATGGGTTGCCGCCAGTCGGGCTTCAGTTCAAGCCAGTCTGGCATGAGTTGCTGCCAGTCAAGCCGCAGCCAGGGGGCTACCGTTCTGGCATTCTCCTCATTTTATGAGGGCAACTTTGCCCAGATTCGTGATATGGCGGGCCTGAGCCTTGATTATCTCACTTGCCAGCAGATAGAACAGGCTGTGGCACAGGTGGCTCTGCCGGGCGAATATGAAATTGTCTTTGATGTGCAGCATCAGTATTTCCCTGGTGCCCTGGAGCTCTTCCGTTCTCTGCGGGACACGGGAGTAACAGCACTGAGCTCCACTCCTCTGAGTGCCGGACGGTTCCGCCAGCTGCTGGCGCGCTATGAGCAGCTCTATGCCAGTCAAAAGGGCGTCTGCCTTACCTGGCACCCTTACTATGTAATTGCCATTCTGCGCTGATTCATCCCCAAAGCAGCAGGCCTCATGTTACTTTGATCACGTCCATCCAGCAATTCGCTATACAGTCATTCATTCATTCATTCATTCATTCATCTGCCTGGCTTTCACCTGATGGCCATCCCTGGTCATTTGTAACGCCACTTGCTCATTAATTCCAGGCAATGCCTTGAAGTAAATCCTTTTAGCTGGCTCGTTCGCCATGTCAGTGCCATGTCAGTGCCAGGTAATGCCGGGACAAATTAATACAGCCATCAGCGAAGTCTGTTCCATTACAACAGCTGGTCCCTGGCTTTCAAAGCGTAACCATCCCTTTCACCTTACCCGTACGATGCACATTGCAGTGCCTCTTCAGTCACTCCCATGCATACAGTACCTCTCAAGTCTGTAAACTGATGTCATAAATGAGTATAGCTGGCCAGTTCCGTTAGTAGCTCTTTACATAACATTATGTAATGAATATTCGTCAGGATGTAATGCATTGCAGGGTATGGTATTTCCAGGAGCGACGGACAGGGCTCATGATGATAACTCTTATAGCAATAAGCGCTGGCACGAGCTCTTAACCAGTAGCTTCATGCCATGGTGGTGCAACAGTACATGCGGCCATCAGCTGCAGTATTAAGTTCATGAAGATATGTGGGTTATCACCTGACATAACAAATTATTCTTTACAAAACATATTATATTTATGAAATTGGGCGCATAATGGCCATGAGTTAAATGCATGATATGCATTACAACAGGGATATAAGTCACATGCAGGCAAGAGAGTACATGCGGAGCATATAGACTTAATGCATGGATGTTGGGAACATATCTCCTGAGCATAGTCAGCAGCTGCAATCCTGCTAATTGTGAGGCAGGCAACCAGTGAGGCGCGGTTGATATGTTGGGTAAGTGAGACACAACGCAACAGTGGAGCTCTTCATTGATGATTAACAGGCCTGAGGCATGTTCAGGCATGAAGCATGAGTGAGATGGCAGTCAGTATGTATGTAAGGAAGGGCGTAAGTTAGCAAGGAAAGGGCGTGGGTATGGGCGTGATCAGGGACGTAAGTGAGTACAGCCGGATGCACTCAGGGAGGGGATTAAGTCAGTATGTCGGGCGGTCACGCTGCTGCAAAGACGGATCAGCATTACGGGGAGAAATACTGTGAGCAGAAGCTTTGCAATATATTTAGAAGAGTGTCATTGCTGAAATCTGATTACCGGCGGCCTGGTAAGGGGATTTTCAGAGCGGTTTGGGGATCATGTTGGCCTGCAAAATAAAAATACCACTGGAGGTGAGTCCAGTGGTATTTGGCAGGGCATGGGCCCTGATTTAATTTTAGTCAGGTACAAATCTTTTTGGGACCCTCAGCGCGCCGGTAGAGTGCAGTACATGCCATGCATGCCGTGCACAGCCGGTGCCATGCGCCTGCTGTGCACGCGGGCGCCGCTGCCAGGCGGCTGCAGCGGAGCCGGAGTTAGTCGTCGTTGCCAGCGCTGCGGCGGTTGCCAAGGGCCTTGGAGCCACGGCTTATGGCTACGAGGCCGGAGCTTACCATCTCCAGAATTTCAGTCTGGTCCTGCAGGGCCTTGAGCAGGCGACGGGTCTTGGGGTGGCCGGCACTGAGGCATACAGTATAGGACTCACTTGAGACGTCAACAATGCGGGCATCAAAGATGTCGGCGGTGCGCTTGATGTTGTCGCGCATGGCATTGGTATTGGCCTTGACCTTGACGAACACCAGCTCGAGCACCATGTTCTCTTCGCTCTTGCCGTCGACCAGGGCTGATACTGTGTGCACATTTACCAGCTTGTGAATCTGCTTTTTAATCTGCTCAATGTCGATATCATCACCAATGGTGGAAATGGTGATGCGGGACATGCGCGGATTTTCTGTCGGAGCGGCAGAAATAGTTTCGATATTGTAGCCACGCTGAGAAAACAGACCTACCACACGGGACAAGGCACCAGTCTCATTTTCCAGCAGTATAGAGATCAAATGACGCATAGAATTATCCTTGCTTTGCCATTCCATACCTGAGGCTTTCACTTAAGCATTTTGTTGCACTTTCCTGTGACAGTCAGTGCCTGTCGCAGTTAACGGCTCTGTCAGTGCTGCACCCTGGCGGCTTGCTGCACACGGCTGCAAGGCAGCATGCATAAGGCAATGTGCAGAAGGCAGCCGGTCATGAGTGCAGCTGCGTTGATGCTGCCGTGCACTCTGCCCTTGTAGCTCATGGCCTGCAGCCTGGTAATGGGCACTGGCTGTGAGCTGTAATGCCAGCCGCTTGCCACTGGCCTGCGGGGCAGGTGCGGCATCATGCTCTGCATTTGCAGCGGCAGCTGCGCAGCAGGCGGGCTGGCCTGGGGGCCGGGGCGGCCAGGAGGCGCATTAATTATGTTCAGTGAGTGCGCTGTGGTATGGAGGTGGTCTGGTTATTTGGCGGCTGAATCTTCGTTGTTAGGCAGTACCATTTCGTCCATGGCACCGGCAGTCTTCTGCATTGGCAGAACGTTGGCCGTTGTCTGACACATGATATCTACCACTACCAGTCTGTCCTTGATGGACAGGGCCTTTTCAATGGCAGGCTCAAGCTCTTCAGGCTTGCCTACTAAAATGCCGGTATGGCCATAGGCCTCGGCAACTTTGACAAAGTCAGGATTGAAGTTGAGGTTGGTCTGGGTAATGCGCTCCTGGTAGAACATGGTCTGCCACTGACGAACCATGCCCAGGGTATGGTTGTCGACAATGAAGATCTTTACCGGAACATTGTACTCAAGACAGGTGGACAGCTCCTGAATATTCATCTGGAATGAGCCGTCACCGGTAATGAGAATTACCTCAGCCTCAGGACGGGCAATCTTGGCGCCTACTGCAGCCGGGAAGCCGTAACCCATGGTGCCCAGACCACCTGAAGTCAGGAAGGTACGTGGACGCTCAAAGTCATAGTACAGGGCTGTGAACATCTGGTGCTGACCTACGTCAGTGGCGATGATGACATCCTTGTCTCTGGTGGCGCGGGAAATAGCCTCAATAACCTGAGCAGGGTGACAGATATCAGGCTGGGCAGAGTACTGCAGGCAGTTTAACTGACGCAGGCTGTTGATGGTATCCCACCATGGCTTGAGGCGCTCGTTATCCTCAGCAGTTACGCCGATTTCATCAGCCATCTGCAGAATCTGATTGAGGATAGTGGATGCATCGCCCACGATAGGCAGATCTGCTTCAATAATCTTGGAGATGGCTGAAGGATCGATGTCGATGTGGATAATGCGGGCATCAGGGCAGAACTTCTTGACGTTGTTGGTGACGCGGTCATCAAAACGGGCACCGCAGCAGAAGATAAGATCGCTCTGTGCCATGGCATTGTTGGCAGCCCAGGTGCCATGCATGCCTACCATGCCCAGGAAGTGCCGGGATGACTTTGGAATGGCACCCAGACCCATGAGGGTACAGGCTACCGGCAGATCAAAGCGTTCTGCTACCTTCATGAGGTTATCGGTGGCATTGCCTACAATAGCGCCGCCGCCTGCCAGAATTACTGGACGCATGGCACGGCTTAACTGTTTGACGGCACGGCGAATCTGTCCCTTGTGACCACGGGTGGTAGGGTTATAGGTGACCATCTTGAGAGCATCTTCGCTCAGTGGAGGGAATACCGAGCCGTTGGAGGCAAAGCCTACGCAGTTTTTAGGAATATCTACTACTACAGGTCCTGGCTTGCCTGTGGAGGCAATATAGGCGGCCTGACGTACATACTTTGGAATGTCCTGAGGAGTTTTGCACAGGAAAGAGTGCTTGACTATAGGACGGGTAATACCGATGGTGTCCACTTCCTGGAAGGCGTCAGTACCAATAAGGTTTGTAGCCACCTGACCGGTAATCACCACCATTGGAACGGAGTCAGCATAGGCTGTGGCAATGGCAGTTACGGCATTGGTAGCGCCAGGACCTGAGGTCACAAGGCAAAAGCCGGTCTTGCCGGTTGCACGGGCATAGCCGTCAGCCATGTGGCAGGCACCCTGTTCGTGGCGGGCCAGCACATGCTTAATCTTTTCTGAGTGATGCAGTGCGTCGTAAATATCAATAACGGCGCCACCAGGGTAACCAAAGAGGTATTCGACACCTAAGTCTTCCAAAGTGCGCACTAATTGCTGTGCGCCCGACATTTTAGCCATGAGTGGAACTCCTGAAGTACCTCATGTGAAGTTGCTGTCCTGAAGAGCAGACCTGAAGCCCCGCAATAACAGGCCGACAATCATGAACCTGTACAGCACGTCACTGCCATCTCAGCAGGATGCATAAGCATCCAGACCGCAGCATAAGCATCAGGACTGCAGCATAAGCATCAGGACTGCAGCATAAGCATCCAGCCGACTGCATTTGCATCTGTCCTGGCATGCATGTCAGGCATGTATGCCTGGCACTTATGCAGGGCGGCAGTGCCGCTGCTCAGGGCGGCAGGCCATGGCGCTGACCTTGTGTGCCGTGGCCGGGCTCTGTGTATTTCACAGTGCAGCTGAGCAGTGCCTGCTGCAGTACAGTTGCAGGTCAGAGCAGATCTGACCTTGCCGGGATCATGCGGACAAAAGTCTGAGCATCAGGTAAATGGGGTAAGGGGACAGTACGGTCAGTCCCTATGATTATCAACAGTGCCGTAAGAATATATGCGCTGCCATCCACAATGGTTACAGGAAAGACAGGGCAAGGCAGTCTTATAAACACGCCAGGTGGGCTGTTATTCTGGCCTTATGGTCTAAGGCCTTAAAGACTGATACGGCTGATGGCTTTAACGTAACTGTCAGAGCTTACCGTCCTTAACAGCTAAGGACGCTCAGTTTCATTTGCGTGTCAGGGCGTGATTACTGCAGCCAGTCAGGCATGCGTTCAGACAGTTTTGCTGATGCTGCCGACAGGGGTACGGAGCCGATGCTCGCTACAGTGGGCTCAGCTGGGGCATTTTATGGACCGCCGGGGCTGGATTGGCTGCCGGGGCCGGATATCTCGCCGGGGCCGGATATCTCGCCGGGACCGGATAGCCCGCCGGGGCCGGATGGACTGCCGGGGGTGGCGGGGAGCCTGTGCGGCGCTGCGGAGGATGCGGCCTGTGGGCCTGCAGCGACACGATGCCCTGGTACGCAACAGTGTTAAAGCCTGGCTGCTGATAGGGCAGAAGGACAATAACCGGTTAAATCACATGATGGATGGAAATTGGCAATAGCGCAGGACGCTGCCTGATGGCCAGTAAGATCCTGACGTGCACCCCGGGCTGAGACTGATATGCTGCAGCCATATTGTTAAAGACATGTTCAGGACCTGGTTGGTCTGAAGCATAAGTACAGGGATAACGGGGTAAGCAGTCTTGTGACTGGTTGAAGGTGAGAGCGGCCTGATCATGACAAAAAAGCCCGATTTCTCGGGCTTTCTGGGGGGCCGCCTTTACAGGCGGCGGGCATTTGAGCCGGATATGTGGTGATTAGTCACCTACCGAGATTTCCTTCATATCGCTCATATAGCCTCTCAGGGTACGGCCCACCACCTCAATTGGGTGGTTGTAAATAGACTCGTTGACCTTTATAAGAGCCAGGTTGTCCACGCCGTTGTCGCCGGACAGGCCCTTACCCATAACATCAAGATCAAAGCTGTTGACGTAGTCGCGCAGGAGCGGAATGGCTGCATTGGCAAAGAGGTAGTTGCCGTACTCAGCGGTATCGGAGATAACTACGTTCATCTCGTATAAGCGACGACGTGCGATGGTGTTGGCAATTAAAGGCAGCTCATGCAGAGACTCATAGTAGGCAGACTCGGCGTAAATACCGCTTCTGGTCATGGTCTCAAAGGCAAGCTCAACGCCGGCCTTGACGAAAGCTACCATTAAAATACCCTTGTCGAAGTATTCCTGCTCGGAAATGGCAGTCTGGCACTCAGGTGCAGTCTCGAAGCCTGATTTGGCGTAGTTTTCACGCCAGGTGAGCAGATTGACATCATCATTGGCCCAGTCTTCCATCATGATACGGGAGAACTCGCCTGACTCGATGTCGTCCATATGCTTGTTGTAAAGATCAGTCATTCTGACCTTTAACTCTTCTGCAATAGCAGTGGCGCGCAGTTTGGCAGGGTTGGAAAGACGGTTCATCATATTGGTGATACCGCCCTGCTTGAGAGCTTCACAGATAGTTTCCCAGCCAAACTGGATGAGCTTGCAGGCATAGGCTGCATCAACACCCTTGGCGGTCATCATATCGAAAGTCAGAATGGAGGCAGCCTGTAAAACGCCGCATAAGATGGTCTGCTCGCCCATGAGGTCGGACTTTACTTCAGCCACAAAGGAAGAGCGCAGACATCCGGCGCGATCGCCACCGGTGCCGCTGGCCCATGCCTTGGCAATATCCCAGCCCTTGCCCTCAGGGTCATTTTCAGGGTGAACAGCTAACAGGGTAGGTACACCGAAGCCACGCTGATACTCGGCACGAACCTCAGTGCCTGGGCACTTTGGTGCGATCATGACTACGGTGATGTCCTTACGGATCTGCTGACCGACTTCAACGATGTTCAGGCCATGGGAGTAACCAAGGGCTGAACCCTGCTTCATTAAAGGCATAACAGCCTCAACAACCTTTGAGTGCTGCTTGTCAGGAGTAAGGTTAATAACGAGATCTGCAGAAGGGATTAATTCTTCATAGGTACCGACTTTGAAGCCATTTTCGGTGGCACGGACGAAAGACTGGCGCTTTTGCTCGATGGCTTCGGCACGAAGAGCATAGGACACGTCAAGACCTGAATCGCGCAGGTTAAGGCCCTGGTTGAGGCCCTGGGCACCACAGCCCACGATGACAATTTTCTTGCCCTTGAGGTAGTTGCAGCCATCAGAAAATTCGGAGCGATCCATAAACTGGCAACAGCCTAACTGAGCCAGCTGCTCGCGTAAATTCAGAGTATTAAAGTAATTCGCCATTTCAATTGTACCTTGATGAAAATAGAGGCTTATTGATTGTTCTTACTCACTGGAGGGATGAAATTTACTTGAGCCCGTGGCACTGTTCCTGAGGCTTGTCCGAGTCTGGCAGGAAAGGGAAAAAATATGAGGTACAGCCGGATAATCATTCGTAACTGAACAGGGCGCGTCGTTTTGATATGCGACATTAAGCGTTTTGATATGCGCTCCGACCTGGCAGCAGTGTGACCGTCTTTTTGAGATAAGAGGCACACAAACAGCTGTCCTTTTCTTTTTTCCTCAAAACATGCTTTCCTGGAGGCCTGAAGTCAGGGTAGAAATTGGTAACCCTGAAGTGCCGGTACTGAAGACTTTACCAAGGTATGTAGTGTCCTTTCTGAAAAATCTCCGGTAAGAGATTTCCCAGCAGTTCAGTACTTGAGCCCGTGTTCTGAGTAAAAACCGCTGAAACATCCGGTCTGATGCCGGAAATTGCTGTGTTTCAGCAAGCCTGCTCCTTACGGTCTGATCAGCGTCTTCTGATCGATAGAACTCAAAATCAGAAGTTGGGTCATGGCAGAGCATTTGTGCCGGTCCGTAATAACTCCTCATGCTTTACATACTGTCCCTGAATATCGACAAAAGGGGAATCAGTAACTGGTCTCTGGAGTACTGCGGTGGCTGTCAGCCTGGCTGTCATGTCTGTAGGCGCTGCCCGCTGGAGCTTTATTGTTGTATTGGATTAATCTTAACTGAACACTTTCATCACTATGTTCAATGCACAATAAGTTACCGTGACTAAGGGCCCGTTGTGCAAAAACGGTGCGCATTTTACCCAGTTTTGCCTGCAAGGTGTGCACAGGCACAAAAATCACCAGCTCAAGGCATGCACATTCAGCTAAAAGCAGCTGACAAACGTCATGTTTTGGCTCTCCATTCTCTGCAATAGAAATAACAGAAATGGCACGCTGCATTTCACCTCAGCCATTTCTCCTCCAGTCAGGTGCAAAGGCCATTTATCCTGGATCCCAGTATTCCCGGAACAGGCACGCAAACATTCAGAGCCTCCCGGGCACCACAAAGTCCCCAGATTAGAGGTCATACTCCATCCCATGCATACCCCGGTACGAGTTACTTGCCCGTCAGAAATCAGCTCAGCAAGGGGACAACTAATGGGAAGCCACCAGGACATGGTGCTGCAGTAATGATTGCCATGGCAGGCACGCACCCAGGCACGTATGAGAAGGGCACATCAGATAACATAAGCTGACATGGCAGGGCATGTGACAGGGCTTGTAGAGGCAACAGAGGGGCGACAGGTCCAGGCAGGGATTGTGTCAGAGCCTGTAAAGGCAACATACGTGTGACAGGGCCTGTACTGGCAACACAGAGCGGCAGGTAGCGGTACCAGCCAGGATGATGCCATGCGAGCCGGCGTTAATCTCTATTGGTGTATGCAAACGGTATGGGCATAAAGCTCTGGAAAAGAGCATAACTGGAGTGACAGACGGCATACCGGATGAAGCGTAAGCACTGGCAGGTATAGAGTCAGGAATAGAGTACGGCAGGTAACCGGTCTGAGTGTTGGTAAGGGCTGCTTTTACAGGGAGATTAGCAGCAGTGTTAGGTATATATCGACAGATGTCATACAGGTTGACTCAAACAGGACAAAACCGGCGTAAACAGGGCAATGCAGGTGCAATGTGAGCTCTGATGCGTCCTGGAGAGAACAGCTGTTGAACAGGGGGTGAAAACGGTGTCTGAAACGCTTGATAACGTCATGTTAAATAGATAATATTGTGAGCCCCCAAAATAAACCTCAAAATTTTGTGCAGTGCCCTTAAATATGGGAAATGCGGCCATACTGGCCATGCCTGTTAATCTTTTCCTGCAAACGTTTTCGAGGCCGGTCTGAACCGGCGTAATTGAGTGTTGTTCTTCGGGCACCAGCTGTCCTCTCAGCCTGTTATTACATCAACTATTTTTCAGGAATGTTTTCCCTATGCAAGGCTTATATACAGTTCTTCTGCTTGTTGTTTCCAATGTCTTTATGACTCTGGCCTGGTATGGCCATCTGAAACTCTCTCAGACCGAGCTGGCCAAGGACTGGCCCTTACTGGCTATTATTCTGATTTCATGGTGCGTAGCATTCTTTGAGTACATATTCCTGATCCCGGCCAACCGCCTGGGCATCATAGACAATGGTGGTCCTTTCAACATTATTCAGCTGCGTGTTATTCAGGAAGTAGTATCACTCATTGTGTTCTCATTGATTGTTACCTTCTTGTTCAAGACCGCCACTTTCCAGTGGAACCACATCGCAGCCTTTATCTGTCTGGTGGCAGCCGTCTACTTCGTCTTCATGAAGTAAACCGGCGCTCCTGTGTTTACCTGGCATGTGAGCTGAGGGAGCCGGGATAATCCTGCAGAGATTTCCAGAGCGTAAAACATAGCAGTAATAACAACAGGGCCTGTTATCCTTTCGGATGCAGGCCCTGTTGCTTATCAGCCAGAGTGTCCCAGTCAGGCAAAGCCTGCATGACGCTGCCGCCATGCCTCTGTGGCACTACAGCTGCCGCTATGCCTCTGCGGCACTTCAGCTGCCGTGATGTGGATGGCACCGTGCCGTTGCCACGATGCCTGTGCTGAGCAGGTTTGAAAGGCAATTGAGCCAATTATGCAGTGAGGTGTCAGTGGCTGCCATCAGGGTGTACCATAGTCCAGCCTGTAATGGCGTTCTACCAGATGCCTGACATGAATGCAGGTCTCCACTACTGAGGCTGACCGCAACAGTGCCGGGTGCCATGGGATTAGCGCCGTGCGGCATGACGTTCTTTACAGCATGCATAGCCTCACCTGGCTCGTTTGGCGCTACAGGTACTGCATAAGGCATGATGGATGACTGGCAGTAGAGGTGACTGGGCCTCCATAAGTAAGGTGAGATTACTGGTCCTCCATAAGTAAGGTGAGATTACCGGTCCTTCCTAAGGAATATGGCGGGACAGTCTGGAGCATGTGCGGTAGAACAGAATGCAGTTTACAGTTTACAGTTAAGAGACAGAGAAGTTATTACTGGTTAAGGAGCTCCAATGAGCAGCAGGATTAATGCAGATATCGTAAATCCACTGGCAGGACTTTCAGCACAGAGCGCTTCAGCTGGAATGTTTCGCCCGGTGTTTGTTACCGGAACTGGTACCGATGTGGGTAAAACCTATGTGACCGCCTTGCTGTGCCGCAAGCTAAGGCAGAGCATTGAGCTGGCCTGTAGCAGTGATATCAGAGCAGTAGGGTATTACAAGGCAGCTATAAGCGGTGCTGACAGTATTGAAAGCTCTGATGCCGGTATGGTCAACTCCTTTGCCGGGCTTGGTCAGGAGCCTGGTGCTCTTACATCCTACCTGTATGCTGAGGCCGTATCCCCTCACCTGGCTCAGCAGCATGAGGGCTCTGCTCCTATAGACATAAAGACAGTAGGTGCAGGCTATAAGGCTGTGCATGACCAGGTAATGCTGACCGTGCTGGAGGGCAGTGGAGGTATTTACTGTCCACTGAGCTGGTCTTATGAGCGTCGTCCTTATCTGAACAGCAGGGATGAAAGTGAGCTCGCCGCTGACACTCATGCTGTGCCTGACACAAAGACCTTCTCCCGCAGCAACCCTGAAAGCTCACCTGTGCTTTGCGACCTCAACGACCGGTGTTTTACCATCAGCGACTTTATGGCCTGGATTAACAGCACCGTACCTCTGAACATAGTCGTTGTAGCCGATGCCTCCCTGGGCTGCATTAATAACACTGTAATGACCTTGACCTCACTTAAGGCAGAGGGCTTTGATCTGGCAAATGTCAGCGTAATACTTAATAACTACGAACCGACCAGTGCCATGCATGTGGATAACTGCAGAATGATTGAGGCAATGACAGCAGTTCCTGTTGTGGCAACAGTAGAGCGCGGTGCGCAGGACATAGAACTTCACCCACACTGGTTGAGCCGTATTCTTACCAGGGTACAGGCAGTCCAGCGGACACAGCCTGGCAGCAGCTTATGAACCATCAGCTGAGGCATCAATCAGGTAAAACACAGAACTGTAAACAGGCGCTGTAAGCGCCTGTTGACTGCAGTTTTGTTCAGTAAGCGTCAGGATCCGGTGAAGTTTTTATAAAAAATCGAAATATTTTGTTGACAGCCTCAGTGACTGTGCTTATAATGAGCGCCGTCGGTGATTAGCGCAGTCCGGTAGCGCAACTGCTTTGGGAGCAGTGGGTCGTAGGTTCGAATCCTACATCACCGACCAGTTTCAAAGAGCACCATCAGGGTGCTTTTTTCGTTTCTGGGCCTCAAGAAAACCGGCCCCGCCTGAAAGACCAGCAAGTCTCATATCATCTCATCTCGTTTTACATCAACTCACACCTTTCAATATCATCCTTTCTCTGCTTGGCCCATACCAGGCGCATATTCTCATTCAGCTCCTGTCATCAAGAATTCAAGTCTAAACTCAAGCTGACCATAAAGTACACAAACAGATGCTGGCAGCAGTGCACTCCAAAAGATAAAGCCGGGGCAATCTGGCTGCCTTGCTGCCGGGATACATACTTTCTCGATGGGGGTAGTGTACCCTCCAAAAAGCGAAGAGCCATCCAAAAGGATGGCTCTTTGCGTTATATGCCAGGAATAAGGTCAGGCGCTCATATGCGTAGCACCGAACCAGGTTTCTGTTACCCTGGCACTTACTCAGGACGGTTACTCAGAATATTTGTGACAGTGTAACCGGCTGCCCTGGCGGTCTGGTAGATAAGCTCAATCTGCTGTGCATCAGGCTCGTTGATAACAGTAAGCTTACGGCCGTTACGGATCAGCTGGACTTCACGAATGATGGCAATGGCCTCGTCAAACTCAATGTTGAAGTTGCGCAGTACTGGATAGAGTATATGGCGCATCTGGTATCTGATAATCAGGGCCATGAAGAAAACAAAGGCGCGGGCGCTCAGAGGACTGTCATTGAAGTTGGTGCAGCATGATGGGCGGATGTAGGCCTCCATACGGCTTAAGTGACGGGCAATGAGGTTTGCCTGGTCAGTAGGGCCAATACCCTCTGCCTCATCTTCAATGGTCCATGGGGCACGGCAGTGGGCCATGGCACGGATATCCTCAATAAGACGACAGGTCTCTGTATTCTTAAGGCCATCATCTGCAGCCAGCTGCAGGCACTCTTCAACGGCTGAAATATCAGCAACATCATTTTCCGGACGATGCCAGAAAACAGGGCTGAAGTCCTTCTTGGAGTAGAGCACTACCATTCGCTGTGGACTGTTGTCCTTACTGACAGCATTAGGGTCGGTAACAATATCGCAGGCCTTGAAATAACGGGTACAGGACTGGTTATTGTCCTTGGAGCGTGGAGCATGAGTAATACAGGCAATGACATGATCGTCTTTGCGTGGCTCGAGCCATAACTTCAGGAACTTGCGGGTATCGTCTTCGCTTACAGCGGAGAACATGCCGCGAATATCATCTTCCATCAGATTTGAGTGAGCCAGCAGTCCTGTAATACGGCCGAAGTTATAAAGTTCTCCCATGCCGCCTGGTGCACCTGTTGCCATGAAAGAAGCGGTATCGAGCAGCTTTACTGCCATCTCCTCTTCAGCAGTCTCAAGCATCATATCAGTTAGTTTGCTGGTATTGCTTGCGGCATGAGCAAGGAACTTGTCACCACGGATAATATCCTCAGGCTGGATTTCAGGCAGAGCTGTCTTAAAGAAAATTCTTGGGAACGGAGGTTCAGCTACCGGGTTGTAGGCCAGCTCAATGAGAGCCGGGAAGTGGCTGAACATGCGTGGTACCTTAACAAGGCCCTCGTCCTTGCTGTTGATAATATATTCTTCAACTGGCTCAGGAAGAGGCAGTTTGTTGAGCAGGTAGTACTGCTCGTCAGGGTGAAATAACAGCTTGCCATTTTCATCTGTGCCACAGATACGGCCTACCAGAAAGCACTGATCATCATTGCTGTAAGAGGTACGGCAGCTGCAGCCTGAACCGCAGGCACAGCGATTCTCTTTACTGCCATCAGATTCATCACCACAGCAACCGCCGCTCTCTGATGAGCAGACAGTACTCTCTTCCCTGACAAAGTACAGGTAAGGCTCTCCTTCAGGACATAAGTCACGGGCGTGGTATTCACCGCCATTTTCAGGAACAGTCAGAGTAATGTGGTTGTAGATCATGGTTGAATTCCCTAAAACAGATTAAGGCTTAACCTTATCATTATACCGGCCGGTCCGAGTTCTATTAACTTCGATACCGTACCTGCGTCAAACTTTAGGAATAAATGGCCACAAAATCGAACAAAAAGCACTGTCTGGCCCCGTGTTTTGAGTTTTAATTCCATATTTTTAAATACCTGGACAGACCAGGATGTCTTACCAGAACCATACAAACCCAGACCGCGTCAGAATCACATTGCATTAAATGCCCTGTAGCGGCACCAGTCGTAAAAGCGAAAAAGCCCCCAGCTCTTGCAAACCGGAGGCTTTGATCAGATGGTACAGTCAATTACAGCAGCTGTGGATTTATGCTGGATGGATTAGCCTGACAGGTATATGCCCAGTTGTGGACGGGGGTTAGCCTGACAGGTATATGCCCAGTTGTGGACGGGGGTTAGCCTGCATCAGCATAGAGGTAGCAGACTGCTCAATGATAGACTGCCGGGACAGATTTGCTGACTCTTCGGCAAAGTCTTAATAATGAATCATAGCCCGGCCTTTAAGGATCGCCTTCTTGACATATATTTTTCCACGTGTACGGACGAGAATAGGCCGTACATGTGTCGATGGTATACTTAATACCTATGATAAGCGTGATAATGAGGCTTCAAGTATGTCTAAGAAAAACGATGATTGCAAAATAGTTTTAGTTGCTCAGGTTTGGCAGGGTGGCAAGATGGTTTCATCTGACGAAGTTTCTTCCTTTCCTGCATGTTCTGCCCGTGAGCCAGAGTCTATGGACGATATATTGGACGCCCTCGACAAGACGGAAACCATTGTAGCTGATGCCCGTGAAGCCATGGCCGCATACACGTTCAAAAAGCTTACCTCCGGTGCTGAAGGACCAAAAAAAAAGACCTCAAGAAAGTAACTTTGCAGTGTCTCGAAGGTGAGTTCCAAGTCTTTATTGGGACATCCATTGTGCCGAACTACAACCCAAATTTGACGCTCAGATCTGTCCGTTTTAAAAATGCCGTTCTAAGTGAGCTCACCGACACATCATTCAGGCATGTTCATAAGAACCTTATAAACTACGGTCGTTGCGTTTTAGGTGTTTCGACCCTGAAGGACCTGGTTGAAACAACAGCTCAAGTAATTCATGAGTCTTATACCCATCAAAGAGACGAGATTCTCTCAGGTAATGGCTTTTGCCCAACAACTGGACTTCCGCTTGATTCTGACCAATGGACAGAGCGTTGCCGTCAAGCTCCGGCAGTTATGGACAAAAGCGATCTTGCCGGGAAAATCAAAGAGTTTAACGATTTAAATGGTCGTGCGTATGACCCTGGCAGTCTTATCCGCACAATTCGATTTGCTGAAACCATTGAGTCTTCAAAGGACTCAATGGTTCAGATTGATGCTGACGAAGTAATTAAAACTTTCCCAGAGTTTTGAACTATAAAAAGCTCTCTAATTAATAGATCTATGCAAATATGTACATAATTCTTAGTCAAGAGTTAGACATATGCCCTTGTAGTCTTGCTGCCCGGTGGCCTTCCTGGACGTCGTTTTGCAGGCATAGGTCCTACAAATGCAGCATGAAACTCTCTAGTATGTTTTCGAGAGTATTTTGCCCATGGCCAGATTTTAGATACGGGTAATGATGACTCCAAGGAAGTGGTGGTTCTCTTGTTTTTGGAGCCTGCTGGACGACCTGGCTTACGCTTTGCCGGCATTGGACCAACAAATGAGGCCTCAAACTCAACAAGCTTCCTGTTTCTACTGCCAGCAGGTCGGCCGCGTCCCCTTTTCTTAGGCATTGGTCCAACAAAGGCAGCTTCAAACTCAACAAGGCTACTGTTCCTACTGCCAGCAGGTCGGCCGCGTCCCCTTTTCTTAGGCATTGGTCCAACAAAGGCAGCTTCAAACTCAACAAGGCTACTGTTCCTACTGCCAGCAGGTCGACCCCGACCTCTTTTCTTAGGCATTGGTCCAACAAAAGACGCCTCTTGTAGTAGCGTCTTTTTGTTTTTACTTCCTTTAGGTCGGCCGGGGCCTCGTTTAATCGGCTTAAGATCCGTTACTGTCTCATTACATGCATAATCATCAGGCTTGTCAGCTGCCCTTGTTCTGGACTTTGGAGACCTTCCGTTTTTAGAAGATATACTCTCTAAATAACTTTGTGAAGCATCAGCAAGACCCAGCTTAACAAGCAGCTCAAATGCACTGTCTCTGGCTGGAACATTCCAGCAGCCATCATCAATGTGACCGCGAAAAGGTGCATCAACATTACGGTCAATGTCACTGAGATCTTCCAGTATGGTTCTGATTGAAAGTCGTGTTAATTCTCCGTCTTTCTCAAGCTTCTTGATTGGGGAAATGATCTTGCAAAGCATCAGCGTAGCAATAAAGTTTATAAACTCATTGCCAATAACAGCCTGCTTTGATTGAACCATGGCAATGTCCAGATCAAGGGTGTTTTTGTAGTGATCAAATTCGATTTCAAGAGGCCATCTGTTACTGTAATACTCAAGTACATCAAATGGATCAAGATCCATGTCTGAGAGAAATGTAATCGTTCCATGAATCCACATACTTTCCAGGAACTTATCACCATCCAGCGAGGCTGTATCGTCATTGATGCGGTTTAAGATTGCGTGCTTTTCGGCTTCTCCTCTTGTTACATCTCTTACGGTGTACATAAATGTACCATCAGCCAGTTTAAGCTTCTTGTACATGACCATATGACCGTTGTTGAGTATGGCAGTACTGTCACAAGCCAGCATATTGTGCTCGGAAATGCGCTTGTCATTCCTCTTAATCGGAGCAATGTAGTGAAGATCAGGGTACCGTTCCAGAAGATCAGAAATCTTGCTGACAGGAAATCCCTTGTCACATACGATTGTGCCTCTGGTTATCTTGTTATCAAGAATAAAGTCACGGAAAGCCTTTGCATCGAGCATATTCCCCTGGTAGACCTTGGCGCATACCACCTCAGACATCTCCTGATTGTATGCATAGATCACAGAGATTTCTTTGTGACCTTTCAGATGGGTCTTTGCTGATGGCATTGACAGGGAGTTATCGCCAGTGTCCTGTTTGAGAACTCCATCCAAGATTAAGTTCTGATCTTCTTTGACACGCTCAAGCCTTAGGGAGTAGTACTCCTTAAGCCTGGATGGTGCCTTACCAAGATTCTCGATAAGCGAGCTGACACTGTTTTTGGACAGTCCTATACAAGGGTAAAGTACGCTTATGAAGCTGATTTTAGCTTTGGAAGAGTAGCGATTACAGGCTATACCTGGATTGGTAACCCTTAGTGATGCGATAGTGAAAATCCGATTGGCATCCTCAACAGTAAAGCACTTGTTAAGATCTTCATAGACATCTTTACATACACTATGAACAAGAGCTGCTGCCCCATACTGAAGCATCTCTCTTCTGTTCTTTACTACATCTTGGTGGATGGAAGACTTGGGCACATAGCGACCGTTAACTATGTACCCAATAGTCTTACCGTTCCTTGGGCCTGCATTGTTATTGCAGGTCTTTTTGTAGCCGGAGCGCTCCCTGACAGCATAGCGTCGTGAGCTCTTGCTGCCAGTATCAACCACCACCGTATTCCTTGGCCTATCGACTTTCTTAATATCGTCAGGAACCATACAAAAATCCAAATTAAACACTGGAAATTACCTGACTGTATTATAGCCGATAGCTCTGAACAATGGAACTATTAACTCGGTTAACTTGGTAGCCTATTTAATATTGTCTATTGTAATTTGGCTTGTACAAGGGATTTTGTCTTATAGGTGGAGCAATTTCCCATATCACTCTACTAATGCGTCATGCACATAGTTCTAAATTTTGGTAAAGTTTTATTTTAGTTATAGAAATTAATGCGCCTGCCGCCATGTATCTGATGTGCAGGCGCAATCTGATTTTAGTTTTGCTTTCATATCCAGAAAAGACAAAGCCTCCGGTTCTTGCGAGCCGGAGGCTTTGTTGTAATTGGCTTAATCAGCGCCTGTTATTTGGTGCCGCCCTTGTCAGAGCTGCCTTTCTTTTTGGCAGTGGTCTTTTTAACGGTGGCTTTCTTCTGCGCAGTGCCAGTCTGAGCCCTGGTGGCTGTTGTGGACTTTGCAGTGTTCTTTACAGGAGCCTTTTCTTTTACCTTAGTCGCGGTAGTAGCCTTTGCTGCAGTACCAGTACTGGCTTTGGAAGCAGGCTTTTTATCTGCAGAGACGGTGCTTGATGCTGCCTTTGCCGAGGTCTTAGCAGCTGACTTTACTGCAGCTTTAGCGGTTGCCTTTGCAGCTGGTTTTGCCTCTGCTTTTGCCGGTGCATTTGCAGCTGGCTTTGCTTCAGCTTTTGCTGGTGCCTTTGCAGTAGATTTGGCAGATGGCTTTGGTTCAGCCTTTGCTTTTGCCTTTGCCTTGGTTGCTGGTCCGGTTGAGGTATCGGCTTTAGCTCGGGTTGATTTTACTGGGGCTGCAGTGTCGGCGCTGGCAGAGTCAGCTGTTTTGGCTGAGGTGGCCTTTTTGGAGGAGCTGCCGGTTGCGGCACTGGTCTTGACTGACCTGGTGGCGCGGGCTGTGGTTTTTGCAGCAGGCTGCTCTTTCTTTGCGCTGTTCTCTGACAGGGCGTTGCCCTCGTCATCGAAAGTTACGCTGCGTGGGCCGGTGTAGTCAGCAAAGGCTTTGCTAATGGCCGGACGTACGCTTTCAAAGAGAATCCATGCTACATCCTTATAGGTGTCAGCATAGTAGAAGGTGACATTGGAACGCACCTGCTCTGGAAGTTCCTTGACATCGCCCTCGTTGCCAACAGGAATGATGAGCTGCATTATGCCCATGCGACGTGCCGCAATGGTCTTCTCACGCAGACCGCCAATAGGCAGAACATGACCGGTCAAGGTCAGCTCACCAGTCATGGCGTAGTTCTCGGCCGGAGCCTGGTTGAGAACCAGAGACAGCAGAGAGGTAGCCATGGTGACACCTGCTGATGGACCATCCTTAGGAATGGCGCCTTCAGGCACGTGTACGTGTACGGTCTTTTTCTTGAAGAAGCTGCGGCTGGAAGTGCTGCAGAATACCTCAAGATGAGACTGTACATAGCTGTAGGCAATGCTTGCAGACTCTTTCATCACGTCGCCCAGAGAACCTGTAAGCTTGAAGCCGTTGGTATCGTGACTGGTGATGATGGATTCAACAGGAAGGGTTACACCGCCAGATGCAGTCCATGCAAGGCCAGTCATAATGCCCACGCCCTGGAGCATCTTTTCCTTCTTAAATGGAGCTGTGCCCAGGTAATCTTCAAGATCATCACTGCTGATGACTACCTTGCTCTCACCCTCAACCAGCTTTACAGCTGACTTTCTGATCAGTTTGGCAATGGCACGCTCCAGGGAACGTACGCCGCTTTCACGGGCATAGCCATCAATCAGGTCAGAAATGGTGGCATCAGGAATACGCAGTTTGGTGCTGTTCTTCTTGAGGCCGGCCTCATCAAGAGCTCGTGGCAGCAGATGCTTTTTGGCAATGGCAAACTTCTCACGTGCAATGTAGCCCGACAGACGGATAGGGTCCATACGGTCAAGCAGTGGTGCAGAAATAGTATCAGTGCCATTGGCAGTACAGATAAATAAACAGTTTGACAGATCCAGCTTTTCATCCAGATACACGTCAAGGAAGTTCTTGTTCTGCTCGGGATCAAGAGTTTCAAGCAGAGCTGAATCAGGATCACCGTGATAGGAGCGGCCCAGCTTGTCGATTTCGTCGAGCATGATCACTGGGTTCATAACCTTGGTCTCACGCAGGGCAGAAACAATTTTTCCCGGCATGGAGCCCACATAGGTTCTTCTGTGGCCCTTGATTTCAGACACATCATCAATACCGCCCAGAGACAGACGGTAGAAAGGACGGTTAAGAGCACGGGCAATGGACTTGCCAATAGAGGTCTTGCCTACACCTGGAGGGCCGACAAAGAGCATAATCTGACCACTGGTGTGACCCTTGAGGGCACCGACAGCCAGGAACTCAATAATGCGGTCCTTAACATCCTGCAGACCCTCATGATCCTCATCAAGGATACGACGGGCACGGTTGAGGTCGATACTGCTTTTGACTCCTTCCTTACCTTTGCTGTCCTTGTCATCTCTGGTGTTGCGGCCAAGCTTTTCTTTGGCCATCTTGCCCCATGGGATAGAGGTCAGAATATCGATGTAATTACGGGTCTGGCCATATTCAGGGCTGGCAGTCTCAAGCAGGGAAAGCTTGGTAATCTCGTCTTCAAAGCGCTCCTTGATGTGATCAGGAGGGGAGAGCTTCTTCATGCGCTCCTTGAACTTCTCGACATCAAGATCCTTTTCGTCAGCTGCAAGGCCAAGCTCCTTCTTGATTTCATTGAGCTGCTCACGCAGGAAGAAATCTTTCTGGCGCTTCTGAATCTTTTCAGCAACGGAAATCTTAATCTTGTCATGCAGACGGGCTGCAGACAGCTCACGGCTTATGAGCTCAAATACCAGGCGCAGACGAGGCAGAACAGGAATGGTATCCAGTACTTTCTGGAGGTCATCTGGCTTGGACTGGGTAAGAGATGCGCCACAGTCAGCAAGAACTGACGGATTGCTCATGTCAAAACGTGCCAGGTACTGGCGCATTTCATCAGTGATCAGAGGATTCAGCGGAATCAGTTCCTGCAGAGCAGCGCTGATACCAAGGCAGTAGGCACGCAGCTCTACATCATACTGGGCGCTGTTGCGGTCTTCCTTTACTGTGGAAACGCCAAAGATAACCTTGCCGCCGAGCAGGGCGGCCAGTTTGTTACGGATCATGGCAGCGCGCTGCAGTGCAGCCCACTTGCCTTTCTTGCCGTTCTGGCCCATTTCACTCTGAGCAATATCGGCAATATCCTTGCCCTGCATCAGGTAGTTGAGGAACTCCTTGAGCTCAGGGTTAAGGCGCTGATTGTCGCTGTTGACTGTAATACTGGTCTGAGTGCTGCCGTCTTCATTAAAGGTCTTGCCAAGAATGTTAAGACCGGCACCATCGTCGCCATCAAGCTCCTCGCTCCAGCTGGTCTGCTCCTGAGACTCGTCAGTATCACTGTCAAGAATGGCAGCTGTATCAGTTCCTGATGTCAGCTTGCCTTCTTCCTGGGCACGACGTGTCAGAGCCAGCTCATGTTCTTTCTGAATTTCATTCAGGCGCATGAGCAGGTCCTCTGATGCCTCGTGTCCAGGCATAAAGGTAATTACTGCGGTATCTTCGTTAACAAAGCCAAAGTTAGGACCAGTAGCTGATGCTTCAGCATTTTCAATGTCTTCCTTGTCACTTGGGCTGTTTTCCAGAATGGCGTTTAGAGCTTCTTTCTTAAAGCGTTTCTGAGCAAGGTCGTCTTCAAGCTCTTCACGACGATCAATAAGGCTCATCATCTTGAACAGACGCTCACTGGCGGTGCCCATGAGGTTGCCCTTTTCATCTACGCCAATATTCTTGTTGCTGGCGCTGTCAGCCCCCGGGGCTTTGCCATTGGCCTCATGAACTGCATAGTCATCAAGAATGAAGTTCATGCGGTCAATAAAGACCTGGTTGAGACTGCTGTCGCTGGCGCGGGCTTCCTCGTTGATCTTTGCCTGACGTGCATTGCTGCTGCCACCAACCAGCATCTTTGCGTCTGGGATGCTTTCCTTTTGGCTGGTACGGCTGCGCAGAGCATGAGTAAGCTCTTCGGCAAGATCCTTAAGTGATCGGTTAACTTCCTGACCAGGTTCAGATGAGCCACTTTCAGCGTTTACTGTTGCAGAGTCCGAGGTATCTGAAGAGTTGTCGACACCTGTGCCTGCAGTGGAGCCTGAAGTGGCGGCAGATGAATCTGAGCCAGGATCACCAGCAGATCGGTAGGCTTCCGTGGCAGCTGATGCGGCATCAGCAATTTTTCCGGTGACACGGGCAAGGCCGTCACGTATATAACCGGAGCGTTCCTTGATAACAGCTACAGCCTGCTGATAGTACTCGTTAAGACGGTCGATCTCCTCCTGGGAAGGACGTGCCAGATAGAGAGCGATCTGCTCCTTCTGCTCTTCTGGAATATCATTGATAGCCAGAAATTCAAGCAGGTCCTTGAACTTGCTGCGGGAAAGACGGCCGATTACACGCTCATCACTGTGGATGTAGTAATCAAAGTCAAAGCTGCCCTGCTTTTTGACCACATCTATACCAATGGAGCGGGCATATTCCTTTTGCTCCTTAAGCAGGTTCTTGAGCTGGTTATCAAGAGCAGCAGTACGGTTAAGGCTCTCGCGCAGGCTGTCACGGCTGACAGTATCCTTGCCCTGGGTTTCAGCATTGGCAAGACGGTACTCAATTTCAGGATAGCGTACCTGAGCCAGATTCTTCTTGCTGTCTGATACCTCTATCAGGCTTACGCGGCGTACGCCCTCACAGACAATATCAATTTCCTCAGGACCGGTACGGGCTGAAAGCAGACGTACAACAGTACCTGTCTTAGGAAAGTCGTCGATATTGAGCTGGGCGCTGGCAGCCTTTTCGTTGTCCACACCAAACATGGCAAAAGTATGGTGGGAGGAGCTGATGACCTCGGTAATGATGTCCAGCCACTCAATGTTAAGCTGCATGGATGACAGCTGTGAAGGCAGTATAGGAGCGCCTGCAAGTGGAATAACGTGCAGTTTGTTTGGAAGACGGTTGCCCATCTCATCACGGTAAAGTGAGGTCAGCGCCAGAGGGTTGTCATTGTCATAACCATCCTCAGCGTTATAGCCATCGTCACTTTTGCCTTTTTCCTGTTCGGCCGGCTCTCTTACCTTTAAAAGTGAGCTTAACATCATCTTGATGTCATCAAGTCTAGCCATGTTTATCTATCCTTCTATCGTGCCATTTCTGGCAGACATCACGCACTAAACAGTGCGCATATTATTTCGGCTGTAAACTCAAATCCCTGTTACCGAATGGTCCGGATATTATTTAAGTCAGCAACTGCGCTCTGATTGCAGTCAATATGAAACTGGCGTCTGGAATATCCATGAGTCTGCGTCTGCCTTACTCAAAAGTCAGGCTAAGTGGTTAAACCCCTGTTTCATGATATACAGCAGTTGCTGTATAAGAATGTGAATGCAGTCATGGACATATTGCTCAATATTGCCCTGTACCCTGTACGGAGGCAATAAGGGACGTAATCAATAAATAGGGGCTAACTGGCCTCAGTTCAAGATCACAGGACACAATTTGCAAAAAAATAACTGATCTGACAGAAAAACATAACAGCCTGAAGTGGCCTGCGGGGCCATGACCATACGCGCTCAGCTCCATAATGAACCGCCTGGCAGGACAGAGTCATTCTATGGCAGCTACCTGCAGCAGACCGTACATCAGGCATAAAAAGGCCTTTTGCCGGTATTGCCTGGCAATCTGCCCCCTGTGTTGGCCGTATCCGAAGAGCGACATCCATATTTCAAAGCCAGTGTAATGCCGGCCTTGAAAAACAAAAGACCAAAACAGCTCAACTTGCAACCCATCAGTGCAGTTGAACCATTTCAGTCTTTTCTCTTAAGGTCATGGCCCCGGTTCGGGGCTATGTGCCATCAGCTTATTCTTTTGCCCTGGCCTTTGATCGTGAGCCTGCAGTTGCAGCAGCCTTGCGGCCAGTGGTTCTGGTACTGTCAGATACGGCTGCAGAGGTCTTACGAGGTGCAGCTCGAGTAGCTTTTGATGCGCCGGTGGACGCAGCTTTGGCATGGGAGCTGTCTTTGGCAGTGGAACTGGCCTTGCCAGCTCCTCCCTTTGCGGCTGAAGCTTTTGCAGCCGGCCTGGCAGAGGCTGCCTTAGCAGCAGGACCTTTAGTTGCGCTTGCTGTTTTAGTGGCCTTTGCCGGGGCCTTTTCAGCAGCCTTTGCAGCAGCTGGTTTGGCGGCCCTGGCTGGAGCCTTTGCAGCAGCTGGTTTGGCGGCCCTGGCTGGGGCCTTTGCCTGTGCGCTGGCTGCAGCTTTTTGGGCTGCTGGAGCTGATGCGGCACTGGCTCGTGAGCCTGAACGTACTGCAGTCTTCCTGGATGCTGTGGCTGATAAAGCTTTAGCGCTGGCACCGGTCTTTAAGGCAGCGCTGCTCTTTGTGGCTGCGGCTGACTTTGAGCCAGTTCGAGCTTTGGAGCCTGCACTTGCCTTTGACTTGCGCGCAGCCGGATCTGCATCGCGGGCTGCGTTGAAGTCAGTATCGTTCAGCTCATCATCAAGGAACGATGCAGCTGCATACAGATCACTGTCATCAGCGTAATCTGCGTCATCCGATACATCCTCTGACTCATACTCCTCATCTTCTGAACTGTATTCATCCATATCTGCATCGAAGTCAGCATCCTCATCATCAGAGTCAGACTCTTCGTCAGCATCAGCATCAGCATCGGCTTCTTCGATGACATCCAGATCCTGATCTTCGTAATCAAGATTGCCGATGTCGTCTTCGGCATCCTCTGCATCGGCCTCGTGCTGTGCGTACTCGTCCTGATTTTCCGTGGCTGGGACCGGTTCATCTGCGCTGCTGGAGATCGATGATGCTGATTTCTTTTCAGAGGCAAGAAGAAGGTCATCATCATAATCAGCTGCAGATGACACGCCTGAAAAGGCCTGATCGTAGCTGCTGAGATCAATGTCTGCACCTGATGGATCCAGCTCATCTGGAAGCAGGGTCATACGGTCAAACTCAGCCTGAGTGCGGGCAAGCTTGTTCATAAGCTGGCGGCGCTTTTTCTCATCATCAGATGGCAGGCCGACAGATGAGAACTTGCTAAGTCCAGAAGAGCGGCGATAGCCTGTACCTGCACCAACTCCGGCAATGCGGGTTGTTAAAGGAGTAGCATTGCTGGCAGCGGCTGCATCGGCTTCAGAGGATTTGCTTTGACCGTCCCTGGACTGACTGACAGGCATACTGTGAGCATCCTGAGCCAGGGCCGCGCCAGGTGCGCTGCCATGTTGTGTTGCCTGGTCTGCAAGCTCAGCATTACGGTCTCGGTTGCCTTTTGACTTTGCTCTTTGAGATGGGGCAGCTGCATGGAATCTGTTAATGACAGCCTGAGCACCAAGCTCATCAAACATGCCCGGAGGCGGGCCCATTAAAACAGGACCTGACTGGGTATCCATATAAAGCATGCCGTACTGATCCTGATAAATATCAGGGTCGTTAAGGCTTACAGGATTGGCCTCATCAGGATAAAGAGTACCATCAGGAGCCATTAACATGCCCGGAGCCGGACCGGCAGGTACAGGACCTGCAGGACCTGTCTCATAGAGCATGCCGTCATGACCATAGAACATCATTGGTGCCGGACCTATCAGGGTGATACCACCTGGAGTGTCCTGATAGAGCATATGGTCAGGGCCGATAAACATACCGACCACAGGACCGGCAGGCACAATCATGTTTCCGGTATCAAGGTAAATCATACCGTCAACACCAAGGAACATGCCCGGAGCAGGGCCAACAGCCACAGGGCCATTGACAGTATCCTGATGAATCATGCCGTCAGGGGTACGGAAAATTTCCGGAGCGTTAAGCGGTACAGGACCGTCAAAGCCCAGAACCATAGGCACGCCGCCAGCAAAGGCATCAGGCACAAAGTTGCCAATGCCCTGACCCATACCTGGCCCCATACCTGTACCAGTGCCCTGAGCCATTCCTGGACCAGTGCCCTGACCCATAGCTGGGCCCATGCCATGGCCCAGGGACGGACCATTGCCCGGTGCGGGCATCATGCCCTGATCAAAATATGGGGCCTTGCCGGCAGCATTTACGCCTTTACGCTGACGGTTGCGCTCAGCTTTAGCTGCCTTACGGCCATGGCCTGAATCCTTAGATGACTGACCGTTTTCTTCAAGCATGCGGGAAAAGGCCAGCGCAGCTGCAGCCTCAGCGGCCTGAGCTGCTGCCTCAGCAGCTTCAGCCTCTGCCTTTTGAGTAGCTGTAAGCTGGTTACGTTTTTTCTTCTTGCGGCCTTTGGCTGGGTGCTGCTGCTCCAGAATATTCTGGGCAACACTTCTGGTAATGCCCAGCTGCTCACTGGTTTCACGGCTTACGCCCAGAACAGGATCCTGAGCATAAACTATGGCTGCTGCACGCAGCAGTTCGCTGGAGTCATCATGATCGCTTTCATTATCTGCATAAGTCTCATCAGCACCTTCGTAATTGTCAGTATGATCAGACTCTTCACCTGCATTACGGGCAGCACTGGCAGAGTCAGAACGCACGCTCAATGATGAGAGTGTCTTTGACTTGCCGGAAGCAGATGCCTCTGAAGCAGATGCATTTGCGACCTCGACAGCTGTGGCAGTTGCTGGAACATTGGCGGCGTTAGCTGCAGCCTGTTCTGCTGGATTTGCAGCTGACTGGGCAGCATCGGCTGTGCTGGCTGCATCGGCGGCAGCTGCACTGCTGTCCACAGTGTCAGACAGGGACTTGCTGCCGCTGTCGGCCTCGCTTAGCAGGGAGCGACGACGGCGCACCACGACCTTCACCTCAGACTTTGGCCGGTTGCTGCCTTTCTGGTGGATAACATTACCCAGCTCATCAATTTCATAGCTTGGGTAAGGTTCACTGACAGCAGGGGCCTCTGAGCCTTTTTGCATCAGACTCTTGAAGCGGCGCAGAATTTCTGCAGCCTCCTCAACTGAGCGCTCAGGAGCAGCATTTACCAGCTCAGGATCAAAGCCCGGATCAATTCCTCCAACTGGTGAAAACTCATTTGGATGATCCATAGGTCCGGTCATAACATTTGGTCCACCAGCTCCATAGGCCGCTCCCCTGCGGCTGTCGCTGTGACGACGGCGGGAAGAGCGGTGGCGCTGTGGTGGCTGACCCCAGGCATCATGGCCGCGATCAGCTGGTCCATGACGATCATTAAAACCGTAAGGACCTTCATCATAATATCCGTCATTACCTTGCATATGACCTGGCATGCCCTGAATGCCAGGCATTCCGCCGTGCATGCCTGCATAGCCGTAGCCCGGTAAGTTGCCTGCATCAGAGCCATTACCCATGCTGTTGTAATGATCAAAATGACCTGGGACGCCTGGGGCATCCATATAAGGATTTCCATTGGCGGAGTGAGGAGCATTAGATGATTGCCCGTGTCCGCCAGGACCGGCGTTCATGCGTCCCTGGGGACCAAAGCCATAAACATCATGATTAACTGACTGACCATCAGGGCCTGCAGAGCCGCGTGGGCCATTGCCATAAGGGCCGCTGCCCACAGGGCCATTGCCATAAGGGCCGCTGCCCACAGGGCCATTGCCATAAGGGCCGTTGCCCACAGGGCCATTGCCATAAGGGCCGTTGCCCACAGGGCCATTGGCGTGAGGGGCATCAGGCTGATATGGATATCCGCCGCCATTGCCAAAGTGGTTATAACCAGAGGCCGGATCCTGGCCGTAAATTGCAGATGGTCCAAAGGCCTGACTGTCTTTGTGGGCGCCTGCTGCATAAGGAACGGCATGACCTGCAGAGGCAGCGCTGCCACGTCTGCGCACAGGAGCTGCCTTGCTCTTTTTGCTGCTGCGGGCACTGCCGGCAGCGGCAGCAGCTTCTTTGGCAGCGGCCTTGCGGGCTGCCTTTGACTTGCTTCTGGTGCTGCTTTTACGGGAGGAACTGCCATCACCCCATACTGCAGCAGCTGCAGCGCGGGCATGAGACTCAGCCTCAGCGCGCAGTGCAGCCCTTAAATACTCATCACCATCATCAAAAGAAGCAGCTGCCTCTTCGGCACGTGCCTTTTTACGGGCTTTTGCAGATGCAGATGAGGCTGACCTGGATGATGTAAGGGCAGCAGCCTTTGAGGCAGCCTTGATGCCTGCTGCTGTCTTTCCCTCAGTTTTTTCCTGAGGTGATGCACTCCATGCATCAGCGGCCGATGCACGGTATGCCTTGCCGGCACTTTTACCTGAGCTCCTGCCTGCACTCTTGCTGGCAGTCTTACTCAATGCCTTACCAGCAGCAGATGCTGTCGCTGCCTTTGCAGCTGCGGCCTTGGCTGGTGCAGCCTTGCTGGCTGCAGCTTTAGCTGGTGCGGCTTTGGCGGCAGGCTTAGCGGCTGCTTTGGCGCTTGTACCCTTGGCTGCGCCAGCTTTTGTCCTGGCTGTTGCAGCTTTGGCCGTGGTTTTGGCGGAGGTGGCTGCAGCCTTGCTCTTACGAGCAGACGCAGCAGAACCTCCGGATGCAGCATCTGCACCGGATGACTTGCCTGCAGCTGCTGCAGAGCGGGGCTTGCGGCCTTTAGGCTCTGACAGTGAGGTGCGGGCATTACGGTAAGGTGAATTATCTGTTGTCTGTGACTTTTTGGCAGTTCTCATAGAAAAAACAGATTCCCACTTAAGAAAACAAAGTTCAGTCAGCCTCTGATGGCTGCTGCCCATGGAGTCTGTACCTCCATGGGATGGAAAAACCGGCAATATCAGCAATGTATGCTCAGATGCTAATGGCAAAGCGCTGGACCTGCATATGGTCTTGCTTTGTAAAGCGTACTGCATCTGGCCTGAGGCCTGATCCTTACGCCCAGTCAACAGTCCTCATGCTCCATGCATTGAGCTGTGTTTGCGCTGGAGGATCACAGTGCTGATAAAAGTGGCCGCCGGGCACTGTTTGATTGTTTGTACGCCTGCGGCAGAAATTCAGTTAAGTATAAGCATGATCCAGGTTCTGCATCCCAGGTTGCCTGGCAAAGTATTCCTTTATAAAAGTTAAGGTGACACATCTTCTGTGCTGTAAGGTCACTGCGGTTTCACTTATGTCGCAGCAGTGTCGCAGCAGTGTTGCATCAGATGCTGTTTACCGTATCTGAGGGGTAGAACTAAATCGATTTATAAAGCATAAACACTGTCACCATGGTGTTACAGCTGACGTTGAGATAAACAGCTGATTTGCTGCATGTAAGGTGCAGTGAGAAAAACAGACGGTCAGTGACAGAGCTGTAAGTGCTTGCTGACTGGTACAGCAGTATTGTCATCAGTAATGAAAATAAAGCATCCTTACCTTAATCAACAGAGGGACTTGTAATGATCGTGTACAGGATGCCTTAAAGCCACTGCTGCTGGCGCCGCCGCCATTTCAATCGATGCATCCAATGGAGCTGCTGGTGCCATCGTAACCGGTGCCGCAAATGACTGGGACGCAGCCATCGCAACTGCCGCCTGCTTGTGTTTTGACTGGCAAGCCTGGGCGGCCGTACTGACGTCAGGTAAATTGTCAGGGTTGTGGCTGCTCAGTTTAAATGCAGACAGCTTCAGGCTCATTTATGTGTTTAGTGTTGTTATTGCTGCCAGGTTGCGGCAGCTGGCACTGATTCTTTAGCAGTCTGCGGGCTGGCAGATTAACTTTGTTTGTCAGGCTCCTCTTTGGGAGCAGGATTACATCAAAAATAAAACAGCGCAGTAAACAAATCATATGGCGGCAAATCAGCCAGCCTGTGCCAGGATGGATTTTTCTGGCTCAAACTCAGTCCCTGACAGTGACTGCTCGCAAAATACTGTAAATCAGCCGGGCTGTCAGATCTTAATACAGTCATACGAAATGGCATGGGATATAAAATCAGCCCTGGTTGCAGGACAGACATGCCGGGTAAAGCAATAACGCTTTATAAAACAAAATACAAAATCATATGCCGCACTGAACACAACTTCGAATGGTGCGGCGGGTAATATTGCAGATAAAAGTGTCTGTTAAAAAATAATGCAATACAGACGACTTTGTGTCAGTGCATGGGCACTGCTCACATATGGAAAATACTGGTGAAGGCAAAATAATTCTGCCTTGTTAAGTTTAAGGTTGCGAACTGCTGCCCATGTTCTGGCAACTGCAGATCTGTGCGCATGCTGTAAACTCAGCGGGTCTGTTTCATGCGGGACAGGAAGCAGGGCTGTGTTCATGCTCAACTTAATACAGCTCAGCTCAATGCAGAAATTGCAGTGCCGCTCAATGCATATGGAGCTGGCTCCGCACTGTTTCTGCTGTGAACGAATTTATGGACAGTGTTATGTCACAGTCTGATCTGGCCGGCAGATATTAGACATGACACGGCATGACATTACACGGCACGGCACGGCATGACATTACACGGCACGGCATGACATTACACAGCACGGCATGACATTACACAGCACGGCATGACATCACACAGCATGGTATTACATGCCATTTTGACAAGCAGTCATGACTTCAATCTGTCCGGTGGTGTTCAGGTTTATCCTGCATTCTCTTAATGTCGAGTGCACCAGCACTTATTGTCAGTTGTCGGTGCTGACAGTTTGATCCATACCTGGTGGCATCGGGACTAATCCCGTGAAATAAACATTAACTCTCTTAGCTGCATATTAAGCCGGTCAAAGAGCTGGTCTGCCTGTGCATGCAGCAATAGATATGATGATGGCGCTCCTGCATTGCAGAGGCTGTGAGTGCAAATGGTACTGATTAAATTGTGTTCAGGGCCAGATTGAAGACAAATACAGTCAGCTGGGAACTGCAGAACTTTCAGGCCCTGTGTATATTGCTTATTGAAGCATGGGACGGCTGCCATTTAAGCGCCTGGCATAAGGAAGGTCTGGCAAACACAACCTGTGGTGGCATAGCGGCAGTCTGAAAAAAGAGCCCTGGTTCAGGCTCAGATTAAATTCATTTCCTGTTAAGAGGAATTTACTCATTCCAGGGAGGCAGTTGGACACTCAGGGGAATCAGGTATGAAAATCTAACTGTTAACTTATTGTTCCGCAGCAGTAAGGTCCGGACAATCAGAGTCGGACAGCGGAATATACATGTCTGTCAGGTAAATGTCGGATAGCCCGTATCAGATATGGACTCGATGACATTGTCAAATGCCTGAAGCTGATTTTAACTGTATCAGCCTTGCGGGACATAATGATACGCTCATAGTTGTTAAAAATTCAACCGCCTGACTTGATTGCCATTGGCCCGATACAGAGCTCAGTATGATCTGGCACAGCATATTTAACAGGTAATGCAGGGAAAAAGCGGGCTGTGATTATTGCAGTCAAAGGGCCGTATCTGTCAGTTTCAGAGGGACATTTCCAGAGCCAAATTATTTACGGACAAGGCAGGAAAATCGATTAAAAGGCTTAAATACGGCAAATCTTATTTGAAAAAATTGAGCGCAAAAAAATCCGCATTTTCGCTCCACAAAAGCGCATATACCCGCTTTCCCTGCATTAAATGAGCTGACGCGGCATCCAGCTGCACAAAATCCTGGAGCACAAAATTCTGATGATATCAGCCAATGACCTGAACAGGCATGCATGCATGCATGCATGCATACCTGCCTGCCTTGCTGACAAACAAGAGCTTCCTCCAGAGATGATCATGAAGTAAATCCAGTGCTGCAAATGACTGCTGCAATATTCCAGGCTGCAATATTCCCTGCAGAAGTTTTGCCGGGACACAGCGGGGCTGACTGACGACCGTAAGTTCAGAGTACAACAAAATCTGGCTTGTAATTTAGTCAGTTGTACCGGTTACCTGCTATTCAGGCACCTGCATTATGAACTGCACAAACTCCTCTTGCTCTGACACCTGATCCCTGCATGCGGTCAATAGCCTTTCCTGGTTCCCCGCCGGTAATGTCAGGACAAGGTTATTGCCTGGCCTGACAGGGCAGTGCATGGCAGAGCAGGGCATGTCAGGGCTGGGGCTCATGTAATGGGCGATGATTCTTTGTATCAGTGCCGCTGTCTGAGTCATTGTTTATGGGCAGAGGTCTGCGCTTTTGCAGGTACTGGCTGGGCTGATGATGGAGTAATCTTGACGTAAGTTCTCTCTGGCTCGGAACTTATGCTGTCATGCTTTGTCATAATCTCAGACGGGGCCGCCAGGAATGCTTTTGCAGAGGCGCGGGACAGGCGGGGAATGGCTGGGAATTTTTCGTCCGGTGCCAGGCATGGTCTGCTGTCCAATGCCGGGGTTCATGGTATAATCATGCCCTTTTATTAATCAGGTTCACGCTGTTTCCGGGGACAAGAGAGTGTCTTTTCTAAATAATATCTGGTACGGACGAAACATTACCTCATTTTTACTGCAGCTGCCGCTGCTGCCTTTTTCATCACTTTTTGGCGTGGTTGCTGCCGCAAGGCGTGCTTTTTATGCCAATGGTCTGTGTAAAACTGAAGGCCCTGTGGTCCCGGTAGTTGTAGTAGGTGGTATCACTGTCGGTGGCAGTGGCAAGACTCCTATCTGTATTGCCCTGGTAAAGGAGCTGCGTGCCCGTGGTTTCAATCCTGGTGTGCTCAGCCGTGGATACAAGGCCAAAGGTGCCCAGTTCCCGGCTCAGGTTCCACTGGATGCCGATCCTGTTATTTATGGTGATGAGCCATGTCTGATACGCCGTGAGACCGGTGCCCCTGTAGTTATCGATCCGCAGCGTAACCGTGGCGCTGACTACCTGGTCGGACTGGGGGTTGACCTCATCATTACCGATGATGGTCTGCAACATTACGCTCTTGATCGTGATGTTGAGATTTGTGTGCTCGACGGTGCCCGTATGCTGGGTAACGGTCATCTGCTTCCAGCCGGTCCGCTGCGTGAGGCCCGCTGGCGTCTTAAAACCGTTGATACTGTAGTAGTATCCGGTGCTGTGGCCCACCTTGGCTATTTTCCTATGGTCCTCAAGCAGAGTTCCATAGTGCCGCTTAACCTCAAGTCACAGGAAGTACTGCAGCCAAAGAGCCGTGTGATTGCTATTGCAGGTATTGGCAATCCTGACCGTTTCTACAAAACCCTTGAAGACTGCGGCTTTACTGTAGCCGAGCGTGTTGAAGTAGGCGATCATGACCGTATTGATTACGAGCGCCTTGCTGCTCTGGCCTCCAAAGGACCTGTTGTCATGACCTCCAAGGATGCCATCAAGTATCAGTCAGAGGCTGCACGTAACAATCTTTCCAATGTCTTTGTCCTCAACGTCAGTGCTCACCTGAGCAAACAGTTCTATGATGATGTGGTAGGCAAGGTAAAGCAGAGCCGCTCCCGTGTGGAAAAGCGCCTCAAGGAACGTGAAAAGGCCGGCTACATCAGACCTGAAATTGATCTGGTGGATTCTCTTGAGGAAGTAGCTGAGCACAATGCCCGCTGGGCGGCCATTCATGCCAATACCAATCCATCTCCAGCCGCTGCCCCAATGACGCCGGATACTACTCCTGCCATAGCGCCTGAGGATCTGGAACGCGATGCTGACAATCCTGATGCACAGTATGACAATGGCGCTGAGTCCGTTCATTACGAGTATTCAGCTCATGACTCATATGAGAGCAGCATGAGAAGCTCAACTGCAAACAGCGACAGTGCTAATGACGGTGCTCATGATGGAGCCCATCAGGGCGATGATGATGGCGAGGGCAAGGAGCACAAGTCCCTGAAAAAGAGCCTTAAGTACAAGTCATCACGCTCAGGCGATGACGACAGCTCCGACTCCCCTGACACCGCTGAAGAACAGAATCTTACAGAGAGCAGCACAACTGGAGAAGCCGGCAACGCAACCGGAGAAGTCGGCAACGCAACCGGAGCAGCCAGCAACGCAACCGGAGCAGAGAGCAGCTCAGAGAGCAGCTCAGATTCCGCCAGGGTCGATGCCCCAGACGATAATCAGTCCGCTCGGACAGACAAGGACGATATGGCAGACAAGGACGATATGGCAGACAATGCCGGTCAGACTGACAATGCTGCCAGCTCAGCTGCAGGGGAAGCAAAAGGCAGGGACAGTTCTGTCTCTGAGAGCATCAATGACCTTAGAAGCGTTAAGGCGCATGATGATGGCAAGGACATTTTTTCTTTGAAAAAGCAGCGTCGCGATTTCGATCCTGATGCACTGCCACGCGAGCTCAAGCGCCGTAAGTAGGCTGGCTGATACCTTATACAAAAGGTATATAAGAGCTGACCGGGCGGCATCAGTAACATGTTCAGGCTCTGCTGCACCCCACTGGTTTTAACTGGTTTGTACCTTCACTGAGGTTTTGTCTGAACGGTAAAGCCATCTGAGCTTAAGCACTTTGCTGTGACTTAGGCCAGCTGGTGGTGAGTACAGCATATTTTCAGCCTTTATGAGGCGGCACAGAGGACTAATATCATGAGCAAAAATGTCGACTACATGGTGGCTATTCCGGCACGCTATGCCTCCACACGCCTTGCAGGCAAGCCGCTTGCTGACGTTGGTGGCGCTCCTATGATTGTCAGAGTCTGTCAGAAGGCTCTGGAGTCTTCAGCAAGTGAGGTCGTAGCCTGCGTAGATCATGAACTGGTGGCTCAGGCTCTGGAACCGCTCAGCCGTCAGGACAGCCGTCTTACCGTATGTATGACCTCTCAGAATCCACGTTCAGGTACAGAGCGAATTGCTGAGATGCTGCGTATTAGAAACATTGATCCTCAGACCATTGTGGTCAATGTTCAGGGCGATGAGCCTCTGATTACACGCGATCATATAGATGAGGTAGCTGCACTGCTGGCAAGCTCCGGTGCTCAGATGTCCACTCTTTGCAACCCAATCAGCAGCATTGATGATGTCTTTGACCCTAACTGCGTAAAGGTAGTTATGGACAAAGACAATTTTGCCCTGTACTTCAGCCGTACTCCTATTCCTTATGAGCGCGACAATTTTGCTCAGGGACAGCAGGCAGTCACCGAGCTCAAGTTCAAGCACTATCACCACATTGGCATTTATGGATATAGAGCTGCTACCATTCTGGACTATCTGCAAAAAGAGCCTGCTGCTATTGAAGTAGCCGAATCTCTTGAGCAGTTGCGTCTGCTGCATTACGGCATGAAGATAGCAGTTGCCACCACCGAACGTCCTCCAGAGACTGGTGTAGATACCGCAGCCGATCTCGAGCGCGTCAACCGAATTTTTGCATCCCAGGGCAAGTAGCCATACCCGGCAATCTCAATGACCATGGTGCCAGCAATCTGAGCAAGTACACATCCGCAAATCTTCCTGCATGCTGCAGTCGCAGGCCACTGCGCCTGCAGTATGCAGGCTGTAAGCAAATCAGCAAGGGTGCACTGAGCCTCTGTAAAGATTTGCAGAACTGTCCCGTCACCACACTTAGAGACGGGTTCAAGTCACAGCGTCATGAGCTCTGGTCACTTCCAGTACAGCCTTATGGCCTTTTGTCGGTCATTGCTGGATATGACCAGCGTGGCAAGACCAGCGTGACTGTCAGCTGATTCCTGCCTTGCATCACAATCACGATGGGCAGGTTAATCCTGGCGGGGCTTGCCAGGATGTACCAGGATGTACCAGGGCGGCCAAGGTGCTGTGCCGGGCGTGCGCATGCACCTTTAAGCCACAGTGCTGCCTGCTGTCTGTTTCCAGAGTCAAATGCGTGATGTATTTGAGGCAGGTACGGGAGCGCGGGGTATTGTTGTTGGGGGGCAATGACTGTCTGGTGCAGTAACAGAATCTGGACAAAATCGGCTGACAGACAGCCGATATGGTGCACGGGCCCGGCCAGTACGGGCAGCTGCAGCTTTTCATATATATGCAAGTCAGGATATCTTGCCTGTAACTACATATAAATGTTGATTTAGCTGCGGGAAAATTGCATCATGAGAGGTATTGGTTTTTCCTTTCAGACTCATAAGGGCCTTTTTATGGGCCAGTCAGCAGCTTTATGTGCCGTCATGGAGTGACGGAACCGCCGGTTACTGACTTCAGCAGTCTGTTTTTTTAGTCTCATGCTCAGCTCCGGGCGGCATGAAGGCACGTACTAAGAGCTTTACTTAACAGGGCGATATCGTTGGCGCCGGCTGTTCAGGTGCTTCAGGGTTCTTAGATTGTGTTAACGAGAGTTTTGCCGGGGACGATTGCTGCCCGTGGCCTGGCCATACAGCACAATCTGTTCTTATCAGGACTTTTTGGCTTTTTAGTCCATGGAACCAGCGATTTGGAGTTTTTTAGTGGAAAACAGAGATACTTTAGCTGACGGCTCAGCAGAGCTTGAAAACACTGCTGCTGCCCCTGCAGCTGATGAAAAGGTCGCAGCTGACAACCAGAGTGCTGATGGCGATAATGGCGGTACTCACCAGGAGCACATCAAGGAAGCCCTGGAGCTGCTTTATGTACACTTCCCAAAAGCCTTTATCAAAGAGGGCGACTGCAAGCCTTTAAAGATCGGTATTCTTGAGGATCTCAAGCCATTAGTTGCTGATATCGAGGGCCTGTCCATCTCCAAGGTGCGTGCTGCCGTACGTGTCTACACCACCCGTCTGCGCTATTTCTACAGTGTTCGTGAAGGCGCCATGCGTGTGGATCTCAATGGCAATGAGGTGGATGCGGTAAATGCCGAGCATGCAGAGTATGCCCGTACCCGCTTTACCGAGATCAACTCCAAGCGCCGTCCAGCCCGTCCTAAGAAGCCACAGGGCCGTCCTCAGAGTCGCGGTCCACGCCGTCCAGGTGAAGGTCAGGATGGTCAGCGCCGCTTCAGTCGTGATGGCCAGAACAACGGCCAGCGTCGCTTTAACAACCGTAACGGTGCTCCGCAGCGCACTTACGAGCCAGCCAAGGAATCAGATATCCGCCCAGGCCGCTATGTGTATATCTCCACAGAGCGCAGCTACGTCAAGGGCACTGTCAGTGAGCCACTCAAGGGCGATGTAGTAAGTATCACCCTGAACAACGGCATTCCAGCCTCTGTCCCATTAAACAGAGTATATCTGAGCACCGGTGGTGGCGCTCCACGTCCAAAGCGCAATGGTCAGGGTGGCCACTTTAACAGCCGTGGACCACGTCCAAACAACAACGGTCGTTATAACAACAATAACAACCGTCGTCCTGGCGGTGGCCATGGTCACTCCCAGTCTCAGGGCGGTCGTCCTGACGGTACTGCCCAGCAGTAGCCCTGACAGGCTGTCAGAATGCATTTGCCTGCTGACAGCATTGCAAAGGCTTACCTTCAGTACAACAGCATGCCGGTATCCTCGCGGGTCCGGCATGTTTGTTTTTGCAGCCGCAAAAAAAAACAACCCAAATAGCGCTGCTCAGGTCTCACGACCCTCGCCGCTGCCCGTCATGGCAGGCAGGGGCGTGAGCCTTTGTCCTTAGCCCGCTTAGCGTAGCCTGACATGGTGCTTTTGCAGGTCATGAGCCTGGCGCTAAGAGCGGGCATGCATGCCAGCTGCATGCATGCCCGTCTTTCTGGATGCATGTCCATCTGTCTGGATGTATGCCTGTACGGCTGACACCTGTTTTGAGGGAAGGGGCGGGTGTGTGGGCACGGCTCAGAGCGTGCTTTGTCTGTCAGGCAGGAATGGCGCTGTTATGTTGCTCAGGGGCTGATCCGCTTTGGTGCTGTGTGCTGCGCGGCTTATTTGAGGGAGCTGGCTGAACAGTAATTTTCAGCTATACTAATTTGGTTCTAATTGCATCATGCTATTATGGCATGCGGGTTTTTACGCCCACTGGCCGCCATGGCCTGTCAAAAGGGTATATTCACCGAATTCAGGCAGAGTTTTCTGTGTCCTTAAACGGTGCATAAGCCAGTGCCGCAGCTCTTTGTGGAGAGCTTAAGCCAGCACTGTGACAGCTGGCAGTGTCAGCAATAGAATATTTTCTGCCTGCTCAGGCCTGCCTTGGTGCAGGAGGGCGGGATTATGGTTTTTACAGTCTGAAGGACATGAGGTCCCGATGACTGACATGTTTTTTTGGCACAAAGAGGTAGCTTGAGCTGTGCTTAAATTGTCCAGAATTGCATTAGGAGTAGCGGCCCTTGCCTGTTCGCTGACTGCTAATGCCAAATTATCGGTACCAACTTTTGAAGAACTGCCTGTCCTGGAGCCTGAGGGTATCCACCAGACAGCCTGTACCCGCACGGCCAACAGCTTCATTCGCGCTCACTATAAGGCCATTGATGTCGATAATGCTTTTGCTGACAAGGTCATCAAGCAGTATCTGTACTACATGGACTATAACAAGAGCATCTTTACACGTGCTGAAGTTGACGAGATTTACGCCAACCGCGACCGTATCGTCCGCGCTATTTTGCTGTGCGATCTGAGCTACCCTTACGAGATCTACAACAGCTCCATCAAAAAGCGCTTCAACAAGTACTCCTTCTTTGTGGACATGATCAAGAACAAAAAAATTGATCTGACCACCGATGACCAGGTTGAGTTCAACCGCAAGGATGCTGAGTTCCTGCCTGATGAGACTGCTCTTCAGAGACAGTGGATCAATGAGCTCAAGAATGACTATATTCTGCAGCTGCTCTCTGACAAGACTCCTGAAGAAGCCAGCAAGCGCCTCATGCGCCGTTACAATGCCGCACTGGCCAAGCTCTCCCAGATTCGTTCTGAGGACGTTTTCTCTGTATTTGAAAACAGCTTTGCTACAGCCATTGACCCTCACACCAGCTATCTAAGCCCTGAGGACAGCGAGAATTTCAACGATAACCTCAATCTTTCCCTCGAGGGTATAGGCGCCGTACTGACCTCCGAGGATGAGTACACAGTTATCAACTCCATTCTGCCAGGCTCTCCTGCCGAAATGTGCAAGAAGCTCAAGGCCAAGGACAAGATCGTAGGCGTACGTCAGGCTGACGGTTCCTATGAAGACATCATTGGCTGGCGTCTTAATGAGGTAGTAAAGAAGATTAAGGGCCCTAAGGGCACCAGGGTTACCCTGGACATCGAGCGTGGCGAGGGTTCCCAGATGACTACTTTCAGCGTGGATATTATCCGCGACAAGGTACGTCTGCAGGATTCTGAAGCCAAGATTGAGATGAAGGAAGTTGACGGCAAGAAGATTGCCGTGCTCAAGATCAAGAGCTTCTACACCAATCTTCATCAGGATATTGCCCGTGAAATTGCCCGCGTCAAGAAAGAGGGCAAGGTTGATGCTCTGATTGTCGACCTGCGTAACAACGGTGGCGGTCTGCTGCCTGAGGCTACACTGTCCTCCGGTCTGTTTATCAAGCAGGGTCCAATCGTTCTGGTTCGTGACGCCCGTGGCAACGTGATTCCACAGTTTGATACCGATCCGTCCGTAGCTTACGACGGTCCTCTGGTAGTGCTGATTAACCGTCTGTCCGCATCCAGTTCCGAGATTATGGCTGCTGCTCTGCGTGACTACGGCCGTGCTCTGGTAGTAGGCGACACCTCCTTTGGCAAGGGTACTGTACAGCAGTCCAAGCCTCTGGCCCGTGTCTATGACTTCAATGATGCCGAACTGGGCTCAATCCACTACACCATTGCCAAGTTCTACCGTATCAATGGCGGCTCTACCCAGCTTGAGGGTGTTTCACCTGATATCTTCCTGCCAGCCATTATTGACAACAAGGAATTTGGTGAGAGCTCTGAGGTCAATGCTCTGCCATGGGACAAGATCAATCCTGTAGCTTTTGACGGCTATCTGAACATTGCCGCCTACGTCCCTGAGCTGGCCCGCAGAAGCCAGGAGCGTATCAGCAAGAGCCGTGCTTTCAAGATTATCCAGGCCGACCTCGATCGTTACTATGCTCTCAAGGAGAAGAAAGTCATTTCTGTAAACCTTGATAAGCGTAAGAAAATGAAGAAGGAAGACGACGAGCATGCTCTTAAGAGCACCAATGAGCGTCTGGCTCTGATGGGCAAGGCCCCGGTCAAGAAGGTCAAGGATCTGCCTGATGACTTTGAGTTTGAGGATAATATCCTCAACGAGGCTCTTGCCATTGCCTCTGACTTTGCCGATGCCCAGAAGCTCAAGGTCTATGATGCCCAGCCTGTTCCTGTATTCAACCGCTACCAGGTAGAGCGTGATGAGCTCTCTGAGGGCAAGGGTACCCAGTCACCTCCAGGTGCTGCTGCCATGCCAGCCCGTCCTGAAGCTCAGCGCGTAATTGAAAACAAGATTACCTCCATCTCCCGCATGGACAGCCTCAATGACAGCGGCAAGGCTTCAGCTGCCCCTGACATGTCAACAGCTGCCGGCGCAGCCGATGCTCAGGCTGCCATGAACCGTACCGGCGGCGGTGCTGCCGGCGCAGCTTCAGCAGCTCACGACAAGGCAGCTCCAGCAGCCGCTGATGCTGCAGACAAGGCAATTCTTTCAGCTGCAGTTACTGACAGCAGGGAAAAGGCAGAAGCCCCGGCAATGGCAAGTGCTGCTGAGGATGAGGTTATTCACCACACTCTTGATGGCCAGCCGTACAGCCGTATTACCGCCACTGGCGAGATTAACAACATGGACGAGGATGGCGCCCTGCTTGGTCCATGGCGTACAGCCAATGAGGACGACACTTTTTTAAGAGTGTCTGACAGCGAGTTCAAGGCCCTGCTTGAAGACAGTGCCCGCAAGTCCACCTCAGTACACTTAAACGACAGTCTGTACCCAAGCGTATGGCCTCGCGATGAGGCGGTGGCCAGCAAGGACAACGCCGCCAGCGGCCATATCCGCCTGGCTCCACAGCATTAACAGCAAAGAGCAGAGTTCACAAAGGACTCTGCTTTTTTCATTTTCAGCCCGGCACAATCACATAAGCAAGGCCGATCCTGACCACAGGCAAGGCCATGCCCGGCCATGCCAGGCACGGCCCCGGCCCTCAATGCCTAAGGCCATGGCCCTGGGCACCGGTAGCAGAGCAGCCAGGGGCTGTGCGACATACATGGCCCTGGGCACCGGTGGCAGAGCAGCCAGGGGCTGTGCGCCATACCTGGCTGCCAGCAGCTGCAGGGCTGGACGGTGTGCAAAGAGTGTGGTGAATCGATTCTGAGGCAGATGCCCCAAGGCGGACTATGACAGGGGACAGGGCATTCAAAAAGGGCAGGGGGCCGGACAGATATTTACCTGACTTGACTGCTTTGAGCAGGAGCTGAGGCGGGCTGTGAGCTGCCTTGCAGTGGCGTGGGATACTGCGCTCTGGCCCTGGGTGCGCCTGGTGGGCAGAGCAGTGGTCGTGGGCATGGATTTTGTGGCTTTCAGGCAGGGTCTGGCAACAGGGAAAGTGCAGTTTAACCTGCACGGAAAGGGAGGTTTGACCTGCATGGAAGGTGCGGTTTGACTTATAGGGAAAGGCCGTTCTATAGTATGCGGACCGTTTGTTTTGATCAGAGGAGAATAGGATGGCAAACAGTAATTTCAAGGCCAAAAAAAGACTTGATTACAAAAAGCCTGAGTTTACAGCTACTGACATCGACCTGACTTTCCAGCTGGGCGATGATTATACAGTGGTACGTTCTACTGCCCACTATGTCCGTCAGACCTCTGACAGCAAGGCACCGCTGCGCCTTGACGGTGAGGACCTCAAGCTCAATGACGTACTGTTAAATGGTCAGCCATGCAAGTACAACGTCAATGAGAACGAGCTGGTGGTTTTTGAGGTCCCTGATGATTTCGAACTCACTACCGAGTGTGTGATTAATCCTGCTCAGAACACCTCCTTAATGGGCCTGTACAAGTCTTCAGGCTGCTTTTGCACCCAGTGTGAGCCTGAGGGCTTCCGCCGCATCACCTACTTCCTTGACCGTCCTGATGTTCTTGCCAGGTACCGTGTAACCATTATTGGTCCTGATTACGGCTGCGGCGTACTGTTAAGTAACGGTAACCTGGTAGACTCAGGTGTTAAGAACGGAAAGTACTACACCACTTGGGAAGATCCTTTCCCTAAGCCATCCTACCTCTTTGCTCTGGTTGCCGGTACTTTCGATATTATCGAGGACACCTTTGTAACCCGCTCCGGCCGTGAGGTTAAGCTCGGTCTGTATGTTGACCGTGGAGCCTATGACCGTGCCCTGTGGGCCATGCAGTCCATCAAGGATTCCATGGCATGGGATGAGTCCCGCTTCAATCTTGAGTATGACCTTGATAACTTCAAGGTAGTAGCTGTGGACTTCTTCAACTTCGGCGCCATGGAAAACAAGGGCCTGAATATCTTCAACTCCAGCTGCGTGCTCGTTGATCCTCAGACTGCTACCGATACCAATTACTACACAGTTCAGGGCGTTATCGGTCATGAGTACTTCCATAACTGGACCGGTGACCGTGTTACCCTGCGTGACTGGTTCCAGCTGTCCTTAAAGGAAAGTCTCACCGTATTCCGTGACCAGGAATTCTCAAGCGATGTTAACAGCCGTGTGCTGACCCGTCTTGATGCCATCAACGTTATCCGCTCCCGTCAGTTTGCCGAGGATGCAGGCCCAATGGCCCATCCGGTACGTCCAGAGCAGGTAATGGAGATGAACAACTTCTACACCGTCACTATCTACGACAAGGGTGCTGAAGTTATCCGTATGATTCATACCATTCTGGGCGAAGAAAAGTTCCAGAAGGGTATTGCTGATTATCTGTCTCGCTATGACGGTCAGGCTGCCACCATTGAGGACTTTATCCTCACCATGGAAACAGCCTCCATGACCGATCTGAGCCAGTTCCGTCGCTGGTACTCCCAGGCCGGTACCCCTGAGCTCTATGCCACCTGGGACTGGCAGTCTGACGAGGCCAATGCCGAAGGTAAGGACAGCGCCGCAGCTCAGTCACCTGAGGGCCAGTCCGGCACCAGTGCAGCCCAGGATGCCGCAGCAGGCGCCGCAGTTGAGGCCGCCGCAGAAGCTGCCACTGAAAGCGATGCCGGTCAGGGCGGAGCGCAGGGCGCATCCTGCACTGGCAAATGCAAGCTGGTACTTACCTTCAAGCAGAGCACCCCTCCAACTCCAAATCAAAATACCAAGGAGCCATTTGTTATTCCGGTACGCACTTCCTTTATTGCTCCGGATGGATCTGAGGTTGTTCCTCCAGAGCTGCCAGAAAATGGCGTGCTTATGTTTACTAAAGAGGAGCAGAGCTTTGAGTTTACAGGCCTGCCTGAGGGCACTTTGCCAGCCGTGCTGCGTGACTTCTCCGCTCCGGTAAAGCTCAAGGCCACCTATGAGACTGAGGACTACATCAGAATGCTGCAGCACTGTGATGATCCTTTCATCCGTGTTGACTCCTACATGTCCTTAATCAATGACTTTATCCACTCCAACATTGACAAGGTCATGAATGGCGATCTGCCTGAGCCTGAGGCCATTATACGTGCCATGCAGTATGTCATTAACGATGAGTCTATCGACATGCAGCTCAAGGCCAAGCTCATTACTGTGCCTGACCTTATTACTCTGATGGAGACCTTCAAGAAGATCGATCTGGACAGCCTGGCTGCAACGCGCGAGAAGCTGTGCTCTGCCATTGCCGCTGCTCTGGCAGCTGACTTCAAGGGTCTGGAGCACCGTACCCGCTCAACTGCCAAGTACAAGTATGATGCTCAGAGCGCTGCTCAGCGTGCCCTGCATAATGCAGCCATGTTCATGGTTGCTGTAGGCTACATTGCCGATGACGATGGTCTTAAGGCCGATGATCTCATCTCCAATGCCTATGAGAACGCCAACAACATGACCGATCGACTGGCTGCCCTCAAGGCTGCTGTTGATCTGGAGCTGCCTTGCAAGAGCAAGCTGCTGGACAGCTTTGAACAGAGTTACAGCGATGATCCTCTTACCTTTGACAAGTACTTCTCTGTTCAGGCCGCTGTTTCCAGTGAGGAAACTGTAAAGGCTGTACGTCGTCTTATGGATCACCCACGCTTTGACATCACCAATCCAAACCGCGTGCGTGCCCTTATCGGTACCATGGGCTACAACAACCCTGTAGCTCTGCACCGTCGTGATGGCATGGGTTATCTGCTGATGCACGATGTGGTCAAGAAGCTCGATGGTATCAATCCGTCCGTTGCTGCCCGCATCATGGACGGTATGATTAACTATCACCGTCTGGACATTACCCGCATCAACAAGGCTGAGGAGTATCTCAACAAGATCAAGGCTCTGCCTGATCTCTCCCGTTCCGTATACGAGAAGATTAACTCCGCCCTTGAGAGCAACAAGCAGCAGTAATCTTCCCGGCGCAAGCGCGCCATGGGAACTCTTACCTTAAATACTGACCCTGTCCCTCGCCGCCGCCAGCAACAGTCGCTGACTGCAGCTGACCCCGGCCGCCACTGCAGCTGACTGCAGCTGACCCCGGCCGCCACTGCAGCTGACTGCAGCTGACCCCGGCCGCCACTGCAGCTGGCTGCAGCTGCCCCAGCTGCCACTGCAGCTGACGCCAGCTGGCACCATACGGCAGCGGCGGGGGAGGCAGAGAGCGGCGCCATGGCGGCAGCAAAATAATCTGCTGCCGCATGGTGCTTCCAGGTCTGTCCCTGGATTAAGGCTCTAACATATGTAAAGAGGCCAGGTCACGCCAGGTAAAACTGCCTGAATTTATGGTCCTTAAGGACCCATGACTGCAGAGTCTCAGGACTCTGCAGTTTTTCGATCAGTATCTGTAAAAGCATTATTCTGTCTTAGGAACTCAGTATGAGTGGTGAGCGCTACTATCATTTCAATCTCAATATCGATCCCGAAGAGCTGATGCGCCTGTACCGTGGTTCAGTTCACAGGCTCAGAGCACGCTCCCTTGAGGGGGTTGTTGTTGATCTTGATGCCAATCACCTGCGCAGCTTTACCACTCGCTCAGGCATCCAGGGCAGATTCCGTCTGGTTGTTACTGCCCAGAACAAATTCATTCGCCTTGAGCGCATCTGAATACTGCCCTTATCCTGGATAACATACTGCCCCGGCACCAGGCTGTCCCCGAACCGGTACCACATCCGGCTGTACCAGCTGCAGCATCAACAGCGTCAACAGCCTGCGCCGTAATGGGCAATGAATGCTGGCGCCATCCAGTAATGAGTGCTGCGCGGCATCATGCCCCGAAACTGAGCGTTCCAAAAACTAAATTGCCCGGCCACTTGCAGCTGCTCTTGTTTAAGCTGTAAGAGTATGCGGCCGCTGCCTAGAGCTGGCAGCGCCTGAGGTGTCACGCCTTGCAAGGCCACTGGTCTGTGATAACGCTGCAGCTGATGCAGAATCAATGGTTATGGTGGCCGTTTAAGGCTGTAAGTGATGCAACAGTTTCCATGCTGCCTGTTTTACACAGGAAAGATAATGGCGCTCAGGGGCTGGATGGCAGCGTCCGCGCAGTCATGCTGCCGGGAATTGCCAGGGCATGTGCAGCAAGCTCTGTGAGCTGCATGCAACAGTGGAGAAATTCATGTCAATTTATTCTGTCTACCCAAATCTGATTCGTCCTCTGCTCTTCAGCATGGACCCGGAGAATGCCCACGATCTGACCCTGAAAGTGGCTCATATGCTTTCATCTGAGCCTTTTACCAGATTCTTTGGTCAGCAGGTGCCTTCCCGTCCAGTAGAGGTAATGGGTCTGAAGTTTGATAACCCGCTGGGACTTGCTGCCGGTCTTGATAAAAATGGCGAGGCCATAGACTTTCTGGGAGCCCTTGGTTTTGGTCACCTCGAGCTTGGCACCGTAACTCCTTTATCTCAGGCCGGAAATGCCCGTCCCCGTATGTTCCGTGTAAAGCAGGCCCATGGTCTGATTAACCGCATGGGCTTTAACAACAAGGGCGTCGATTTTCTGGTTCAGAACCTGCTAAAACGCAAATACAAGGGCATTGTGGGCGTTTCTATTGGCAAGAACGAAGTTACCCCTATTGAAAAGGCTGCTGATGACTATCTGCACTGTATGAACAAGGTTTATAACCACTGCGATTACATTGCCGTAAACATTTCCTGCCCAAATACCCGCGATCTAACCGCTCTGCAGGAGGCCGGCCCGCTGGTGGAGCTGCTGACCACCCTGAAAAACGAGCAGGGCAAGCTGGCCTCTTCAAGTGGGCGCTATGTTCCTCTGGTGGTCAAAATTGCCCCTGATCTTGATGATGTACAGCTCGAGGCCGTATGCGATGCCTGCCTCAAGCTCAAGGTTGACGGCATGACCTGCACTAACACCACCACCTCTCGCGAGGAGATTCATGGTCTGCCACACGCAAGTGAGTGGGGCGGCTTGTCAGGTGAGCCTCTGCGTCACAAGTCTACTGTGGTACTCAGAAAGGTAGCCGGTCACCTTAAAGGTCAGATCCCGATTATTGGTGTAGGCGGCATCAGCGGCGTTATTGCAGCCCGCGAAAAGCTCCAGGCTGGCGCCTCACTGCTGCAGGTTTACTCTGGCTTTGTATACCAGGGCCCATCCCTCATTCAGGACATAGTCTCCAACGTCTAAGCCCGGCAACCAGCCCATGCAACCATGCAAGGCAATCATGCCCGGCAACCGGCCCATGCAATCATGCCCGGCAACCGGGCCATGCCCGTCAAGGCCACGCCATATCCGGCCTGGGCTCATACGATTTGCCGCATCTCGCGCCCAGCGCCGATCCGGCTTATCTGACCATAAGCGCTGCAGCCTGTAGCCTCAGTGCTATGCGTCAAGCTGTCATGCTTGCAGCTCCGGCATTTGAGTGCCAGAAAATCAGATTTAATTTCCAGGAAACAGGCAGCACCTGGCAGTACGGCAGGCTGTCTGTTTTTGTTTTGGGCCTGTGAAAACCAGATGAATAGCCACTCCTCAGGCAGAGCTAAATATGGACGCTCATTTACGTCCGGATGCCGAGTCAGTCCTCAGCACCTGATATCCTTCATTAGCTCCCTGAAAACTCTACTTTGACTGCAATCTCAATCCAGCACTGCGCCTCATTACTGTTGATTTTGTCCCGGCAAAAATTTCGCCCGGAAATGTCCTGCCTCAAAGGTCCCTCAGATACTTAATACTCTGGAAGCAGTTCAGCATCCACGATCTGGCAAATACCTTTGCACATCCCGTATTTATGTCATACCTGGGTACAGCCCGTATTTAGCCCATATGAGGGCACTGCCATTCTCGACGTCATATCAGGCAGGCACATTAGACAAGGAGCTCTCAGCCTGTTGAGCAGGGAGCTCTGAAATCCCTGTATGCAAATGCCGGGAAAATGACTTGCACCTGTAATGAATAACGCAATGAATCTTGCACTCATAGCGGAATACAGAAAATGCTCAGCCGGTAATAGTGGTTCTTTAATCAGAGAGTTGCTTTAAGCAGGGAGCTGTTATAAATTTCGGCACTTCTCAGCACACTGTGCGCAGCACGTACGTAGGGAAGCAAATGGCAGGTCGTTGACACCTGGATGGTTGTAGCTGGATGTGGCTGGATGTGGCTGGATGTAGCTGGATGTGGCTGGGTGTGGATGTGGGTTGCTGGATTTTTGTCAGGTATGGAGCATGGAAGAGGCTGCGAATGCTGAGCCTTTGGCTCTGCTATGACTACAGCTCTGATGGGGACGAACATGCCCGGGGCGGGCAGCTGTCAGCTGAACTTTATTGGCTTCTGGATATTGGCTGTGGAGGAGAGGCGGAGCTCGGGAATTATGAGCTGAATTGGGATTTTGCGGCCAGGGTTTTCTTCTGGCGGGGCTGGGGTCAGTTGTGATGTGAGCCTGGAATAAAAGGGAATTATTTTTATTCTTGTTTCCCGGCGATTCCCAGCTATTCCCAGGAAAGTATGCATTTAGTTGATTGACTTGTCGGGATTGTCCCTGAAATTTAACAATGGCAGGGCATAATCATGATTATGGGGGCTGTAATGGCCTTGTGGCCGGTGTGCAGGGATAAACAGTGACCAGGATCCGGCATTTATCAGACACTGACACTGATTAATACGGCATGGGTGCACACGCACGACGTTGTTGAATGTATTCAGTTTCAGCTTGTTTGGATTTATCTAAATGAATGGATGGATGTGTTCGGAAAAGAGCAGATAAGACGAGTTACAAAATCGCCCTTAATCAGGGCACAGTCAAGTATGAATAAGGCAGTAATGGCAGATATATGGAATTTTCCCTGAGGGGTTATGTAGAAAAATAATGGTCGTAAAACCATCAATTTCATGCTGAAATATGGCACCGCGCTAATTTTGCGTTGGAAAATAAAATATATACACACATTTTTTGCCTGGTTGTGTTAGTCTAAATAAGGCAACGTTTGCTTTATGGCCCACCTGCCATCATCAGGGTCAGTAAGGTATTACGAAGCTTAATCAAGAATTGAAACTGGATATCTCCTGTTATGATGGCCCGCCCTGCTCTCTTACCTCTGTAGAGTGCTGTGAGACTGATGAATGCGGAATTTTCGGGGATATCAAATACAGCTCATTATCCGGTCATGAGTGCGACAACGGCGTTTGCTGAAGTACTCTCAGACGTGGCATGGACAGTGAGCTCAGGCGACAGTGTGTAAGGACTGTTATTTCAGTCGCAACTGCCCTCCAGTCAGTTTGACATGGACCATAATTATCAGGGACGCGTGCAAGTATCTGATAACCGGTCAGGCTGATATGACGAGTGCCGCAAGACCGGCCTGCAGGTGTAAACCTGACAGGATATGGTGCTGTGCGGTTAATGGTGGTTGGAGTATTATTGCGCGATATCGTCAAGGCGAATCGTGCTGCAGCGTTTAAGGCGTCTGCTGAGTATTACCAGGCAAGACCATGTTTTTGCATGGCTGTTTTGTGTGTGCTCTCAGAGCCTGTGCCGGATTGTACGGGTAATAATGCAATGGGCATTCCATGGCAGGATATTCCTGTTGTGGCGTGCTGTCTATGGTTATCCATGCTTTCATGGTTGTATAATTGCGTCATGAGTCTTCGCAAAACGGAGACTCCGTCGCACTGTGATCATGTGTGGCACTGATTAAAGCGCTGAGTGGACTGAGTAACTTATAGTTACGTCTGTCTAAGGAACTACGGGTATGCGGATAACTCCTGGCGAGTCATGGACCTGGTCGTACAAAAGTATCGATGACGGAAACTACCTTGGCCTGATCATCACCTCTGATGATGGCAACAGATACTTTTTCCGTACCAACTTCAAGGTACAGAAGCTTGCTGTCTTCCCTGAGAACGGCGCACCTTTCTGTGTGCTCGATGCTCAGCTGCTCAACGACTTCATGTCCGGATTGAATGAAATCGGTGTCTACGACAATGAGTCCGAACAGGATGTCTCCATCAATATGGAGCTGGCTCTCAATGCCGTAGCCTGCAACCGTTTCGTGGCAGCGCCACGTCGCGTGATTGAACACGCTTTCATTCCGTACATGGGAAATATCGAGCATATCAATCGTGGTCAGGTAGTTTCTCTGTACACCAAGGACAAGAAGGTATGTGACTTCATTGCCCTTGATGGTGACGATGAAGCCGTCGACGGTGCCTACCGTCTGATGTTCGTAAACCGCGAACTCAAGATAGGCAAACAGATTCTCTGCGTTGGTGCCCTTATCAAGGTGCCTCGTACCCTCATCTGCCCATTCCGTGCCTTAAGCAAGTCCATAGACAATATGGGCTATGCATAGCATGGGCAAAGGCTCTGCATGGCATGGACAAAGACCATGGACAGCATGAGCAAACGCCATGTACAGCAAGGGTAATACCGCTGCACAGCATGAGAAATGCCTTGTCGGCTCTTGCGATGCATGCTCACAGATTAAGAGCAGCCTAAAAACAGCCCAGCCTGCATGAATGGTTCAGGCTCGCGGCTGACATGCATTGAAGCGGCGTAAAGCTGCTGTTGAGCTTAAGGCACAGGCAAGATTAAAGCCTCAGCAACTGCCAGGGCAGGCTGAGCTTACTGAATTCACCTCCTCAGGCCATACTGCATAACAGCAACAGCAGCATGCAAAGGGGAAAATCAGGCTGAAGTTCTACTGCAGACTTCAGCCTGAATTATTTCCGGGCCAAGGCAAAACAGCTGATACGGAAAGTGGGGATTGACTGACCGGTCAGTTGTTGCCCGGAGCAGGTCAGACCCGAAGTGCAGTAATGTTTTCAAAGGATTGAGTCTGCCATGCCGCCGCGGGCCTGGCAGTATCAGAGCAGGACGGACCGCTCAACTCCCGTAAGACAGGGAAGGTTGCACGCCGGGACCGTATCTGCCGTCCTCCTTATTCCGGCATACTGCCTGGCCGTCACCGGCCATACCTGTCCTTTGCGCAATCAAAAGCCAAACTGCCTGTAAGTGCAGAGCGTCTGCAGCACATCTGCAGCGTATCCGCATAACAACTGCAGGGCAGTGCATGACAGGACAGGGCAGCTCTGCTGTTTCGCGGAACCAGCTGTAAGCCTTCTGAATGCGTACAGGCAGCTGCGCCGCCACGCCTCAGGCAGCATAATGCAGCTTTGCTGTCTGCTGACCTTCGTTGCCGGTCATAGCCGTACCTCATAGGCAGGCAGATGTTATCAGAGCCTGAAAACAGGGTATTCACCGGAAAGGATGCAAGGTCCTTAAGACAGTGGTGAAAAAGAGCAGGCTGAACAATCTGTCTCATTTCTGCTTGCTGCAGCTGGCAGTGAGCCTTTCACAATCTCCGTTTCACATGCAGGCATCTGACAGCTCAGAGCTGACAGGAGCAGAACACTTGCGCCCGCAGCCTGATGGCCGTGCGGCAGTCCCCCATATCTGCCCTGGCGTCATGCCTGCCCGGCCGCTCTGCATATAAGCCAGCGCCAGCGAGGCCGGGCGACAGCCAGGGCAGTGCCAGGGCCAGCGTCAGCGAGGCTGAGCGACAGCCGGACAGGGTTGCCACAAAGGGGCAGGGTGTTTACCTGCAGGTCGTATGTATACCTGATTTGCTGTTGATGACGAGGGCTTAAAATGGCCTTGGAACGGGGTTTGATGGACAGGTGCATGTCCTTTTTGAGCTTGAAATACGACTCCGATCTTTTTATAATAGTAGATTGAGCCTTTTCTAAGCCATAGTATTAATTTGGGATCCATTAATGGAAAACAATTCCGCAAGTACCGAGTTCAAGCAGTTGATTGCCCAGGGTAAGGAGCACGGCTACCTTACTATTGAAGAAATCAATGACAGAATTTCTCCTGATCTCGTTTCAGGTGATCAGCTGTCGGTCTTAATACAGACCTTCATTGACATGGGTATTAACGTCTGTGAGACCCCGCCAGATCCTGATGAGATCTTATTAAACGAGAACTCTCAGTCAGTTGAGTCTGAAGACGTAGAAACAGTTGCCTCCCAGCTGGACAGCTCGGTGGAGATCGGTCGTACTACCGATCCTGTACGTATGTACATGCGTGAGATGGGTAATGTCTCACTGCTGACCCGTAAGGACGAAATCGAGATCTCCAAGCGTATTGAGCGTGGTACCAACGATGTACAGAAGTGCATTGTTGAGTTCCCTCTTGCCATGCGCGAACTGTTCAGAACTTTTGAGCAGGCCTGCGATCCTGAAAATGAAATCCGTCTTGCTGACATCGTTGTTGGCTTCAGCGATCCTTACATTGAAGAAGAGGAAAATGCTGAACTTCCAGACAGCTCTGATGACAGTGCAGAAAATGAATCCGGCCAGGAAGAGGATCTTGAGAATCTGGACAACATCGACTCCGTAGGCTCAGATGTCGATGACCTTGAGGATCTCGAAGAAGAGGCTGCTGCACCTGCCAAGAATGCCAAGGCTACTCCAGCCAAGCGTCGTGGCCGCAAGGCCAAGACCCAGGTCGAGGTCGAGATCGAGGATGAAGAAGAGGATGAGTCCGAGGAGTCCAGCACCTCCAGCAACGATTCCGGTCCTGATCCTGAGATGGTAAAGCAGCGCTTTGCCGAACTGCGCGTGCAGTTTGACAAGGTAGAGGCTCAGCGTGCCAAGACCGGTGCTGTTGCCCGCCGCAAGTATGAAGAAGAATTAAAGCGTCTTACCGAGCTGTTCTCCACTTTCCGTCTGGTTCCACAGCAGCTTGAGGTTCTCCTCAACAGCATGCGTGACATGATGGAGCGCGTTAAGACCCAGGATCGTCGTATTCGTGAGATTGCCGTAAACCGTTGCGGCATGAAGATCGATGATCTGCGCAATTTCTACTCCGAGAGCAAGAACGAAGCCTCCATGGATTGGTTCGAGCGTGCTACCCGTCCACGCCGTGCCTACGCTACCCGCCTGAAGGAATACCGTCCTCAGGTGGAGCGCTGCGTTGAGGCTCTGCAGCAGATCGAGGTGGAAGCCGGTATTTCCATTTTCCGTCTGCGTGAACTGTCCCGTCGTATCATGATGGGCGATGCCATGGCCAAGAAGGCCAAGAAGGAGATGGTTGAGGCCAACCTCCGTCTGGTAATTTCCATTGCCAAGAAGTACACCAACCGTGGTCTGCAGTTCCTGGATCTCATTCAGGAAGGCAACATCGGTCTTATGAAGGCCGTGGACAAGTTCGAGTACCGCCGTGGTTACAAGTTCTCCACTTATGCCACCTGGTGGATTCGTCAGGCCATTACCCGCTCCATTGCTGACCAGGCACGTACCATCCGTATCCCTGTGCACATGATTGAGACTATTAACAAGCTCAATCGTATCTCCCGTCAGATGCTCCAGGAGAAGGGCCGTGAGCCTACCCCTGAAGAGCTGGCCTCCAAGATGGGCCTGCCTGAGGAGAAGATCCGCAAGGTTATGAAGATTGCCAAGGAGCCTATCTCTCTTGAAACTCCTGTAGGCGATGATGATGATTCACATCTTGGCGACTTCATTGAGGACAGCTCTATTGCCGTACCAGCTGATGCTGCTACTGCCGAGTCCCTCAAGAACGCCATTAATACCGTTCTGGACGACATGCCTCCAAGGGAAGCTCAGGTTCTGCGTATGCGCTTTGGCATCGGCATGACCTCTGACCACACCCTCGAGGAAGTTGGTCGCCAGTTTGGTGTTACCCGTGAGCGTATCCGTCAGATCGAAGCCAAGGCTCTGCGCAAGCTGCGTCACCCTTGCCGCTCTGCCGGGCTCAAGGGCTTCCTTGACTGATATTGGTTCCAGGACAGGCACCGGGCGTGCTGTCCTGACCACCAGCCTGTGCAGCCAGCCTGCACAGGCTATGCAACAGGAATACTGTCTCAGGCGGTATTCCTGTTGTGCTTTTCAGGGCACTGGTTTTGTCCCCCACGAACAAAGGGCGAACAGACATTTCGCCAGCCAGCCTGTCTGCCGGGAAGCCTGCTGGACTGGTTACCGGCTGTTGCCCGGGCAGCAGCACTGGGCCCAGCCCTGGTCCCGGTACTGGGACTGGACGGGGCCGCTGCACTGGCAGCAGCCCTGGTAACCCAATGACCGGCCACTGGCGGTATAGCAGTGGCAGGAGCAGTGCGTCCAGGGGCGCCCCAGGGCAGGGAATTCATGGAATGGTGCAGGCTGCCGGTCAAACTGGAGTGACTCTGTTACAAATGGAAAAAGCGGCCCATGGGCCGCTTTTTCCTTTGTTGCCGGATGATTTATGTCCGGCATGTCTTTGTGCTCTGCAGACTGACTGTGCAGTCATGGTGACCTGGGTCAGATAATTAACTGCAGTTAAAGCCCGGTGCGGGCATCAGTTGTATTCGTGGTTGTGAGGGGCTGCTTCGTCCTCTGGAGTCTCCGGCTCTTCAAGTGCAGCAATAATCTGCTCATAAACCTCATCAGGATTATGCTGCCATAAGATGCCCTTGATACCAACCTTGTTAGCCATATCAATGTTGGCCTGGTTGTCGTCGATAAAGACGCAATTGCTGGCCTTTAAGTGGTAGCGCTCGAGCAGGGTGTAGTAAATACGCTTGTCCGGCTTGTTCATATGCTCTTCACCGGAAACTACAATGCCCTCGAAGTCGTCAAGGAAGCGGTACTTGGTGAAAACAGGCGGGAAGGTTTCGGCAGACCAGTTGGTAAGACCAAAAGCTTTGAAGCGTCCGTCAGCCATAATTTTCTTGAACAGACCTACGCCATCTGCAAGTTCACCCTTGAGCATCTTTGACCAGCCAGTGTGGTACAGCTCAATTTCCTTTTTCCACTCAGGGAATTTTTCGGAAAGCTCCTTAACTCCCTCGGCAAAAGGCTTGCCTGCATCCATCTGTGCGTTCCACTCGCTGTTGGCAACTTCAGTCAGGAATTTCTCCATGCGCTCGTCGTCATTGAAGTACTCACGGTACAGGTAGCGAGGGTTCCAGTCAAATAAGACACCACCAAAGTCAAAAATAATGTTGCTTCTAGCCACAACTCGACTCCACTTCAGATAGCCGGAAGATACATCCGGCAGGATAGTACATGATTAGCATAGCGCACCTGCAGGCTCATTAAAATACATAGGCCTCATAATATTTGATGCATGTGATCCAGGCGCTGTTTTTGTCTCAGGGCCGGAAAGATCCCGTCGCAATGCCTGTACTAACGCCATTCTCATCTTACCAGCTGCCCGAATCTTAATCACATTCCTGCCTGATTTGAGAGACATAACCCGTGACTGTAAGCCCGGCTTGAGTACACCCCTTCAGGGCACATTTTCAGGGAAACCATTAAGAGTACCAGGGTGCAGATCAATCTTCACTTCACTGTACCCTGCACTTTCTTAACAAATAATTTCATCGGCTCCATCGATGCATCCATGCCGACCTCAGCAGAGCACGCCACTGTCATCATAACTGTCCATGCTCCTCACACAATAGCCAACTGCGGGCAGTTATCCAGCCTGTCCGCAAGGCAGTATCAGTGCTGAAACGGAGCCCGAACAGTCACAATTCCATGCAGCTGCCAGTATTGCCATATAGCAGACCAGATCAGGCTTGCCCTCATATCCATTGAGCTGTCAGCAGCGGCTTATGAACGCTCTGTACTGATCAGGCGCTGCACAGGCGTGGTCACCTTATTCAGGTCTTGCTCCGTTGCTTCAGGATCCTTGTGCCTGGCCAATAATAGCTTGCCTTACATGCTCATAGAGCCAGTAGTCATGCTGCAGATGATATACGAGCGAGGTCTTGCGCATCGGTGAGCTGGCACTGAGCGGCCCTTTTTAAATGAGCAGCAGTGGGGAGTTGTGAGGGAGCCATGCTGCTGCCTTACTACTAGGCGCTGACGGGGCGGCTGCCGTTGCAATTACTGGCAAGAGGTGTGGAGGTGGCCATGGTCATGGGAATGGCCATCATGGAGAGAATTTGCTGTGCTATGGTGCACGGAACGCACCAACATCTTTCAATGTCAATACTATCCGCTGAATTATGGTGCACTGCGTGGCTGCGCCAGGTGACATGGCTATGATGTCTGTGGCTGAAAAAGGCTTATTCATGACATTTGTAATGTCATTTGTCAGTCAGAACTTTCTTAATCAGGGCACTGCTGCAGCGTGTTTGCAAGTTGTCAATGCAGTGCTCACTGGCACTGATATTCATACAGAACTCTCCGGACATGTTGCGGAGCATTTAATTTAACGATCAGTTTGCAATTGAGCTTGACTATCCGGCTTTGCCTTGCGGCTATGGGCTGCGCCTTGGTCTGCCCGGCATTGCATGGCCAGGTTTTGCAGGTGCCGGTTTTGCGGGGCCTGGCAGGGGCTATTCTGATCATACAGTCACTCAGCAGGAGTAAATTATGGCTTTATCAAAGTTAAAGGCAGTGCTGTGCAGTGCAGCTCTGGTGTTATCATCTGTGGGCGCAGGTTCAGCTCAGGCAGCTGACGTTCTGCGAGTAGGTACTGAGTCCGCCTATGCTCCTTTTGAGTTCACTGATGCACAGGGCAAGCTCGTAGGCTTTGATATTGACCTTACCGAGGCCGTAGCAAAGCACATGGGTACCAGCGTTGAGTGGGTGCAGATGCCTTTTGACGGTCTGATTCCTGCCCTGATAACCTCTCAGGTCGACATGGCTGTAGCTTCCTTTACCGTTACTGAAGAGCGCAAGAAGCGTGTTAACTTCTCCGAGCCTTACTATCGTTCCGGTCTTTCTCTGGTAATCAGAAAGGAAGATCAGGGCAAGTACAAGACTGTTGACTCACTCAAGGGTCAGAAGCTCTGTGCTCAGATGGGCTCAGTATCTGCCAAGAAGGCTCAGGCCTTTTCCCCTGACAAGGTAACTAATTTCAACGATATTTCTCCAGCTTACATGGAGCTCAAGGCAGGTGGCTGTGAGGCTGTGGTTAACGATCGCGCTGCAAACCAGTACTTTATGGCCTCCCGTCAGTCTGAAGGCTTTGTTGAGATCGATGAAGTGATTGATGCCGAGGATATGGCCATGGTAGTGCCAAAGAGCAATGACAAACTCCTGACCGATGTTAACAAGGCCCTCAAGGAGCTCAAGGACAACGGCACCTACCAGAAGATTCATGACAAGTGGTTCAAGGCCGAGGCAGCAAAGTAAGAGCACTTTCCTGCAGCCTGGAGCCCGTAGTCTGCAGCCATGCAGCAAGGATTAACACCCACTCAGGGGCTTTGCATTTTCGTGACTGCGACAGCAGTGCAGACTCTATGTGACCATAACTTCAGGTGCTGCCAGTCAGTTACTGTCCAGCCCTGCCGACTTATGATGTGCAGTACCCGTATGGGCTTGCCTCTGACAATTTAGAACCCAAAGACAAAGGCCAGTCAGAAACACGTTTCTGATCCTGGCCTTTGTCCTTTTGTATGCAGCTGCGGCAGGCAGGTTTACGATTTCGGTGGCAATCAGCTGCTGCAGGGATGTATGACGGCCTGGTGGCAATCAGCTTCTTCAGTAATGAGCTCTTATGCCGTTATGGGCTGAGTCTGCCTTGAGGGGGCCTGAGCTTATATGTCAGGAAAGGGTACAGGGCGATCAGCTGAAAATCTTTCCGGCAGAGGGCAGCCGTGTGGGCTTTTTGCCGGGGATGAGGTTGCGAAAATATACTTACGACCGGCATTTTGTTGTACAATGTCGTGTTTCAGCTCGCAGCGTCCCTGGGACGCATATATATGCCGTGCATTAAAGGTCTGACGGCCTCTGTGTGGCGGGTCTGAATGAACTGCCGCAGTGGTGTTTTTCAATCGGTGGCAGGAGTATGGGCAGGATGCCCGACCAATGATTATGCAGAGAGAGGCAGGTAGTGCCTCAAAGCCATGTTCTGGCCTGTTTATGGCTTTACCACAGCTTGCTCCTGCACCAGTACATTGGCAGGTGAGATGAGGGACCGACAGATATTTCAGACAGCAGTGAGCTGTCGTCTGTCAGGCAGTTCCGGTCTCACGCTTTGCAGAGGATATGACACTGACGTGCATATCGCAGGCGGGGCAGCATTTGCAGCTGCCTTATTTTGTAACTCGTGCCCGGGCCTTTCCTGAGAAGGAATGGCGGGGGTGCATGGTCAACAGTTTTAAGAGCTTAAAACATGTCGATACCATTTGACTTTTCATTAATCGTAGACAGCCTGCCGCTTCTTGGCATTGGTGCGCTGGTCACCATTCAAATTACCGCCATGTCGGTATTTATTGGTACCTGTATCGGCTTATTTGTCGGTATTGCCGAGCTGGCCCGCTACGCATGGCTGCGTATTCCTGCCAAGATTTATGTGGACTTTATCCGTGGCACCCCGCTGCTGGTTCAGATCTTCATTATCTACTTTACTCTGCCGGTTATTCTGGGCACCCGTATCGATCCTTTCGTTGCTGCCGTAGCTGCCTGTTCCATTAACTCCGGCGCTTACGTAGCAGAAATTTTCCGTGCCGGTATTCAGTCTATCGACAAGGGTCAGATGGAAGCCGGTCGCTCTCTGGGCATGTCCTGGACTCAGACCATGCGTTATATCGTTATCCCACAGGCATTCCGCCGCACCATTCCTCAGCTGGGTAACGAATTTATCGCCATGTTAAAGGACTCCTCACTGGTATCCGTAATCGGCTTTGAAGAGCTTACCCGTAAGGGCCAGCTTATCATCGCCTCCACCTACGGTTCTCTTGAGATCTGGTCAGCAGTAGCCATCATCTACTTAATCATGACCTTAACCATTACCCGCTTCGTAGCCTACCTGGAAAAGCGCTTCAAGTAGCATCCAGGCAGATCTCTGCAAGGCAGCATAAGCGGCTGCGCCGCACTGCTGCCAGGCTGCAATGCAGCCATGCCGCTGCAGCGCCCTGGATGGGGCACATGCAGCGCAGGCGCAGCCCACACCACAAAAGCAGAGATCGGGTTTGCAGCAGCGCAGCCACCAGGGCCGCACTCTTACTTTGTGCCAGCATGCGCAGCATGTGCCAGCAGCTTCGTAAGTCCATATCTCTCTTACATAGTATGCCTGCCATACAAAGGGCCAGTGCCCGTCCGGCAGGGCTTGAGGGGCATGGGCAGGGGCTAAGGGCCTGATATAACAGCTGAGCGCATGGGGGTATTTAACTTACAGGACCTGGCGGTTGCTGATACTGACTTAGATTATTAAGGTTTTACGATGAGCTCCATGATTAAAATCCGCAATTTGCACAAGACCTACGGCAAGAATGAGATCTTAAAAGGCATTGATCTTGACGTTGCCAAGAGCGAAGTAGTGGTTGTTATCGGACCTTCAGGTTCCGGTAAAAGTACTCTGCTGCGCTGTGTTAACTATCTTGAGGTTCCAACTGACGGCGTCATTTCCATTGATGGTCATGACATCGACCGCAAGACCAATATCAATACCATTCGCGCTGAAGTAGGCATGGTATTCCAGCACTTCAATCTCTTCCCTCACAAGAGTGTGATCGACAATATCACCATGGCTCCAATCAAGGTACGTGGCAAGTCACAGCAGGAAGCTGAGCAGATTGGTCTTGATCTGCTGGATAAGGTAGGCCTCAGGGACAAGGCTCACTCCTTCCCTTCCCAGCTGTCCGGTGGTCAGCAGCAGCGTGTTGCCATTGCCCGTGCTCTGGCCATGCATCCAAAGATCATGTTATTTGATGAGCCAACTTCAGCTCTTGACCCTGAGATGGTTAAGGAAGTACTGGAGGTAATGAAGACCCTGGCCAAGTCCGGTATGACCATGATGGTAGTAACTCACGAAATGGGCTTTGCCCGTGAAGTAGCTGACCGCGTGATCTTTGTTGACGGCGGCAAGATCCTTGAGATGGGCCCACCTGATGAGGTGTTCAGTCATCCAAAGGAGCGTCGTACTCAGGAATTCTTAAACAAGATTCTCTAGTACGCAAAGGCTCCGGCCACTGCCATGCCTCGTGCATGCCTCCACAGGGAGGAGCTCGCACCAGGGCTCTGGCAGCGCCGGCACTGCTTACTTTGAAACAGGCTCTGTGCTGTCATGCACAGGGCCTGTTGCATCTTTGCGACAGCAAAACGGCTGCTGACATAAGTAAGGCCCGCCTGCAATGCCAGAAAGACTTTGCGGCCTGCAAGAGCGGTCATGCAGTCTGGCGCAGCCCAGTCTGTGGCACCGATACGATATCGGCCATGAGTGCACCGTATGTCGCTTAATGTGCCGCAGAGCAATATCAGCCAGGATCTCAACGCGCAACAGCGCACGACAGTACGCTGCAGCGCATTGCCTGGCTATGTTGCAGCGGGGAAGAATTTGGGGGCGCTAAGGAGCCTTATTCGTGAGCTTATGTGCTGATAGCAGAGAGCGGGCTGAAATTGAGTGGAACCTGCGGGGCGGGCGTGCTCCAGCGCGGTTTCTGGAGATATTATTGGCCTAAATGCCATCACTGCCTTATGCTATAATTTCAGATTGTGCACCGGTATGGGGCAGCTGTTTTCTGCTTTGTTTGTCAGTAACAGTGACCATATGGCTGCAATTTACTGAATACGGGGCTGTACCCCATGCTTTTTGAAAAGACCGGACGATATTTTTACAACAGGCCATCAGGAGAGACGGGTTGATTCCCTGCAGGCTGATTGAGGCTCGTGGTGAGGGCATCAGATATAATTGCCAGCGCTGCTTGTGCGTACCCCACCATCTGATGTGATCAGATGAAATGGGGGGTTCAGATGTGGTACCTGGTCCTGCAGCAGATGCTGATCCGGCAAGAGGGATAATGCCCCGGCTGGAACACCATGCTAAGGGCAACTGGCAGGCTGGCTTCTTTGAGGAATCAGGCATACATCACTACAGACTGCCCAGGTTGCGGCATGTGAACGGAGTTTTCCCTTGTGGTGTACTGCCGGGTACAGCCAGGTTGATGCTGCAGTTATAAACGATCCATTCACAGTCATGTCCGGCGTGCTGTGATGGCATGGCAGGACCGAGCCTTGCTGCGCCGTGCCGTGCTGTGATGGCATGGCAGGACTGTGCCTTGCAGCGCCGTGCCGTGCTGTGGTCTGAGGGCTTGTCAGAGCTGCGCCGTGGCACAGGTCTGGATGATTTGTGAGATTTTTGTCTGGTACATGGAAGTTCGGGGCTTAAGTTCCCCTTATTGAGGTTGTTATGGGCGATTGCAAAAAGACTTTAAATCAGGATAAGACTGATGATGTCGTAATTGACAATGCAGGCTATGACCCTCATCAATGGCGGCAGCTGCTGGGACCAAAACACTGGGGGGCCTGGGCAGTGCTGGGACTGCTTTTTTTACTGGCTATGATTCCCAACCGTATCCGTGATGGTATTGCCTGGCTTCTTTCCTGGCCTGCCAGCATGATTAGCATGCGCTTCAGGGACGTCACCATGGCCAGCCTCAATACTGCTTTCTATGGCCGTCCTCAAGCTGAAATCAGGCAGCTGTACCGTCGCATGCTCATGCATGCCATTATTTCCGGCTTCAGTTATGGAGAGGGTATGTTTCTGCCACGTGCGTTACTGCAGCGCCGCTGGGTGGTCACTAACCCTGACGTGCTTTGTGAAGCCGTAGAAAACACCCGTCCTATTATTTTCTGCGTCCCTCATACCTTTGCCATTGACCGTAGTGGCCTGTACCTTTCGTGCAATGGCCTGCCTATGTTTGCTGTGGTCAATGAGCAGAAAAATCCTGTATTTAACTGGTTTTTAAACCGCCAGCGTATCCGTTTTGGCGGCACTATTCACACCCGCAGTGCCGGTTTCCGCTCTATTGTCAGAGCCTTGAAAAATGGCCGTAACTGCTATTTTCTTTGTGATGAGGATCTGGGACCTGAACATACCACTACCTTCGTAAACTTCTTCGGTACTCCAAAGTCCATGGTGGGCTCTCTGCCTAAACTTGCCCGCATGACCAAATCTCAGGTACTGGTGCTCAATACCTTCTACGATATTAAAACAGCCAGTTATGTGCTGGAGTTTAACCGTGTGGACCTTGAGCAGGGGGAAAGTAACGAAGATTACTTACAGCGTGTCAGTGCTGCTTTGGAGGCTGGTATCAGCCGTCACCCTGAGCAGTATATGTGGTTTTTACGTGTCTTTAAGACCGTACCGGATCCACGCTACTTCTCTGACAGCTATATCAACTGCAATAAGGTTAAATTCGACTACGAGCCCGATTACGAACACCGCCGTGTGCCATACACCACTCAGGTAGCGGTACACACAGGCTGGCAGCCGGTAGTAGTCGACTACGAGCCAATTATGAAAGCCCGCCTCGAGGCCGAGGCCAAGGCAAAGGCCGAAGGCCAGGGGGCCCAGTCTGATGACAAAGGCAAGGCAGATGCCCATGCTGAAAGCAATGGCAGGGCAGGCGACCCAGCTGAGAGCAACGGCAAGGCAGATGCCCATGATGATGCTGATGCCGGTGCCGCAGCTCAGGCTGCCCCATCAGCCGCTCATATCCCGGAAGATTCCCTTGCTTCGGCAGCAGACAGTGGCTCTGAAGATGGCGCCTGTGCCGGACAGGCTGAAAAATAGTGTAACCGTAGCATAGGCACTGTCATGCATGGCCGCAGGCCTATGGGCCGGGCCGTCATGCTGCTGGTGGCGGCTGTGAGAGCCCGGTGGGCATTTTGCAGGCCGGTACAGACAATAAAGGCAGATCTCCTTGCGGGGATCTGCCTTTACTGTTTATTGCAGGACCAGAAGTGCTGGTCGGGACTGCAGCTCTTCATATTGACAGCCTGGCCATGCCTTTATTGCTGCAGGCTTTGTTCGTGCCTGCAGTAGGGATGGAAGGGCATGTGGGAACAGGAAGTGCAGGAGTGCCGGGATGGCTGGTATGGCTGGGCAGCACGGTGCTGCAGCATTATGTCATGACAGATCCCGGTCAGCACCTGCCTGCACTTGCAGGCCGGTGCCGGGGCCTGATATCAGTTCTGGGTCTCTACGGACGGTGCAGCCGCCTCGGTCTGGTCAGGGCTGTCCTGACTCTCCTGATCGCGCTTGAGAGTCTGCTCAAGGCGCTCACGGGCAAGACGCTTTTGCTTGAGGAATGATGAGGCGTCGGTCTGCTCTTTGGAATTTACAGCCTGAGCACTGATGATATTGTGCAGGGCTGATGCTGACATGCCAGGCTGCTTAGGCCTGGATGTGGCACGCTTTGGCTTGTTGCTTGGCTGCTTTGGCAGAGGGCTGGAGCCAATCTGCACCGGAGCGCCAAGATAAGTAGGCTGGGTATCAAAGAAGTAGATATCAAGTACGCATTTGACGCGGGCAAAGAACTCTCTTACATAGACTATGTAGTGTGAGAGCTTGGAGGCCGGGTCAGAGGCATTAAAGCCAATGGCACTCATGCCTTCGTTATTGGCAATAAAGAGGGCACGCTCATTCTGGAACTCCTGGGAAATAACAGTAACGTTCTTTAGCATGAATACGCGGTGCGCACGGGCCACAGAGTCGATAGTGGAGAAACCTGCATAGTCGGCAATGATATTTTCCTTAGGCACACCGGCTCTGATAAGAGCCAGAGTCATCTGACGTGGCTCATTGTAGGAGGCATGCATATTGTCGCCTGATACCAGTACATACTTAATCTTGCCCTTTTTGTAGAGCAGTGCGGCTGCGCGGATACGGTTGACAAAGAAAGGATTGGTATTGCCATCAGACATGAGTGAAGACGTGCCCAGAAGCAGTCCTACCTCATTGTAAGGGATGTTATTGAGGGAATCGTAGGTGTTGAAGGCAAAGCTGGAGATGCGGAACATGGCCAGTACCATAAAAATGATAAAGGCAAGCAGGGTGGTTACCACCAGATAACAGAGGGCGCTGAAGAAGTTTCCGAACTCGTGTTCAAATCCGTTGGAGGACTCGTGAGTTTTTCTTTTTAAGCCTAGCATGGTTCCAGGATCTCAAAACAAATACGGTAAGCACAGTTCCTACCGCTTCCAAAGAATTTTACGGCCGCTGCACCGGCCGGCAGGAGCAAACCTGCTTTACAAAACGGCAGACCCGCTGTACGCAACAGTGGGCCATAAACTACTCCCGGCGACTGCAGGAGCAGGAAATCACAAATATTCAGTCAGGCTGTCAGCCAGCCATCCTGTGCCATGCACTGTCCGTCTCCGTCTGTCACTGTACGGCTTCACATGGCTCTGTCCATTTACGCTTCTGAACTTAGCAGGGCAACCATCAGGCAAACCTCAAGCAGCTTTCAAGCAACCTTGCGAGCTGAGAGCAGCGTAATTGGTAACCAGGTGCTCTGGATGCTCACTTGGCAAGCAGGGGCTGTACAGTCAGGTGGACCTGGACTTTCACATGGTCCTAAGACACTTGCCATGGGGGCTGGAAGAGCACTTAGCATCACCTCAAATGTGGCCATGCCTTTGCCTCAGGCTTTGACTTTATCCTGATTTTGAATACTTCCTGAGAGCATGTAGCTCAGGCAGCCCTGGAGAGTCAGTCTTATCATGATCCCTGCAGAACATGGCTATTACCTGTGACAGTACCGGCCAGTTTCTGACTTGAGGTGCCCGTATTCATGGGCTTGCGCGGGTGCCCTTATGCTGTTGCTTGCGCGGGTGCCCTTATGCGGTTGCTTGCGCGGGTGCCCGTATTCAGGGTGCTTGCGCGAGGGCTCATCTTCAGGGGATTGCCAGTTGGTTTCAGGACTGATCCATATTCGGGATCACAGGGGCAGTGTCAGCCACAATGGTGCCAGGTTCATGGTACAAGCTGCCAGACCTTTGCATGTTCGGTGGGCTGTATTCCGTGACTTAGAGCAGGTGCTTGACGAAGTCGCTCTTTGGGAGCTTTTCGTAGAGCAGCTCCATATTCTCTGCAGAGTCAAAGCGTACTCTGAGAGTGTAGGAGACATATTTGCCATTGGCACTCAGACGGGAGTCAATTACGCCGTCTACAGAAGTGCTCTCAGGCAGGATTGAATTTACCTGATCGACAAGGCGCTGTGGCTGGCTGTCTTCATTGAGCACGATAATGCGCATGTGCTGGTCGCAGGGAAAATCCAGAGCCTCATTAAACTTGTATTTTAAAGACATATTAAATTGTCCGTGATCAAAAAAAGCCTCTTAATTCTATCAGGAGCTAAGAGGCAAGGCGCTGTCATGATAAGTCAGCAGGGCATTTACAGGCTGTTTTCACCAAAAGCGGGCAAAGTATGACGCTGCAGCAGCACCATCATTTGCCCTCCTGTCTGCCTTTGATTGCTGTTAGCCGCTGATGGCCATAATGATGCGGTCCCACATGCGGGACATGAAGCTGCCTTCTTCAATGGAGTTGGTGGCGGTAAGCGGGTACTTGGCCAGCACCTTGTCCTTGAGCTTGAACTCGATTACGCCCAGCTGATCGCCTTCCTTGATAGGGGCGACAAAGGTGGCCTGATTAAGGGCGTAGGAGATCTTGATGCCTGGCTGGGAGCCGCGCGGAATCATGATATTTACAGGAGTGGTCACAGCAAGGTTGACCTTGTCCTGCTTGCCCATGCGAACCTCGCGGGTAAGCAGGGTCTTGCCTGCAGGGAATGGTTCATAGGTCTCGTAGTAGCGGAAACCGTAGGTAAGCATCTGCTTTGAGATGGCGGAACGATCTGACTCGCTCTTGGCACCGATAATGGTACTGATAAGGCGCATATTGCCATCAACAGATGAAGATACGAGGTTATAGCCTACAGCTGAGAGGTGACCGGTCTTGATGCCGTCTACATTCATGGTCTTGTCCCAGAGCAGACGGTTGCGGTTAACCTGCTTGATACCATTGAAGGTAAACTCCTTCTGGCTGTAGAGCTTGTACTCTTCAGGAAGGTCACGGATCAGAGCACGGCCCAGGATGGCCATGTCATAGGCTGTAGAGTAGTTCTGCTCATCAAACAGACCGTGAACATTGGCAAAGTGGGTGCCCTTAAGACCAAGCTGAGCAGCATAGGTGTTCATCACGGAAACGAAGCCGTCCTCAGAGCCGGCCAGCACAATGGCCATGGCTACGCAGGCGTCATTACCAGACTGAATAACAATACCCTTGTTAAGGTCGCTGACCTTTACTTTCTTGCCTACCTCAATAAACATCTTGGAGGAGTCGGCATACTTGTCCAGCGCAGCCCATGCACTCTCAGGAATGGTTACATAGCTTTCAGGATCAAGACGGCCGGCTTTGATTTCCATACCGATGACATAGGAGGTCATCATCTTGGTAAGGGAGGCAGGCCAGATGCGCTTGTGCATGTCGCGCTCAAAGAGAACCTGACCGGTGGCATAGTCCATCAGTACCCAGGACTCGGCATTGAATACAGGAGGCTCTGGAATGATGATAGGGGCACTGGCTGCGCTGTTGGCCGGATCGACAGTGGCTGGACCCTGAGCAGCCGGATTTACGGACTGCTGGGCACGCACAGCTGCAAATGGATCGGGAATGGCTTCAGCAGAGGCCGGGGCTGTGCTAACCAGTGTGCAACCCACAGCGGCTGCCAGACACCAGCGCTTTAAGCTTTTGTCAGACTGAAACTTACGTGAGCTCAGACCATTTTTCTGATCCATTCTAATCTCCACAATAAATACTCCGATTAGGCCGCAATAGCCCATCAGCAAAGCAATAATACAGTGCTGGCCAGATCTGACTCCTGGCAGATCTGATACCAGGGGCAGGGCCACTGCTGCACGGCATTGGCTCGAGCACCCGTTCCGCCCTCTGCACAGGGCAGAAGTAATTGTTCTGAAAAACTGCCTGTAAGGCCGTAAATCCCGTCCTTACAGGTGCGCACAGGCGCGACCGCCGGGCCGCGCCTGAAAAAACATATAATGCAGTGCCGGACATATGGCATCTGCTACAGCGCATGGAAGTTACTGTACCCCACATGTTTAAACATTGTGAGGAACTCTTTGTGTCAAACACGAAAATAAGACGGCCAACTGCAGGAAAAAGTTCCTGCAACCATCTCAGTCAGGCATCAGTGATCAGCGCCGTGCTGACCTGATAACAGAACATGCTCTGTCATGGCAGATAAGGCATTCTGAGTCAGAACTTGCCTGCTGATACAGCCCCTTAATGTTTTGACGTCAGCTGCCTGCTGATACAGCCCCTTCACGTTGTGAGGTCACCTGCCTGCTGTGACAGGAGCAGCGCGCTGTTTGACTGACTTGTTAAAGGCGCTTGATAAAGGCGTCGCTGTGACCGAGCTGTCTCATGTACTCAAGTGTAGTGTTGAGATCGCCTTCATTTAATGGTCCGACACGAACGCGGAACAATCCGTCTTCAGGCATTACTACCACCTGGTGAGGAGTCTGCTGCTGGAGCTTCCAGCGCTGCTTGGCGGCACCTTCCTGGGTATTGGAGCTGAATACCTGAACATAGCTGGCATTAAATGATGGAGCAGCTACAGGATTGGCATAATCAATAGTGTATTTGGTTTCAGGCTGCTTTGGAGGAGCACCATAGTTGATGGTATCAATCTGCTCATCAACAATGTTCTTCTGGCCATCCGGGCCTGAGGTAGTGGTAGTAATGGTGCGGGTAACGCTGGAACCGGCAGTATCACCTGCTCTGGTGTCCTTGAAGTTGTCAGCCTTGCTCAGGATCTGTCCTGCTATGGACAGGCCGGCGCCAATGGCAGCGCTGGTAGTGGCTGAACTGGCTTCACCGTTCTTGCTTACCTCATGAATGTATTGACCAATACTGCTAAGGTTGCTCTGGTTTTTGGAGCTGACTTTATCTTTTACCACTGCTCCAATTACACCGGCCAGGACCTGGCCGCCTGCGCTCTGGGTACGGTCGGACACGTTGCCGCCACGGATATCAACGAGCTCAAGCTTGACCTTGGCCGTGCCCTTGCGGGTCATATCAATAGCTTTGGCTGCACCCTCTGACAGGTCGATGATACGGCTGCCATGGAAAGGACCACGGTCGTTGACGCGAACGATAACAGTTCTGCCATTTTCAAGGTTGGTAACTTTCACAAAGGATGGCAGAGGCAGATTTTTATGGGCAGCGGTAAAGCCTTTCTGATTATAGACTTCACCGTTTGATGTCTTGTTGCCATGGAAACCAGGGCCATACCAGGAGGCAGTTCCTACTTCCTGATAAGAATCACATCCGGTCCAGACCATATAATTCTGGCCCAGTACAGTGTAATCCTTGTTGCCGCCACGGGAAACAGGCTCATATTTTGGAGTGGCACCGCCTACACCCTTGATGACTACCTTTTCAGTCTGAGGGTAAGGTCTGGTTTTGTTAGGACCGGTACCATAGGTGTAGCCGTCACCGGCCTTGGAGCCATGAGTCTTGGTTACTACATCAGAAGTACTCTCACAGCCATTGATCAGGAGGGTAGAGCAGCCCATCACAACTGCCAGTATTGCTCCGGTGAGCTTAATTTTTGAAATTCTCATCAACTTCAGAAAATATAAATTACAAAGCCGCGTCGCATGACGCCGACCGGGATCGCCTGTAGCTGAACCGCCGGACCATACCGGCTGACATTACAGGGCATATGATGCAGCATTTGTACGGCGGCCTAACCACCGCATCAGACTGATCATGAGCAGACGCGCCATCGGCAGCATCAGCTGTGGGAGGCTGACAGCATCTGGAAGCTGGCAACCTGTGGAAGCTGGCAACCTGTGGAAGCTCACGGCCTTGCTGTAAACTCATACAGCTCAGATCCATGGCATCAGTCTGAGGCTTACAGGCAACTGCCTTCAGGTAATAACCTCAACAGGCAGCGGCTCTGACATAAGCTGTCAGATCCTGTGACAGCCGCCTCACTGGCTGTCATTGCGTGTAAGCTAACCGGCCTTATTGCCGGCTGCTCTCCCGGGAAAATTATTTCTCACAAAGGTTCTGACTTAAGGCCGTCAGAAAGCCTTGTGCCCCATGCGTTACATAACTGATAAGAGAACTTTCAGTTATGACAGGATCACGGAGCATGGTTTCCGCCTTTAAAGTGGAAAATCTGACCAGGCAAAAAAGCTTGCCTCTGACAGATTATGATTCCCAAAAAGATTATGGGAATCATAAAAATTACTGGTCCTGCAGATTACCTCTTCCATGAGGAATACGGCCCAGTAAAAGGTCGTGACCAAACCAGAGAGTGTGGTACCCCATAAAAGATTACGGGTTGCGGCCACCCTTGCCAACATACTGACCCTGCAGCAGCTTGGCTTCCTGGTAGCCTGCAGCAATGGCCTCAGAGAGCTCAAATACTGCACGTGCGTACAGAGGGCTCTTGTTATAGCGGGTAATGGTGTTGAAATTGTTCAGACCAACCATGTACTCAAAGGAGCCATTTTCCAGCTCAAAGGAGAACAGGCGGACATTCTGATCGGCGCTTAAGGCAACCTTGGTGGTAATGCCGGCACGGGTAAGATCAGCTGGCTTGAGGTTCCACTCTTTCTTCATCAGCTGGTCAATAGTGGCCTTGGAGACAGGCTTGCCTTTGATGCCCTTGAGGTGAGCAGGGTAAACCACACCGGCGCCATAAATCCAGCCATGACCCTTGAAGTAATTGGCAACAGAGCCAATGGCATCGAGGGTGTTGTTAAACAGATTGACATGCTGGTCGCCGTCAAAATCGATGGCAAAGTTAAGGTAAGAGCTTGGCATGAACTGGCCCATACCCATAGCACCTGCATAGGAGCCCAGAGTATCGGTAAGTACCCAGCCCTCACGGGTGGCCAGCTTAACGTAATTGGCAAACTCCTTTGAGAAGTAGGCCGAACGCTTTGGATAGTGGAAGCCCAGGGTGTACAGAGCATCAAGCACCTTCCAGGTACCCATGTTGGCACCATAGAAAGTTTCAACGCCGATAATGGCGCAGATGATTTCAGGAGCTACACCAAGCTCAGTCTGAGCGCGCTGCAGCTCAGCTTCGTGCTTGAGGTAGAAATCAATACCGCCATTGATGCGCTTGTCAGTAATAAAGAGCTTGCGGTACTGATGCCATGGCTTACCCTCGTAAGGGCGGTTCATGGTGTCGATAATCTTCTGCTGGTAAGTGGCCTGAGTGATGGCGCTGTCCAGCAGGGCGCGGTCGATGGAGGCGTAGCGTGCCAGCTCGTTTAAGTCAGGACCGTTGTCGGCAGCCTGTACGGCAGTACAGTTAAATGCCCCAAAGGCCAGGCCCACTCCCAGGCTCAGGCTTAAAGCGGTTTTGGATAAGGAACTGCTAAGTCTCATAAAAAATACTCGATACTGAAAAAGATTCCGACGAAGTGCCATGACTCCCCGGTAAGGACAGGACATCAGGCATAAGTACTGAACTTAACTTAACTTCAGTCCATGCACATACTTCCTGCATGCAGTGGCGCTGTATCCATGGCATACGGGACAGCCTGCAAGCCGATCCCTTGAAAATCGATAAATCGACCCGTGCCAGTTACAATGCTCCCGGAACTTTAAACAGCTCCGGCAAAGCTCAAAAAGATAGCACAAATGCCATGACCATTACAGTACAGCAATATCTTTTTTGTCTTTTTTCAGGAAAAATCAGCACCTGATTGTATCACCTCACTATTAGGCAAAAGACAGAAAGCACCACTACTGACCATCTCAAGACCAACTCAACACCCGGCAAGACCACCTCAGGCCGCTGCATACGCACAGCTAAGGCAAAAACTCTGACCAGTACACAGTAAGCTTCAGCCATACCCCGCACGTAAAGCAGAAAACGGGAAAACACAAATCTGCACACTGTGCACCAGAGAGTTTAAGGGCAGGCATGGTCCTGCATAGCAGAAGAAAAGACAGGGGCATGCCACCGACAGACAGCATGCCCCTTTGTAAAACTGTTTCGTAACTGTCACAGGTGCTGTATATCAGCTGACAAAGGTGTACAGCACCACCTGTCACAGGTGCACAGCTCCACCTGTCACAGGTGCATTGCATCACCAGTTAATGGCTGCACAGCCACGCTGCTGCATCGGTTAAACCATTGAACCGCCAGATCAGTTCATTACAGTGAACATGACGAAACTCAGACGTGATGGTGTGGTGGTCCCTTGCGTTCAGGAGCATGACCGTCTCGATGCTCTCCAATGACCTTTTCCATCCAGATCATGGAATAGAAGTGATTGAATTTGTAGCCACAGCGGTCAAAGGTGCCCACAGTTTTAAAGCCCATATGCTCATGGAACTGAGAGCTGTTGTAGTTGAGGTATTCGTCCTCAATTTCGGCAGGGATGCCAACACAGGCATACAGATTTAACAGTCCCATATCCTTGAGTATGACCTCAAGGGCATCGTAGAGCTTTCGTCCCAGACCAGCATGGCGCAGTTCAGGATCTATGTAAATGGTGAGCTCAGCACTCCAGTTATAAGCCTCACCACGACCAAATCCGTTGGCATAGGCAAATCCGACCACCTTGCCCTCATGCTCAGCTACCAGGAAAGGATATTGGTGTCTGATAGCGGCAACATGCTCACGGTACTCCTCAAGGGAAGGAGCTTTATGCATGAAGGTCACAGCTGTATTGTTTACATACCAGGTAAAAATCTCATGGACACGCTCAACATCGCCTGGTCTGATATCTCTTATGCTGCTTTCATCGGCAATCTTGTCCAGATTAACCTTGCTCATAACGAAGTTCCTCATATAACAAAGATAATATGTTTATGGCTATCCTATTCCAGTATCGGGCATGGGAGCAAGGACCGGCTTACACATTCAAATGTCTGATATAACAACAGCCGAGCCTGATGCCAGAATCAGCGCAGACCACAAATAAAAAAGCCCAGGGCTTTTGAGAGCTCGGGGCTTTATGAAGGCTGTATTTAGCCTTGCTAAATAAGAGAGACAAAGGTTATAACAAATTAAAAGGGGCTTAGCCTAACAGGGCCAGACCGAGCTGAGGGCGGGTATTAGCCTGCATCAGCATGGAGGTGGCAGCCTGCTGAATAATAGACTGCTGGGACAGGTTTGCAGACTCTTCGGCAAAGTCGGCGTCGCGAATTCTGCTGCGGGCATCAGCCTGATTGGCAGAAACGTTGGCCTGGTTGCGAATAGATGACTCTAAACGGTTTTGTAAAGCGCCCAGGTTTGCACGCTCGCCGTCATACTTTGCAATTACACTGTCAATTACAGCAAGTATCTTATCAGGAGCCATTTTGGCATCATTGAAGTCAAATGTAATTGCACCATTGGTACCAATACCAAATGCTTCTTTATTAGCATCAGTAACTATTTTAGATAGTGCAAAGTTCTTCATCTCAAAAGTGATGGTGTCGCCACTGTTTGCACCTACCTGGAAAGATATTTCAGCATCCTTGTTGACGTCAGCGGTTGCTGCTTTACCGTAAATAGCATTTTCTTGCTGACCGTTTAGGATGCTCTTACCGCCGTAGGTTGTTTTCTTTACTACACGCTGAACTTCCTCAAGCAATGACTGTACTTCTGAGCTTAATGCGGTCTTGTCATCAGCAGTGTTGGTACCGTTGTTTGCCTGAACTGCCAGAGTACGTACTTTCTGAAGCATGCCAGTAATTTCGTCCATGGCGCCTTCAGCTGTCTGGGCAAAGGCAATACCATCATTGGCATTACGGTTACCCTGATTAAGACCGTTAATCTGAGTTGTCAGACGTGAGCTGATCTGCAGGCCAGCGGCATCGTCCTTAGCACTGTTAATTCTCAGACCTGAACTCAGTCTCTGGTAGGTCGTAGTAAGCTGATTCTGGACGTTATTCAGATACCTGCGTCCGTTTAACGAGCTTACGTTCGTATTAACGTAAATAGCCATCTTCCTTTCCTTCTTCTCAAGCAGTGGTCATAAACATGTGAGTATATGGCCTGCAAACAATACCTGTGTATCAGTACTCGCACTGAAGTGAGTACTAAATAATGGCTAAAATATTTTATAAAGTATATTAACCTAACAGGGCAAGACCTAACTGAGGGCGGGTATTAGCCTGCATAAGCATGGAAGCCGCTGCTTGCTGGATAATGGATTGCTGAGTAAGGTTTGCAGATTCTTCGGCGAAATCTGCGTCGCGAATCATAGCCCGGCATTTAAGCTATCTTCCATAGCTAAAGCCGCATAGACAGGCCATTCATTTTTTTTACCTCGTATTTAATTCTATCAAACTGAACAGCCGTATATGTAGAAAAGCTACATAATTTTTA
>NZ_JALKIL010000017.1 GCF_023051105.1 Anaerobiospirillum sp. NML120449 | reverse complement strand
ACTTAGTGCCAACTTAAAGTTCATATAAAAATTCGCTCCGCGAATTTTACTGTGCCAACTGTTTTGCAGCGCGGCGATTGCCCTTAAATGGCGCATTGGCAAAAGTATATTTCAGTGTACTGTTTGATCCTTAATGGTCACTTGTGGTGCTGCCTGACTGTGATACAAGATGGACATCTGTAGGGGCGCCCTGCTCAATTACAGTCTTGTGAATCACCAGCAGGCTACGCTTTTCCCTCCTTAACCCTTATTACATGAAGTCAGGCGCCTGCCCTTTCCAACGCCTGCTGCGAGCACAGACCCCATCAACTCCTCACCTTCCTGCACTGTGGTATTCAGCCTGACTCCGCTGCCATTCATGCTCAATTGAGGTGGTATGGCCCTTGAGCTTTCAGGCTTTCCCATCGCATTTCTGTCCTTGCCATCTGCCTTTTACGGCGCCCGCCCTGAGGACGTTGACGCTGTATATACCAGTGCCGGGGCGCTTCTGTTGTGCCAGCCCTCCCCCATCCTTACCGGCAAAGACAGCATCCTTTCATATCACCGCACTTGAACATACCTTATCGCCCATAAAGCAAATTAAAAATACTGGCAGCGCCCGCCCACAAACTGCAGTGGCAATTTCAGCTGTCAGGCCAGTAACTGTGCCCTTTCAGGCAATTTTCATTGGGCTCAAAGTCTGCAATAAGCTAAAATAGAAAAATAGGAAAAGTGTACCTGTAAAGGTCATGCATATTACTATCACCGGTTGTGACACTTCATTGGGCGTTTATCAGTCTAAACAGGATGATTCAGGCTTTTGCTGTTTGCAATCAGTCACTGGTGCAAATTACAAACGTCTCTTTCCAGCCAAACTGCCAGACTAATGTTTTGTTTAAAGCAGCCATGAAAGGCATGAGGCGTGTATGTGCTCTCTGAAAATTCGCAAAATAGCGTTACTTCACAGTTTGAGCTCAGCCTGCTTTTGCAAAGCCATATACACAGCGACAGCAAAGCTCAGGTCATTGTCCATGCTTACTTGCTTATGTAACAGCCTGTTTCACTGAACACAGCCTGTTTTGCCTGTATCGACAGTGCATTCATGTTTGTAATCCTTCGGAGGGGCTCATGCGCGTTCCAAAGCGGAAATACGCAATTAGAGCTCAGTGACAGCATGAAAGCATCGATCAAAAGTCAACCAGTGGCTATGCATGATTGTTCCATCGACCTGGATGCCATAAGCCCGTAACAGTTAAGCACCCTGTGGGGGCTGCGTGGTCACGCAAAGAGGCTGATTCTGCCCCTGGGCATTAGTCATAAGCTCTTGCTTGAGCATATGGCCCTGCAAGCTCGCCCATGCCGCCCGCTACTGTCTAAGCATGAAGCAGTGAAGTCCCACTGGGATTTGCAGACTGACACAATGAGCCTGATTGCCCATGGTCATGCGGCCTGAGTCGACGTTCAGTCGCCAAGGCCCCAGACTCCGGACGGTCACGCTAAACGCCAGTACCGGCACAAGCCCGCACCGGTAACTCCCATGTTGGGGCTGCGTGGTCACTCAAACAGCCTGATTCCGCCCCTGGGCATTAGTCATAAGCTCTGGCTTGAGCATGTGGCCTTGCAAGCTCGCCCATGCCGCCCGCTGCTGTCTGAGCATGAAGCAGTTAAGTCCCTCTGGGAGCTGCAGTATGACAACAGAAGCATGATTGCCCGTGGTGATGCGGCCTGAATTGACGTCATTCGCTAAGGCCCCATGCCCTCGGACGGTCACGCTAAACGCCAGTACCTGCACAAGCGTGCAACGGTAACTTCCATGTGCGAGCAGCGTGGTCACGCAAATAGGATGACTCAGCCCCTTGGGCATTAGTCATAAGCTCTGACTTCAGCATGTGGCCTTGCAAGCTCGCCCATGCCGCCCGCTGCTGTCTGAGCATGAAGCAGTGAAGTCCCTCTGGGATTTGCAGACTGACATCATGAGCCTGATTGCCTGTGGTCATGCGGCCTGAATCTACGTCAGTCGCCAAGGCCCCAGGCTCCGGACGGTCACGCTTAACGCCAGTACCGGCACAAGCCCGCACCGTTAAGTCCCCTGTGGGAGCAGCGTGGTCACTCAAACAGCCTGATTCCGCCTCTGGGCATTAGTCATAAGCTCTGGCTTGAGCATTTGGCCCTGCAAGCTCGCCCATGCCGCCCAATGCTGTCTAAGCATGAAGCAGTGAAGTCCCTCTGGGAGTTGCAGACTGACACCATGAGCCTGATTGCCCGTGGTCATGCGGCCTGAATCGACGTCAGTCGCCAAGACCCCCATGCTCCTGACGGTCACGCTAAACGCCGGTGCCTGCATAAGCCCGCACCGGTGAAGCCAGATGAGGACTATTCGTGGCTACACCGTCCTTCAGTGCTGCCATACGGAATAATGCATACGGCATACGGCATTAGCCCCAGACGGCTGCCTGTGAGTTATGGAGTTCCATTGCTACGCTAATCGACCAGTGCTTCCATAAGGCATAAGGCTATCAGGCATGAATCCATCAGGCTCCGGCCCGGCCCAATGGCCCTGCACAGTTACCCTGGCTGCCATTACCGGCCCTTGACACTTTCCCTGTTCATTCCCGTTTTCATCTTTCTTCTTCAGCAAGAGGCAAACAGATTGCCGCTGCGGTTCAGGAGGCATTATGCATAAGTCACTGTCCAGAGACGCTAACTCATTGAGCGCCTCATCTTCAGTCGCCCGCACCTCTGAACAAGACCATGCCCGCAGCAGCGCTCCCGGGGCCAATCAGTCACTCGTTGCAGCAGCCAACGCGGCCGCCTCTGCTCCTTCTGCAGGCAGCGCTCTCGAGGCTAATCGGTCACTCGTTGCTGCAGACGGTGCAACTGTCCCTGCTGTACCTGCCCCTGATGCAGGCGGCTTATCTACACCCCCATCGGCCACACTCTCAGGCCTTCTGTTCGGTCAGCAAAGTTCAGCCCTGCTTGAGCATTACCTTGCCTATAACTCCACAGCCGCGTACCTGACCGTCCCGCAATATGACGAGCCTGTTTTCGGTCTGTCTCAGGATATGTCGTCTGGCATGACCCGTGGCATGGCCCATGGCATGACCCCGGCCACCTCTCAATATCAGCCTCATGAGGACTCTCCGTCTTTATCCTCAACTTCCGCCTCAGCCGGTTCTGTCCGTATGGCCGCCGGTACCGGAATGTCGGTGCGTACCGCTCACTCTGACGGTATCAGTCGCCTGTCCATTCACCTCAACTCAGTGGTCGATATCACCATAGACCACAGAGGTACTGACTTTGTCATGCCGGCCCTGGGTGAAACCAGCCTTGAGGTTCCTTCGCTGCGCCTGTTGCTTGATGCCTCCTCACGCCTGCAGGGTATCCAGCAGCTGGGCATGCCGGCTTTTACCCACGACTGGTCAGCCCCTTACTTTGCCTCTTCAGAGCCTCCTTATCTGCCAGTCTGTCCATCAGGCCCTTTGAGCTCTGTCTACCCGGACTGTCACCTGTCACTGTATGACAGCTCAGACATACTCATTACCCACAGTGAGCTCCTGCCCTTTGTATTAATGGACGAGCAAAGCGCCCGTACCTGCAATTACGCCGTTCCGGACCTCTGTGACTTTGAGGGCCTTGCTGTAAGCTCGCCATGGCATCACACTTTGCTCTTGCCGTGCGTCCCAGATGCCCTATCTGCCCACTCCCTGGCATTAAGCCCAACTCTGCCAGAGCCTCACAGCTGGCTGTTCTCATCCCTGTCCGTCCAGAAAGCAGGCAGTACCGCACGTGCTTTCAATTCCATGGGACAGCCATCTGAGTCCAGTGAGGCGGGCTTTCACGAATCAAACGAATCAGACGCCCCGTCTGCAGTCTCCCCATACCCAGGCGCCCACACTTCACCTGCAGGCACTCAGTCTGCCTCAGACAGCGCTCCGGCTCAATCTGTCAGTACCACCGCTGCTTACGATTCTGGTGACGCGTACGTCACTCATGTGGATGTTTCCATGGCCATGCTCGGGGGCAGCGCCTATGACATAAGTTCTGACTATGGCTCCTGTGGTCTTTGTGACTCACAACCTGACTCTGTGAACCCACAGTACCAGAGCTATACCAGTGGCGCGTACTATGCCGCAGGCGCCGCTGCTTCCTTTGCCGCTGCAGACACCTTCCAATACGGCCCGGCATCAGCACATTCGCCTGCCCTGGCTCAATTACCAGCTCAGGAAGCATCCGCCCTGTATACTTTCCAGACCCGGCACCAGGGTCCAGATGCATCCGCCCTGCAGGCAACATCTGCCTCAGGATCATTAGCTCTCTCCTACCCGGCACCAGCCGCAGCCTCAAGCGCTGCTGCGGCTGCAATAACAGCTGCATCCACAGCTCAGAGCGCGCTCTCAACCCCATCTCCATTTAGCGGCGTAAACGCTCAACAGGCCGTACTTGCCTATATCTACGCTTTCAATACTGACGGCTATGTTAAGTCTGTTGCCCCAGACTATGCCCATACAGCCTCAGGGCCTCAGGGAGCTTCATCTCACTCAGCCCCGGCCACGTACTCTGCCTTTGCCGGCTACGATAAGAGCAATGCAGGCAATGCAGGCAATACCGCCAATACGGCCCATACAGCCGCAGCGGGCAATGTGAGCAATACAGACAGCTCCAGCAACTCCTGCAATACAGGCACTGCTGGCAATTCCGGCAGCCCTGGTGCTGCAGCCCATGCCGCTAATACCAATAATGCTGCTGGCATTGCCGCTAATGCACTGGCTCAGAATCCAGCCAGCCCGGAAAAGCCATCATCACGTGGAGCTGCAGCCATTACCTCAGGCATAGCAGCCGGTTCCACAGCACCTGAGCGTACCTTAAGCTCAAGCTACAGTCATGCCCTGCAGGCGGCCTCACAGGCAGGTCTTGCTGACCGTCCATCCGGCCGCAAGTCTGCCTCCCGCAAAGCCGCCCGGAAAGCTTTTACCCCTGACCTTACTGCCTTTGCTCATATGGGCAACCTTGCCCATGCCGCAGCATGGGCCAGCTTTACATGCTCTCAGGCAGGCGGTGCTCAGTGCCAAAGCTCTCACACCCCAAATATCAGTGCTGCCCCAAATGCCCTCAATGGCCACCAGGACAGCCTTGCTCTGAGCGCAGAGGAGGGCTTTGGCGCCCTGACCTCATTTACCGTCCCTGCACCTGCAGACTCATTGAGCCGCGCAGTCAGTGATCTTGCTGCCTGTGCGTCAGCATCTGTACCTGGCACGGCCCCGACAGCCAAAGCGGCCTCAGCCTCAACTGAAGGCCCAGGCTTAGCCGACACCGTCCCAGCTTCATCATCCAGCACGGCTGGCCCTGCATACCTTTCATCCTCAGATGCTAATGCCGCCTCCGCAGCTGACTCTGCTGCCCGTGCCTCAGAATCCGGCCCAGCCGCAGCCCCTGCTGCCACCTCATCTACCAGCACGGCTGGCCCTGCTTACCTTTCATCCTCAGACGCAGATACCGCCTCAGCAGCTGACTGTGCTGCCCTGACTTCAGAATTCGGCCCAGCCGCAGCCACTTCTGTCACCTCATCTATCACCACAGCTGGGCCTACATACCTTACTGCCTCAGATGCAGATGCCGCCTCAGCAGCTGGCTCGGCTGCCCGTGCCTCTGAATCGAGCCCAGCAGCAGCCAACGCTGCCACCTCATCTATCAGCACTGCCAGCCCTTCATACCTTTCAGCCTCGGATGCTAATGCCGCCTCAGCACATGGCACTTCTGCCACGACTTCAGAATCCGGCTCAACAGCAGCCCCTGCTGCCGCCTCATCTACCAGCATGGCTGGCCCAGCATACCTTACAGCCTCAAATGCCCATGCCGCCTCAGCAGCTGACTCTACTGCCCATGCCTCTGAATCGAGCCCAGCAGCAGCCACTGATGCCGACTTATCCATCAGAACTGCCGGCTCTGTAACCCATACAGCCTCTGCAAGCCTGTCAGCCTCAGATGCAGATGCTGCCTCAGCAGCTGACTCTGCTGCACGTGCATCTGAGTCGAGCGCAGCAGCAGCCACTGCCGCTATCTCATCTATCACCACTGCTGGCCCTTCATACCTTACAGCCTCAGACGCAGATGCCGCCTTAGCAGCTGACTCAACTGCCATGGCTTCTGAATCCGGCTCAACAGCAGCCCCTGCTGCCACCTCATCTATCACCACAGCTGGGCATGCATACCTTACAGCCTCAGACGCAGATGCCGCCTTAGCAGCTGACTCAACTGCCATGGCTTCTGAATCCGGCTCAACAGCAGCCCCTGCTGCCACATCATCTATCACCACAGCTGGGCCTGCATACCTTACAGCCTCAGACGCTAATGCCGCCTCTGCAGCTGACTCTGCTGCCCTGACCTCAGAATCAGGCTCAACAGCAGCCACTGCTGCCACCTCATCTATCAGCACTGCTGGTTCTTCATCCCTTACAGCCTCAGATGCAGATGCCGCCTCTGCAGCTGACTCAACTGCCCTGGCTTTTGAATCTGGCTCAACAGCAGCCACTGATGCCGACTTATCCATCAGCACTGCTAGCCCTTCATACCTTACAGCCTCAGATGCAGATGCCGCCTCAGCAGCTGACTCAACTGCCCATGGCTCAGAATCTGGCTCAACAGCAGCCACTGATGCCGACTTATCCATGAGCACTGCCGGCTATGCAACCCTTTCATCCTCAGATGCTAATGCCGCCTCCGCAGCTGACTATACTGCCCTGAGCTCAGAATCTGGCTCAGCAGCCACCGTCCCAGCTTCACCATCCAGCACTGCTGGCTCTGCAACCCTTTCAGCCTTAGATGCAGATGCTAATGCAGCCTCCGCAGCTGACTCTACTGCCACGACTTCAGAATCCGGCTCAACAGCAGCCGCTGCTGCCACCTCATCTTTCAGCGCAACCGGTCTCACCGGTCCTGACACGGCTGTGCCGGCTTCAGCCTTCCATGCATCCCCGGCATCTAAGGCGCCAGCATCAATGGCTGCACAATCCCCGGCATCCCCGGCCTCAGCCTTCCTTGCACCTGTTTCTCCGGCCGCACTTATGGACAGCCTGGAGAGCAGCTATGCCCTTAACAGTGCCGCTGTGGAGTATGGTGACAGCCCGGCTTTTACCGCTGCCCTGCTTGGTGACTATCTGCAGTGCCGTGATTATCTGTCCTCTTACTGCCGCATAGGCTATGTAGCTCAGGACAGCCATACCGTACCGGAAAAGAAAACTGTCTATGGCGGTATTACCCGCAATGTGCTCAAAAACACAGCACAAAAGGAATATGTTCATGCCCGCCCTGAGGAGCATGACTTTGCCCTGCGCCGCCAGATGGACCTTGCAGCTGTATACAGAGCCTTTAAACCGGCCGTCCATGATGACGACCTTGCCCTGCTTGCCATGCCCCGCCATCACTGGTGGGGTTCAGTTCAGGCCTTTGAACTGCAGCTGGCCCTGGGCCGCTATTTGTGCCCTGAGGACATGGTGCTCAAAGACTCACTTATCGGCAGTCACCATGTGCCTCTTACCATCATGGCCCGCTCTGGCCTTATGATGCTGTGCGACATCAGCTCAGATACAGTTGACAGCCTCTCGGACCCTCACTGTAAGTCCAATATGGCTGCGCTCTTTGACCATTTAAGCGCCGCCCGTGAGTCCCTTGTTGAGAGCCTGTCCCGTCATGAGCTGATAAGCTCCCACAGCGACGCCCGTCAGTGGCTGACCTCACGTATCAGCCTTACCCTGGTATTGCGCAACTGTGAGCCTGCTCAGCTCGCCCGCCGCCTCAAAGAGCAGCTGAGCTCAGCCCAGGCCCGCTGTGAACAGCTGCAGGCAGAGCTGGCTCACCTTGATGCCATGACCAATGCCGACAGTGAACCGGCCCCGGACAGTGCCACCCATAACTCAGACAGGATCGCCCAGACTGATTCTGCTGACTTTGCAGATTCAGCTGAGACCTCAGGCGCCCGCACTCAAGCTTCATCTTCAGCTGACGTCACCGCCAGGACAGCATCAGCCCCGGCTTCAGCCTCGTCCACGTCAGGCTCCGCCACATCTGCTTTTGGCACCGATTCAGGCTCAGCCTCAACCGCATCATCCTTTGGCTCAGCCACAGACACAGACTCAGCCTCAGTCTCAAGTTCAGCCGCATCAGCTGCCAGCTCATCCTGTGCCTCTGAATCAGCCAGCCTGAGCACCAGGCAGCGCCGTCAGGCCCTGCAGCAGGAGTATGAGCACGCCAGCGTCAGCCTGAGCTTTGCTCAGCGCTGCCTTGAGATATTGCGCAACCTGAGCACAGACAATATGTGCCTGGTGGCCATGGATGCCGTCACCCTGGCTGAGTACAGTACCTTAATGGGCCGTGACCCTCTGGTAAAAGTACGCCTGCCTGAAGAGCAGGTCTGCGCCTCATGGTTTAACCCGGGCTCAGTTACAGCTGAGCTTGCCGCCTGCAAGTACAGCCAGGCTCATTCCAGCCTGTATGCCAGTGGCGCTGCCCATGACTCTTACCAGGCCTCTGCAGCCCACGCAGGAGAATCCCATGCAGTCCACGCACAAGCTGCCAGCGCATCAGCTGCCCATTCAGCTCATGCATCAGCTGCCCTGAACAATACCTCCTCAGGTTACCTTGCTGCCACTGAAACCTCAGTATTGACCCCATCAGGCGCTGCTGCCACTGAAACCTCAGTATCAGTCCCATCAGGCGCTGCTGCCTCAGGCGCCCTTACTGGCTTCGGTGACTTTACCCAGGGCAGGGAGCAAAACCAGTACGGCCAGAAGGCTAGTAAAAGCCCGAGCTCCAGGTCTGGCGAGCCTGACGGGCATGCCCTGCACGGCGTGCACACTCTCTACGACCATAGCAGCCAGTATGGCGACCATGGCGTTTGCAGCAATGACGCCCATAACAGCCACACTGCAGAGCATGGTGAGTACAGCCTGAACTCCCAGAGGAGCCTGAGCAGTCAGCACCTGACTTTCAAGAACAGCAGCCTCTCTGCCCTGCACGCCCCGTCTGCTCCGTACGTCCAGTCTTGCGACCCGGCTGCCGCTGCGGCCCAGGCCTGGTTTGTCGACAGTGCCTGGCCATTGCCAGGCAGTACCTGTACTGTTTCTGACAGGAGCAATGAGGCGTCCCTGGCAAAGAGCAGCTCCCAAGGTAAGGGCGGGGCTGAGTCTGGTCGTGCCCGTAATGGCCGCGCCGGTCGCAGCAGCGCCGGCAAGTCTGGCCTGGAGGACTGGCTTGAGCAACAGTGGAGTGGGGGCAAAACCCTCTGGCTTAATGACGACCTCACAGATAATGAGGATCGCTGCCTTGGTATGGAACTTGACCACAGCACCGTACTGACAGTCATGCCTGATGCTTTCGACGGTAAGGAAGCAGCTGGTGCTGCTGCCCATGACGGTAAGGAAGCAGCTGATGCTGCCCATGGCGGCGCGTCTGCTTCTGGTGCCTGTGCTGATTGCAGCATGGGCTCAGAGTCCTCGTGCGCAGCAGGTGAGGCAAGCGCTGCTGCATCCGGCTCTGCCCGTGCGTCTGCATCTTCCAGCGCCGCCACCCCAGCCTCGTCTACAGCCAGCGCAGCAGCTCCTGCTGCCGCTTCAGGTCGCGCTTCAATCCATTCCACCCCGGCCGAGACAGCTGCGTCTGCCGCATCTGATGCTGCCCACACAATGGCTGCAGAGTCCGGCGCTGCCCGTGTATCTGCATCTTCCGTCGATGGAGCAAATACCTCCGCAGGAAGCGCAGCGGCTAATGCTGCCGCCTTAATCACGGCCTCTGCCCATACCACTCCGGCTGGCTCAGAGCTCTCTTCCGTATCTGCCGCCTCCCCTTCAGTAGCCGCCTCAGCTGCATCTGCCGCTTCCGCCGCAGCCTCTGCGCCAGCTGCTGATGCCGCCTCCGCCGCAGCCAGTGCCAGTGCCGGTGTGAGCGGCATGGCCGGGCTGCCGCTCTGGCAGCAGCAGGTCCTGCAGGCCGTGCGCCGTATCAATTTGTCCCTTGGTGGCAAGGAGCATTACAGCTCCTTTACCAGCAGCCAGGTGCGCCGCAGCTGCAAAGAGCAGCCTGTGGTCATGAGCCATGTGTCCTGGCTGCCTGTGGCTCCCCTGCACTGTGACTTTTCTGGTCAGGCATCAGTAAGCTCAGAGCGCTCGCGCTCCTGGCTGTTTAATATGCTCAGAGTTAACAAAGAGCCGGCCGCTCCGGCTCAGGCCCTGTTAATGAGCATTATGACCGCCACAGCTGTCCATGATTACCGCCCGCTGCACGGCAGCGTGGATATTCAGGTTTTACGCTCAGTCTGGATGCAGCAGTCCTTTATGGCAGGACGTCTTACCATGGCCGCCCGTATGCGCCTTGCTCTGCCCCAGCTGTATCGCTTTGCCTGCAGTGAGCAGCTGCAGCTGCTGCACAGCCGTGCTCAGGCTCTGGCCCTGCTCAATAAGGCCCGTAACCATATCAGCTGCGGCCCTTATGAGCATATGAGTGCCCAGGCAGCCGTCAGTGCCGCACGCCGTGCCGGCATAGAGAGCCATAACCGCTCTGTAGCTCAGGGTACAGCCCGTACCATGATGACCATGGGCATAAGCCAGGTACAGTCAGACCTTGCCCGTGCTGCCCTTGCTCACAGCATCAGACAGTCAGTTGAATTTGAGCGCGCCACCGCCATTGACGGGCGCCTGAGCGCCGCCCTGAGCGTACGCCCTGACAGGGAGGCAGCCGCCGGCGTACTGCGCAACCAGCATTTCCTGCCATGGATAGACCAGCATGTGCTGCGCTCCACCTTAAGCTCCATGGCCCGTACCTACAGCTCCACCTCCTGGGATACCCTGGTGGAGCGTCAGGAGCATGCCGCCCGCCTGGCCCTCAGCCACGAGCATAAGCGTCAGACCCGCCGTGAGCAGCAGCGACTGCAGGCCCAGGAACGCCTGCAGGCTGCACGCGAGCGCCGTGCCGCCTCAGCCCGTGCCCGCCTCGAAAAACTCTTTGCTCAGGCCGCCCAGCGCATGGACGAGCGCGCCGCCGCCCAGGCAGCTCAGGAGGCCGCCCGTGAGCGTGCTCAGGCTGAGGCAGATGCCGCTGCTGCCGCTGCAGCCGCTGCAACAGCTGCTCAAAGCGCCGCCGCCACCCAGGACTTTGCTCACAGCTCTTTCCAGGAAGGAGCGGCTGCCCAGGCTGCTTCAGACTCAAAGTCAAGCTCATACTCAGAATCAAACGCTGCCGCATCAGCCCCTGCCCATGGCGCAACTTCATCTGCCTCTGGCGCATCATCAGCCCCGGCAGCTGCCAGCGCCCGCGCACCTGAGTCCTTTACCCACGCCCACAGTGACGCTCACGAGGCCGGGGATGCCCTGGCCTCTGCTAAGCCAGCCACCCAGGTTGCTCACACCGGCAGTACTGCGCCAGGTCAGGGCGCAGCAGCCCCAGGAACTGGCCTGAGTACAGTAAGCGGCTATGACTTTATCAGCGCTGCTGATGGTACTGACCGCACTCAGGGCCCTGCCAGCCCTCTTGCGGGCATGGATGTCTTTGACGACTGGGATGATTACCCTGAGTCTTATGATTACAGTAGTCAGGACTCAGATAAGGACAGCGCGTACGACTTCTTCTCCGACCCGGCCAACCCGGCAGACCAGTCCGACCAGACCGACCTGGCAGACCTGGCAGGCCAGGATCACACGACACCTGGCAGCTCAATGGCCGCTGTCGCCGACCTGACCAGCGCCCGCGCCTGTGGTACTGCCCCTGCCCATGGCACAGCTGACAGTTCCCACGGAGCTCACTGCCTCAACAGCCGCAGCGGCAGAGTCCACAGCGGTCTGAACTGTCAGGCTGGGGACCTTTATGCACAGGCCTCGGGCTCTGCAGGCTTTGCAGCAGCTGCAGACCATGCAGGGGAGGCAGGCACTGCAGCAGGCACAGCTTACGCTCACGGTAAGTCTGACCTCAGGGTACAGACAGCCATGGGGGAGTCTGAATCTGCCCATATATCGGGAATACTGGGTAGCGCAGCTGAGGCATCAGCCCGGAGCGCTCAGACCCATGCCACTTCCAGCGCTGCCGCTGGCACCAGTGCCTTTACCGCATCTGGCACCAGTGCCTTTACCGCATCCCCGGACTCAATGGACTCAGACAATACTGTATTCCTGCAGGGCAGCGCAGCTGCACCAGGAGAGCTTGCCGGGGTGGAGCCGGACTGGTTCTTTGACAGCGTGTCAGGGGCTGCCCCTGGCGCAGCTGCAGACCATTCCGGCGCCACGACTGGTATTTCCAGTGCCGGCACTGACCTCGTCTTTGATAAGGCCGCCTCAGCTGACAGTTACCCTGACCCTCACAGCCTGGTGAGCTCCCAGGGTGGACAGGCTTTTACCCCTGAAGGTGCCGGGGGCACCAAGGGACTGAAGGGTGGCGCTAACAGTCTGCAGGGGGCATCCCAGGCTGTGGACCTGGCCGTACACTCTGCCATGACAAACCTGCCGGCCTCAGCAGAAGCTGCTGCCGCAGCGGCCCGCAGCGAACCTGCAGCTGCCGCCCATGGTCAGGATGCCATGAGCTCAGCCCTGCCTGGTCATGCCGGAGCTGACTCTTCATTTGATTACCGTGAGCTTGATTTCCTGTCAGCTCAGGTACAGCTGCATCTGCAGCCTTTTGACTTTGACCTCGACCTGAGCTCCAGTAACGATACACCCCCGGGCAGTCATACCGCCCCTGGCCATGCCCATGGCCCAGCCTTACACTCAGGCCCCGGCCAGGACGACAGCTGGGATTTATTAAGCCCGGAGGCCGGCCCTGCAGGGCAGGGCGCGGCAGCGCACGCCTCAAGGTCAGAGACTGACGCAGCAGCTCCCGCCGCTGCGGCTGCAGCTCAGACAGCACTCAACAGCCACACAGCGGCTGATGCCATGGCTGACCCACTGGGCCAGGACGCCTCCTCTGAAGTATCCACACCGGATGCTGCTGCAGCACGCGCCCATGCCCAGGTTGACCAGGCTGCCCCATCATACCTGGCTGGACTGTCAGCTGCTGCTGAGGGAGACCTGTCAGCTGAATCAGCAGGCCATGCTGTCGCTGCCGCCCACAGCGGTATGAACACCCACCAGTCCGTAGATTCCATGGCCGCCCAGTCTGACCTGGCTGACCTCACTGCCCCATCAGACCTGACAGGACTGTCTGCCGCCGCTGAGGGCGCCCTGTCAGCTGAATCAGCAGGCCATGCTGTTTCTGCCGCCCAGAGCGGTATGAACACTCACCAGTCCGCAGATTCTATTGCCTCCCAGGCTGACCTGGCAGACCATGCTGCCCCATCAGACGTGGCAGGACTGTCAGCCGCTGCTGAAGGCGCCCTGTCAGCTGAATCAGCAGGCCATACTGTCTCTGCCGCCCATAGCGGTATGAACACTCACCAGTCTGCGGACTCCATGGCCGTCCGGGTTGACCAGGCTGCCACATCAGACCTGGCAGGACTGTCAGCAGCTGCTCAAGGTGCCATGTCAGCAGAATCAGCAGGCCATGCTGGCTCTGCCGCCCATAGTGGTATAAACACCCACCAGTCCGTAGATTCCATGGCCGACCCACTGGGCCAGGACGCCTCCATTGCAGCCACCAAAGCGGAAGCTGCGGCAGCAGGCCCCCATGACCAGGCTGACCTCGCTGCCCCGTCAGACCAGGCTGTACTGTCAGCCGTTGCTGAGGGCGCCATGTCAGCAGGTTCAGCAGGCCATGCTGTCTCTGCCGCTCAGAGCGGTATGAACACTCACCAGTCTGCGGACTCCATGGCCGCCCAGTCTGACCAGGCTGGCTCTCATGCTCCGGCAGCTGATGCTGCTGCACAGGACCTGAAATCACAAGCCGCTTCAGTCGTACCTGCTGAGGGCACTGCCCCGGCAGGCCTCGATACCCATGAGATCGCAGCTGCAGCTGACCTGGCTCAGGATGCAGACCTTTTTGCCCAGGGGGACCAGTCTGCCACCGCCGCTGCCGCTGCATTCTCGCCTTCCTCAGTGGACCAGTCAGCCCCGGACTTCCTGTCTGATTCTCACAGCACCAGTGCTGTCTCTGAGCTCAGTGACAGCGAGGACTACTCAGCTCTGGCTGATGACTTTGGCTCCCTTGATGATATGCGTACCTGGAATATGCTCTCAGGCAATGCCAGGAACAGTGCAGGATCTGCAAGAGCCCGATCTCTGAGCGCTGATTTTGACAGCTGGCTGCCCGGATCTGATGGCGGTACTGTATCGGCCTTTGCAGGGCGTGGAGCCGGTACTGGCAAAGCTGTCAGTGCTGCCGGCTCTCATGGCACAGCGCCATCAGGTTTTACAGAAGGTTCTGGCCAGAGCCCGGCAGGGGCTGCTGGCGCAGCCGTCTCTGGCCCGGGTGCAGGTGGCGGCCGTCAGCGCAGTGGCTCCCCGGCCGCCCGTGCCGGTGAGAGTGGTCCTGGTGCACAGTCAGTAATAGCGTACGGTGCTCAGGCTTTTATCCCGGGCGCTCAGGGCGCTGCAGACAGTGCTTCTTCAGCTATGGATCCATGGGACTTTTTATCCTGGATGCAGCCTGATGATCTCGAGTTTAACGGTGCTGACATTCAGGAGCGCCGTCGCCTTGCCACCACACCTGTGGTCAGCCTGGCACGCGGCCGCCGCCGCACCCGGGCCACTGCTGATACCCTCATCCCTGCAGACAGTTCAGCCGCCTCCAGGGGCACCAGTACAGCTGCACCGTCCTCAGCCGCCACTTCTGGTACTGCACCAGCAGGTGCTGCAGCATCAGCAGGTGACGCATACCGTGGTTATGCCTCGGGCGTAACAGCTGCAGCTGGACATGAGGGCGCTGAGGCTGCCTCTGCCCGCCCTTATGCTGCTTACGGCTCAAATAATTCGGCATACAGCAGCCATAGCGCCCACAGCTCTGATAATGCCCATACAGCTTATGGTGACCATGCTGACTATGCTGCCCCTGGCGTTTATGGCTCCTGTGGCGCACCAGACGCTGCAGGTAATTACCATGGCCAGAGCCCGTCCGACAGCGCCGCTGGCAGTGCCCCAGGGGCTGGTGCCCATCACGGTGCCGGTGCCAGGGAGTCAGACCATCAGGGCGTGGGCTTTGGTAAGGGTCAGCAGTCCTGGCACGAGGCATACCGCCATGGCGGGGCCGGGGCAGCTGCTGCCCGGACAGATACAGGCACAGATGCCTTATCCAGGGATGCAGCATCATCAACTGCAGCAGCCCCAGGTAAGGCCGACAGCAGCAGCTCTGCAGCCACCAGCTATCAGGGCAGTGATGCTATTGCCCGCTGGTTTGCTCAGGCTGACCGTCTGTTAGGTCCTGACTCAGCTAATGACAGCAGTGCCGGCAATGCGGTCGGCGGCTATGCAGGTGGTTCAGCTGCGGCCGGCAGCTCTTCGGCCCGCAGTGTTGGTGCAGGGGATGCTTACGGCTATGGTGCGGGCGCTGCTCCTGGCTTTACAGGTGCGGGCGCCGCTGCAGCCGGTCGCGGGGCTGCTAATTATGCAGGCCAGTCAGGTCCGGCAGGTGGATCAGTTAACAGCAAGGCAGGTCAGGGCATATACAGCCATGGCAGGCAGGCAGCTGCAGGCACGTTCGGGCAGCACGCCTCTGTGGGCCGTGCCGGCTTCTCTGATGGCGCTTATGCAGGCCCGGTCGGTGCCCGTCAGGCCGGTGCCGGTCGTGATGACAGTAAGGTTTATCCTGGTCGTACCGGCCCTGACAGCGCTGTGGGCCGTACCGGCCATGACGGCCATTACGTCCATACAGACTATGGCAGCCATGCGGGGTATTCATATAGCGGAGTTCAGGGCTCTGCTCCTGCTTATGCTCATGACAGCATACGCCCTGTGGGTGATAAGGCCATCAGGATAAGTACCAGCCATTCCCTGAGTAATGACCCTTACTTTGGTGCCGCCTTTGAGAGTGCTGATGCCCCTGGTGGCGCCGGTGGAGCAGACCGTGCTCATGGTGCGACTCTGTCAGGACCATTTGCCCAGGCTGCTTCAGCGGTCCCGGGCAGTGGTATCTACCCTGGTGATGATCTGGCCCTGCAGCCGGTAAGGCGCGGTCGTGGCCGCCCACGCAAGTACCCTCCTCAGGAAAAGAAGGTACTGCCTGTTATCCTTGATGAAAACGGCAATGTGGTCAAAAGAAGCCGTGGTCGTCCGCGCAAGCAGCTGCCACCGGGCCAGCACTATGCCTCTGAAGATGAGCTAATTGCCCTGTATGGTCCTTACTGGCAGGAAGTACTGTCAGGTCAGAGCCCGGCAGCTGACCCACCTCCGGCAGTAAGGCCTCAGGACCACATGCCGGCATATATGCATAACACCAGGGACGCCCAGGCCACTGCAGGCATGGGCTTTGAGCATATGCTCAACCCTGACGGTTCAGCAGTACAGCTGTACGACGAGTACAGCACTGCCGCCATGAGCGCCCACCACGAAGATCTGTCTGACGCTGCCTACCACGGCAGTGCTGCAACGGGTGGCCAGGACAGCTACTCCAGCCATGCAGGCAAGGGCGGCCAGGGTGACCTGGGCAGCGCCCTGAGTGCCAGCCACAGCCATGGCAGGGATGCCGCAGCGGCACAGGGTCAGAGCGTACCAGGGGATTATTACCAGACTGTGTACTCAGGTGCTCAATACTATGACCATGGCCGTGCCCCTCAGGCCCACGAGGCTAAGGCCGCTCAGGAAAGTGAGCATTCTAAGGACGCTCATTCCGCTCAGACAGCTCAGTCCGCTATGTCCGTTCAGTCCGAAATGGGGGCTCAGTCAGCGGAAGCTCAGTCAGCCATGGCAGGACAGCAAGGCCTGTCTGGTGAGCAGGACGCTTCTGCCTCAGCTGTCGCCAATGTCACGGCTCAGACCAACTCTGCCCAGGCCTCAGCAGGCCAGATCTCACTATCCGGGGGTCAGGGGCAGCAACAGCGCCCGGGAGCCAGCCCGGCAACAGCCCCGGCAACACATCGAGCAGCTGCCGGGGCAGCTCAATCGTCCGTGAATGCACAGAGCGCTCACAGCGCTCAGGGCGTTCATGGCAGAGGATCGGCTTCAGCTGGTGCCTCACCAGTCACAGCAGGCGCAGCTGCAGCCAGGCCGTCGTACCTGCAGGGTATCAGCCCTGAGGACGAGCCAGAGGACCAGGAGCAGCACCAGGGCCGTACAGGCCATCAGTCAGTAAACACTAATTCAGGCCAGGATAAGGGAGGCCACCATGACCAGCACTAAATCTGATCGCAAAGCACATCAGGCTGACCAGGTACAGTCCTCCAGTCCTATGCCTGAAAACAGTGAGCTGGATATCTTAAGCCCTCAGGACGCAAGAGAACTTGAAGTTGATCTGAGCACTCAGGCCCGGACAAAAGGAGCATCAGGCTCTGCCCGCAGCGCAAAGGCCGCCAGTGCCACTGAGGCCGCAAAGACAGAAAAAGGCACCAGAACCACCAGGACCAGAAAAGCCGCCTCAGGTAAAAAGGGCCCAGGCGCTGGTGCAGCTGAGCACAGTGCAGATCTCGACCATAGTGCTGCCGCTTCAGGTCAGCAGGCCGCCGTATCTGGAGCCTCAGCGGCTCACACAGATGCAGCTGATTCCCAGAAGGCTGCCGGAGCTGTAGAGGGAGACCATTACAGTGAGGCTGCGTCTTACCTCAGTGGTGGTCGCGTGGCTGGTGAGGGTGATGACGGTGCAGGTTCCGACAACGCAGGTGCTGATGCATCGGCTCAGGCTGAAGGTGAGCGCAAGGCCCGTTCAAAGGGCCGAGCTGCCGCCCAAGCCAATGCCAAAGGCGCTGCAACTTCACAGGAGGATACCGCAGCTGTAGAGGAAGACCATTACAGTGAGGCTGGGTATGACCTCAGTGGTGGCCGCGTGGCTGGTGATGATGGCGCCGAGGGTGATGCTGACAGCGCAGGCGCCGAGGCTTCAGCTGAGGTCTCTGGTGAGAGTAAGGCCCGTCCAAAAAGCCGCTCTGCCTCCAAAGGCAATGCCAAAGGTGCAGCTGCTTCACAGGAGACTGCCGGTGCTGTAGAGGGAGACCATTACAGCGAGGCTGCGTCTTACCTCAGTGGTGAGCGCGTGGCTGGTGTTGGTGATGACGGTGCTGGTGCCGACATTGCAGGTGCTGATGCAACTGCTGAGGGCGCAGGTGAGATTAAGGCCCGTTCAAGGGGCCGCGCTGCCGCCAAAGCCAGTGCCAAAGGTGCAGCTGCTTCACAGGAGGCTGCCGGTGCTACAGAGGGATACCATTACGGTGAGGCTGCGTCTTACCTCAGTTGTGGTCGCGTGGCTGATGAGGGTGGTGACGGTGCTGGCGCCGAGTGTGATGCCGACAGCGCAGGCGCTGATGCATCGGCTGAAAGCGCTGGTGAGCGCAAGGCCCGTTCAAAAGGCCGCGCTGCCTCCAAAGCCCAGGGATGCTCCTTAAAGTCTGGCAAAGCTGCTGACGCGGGCAGGGACTATGAGTGTGCGCTTGATGACCTGTCCTGTGAGTCTGAAAAGGACAGCCCGGCAAAGGCCCAGTCCGCCCGTAGTGACGCCAGGACTGCCAAATCCACTCCTTCTGGCAAAAAGGCCCGCCCGGGCAGCTGCGCAAAGGCAGACCCGTCTGCCGTGCCTGGCTTTGCTCATTCCCCTGCCGGTGCTGACCACAGTGGGGCCGCATACGACCAGGAAGATGATTACACTGAGGACAGTTATGCCTCTGGTGGGGACAGCTGTGCCTGTGACGGGGAACAAGAGAGCGGCAGTGACAGCAGCGCACAGGACAGGCCACGTGCTCTGGGCAAAGGTGGAGCCGGTGGCCCTGCTGCCGCTGGTGGCGGCCGTGCTCAGGACCGCTGCGGCGCTGCATCTGAGGGTGCGGGCAGGCATGACAGCTCTTCAGACATTGATGGTGCGGGTGCAGAGAGTAATCTGGCTGCTGCCACCATGGCAGATTTGCAGGAGCGCAGCGCAGGTGAGATAAGCCGTCAGGGTGTACTGGCAGGAGGACCGGGCGATGCCCAGCTGGTTGCGGCCTCGGCCTGCGAGCGTGAGCAGCTGCTTGATATTACCCAGTTTAGAAACCGTGTGCTCTTTAACCTCGGCCGTGAGTTGCGCTCAGCGGCCCCGGCTCATAACCGTGATGTACTCATGCGCGGCAGTATGACTGTGCAAAAGCCACTTGCTGACCGCCGTCTTACCCTGCTGTCCCTGCCTCCTGAGCAGCTTGAGGTAGTAACCTCATCCCAGCCTCTGCTGGTAGTAGATGCCCTGACCGGTATAGACCTCAAGGCACTGGCCGTAGAGCGTGCCGTATGGCTGTATACCACCCTGACCATGGAGCGCCTGCATGATGCGCGTGCGGCTGTCGCCGGCGCAGATGCCGTGGAGAGGGCTGGGGACAGGGCCATGGGTAGCACTGTGCACGGTGCTGGGAGTGATGCCGGCTGTGGGGCTGTCGGGGATCAGGACGGAAGCGAGCGTGCATCTGAGTCATCAGCTGCTGGCGCGGGCGCTGGTGCAGCCGGAGCCGGGCCTGAGGGCCTTACCGGGGCCGGGGCTGCTGCTGGCCTGGCAAGGCCGGTAAAGGTGCTCATTGTCTCGGGCAGAGCTAATGGCAGTCGTGATTTTGAAGAACTGCTGTGTGAGCATGTGGCCAATCTGGACCTTGCTCACTTTACCGTTTGCGATCAGGTCAATATCACCGGTTCTTTATCACAGTGGGATGTAGTAGTCATAAGTGATGCCACGGCAGTAAGTCCGTGGCTGCTGCACCGTTTTACCGTAACCGAGAGGCCTGAATCTCTCACCGTCTTTATGGATGGTGCCGAATTTATCCATAACATTACCTCTCATGGTGATGAGCCTGTTGAGCATATCCTGGCTCTGGGCATGCAGCCTGTGCTCTCTGATCTCGAGATAGCCGTACTGGGCTATGCCATGGCCCGTGCTGATATCAAAGGACCTGATGCCGACTCTCTTATTGATGATGCCCTGTATTATGCCGAGCACTTCTGCTCTCAGGAGCAGAGTGATTTGCTGGTAGCTGATCTCTACAGCTCCTTAAAGGGTGAGTATTCCAAATCGGTAAGACTGTCCCCGGCTCAGACCCGCAAGCTCAACAATATGCTGCGCTCGCGCCTTAATGTCGACCCTGAGCATCCCGGCCGCTGTGAGCTCAGCAAGGTAAGCCTCAATGACGATGAGCGCACTGCCCTGATGAACTGGCAGCTGCGTCCTCAGACCTTCCTTGAGCAATGCTCTTCAGGTCAGAGCGCCACTGTCTTTACCTCGGCCCTGTCACACTCGGCCGCCTCCCTGGCCCGTGCCTGGCCATGGCAGGCAAGACGCAATGCCACCCGCCGCAATCTGCAGCTCTTTAACGATTTGCTCAGATCCTGTGGCCTTGAGGGCTTTGAGGAGGGCGTGAGTGCAAAGGCCAATAATAGCCATCACAGCTGTGAGTATGGTCTGCACTCAGCAGCCCTGCCGGGCCTGGCTCAGCCTGGGGCAGCCGTATCGGGTGTCCCATTGCCGGGAGCTGCATTGCAAGACGCAGCTGTACCTGGCACTGTATTGCCAGGATATGCCGGTACTGCTGGCGAAGCTGGTAATGCAGGTGGAGCAGGTCTGGCCGGTAGCGTGGGTATTGATGCTCATGCAGCTAATGGAGACAGTGCCTCTGATGCAGCTGATGGCCTCAGCGATGCTCAGGCAGGCTGTGGTGCGGCAGTGACAGCACAGGGGGCTTCATATGCATCTGCACAGGGGGTACAGCCAGGCGCTGCTCAGGGCGGCACAGCTGGTGCTGCGCATAGTGCAGCTCAGGGCGGTGCTGATGGCTTTGCCATGGGTACTGCCGCTGGTTCTGCTGGTTCTGCCGAGGGGACTGCTGTGCCTGGGGATGCTCTGCCTTTATGGTATGAAGGATCACTGTTTGATGAACTGGGTATTACCCTTGAATACTGCTCGAAGGTATTGCACAGCCCTGATGTATTACCGTCGGTGGTGTACCTTGATGAAAAGGCACGCCGTCCGGCTGTGGCTCATGCTCTTAAGGCTGTGCCAGGTGATGAGGTTCAGGCCGGTGATACCGTTTACGATGGTGATTCTGGCAAAAGCGCTGCGCCAGGTCAGAGCGCTGCGTCAGGCGTAACAGCTGAGAATGCTGCGTCTGCCAGGGGCCGTGGTGCCGGGGATAGCGCTGATGCTGGTGACAGCCTCGATGCAGGCATGGCTTCAGGGGGTAATTGCAGGGATAGCGAGGACGGTGAGAATGGTCAGGCAGGTGGTGCCGGTAAGGCAGGTGCCTCAGGTCAGTCAGATTGTGACGACGGTAACGCTGCTGCTGAAGCTGACAGCGCCTCTGGTCTTTATGGGGCTGACGGCTGTGACGGCCTGGGCGGTTTTGACGCCCCTGGTGGTTTGGATGGCATGGGCGGTTTTGACGGCTTTGATGTGCGTGAGAACCTGGATGCCGTGGAGCAGATTGGCTTTGGGCCACGTCAGGCCTGTGGTGCCATCGGCCCTGAGCAGGGCCTTGGGCTGGCCCCTGAGGTTTTGTGCGCCCTGACAGCCGAGCTTGAGATACCTGTATTTCATTCCTTTGCCTTTGCTCTTGCCAGTATGCAGGTGTACTTAAATGCCCGTATGGGCTTTAAGGTAGATGCCACTGCACAAAAAGGATGGTCTGCCTTCGTGCGCCGTAAGAAATGGCGTGCCTTTGCTGATGACTTTGACCGCCGCTGGCTGCAGTGCGTTACCACTCTGCGTGCCAACCGACAGGAGCGCTGTGAGGCTCAGACGGCCCTGCGTCTGCTGACCCTTAATACCACAGCCGCACCATTACTTACCTCTGCCCTGCATAACTTTGCCTCACGCTGGTACCGTGACCACGGTATTGATACCCGCCTGGCTCTTAACAGCGATGAAAGCCACTGGCAGCTCATGGACGCTGCCGCCCGTGCCTGCCTGCTTTCCCAGGCTGATGCCCTTGATGAGGCCTGGGCCCGCAGCCTTGCAGACCATGGCGCCGACAGGAGCACCGGTACCGGCTCTGGCGCCGGCACCGGCGCCGGTGCCGGGGCACGTGCTGCTCATATCGCAGGTGCGGGCGCGGGACCCCAGGCTCTGGCAGGTTCAGCTGTCGGGGCGGGCGCTGGCAGTGCAGCTGTGTCACCTGCCGGTGCGGCTGTGCGTGCTCAGGCTCTGTCCTTTAAGGCCCTGTCGGCCTTTGACCGTAACCGTCTGGCACTGCTGGCCTCCCTTGGGGACTGGTGTCTTGACCATATGGACAGTACTGCAGACGGCAGCTCCTGGCAAAGCTCGAGCCTGAGCTCAGGTGCGGGCGCCCATAGCATGGGCCGGGCTGTCAGTGTTGCCCAGGGCGGGACTGAGCGCCATGCTCAGGAGCGCCAGCGTCAGCTGATGGCCTGGATGCTAAGTAAGGGCCTGACTCCATCACAGTCAGCCACCATGCTGCGCATGGAGCAGCTGCATGAGGCCCTGCTGGCTCTGCAGTCTGCTTCGGCCTGCAGCTGCACCCTGCCTGGTATTTCCTCTCAGGGCAGGGGTCCATGGGGTAACAGCAGCTTTATTGATGGAGCTCCTGGCTCTTTCTACCGTCGCTACGGCCGGAGTCGCAGTGCCAATGTAACTCTGGGCATGAGCCCGGCTGCGCCAGCGGCAGCTGCGGCCAATGCTGCAGCTGCAGCATCAGCTTCAGCATCAGCATCAGCATCTGCTGACGGGTCTGCCCCAGCCAGCTCTGCTATGGATAAGTCTTCAATACTTGCGGCCGGGGCAGCGGCTCGTGCTGCATCAGCAGCTGCGGACCCTGAGGCTAATGTATCACTGCTGGCAGTTTCGTCTGCATCAGCTCAGTCAGCAGCTCCTGCCGGTGCAGCAGCTGCGGCTGCTGATACTGGCGGTCTGCGCCGGGGCGGAGCCGGGGCTGGAGGCTCTGGTATGCGCGCCAAGGCTGACAGTATGTGGGCTCAATGGGAGCGCATGCTTAAGGCAAGGCTGCGCAATGTGTGGCACAGGCCTCATTATGTGCTGCTTGAGCCATCGGTATTAAGCCGCCCTCAGGCTGAGGATCATGCCTGGGGATCACTAAAGCTGATAAGCCATGCCCCTGGTCTTAAAGAAGAGGCCCGTCGTGAGGCTGCCTGCTCAGTGGTGCTCGATGAGAGCAATGAGCTCTTATCCTGCTCCCTGTCCTTTAAGCAGCAGTGGTATGAAGATGCAGCTCTGGATGCTGCCGTAAGCGGCCTTGCTACTCTGGCACAGCGTGCCGCCATCAGCGGCTCGCCTGTACAGCCTCTGGCCGTAACTCCCCGTCGTGGCCGCTCCCGTATCGACGGTAACAGCCACAGCACCTTAATCAGGGCCCTGCAGCAGCTGCCGCAGCGCACCAGCTCCGCCACCCGTGCTGCGGCATCAACCAGCAGCTCAACAGCCTCTGCCATTAATGCCGGGTATGGGCAAGGGGCTCCTTTATCTGCTGCAGGCCCTGCGACAGGCGCAGCTGCCGGGGGCAGCTCCGGACCTGGTGTTAATGACCAGGCTTATGTGACCAGCCATACAGACATGAATGGCAAGGCAGGTCAGGCGGCTCTCAATGACCATGCCGGTCAGCATGACGATGCTGCTCAGCCAGGCAGTGCAGCTAAGGCAGGGCAGGCTTTATCTGGCCTGGTCCCGGGAAGCGGCCCTGCTGCCCCGGCTCTGTGGCAGCAGGGAGTGAGCTTTGAGGGTATTAACAGTGCCGTACCTTTATGGTCGACCCTGCAGGGCTCCTTACTGCCTGGCGCTGCCTGCTGGCAGCCTGATTTGACTACTGCCTGGACCATAAGCTCAGTACAGACTTCCTTTAACGTACCTGGTCTGCGTCCTCTGGCAGCTACCTTAAGCTCACAGAGCTATGACGCTCTGGCCGATGAGGTCAGATCCGGGCTTAATATCCGTACTGAGGCCCAGGGCTGGGCTGGCTGTGCCACCGGTCGTGGCCCAGGCAATACCAGGTTCTGCCCGGATATCAATGGTGGTCAGGTCAGCATGAACAGCTTATCTGCAGCGGCTGATGGCTTTTCAGCCGGGGCTGCTGCCTGGGCCATGACTGGCCATGCCCCTGTCTCTGGTGCTGGTGCTTGCGGAGCTGTTGATTGCGGCACCGCTGTGCCTGGAGCAGGATCGGCTGCAGGTGCAGCTGCTGGAGCTGTCGCCGGGCATTGTTCATTTTCTGCAGCCCAGACTGATCCGCAGTGGAGCCGTCTGTCGCTGACTTCGTCCATGGGAGCATGGACAGTAGCCATGGCTCTGCACTGTGGCAGTGATGTCATGTCCTCACTGCAGCGCAGGTCCCGTGACAGTCTGGATACCATGGAGCTGCGTGATCGTGTTTATTACCAGTCCCAGCTCGACAGCGATGAGGGCAGTGCCACTGTTTCTGCCCATGCCCATGCAGATGCATTGGCTCATGGAAATGCACTGGCTAATGAAGAGTCAGCTGGCTGTGGCAATGAGCTGGCTCATGGAGTGTCAGCTGGCTGCGGCAATGAACTGGCTCATGAAGAGGCGCGGGCCCACGCAGCACACGCAGATGCCCAGTTACAGGAATCTGCTCAGGTAACAGACCATGGCCAGTCTCAGACCATGGCAAGTGCCAGGAGAGGTGCGGCCGGGGCTGCTGGCGGCCGTGGTGCGGCCGCAGTAGCTCAGCGACGCACAGTGGCGCGCAGTATTAAGGGAGCTCCTGAGGAGATTGATGCCGTATCGGTACGTCAGCCGGCCCTGCTGGCTGTATTTACCTCACGGAGGCTTAATGATGAGCGTCGTGAGCATCAGTATTCGCCATGGCGTACCTTTTACAACGAAGATGAAAGCGCATGGCTCAGTGATTTAATGGCAGCGGTCTGTTATAACAGCCGTGATGAGCAGGCTCTGTTAAGCACAGTACTGCTGTGCTCGGATAACAGGGAAATCAGTACTGTGCTCGATGCTGTTAATACTGCAGCTGCCCGCATGCATTACCAGGGTTCAGATGATCTGGGTCTGCCATATCACGACCACAGCCACATTCCGGCCTCACGTCGTGCTCTGCAGGCTGCCGCAGCTCTGCACGGCACCGACGGCACAGCCGCAGCTGCCGGTGCCCCGGCTCCGCTGGACGCACGCGGTGCCTGGAGCTCAGGCCAGACAGGTGTGGTACTGGCCGCAGGAGCTGCACATGCTGCAGGCTATGCAGCTGATGGCGGGACTTACGGCAGTGCTCATGATAGGGACTCTCTGAGTGGCCAGCAGGGGCAGCCTGGTCATAATGGCCCTTACAGTACTCACAGTCAGTCAGCTAAGAGCAGTCATAATGGCCCTTACAGCCAGAGCCGTAATAGTGAGCGTGCCGGTCTGTATGGCAGCCGTACTCAGGCTGATTTAAGCCATGAGTGGACCACCTTCTGGTCATGGGGATCGGATCTCAGTGCTGGCAGGATTGAAGCATCGCTAAGTGCTGCGCTCTTTGCTCCGGGCAGTCAGTCCGAGCAGGCCGTTCTGGCCGCAAAGGCTGCCCGCGATGCTCAAAGCATGACAGGCAGCAGAGCTGACGAACTTTCAGGTGCCGGCACCGGTTCAGTATCAGCCGGGGCACTGGCTGGCGGCACTGTGCCTGCCACTTCGGTCCTTGCAGAGGTTGCAGCTGAGGCTGCAAGACAGGCTCACTATGACGTAAGCGGCCTGTCAGATCTTTATGGGGACAGTGATGTCCAGGACAGGCCGGGCAACCTGGATAACCCTTATAACAGCCAGAGTGACAGTCTGTCAGCTTCTATAGCTGACGGGACGGCTATTTTACTGGCCTGTGGAAAGGGCAGTGGCCTCAGGCCTGGTATTAATCCATTCCCGTCAGGAGACAGGCACAAGAGTGCCGGCCGCCGTGCGGCTGAAGCTGCCAATATGGGCACAGAGCGCTCAGAAAGTCTGATTAAACAGGCTGTACATAACAGTCGTGACCATATGCTCGACTCCCTGGCGGGCCTTATCGACCCGCAACGCCCTCACGGCCCGGCCGAGGCCGGCTGCTTAGCGGCCGTGCCTGGTACACAGGGCTTATCTGAGGCGCAGGGCGCAGATGGCGCGCACAGCTTATCTGCTGCCCATGGTACGTCCGCTGCCCAGGGCGCGTCTGCTGTGGCAGCTGCTGCCTCTGGCGCACAGGGCGACCAATTCAGCTCAGGTAAGCCTGGCATGGCCGAGGCTGCAGGATCTCTAGGGGCTGATTCATCATCTGAGCTGGCCCGGGCCGGTATCTTAAGTTCCGGACCGGCTGCGGCCTATGATCGAGCTGCTGTATCAGAGCATGGGGCTCTGACTTCAGGCTGGGTATCACTGCAGCTGCAGCGTGCTGCGGCCCGTAATACTTACTATCTCTTTGCTCAGACTGGTGGTGAGGGCATTATTGAACGCTCCCTGCTGCCACCTGAGATCCTCGAGCAGCTGGCCCAGCAGGCAGAAGTCAGCGAATCTGTATCCGGCCAGGGGCAAGGCCAGATGCTGGGACAGAATCTGCTTAATGTTCAGGCTCATGTCCAGACTGCAGTAACAGGGCGTAATGTGGCTCCGATCGGCTCCTCTCCATGGCAGCCAGGCAATGGCCTGCAGCCTCTTACTGCCCTGAGTACTGAGCAGCTGTGGCCAGTGATAGTTCCGGCTGCTCCAGGGGATATCAGGGCAGCACTGGATAACAGTGCCGAGTATCAGGCTGCCTGTGACAGTGCCTTTGCAGTATCCCGTGCTGTTTTTGCCAGTTCCGGTATTGAGCAGAGCACCTTAAAGAGCCCTGATAAGGCCATGGTGGAGGCTGCATGTAATGCCTTTGCTCAGGCCGATATGGCGGGCTGTACCTTAAAGCGCAGCAGGTTCTACGCCGGTACCGATGAGGCCGTAGCACATGCCTTTGCGCTGCCATCGCGTGCCCGCAGCCGCCGCGAGCTGCAGCTGCAAAGGCAGTGGCAGTCGCAAGAGCAGCTGCAGGGCAATGAGCAGCCTCAGGGAGATTTCCAGGCTGACCGTAATAAGGACCTGTACTCTTCAGCAGGGCTATACGGTGGAAGCTCTGGTGCTCATGATGAGCACCACGGCACTGCCGCTCGTGCTGCCGCTGCAGCAGGCACTGGCTATGACAGTGGGCAGGATCTTGGACATGAGGGGATGCCTGGCTATCGGCAGAGTCTGCTCAGCGGTATGAATATGACTGACAGCAGCGAGGGTGATGATTACCTCGATAATGACAGTGCTGCTGATGCCATGACCACCCTTTATGCCGGCCTGGGCCCTGACCCTGATTTACGCTATGGCGGAGATGAGCGCAGCCGTGCTCTTGAGCAGGCGGCAGCTGACTTGCGCGTACGCGTAGGTCAGGCTCAGCAGCGCTGCCGTGAGGCTGCTGCTACAGTTAAGACTCTGGCTGACAGGGTAATGGGCCGCTTTTCATCTGTAGAGTTAAGTCAGATTGAGGACACTGGTGATGCCCTGCCTGAGTTTGTGCTGCAGATTGAGGACTTTGTGCCTGATCTCTACAGCCGCTATGCCGTGTTTAACACGGCTGCTGACGACTTTTCCTGGCTGGGCCTGCCTGCAGGCGAGCCAGGTTCCGCTCAGACCAGCATGGTCGCCACCCGCCAGCATGGTACCGCCCAGTATCTGGACTTTATGCTGCGCTATGGTTCTACCCCGGTGCGTACCTCACTGTCAGCCCACAGCATGGAGCTGGTAATGAGCCGTGCCCTTAATGCCCAGTTGCGTTCCTCATCACACCAGACCACGGTATTGCGTCATATCTTTGAGCTCTACCGTCTGACTCTGGCTCATCTTGAGACCAGCTCTACCCCGGCAGCCCTGCGCCGCTACTATGCCAAAGGCCTGAAAAACGTGGAGCGTGCCGCTGTGGACTTCCTTGTAGAGCTCATTACCAGCCTGATGCGACCACAGCCTCTGCCAAAGCCTCAGCTACAGCCTCAAGGCCAGGCTCAGCCAGACGCGCATACCAGTGCCAGGGCCAGGGCCGGGGCCATGGCCATAGCCAGTGCCCCACAGGCCCGACCTGATCTTATGGGCAGGGCTCATGTTTATGAGCAGGGCCATGCCATTGGTGTCAGTGGTGTGGCCCAGTGTGATGCCGTACAGGGTCAGGCCCTGCACCGCATTAACAATGTAGTAAGTGCTCCGGCTGCTGCCATATTGCGTGAGGCTGAAAGCTCACTGAGCTCAAGGGTGTATTTTGGTGATGACAGTAATGCAGCTGCCCGCTGTGCAGCTGGCATTACCATTAATCCTGAGGTCAGATCCGGTTCACAGGATCAGCAGTGCCACAGCAGCCATGATCAGGGCTGGTTCAGTGCTGAGCAGCAGAATCAGGCAGCAGCCCAGCGCATGCTGTGTGAAGAGCTCATGCTCGAGAGCCATTATGAGCAGTTTAATGAGTACACTCTGGTAGCTTTTGAGTTTATGGACAAGCTCAGAAAGGAGCTCGATCTGGACAGCTTTGACTGGGGTATCAATTTAACCACTGCAGGTGAGGACTATGTCTATGTCAGGGAGCGCAATGAATTAAGCCGCCGCCGCGCCTGCGGTGAGGAGCCGTCCGGTGTTCTTGACTGGCAGCTGCTGCACAGCCTGCTGCCTGAGCAAAAGCAGCGCTGGTTTATTACCAGAGTGCTTGAGGTCAGCTCCTGGCTTGATAACAGTCATGCCCGTCGCAACAGCGGCTACTTTGAATACGCGGGCGTATTATCGCTTAAGGACCGCATTACCATGGCGGCCTTAAGCCCTGACTTTATGACCGGTGCCGTCACCGTGCTGAGCAGTCTGATGGCCATCAACAGTCCGCTGGCCCACAGCAGGACCGCCCGCCGCTTTGACGCCATCATGGCTCACAGCTTCAGACTGCCCCAGGAAGGCCGTCTGCCAGCCCTGCCGTCAGCAGGAGCTGACGAGCAGGCCCTGGCAGCATCGGCAGCATCTGTTGCCTCAGGTGAAGAAACAGCCTGTCTGAGCCAGCATCAGCTTGAGCGTATCAGGAACTTCTTTGTCTCCCGTGCTATTACCATGGCTGAGCAAAATGATGACAGCCGCCGCAGCATTGAGCTGCAGCTGCTGGCGCCTTCGGCTCATGACCGTGTTATTTGTCTGCTCTGTGCCCAGCATCTGTCAGCGCTGCATCCACTGTATGAGAATATGCGTGATGAGATGATTCAGGCATGGCTGCCAGCTCCGGGCTCTGACCTCCACGCTCTGGCCGACAAGGTAAGAAAAGACAGAGAGCTTGCCCGTGAGCAGATTGCAGCGCGGGCTCCACAGGGCAGCGTCAGCTCCCGTCCATCGGAGCTTGCAGAGGTGCTGGAGGTTAATGATGGCTATGATGCTGCTTATGGACAGATGCTTGAGGCGGTAAGCACTGCGCTGCAGGATGACTATGAGGTATTTTCAAGTGAGCTTACCCGTGCTGCAGCTGCCCGTACCCGCTTTAAAATCAGTGCTGAGGAAATCAATATCAACTTCTTCAGCCGCCTCAATCAGGAGCATGTCGATCGTATCTGCATTATGCTCGGCCCTGATGAAGTGCCTAAGATGAAGGAGCTGGTACCGGTAGCCGGTCTGGCACGCTCTGAAGTCAGAGTGGTGCACTGTCATGAGAAGATCACCACCGGTTTGAGCCAGGTAACAGGCACAGCCCTGACCATGCATCAGGAACTGATCCGCCGCCTGAGCTGACAGGACAAACTAAAGTGCAGGCAGGGGGCATACATCACTTTATGAGTGACTGAATGTACCTGCCTCCCTGCATTCATGCATGCATGCACGCAGGCCTGCCAGACAGAATGACTGCCCGTATACGGGACTTCCAGCATGCATTACTGCCCATAGAGCTGTCAGTGGTTTGATTACCACGCGGCAACTTTTGTCCTGACAAGTGCAGGGACTTGCCAGGTTAGGCCGGGATTTTTGCAGTGGAGATTTACCATCCAAATTATGGAGAAAACCATGCAGAAAATTAAGGAGAAAATGGCAGGATTTACAGAGAAAACAGCCTGAAACAGCCGTTTGTGCAGGTGAGGTAATATGGCCTGTAATCAAGGTCAAATGGTATATTACCTGCATTGGAAAAATAATTATGCGTGGCTTCTGGTTGGAGTATGAGCCACATCTGCAGGTTAACAATGACCTTGCATCAATTTCTGCCGCCTGATAAACAGGCGGCATGCTGCAGATTTGCCCCTTGCACAGAAAGTTACAGTTATTTCAGAGGGGCTTTTGTTCTTCGTGCACCTGAGCTTAAGGTGCCCATATGTTTAGTATGCAAAAAAGCCATGCTCCGAAACCGGAAAGCATGGCTTTTTGTTTTATAGAGCACCATGAAAAGTTCATAGTGCCTGAGAGCAATGCTCAGTTACTTTATTATCCAAGCAGGCTAAGTGCAATAACAGGACGCTGGTTGGCCTGAGCCAGTACAGACTGGGAAGCCTGCTGAATAATGTTGTTCTGAGTCAGAGCTGCGGTCTCAGAGGCGAAGTCTGTGTCTCTTATGCGGCTGCGGGCATCAGATTGATTCTCAGAAACGTTGGCCTGATTTCTAATGGTGCTCTCCATTCTGTTCTGTAAAGCGCCCAGGTTGGCACGCTTGGAATCTACAGCCTGGATCATGGCATCAATGTTAGCCAGGGTGTTAGTAGCAACAGATGCAGTACATACACCAAAACGTACGATAGCACCGGACTTTACAAGACCTTTAGTACCCTTTTCGGTGATGTCAGTTGCAGCTATTTTGGCCTGGCTGGCAATAGTTGATACGGTAAATGCAGATGACCAGTTTAAAACCAGTGTGTCGTTGGCATTAGCGCCCACCTGGAAAACAAGCTTGCCCTTATTATTACCATTAGATGGAATAAGGCCTACAGCACCATCAAGAATCTGCTGACCAGCAAAGGTTGTCTGCTTGGCAATACGGGTAATTTCAGCAGACAGCTGGCTTACTTCTTCCTGAATGGCCTTACGGTCGGCTGCTGAGTTGGTACCGTTAGCAGACTGAACAGCCAGCACGCGGATGCGCTGCAGCATGTTGGTGGTTTCGTCCAGTGCGCCTTCAATGGTCTGGGCCAGAGCAATACCGTCATTGGTATTACGGTTACCCTGGTTGAGGCCATTGATCTGGGAGGTCAGGCGGTCAGCAATCTGCAGACCTGCAGCGTCGTCCTTGGCAGAGTTAATACGCAGGCCAGAAGAGAGTCTCTGGTAGCTGGTATTCAGGTTAAGAGTGGCATTGCTCAGCTTTCTTTGAGCATTGATGGAACTGACGTTCGTGTTAACGTATAAAGCCATAATCTTATCTCTCTTATCTGCCTTTCTCAGGACGATTGTCTGATTTAACTACAGATTTTTGTCTGCACATCATCTGGTGCTGCAAACATAGAAATCGGAATGGACAGCAGATAAATCACTCACTATCTGCTGTCTGAAATATTTAGCCAAGCAGGCTAAGGGCAATTACAGGACGCTGGTTAGCCTGTGCCAGGACAGACTGGGATGCCTGCTGGATAATGTTGTTCTGGGTAAGAGCTGCGGTCTCAGAGGCGAAGTCTGTGTCTCTTATGCGGCTGCGGGCATCAGACTGATTCTCGGAGATATTTGCCTGATTGCGAATGGTACTTTCCATTCTGTTCTGTAAAGCACCAAGGTTAGCACGCTTGGAATCAACAGCCTGGATCATGGAGTCAATGTTGGCCAGGGTAGCAGTAGCAACTGATACAGTGCTAACACCAAAGCGAATTGGATTTGTACCTGACTTTACCAGGCCCTTTTTACCAGTCGCGTCCATATCACCAGCAGCAATACCTGCCTGACTGGCGATAGTTGAAACTGTGAAAGCAGATGACCAGGCTAAAACCAGGGTGTTACCGGCATTTGCACCAACCTGGAAGACCAGCTTACCTTTGTTATTGCCCTGATTAGGAATAAGGCCTACAGCACCATCAAGAATCTGCTGACCAGCAAAGGTTGTCTGCTTGGCAATACGGGTAATTTCCTGGGAAAGCTGGGTTACTTCTTCCTGGATAGCCTTACGGTCGGCTGCAGAGTTGGTGCCGTTTGCAGACTGGACAGCCAGCACGCGGATGCGCTGCAGCATGTTGGTGGTCTCGTCCAGAGCGCCTTCAATGGTCTGGGCCAGAGCGATACCGTCATTGGTGTTGCGGTTACCCTGGTTTAGGCCATTAATCTGAGTTGTCAGACGGTCGGCAATCTGCAGACCTGCAGCGTCGTCCTTTGCTGAGTTGATTCTCAGGCCTGAAGAGAGGCGCTGATAGGAGACATTCAGATTCAGGGTTGCATTACTGAGCTTGCGCTGGGCATTGATGGAACTGACGTTCGTATTAACGTATAAAGCCATAATCTTCTCTCTTATCTGCCTTTCTCAGGACGATTGTCTGATTTAAATACAGATTTATGTCAGCACATCATCTGGTGCTGCAAACATAGAAATCGTAAAGGACAGCAGATAAATCACTCACTATCTGCTGTCGAAAATGTTTAGCCAAGCAGGCTAAGTGCAATAACAGGACGCTGGTTAGCCTGTGCCAGTACGGACTGGGAAGCCTGCTGAATAATGTTGTTCTGGGTCAGAGCTGCAGTCTCAGAGGCGAAGTCTGTGTCTCTTATGCGGCTGCGGGCATCAGACTGATTCTCTGAGATGTTTGCCTGATTGCGAATAGTGCTCTCCATTCTGTTCTGTAAAGCGCCCAGGTTAGCACGCTTTGAGTCAACAGCCTGGATCAGCTTATCAATGTTCTCCAGGGTATGGGTGGCAGTACTTGCAGTAGAAACACAGAATCTAATGAATTTGGCACCTTGAGGGCCGTCTTCTGTTAAGCCTTTCTTTGTGTTTTTCTGATCTGCTGCTGCGATGCCGGCAACAGTTGCTATAGCTGAGAGTGTGAAACCAGTTGACCAGTTAAGGGTAAGAGTGTTGCCTGCGTTTGCGCCTACCTGAAATATAAGCTTGCCCTTATTATTACCATTAGATGGAATAAGGCCTACTGCACCATCAAGAACCTGCTGACCAGCAAAGGTCGTCTGCTTGGCAATACGGGAGATTTCCTGGGAAAGCTGGGTTACTTCTTCCTGGAGGGCTTTACGGTCAGATGCGGAGTTGGTACCGTTAGCAGACTGGACAGCCAGCACACGGATGCGCTGCAGCATGTTGGTGGTTTCGTCAAGAGCACCTTCAATGGTCTGGGCCAGAGCGATACCGTCATTGGTGTTGCGGTTACCTTGGTTGAGGCCGTTAATCTGAGTTGTCAGACGGTCAGCAATCTGCAGACCAGCAGCGTCGTCCTTGGCAGAGTTAATACGCAGGCCAGAAGAGAGTCTCTGGTAGCTGGTATTGAGGTTAAGAGTCGCATTGCTCAGCTTTCTTTGAGCATTGATGGAACTGACGTTCGTATTAACGTATAAAGCCATAATCTTCTCTCTTATCTGCCTTTCTCAGGACGAATGTCTGATTTCACTACAGATTTATGCCAGCACTTCATATGGTGCTGCAAACATAGAAATCGGAATGGACAGCAGATAAAAGATGCAGTATCTGCTGTCTAAAATGTTTAGCCAAGCAGGCTAAGTGCAATAACAGGACGCTGGTTGGCCTGTGCCAGTACGGACTGGGAAGCCTGCTGAATAATGTTGTTCTGGGTAAGAGCTGCGGTCTCAGAGGCGAAGTCTGTGTCTCTTATGCGGCTGCGGGCATCAGACTGATTCTCGGAGATGTTTGCCTGATTACGAATGGTACTCTCCATTCTGTTCTGTAAAGCGCCAAGGTTAGCGCGCTTTGAGTCAACAGCCTGAATCAGGGAGTCGATGTTTTCCAGTGTCTTTGTTGCAAGTTCAGCAGTTGAAACGGTAAATCTTGTTGTGCCACCAGCGCTCTTGTAAAGGCCTTTAGTCTTATCAATGATATTTGCATCAGGAATTTTAGCCTGGGAAGCGATTCCGCTTAGGGTGAATGCAGATGTCCAGTCTAATGTGAGAGTGTTACCAGCATTGGCGCCTACCTGAAAAACCAGCTTGCCATCACCAGGAATGAGGGAGTTATCGTTCTTACCCTGCACATACTTGCCATTAATTACGGTCTGACCAGCAAAAGTGGTCTGCTGGGCAATACGGGTAATTTCCTGGGAAAGCTGGGTTACTTCTTCCTGGATGGCCTTACGGTCAGACTCAGAGTTGGTACCGTTTGCAGACTGAACAGCCAGCACACGGATACGCTGCAGCATGTTGGTGGTTTCGTCCAGAGCGCCTTCAATGGTCTGGGCCAGAGCGATACCGTCATTGGTGTTACGGTTGCCCTGGTTAAGGCCGTTGATCTGAGTTGTCAGACGGTCGGCAATCTGCAGACCTGCAGCATCGTCCTTGGCAGAGTTAATACGCAGACCAGAAGACAGTCTCTGGTAGCTGGTATTGAGGTTCAGAGTCGCATTGCTCAGCTTTCTTTGGGCATTGATGGAACTGACGTTCGTATTAACGTATAAAGCCATATTCTTCTCTCTCTTATCTGCTTATGTCTGGACCAGTGTGTGATTTGAGCGCAGATTTATACGTAGGCTGTGTGCTACGTCTATACAAATTCAAAGTAGCAGCCATACTGTCTAAAACATAATGGCTGCCTGTTTTGATTAACCCAGAAGGCTCAGCGCAATAGTTGGACGCTGGTTAGCCTGTGCCAGTACGGACTGGGAGGCCTGCTGAATAATGTTGTTCTGGGTAAGAGCAGCAGTCTCTGAAGCGAAGTCTGTGTCTCTTATGCGGCTACGGGCATCAGACTGATTCTCGGAGATATTGGCCTGGTTGCGAATAGTGCTCTCCATTCTGTTCTGTAAAGCACCAAGGTTGGCACGCTTGGAGTCCACGGCCTGGATCATCTTATCGATGTTTTCGAGAGTCTTGGTAGAAGTACTGGCTGATGATACAGACCAGCGGTAATCATGTTTGCCAGCACCAAAAGCATCGGTGATTTTATGCAGTCCATTATCCTTGGCTACCGGGTTGTTAATTCCGGCCTGCTTTGCCAGACCTGACATGGTGAAAGCGGCTGACCAGTTAAGATCAAGAGTATTACCGGCATTTGCGCCTACCTGGAAAACAATCTTGCCCTTGTTGTTGCCAGTACCAGGAATTAAGCCAGCGCCTGCGCCATCAAGCACCTGATCACCTGCAAATGTTGTCTGCTTAGCGATACGAGTGATTTCAGCTGACAGCTGAGTTACTTCTTCCTGAAGAGCGTCACGATCTTTCTGGGAATTGGTACCGTTAGCAGACTGAACAGCCAGCACACGGATACGCTGCAGCATGTTGGTGGTTTCGTCCAGTGCGCCTTCGATGGTCTGGGCTAAGGCGATACCGTCATTGGTGTTACGGTTGCCCTGGTTGAGGCCGTTAATCTGAGTTGTCAGACGGTCGGCAATCTGCAGACCTGCAGCGTCGTCCTTGGCAGAGTTAATACGCAGACCAGAAGACAGTCTCTGGTAGCTGGTATTGAGGTTCAGAGTTGCATTGCTCAGCTTTCTTTGGGCATTGATGGAACTGACGTTCGTATTAACGTATAAAGCCATTTTCTCACTCTCTCTTATCTGCTTATGTCTGGACCAATGTCTGATTTGATCGCAGATTTATACGTAGGCTGTGTGCTACGTCTATACAAATTCAAAGTGGCAGCCATACTGTCTAAAACATAATGGCTGCCTGTTTTGATTAGCCCAGAAGGCTCAGCGCAATAGTTGGACGCTGGTTAGCCTGTGCCAGTACTGACTGGGAGGCCTGCTGAATAATGTTGTTCTGGGTAAGAGCAGCGGTTTCTGATGCGAAGTCTGTGTCTCTTATGCGGCTGCGGGCATCAGACTGATTCTCAGAAATATTGGCCTGGTTACGAATGGTACTCTCCATTCTGTTTTGGATTGCGCCCAGGTTGGCTCGATGAGAGTCGATGTTCTGAATTAAGGCATCAATATTTTGTAAGACAGCAGTCGCTGTTGCAGCTGTAGAAATAGAGAATCTGACCGGACTATTGGCACCGCTCTTTACTACACCTGATTTTGAATAGTTAGCAGCACCCTGCTGTACAGTTACATTAGCGCCGCCGGCAATGGCACAAAGTGTAAAGCCTTGGGATAAGGTAATGCCGAGGATGTTGCCTGCGTTAGCACCTACCTGGAAATTAAGCATTTGATTCTTAGCTGGGATCAGGCCTTTACCGGCGCCATCAAGTACCTGCTCGCCTGCGAAAGTGGTCTGGCGGGCAATACGGGTAATTTCAGCAGATAACTGAGTTACTTCTTCCTGGAGGGCCTTGCGGTCTGCCTGGGAGTTGGTGCCGTTGGCGGACTGAACAGCAAGCACACGGATGCGCTGGAGCATGTTGGTGGTCTCGTCCATGGCGCCTTCAATGGTCTGGGCTAAGGCAATACCGTCATTAGTGTTACGGTTGCCCTGGTTGAGGCCATTGATCTGGGAGGTCAGACGGTCAGCAATCTGTAAACCTGCAGCGTCGTCCTTGGCAGAGTTGATTCTCAGACCGGAAGAAAGGCGCTGATAGGAGACATTCAGGTTCAGGGTGGCATTGCTCAGCTTGCGCTGGGCATTGATGGAACTGACGTTTGTATTAACGTATAAAGCCATTGGTAGCTCACTTATCTGCCTTTCTCAGGACTCACGTCCATCGACTACAGAGGTTTAAACGCAGTATGTACTACTGCGTGCATAGAAACAGGAGAGGAAAGCAGGGAACCGGTATGATTACCTGCAGTAAAAATTGTTTAGCCAAGCAGGCTCAGAGCAATAGTTGGACGCTGGTTAGCCTGTGCCAGTACGGACTGGGAGGCCTGCTGAATAATGTTGTTCTGGGTAAGAGCAGCAGTTTCTGATGCGAAGTCTGTGTCTCTTATGCGGCTGCGGGCATCAGACTGATTCTCAGAAATATTGGCCTGATTACGAATAGTGCTTTCCATTCTGTTCTGTAAAGCGCCTAGGTTTGCTCGTTTGGAGTCAACAGCCTGGATCATCTTGTCGATGTTCTCAAGAGTCTTGGTAGAAGTACTTGCTGATGATACAGACCAACGATAATCGTGCTTGTTAGCACCAAAAGCATTGTTTACTTTATGGATGCCATTGTCTTTTGCATCGTTGCCAGCACCAAGCTGAGCAAGCTTGGCAAGTCCTGACATGGTGAAAGCTGCAGACCAGTTAAGGTCGAGGGTGTTGCCGGCGTTTGCGCCAACCTGGAATACGATCTTGCCCTTGTTGTTGCCAGTACCAGGAATTAAACCAGCGCCTGCACCATCAAGTACCTGATCACCTGCAAATGTTGTCTGCTTAGCGATACGAGTGATTTCAGCTGACAGCTGAGTAACTTCTTCCTGAAGTGCATCGCGGTCTTTCTGTGAATTAGTACCGTTGGCGGACTGCACGGCCAGCACGCGGATGCGCTGGAGCATGTTGGTGGTCTCGTCCAGAGCACCTTCAATGGTCTGGGCTAAGGCGATACCGTCATTGGTGTTACGGTTGCCCTGGTTGAGGCCATTGATCTGGGAGGTCAGGCGATCGGCAATCTGCAGGCCGGCTGCGTCATCCTTGGCAGAGTTAATGCGCAGGCCTGAGGAGAGTCGCTGGTAGCTGGTGTTCAGGTTCAGGGTGGCATTGCTCAGCTTGCGCTGGGCATTTATGGAGCTGACATTCGTGTTTACGTATAAGGCCATAGTAAGTATCTCCTCTGTAATCGTGTATCAGCGCACAGATGCCGTAGCTTTCTGAACTGTTAACGCAGCTTTGAACTTGCACCCGATTCCGGGAGCTGCAAGTTATGGGAATAGGAACATGCTTCAGCCATACTGTTGTAACTGAAGCATGACACGATATTGATTAATGTTATTGAAATAAGAGAGTGGTAAAGAGAGTAAAGAAAGAATTCCGTACAAGGATATGTCTATTCTGAAATCGCTTTATCTGCACGGCTGCCATCGACGGCGCCGGGCGTCCACTTTGGGTTTTACTTTATAAAACCATTTAGTAAACATACCCCAGTCATACTGTATACTGGGGCATGACACGATATTAAGAAATATTGAAATAAGAGAGGATGATAAAGAGAGTAGAGATAGAAATATTATTCTTTATCGTCCCAGCAGACTCAGCGCAATAGTTGGGCGCTGGTTAGCCTGTGCCAGTACAGACTGAGATGCCTGCTGGATAATGTTATTCTGGGTAAGCGCGGCTGTTTCAGAGGCAAAATCTGTGTCTCTTATGCGGCTGCGGGCATCAGACTGGTTCTCAGAAATATTGGCCTGATTTCTGATAGTGCTTTCCATTCTGTTTTGTAAAGCGCCCAGCGCAGCGCGCTGTGAGTCTACAGCCTGAATAAGCTTGTCCACATTGGCAAGCAGGTTGGTTGCAGTTGATGCAGTACAAAGAGAGAAACGAATGGCACCACCGCTCTTTACGAGTCCTACAGGGGCTTTTGTATTATCAATATCATTCTGTGTAAGCTTGGCCTGAAGAGCAATGCCGCTTAAAGTAAACTCATCACCCCAGTTCAGTGACAGGGTGTTGCCTGCATTGGCGCCTACCTGGAACTTCAGTACACCATCAGCAGGAATGAGTGAATTTTCATTGGTATTCTGCTTGTACTTGCCATTGATGACGGTCTGACCAGCAAAGGTGGTCTGCTTGGCAATACGGGTGATTTCCTGGGAAAGCTGGGTTACTTCTTCCTGGAGGGCCTTGCGATCGGAAGCTGAGTTGGTGCCGTTGGCTGACTGGACGGCCAGCACGCGGATGCGCTGGAGCATGTTGGTGGTCTCGTCGAGAGCACCTTCAATAGTCTGGGCAAGGGCGATACCGTCATTGGTGTTGCGGTTGCCCTGATTGAGACCGTTAATCTGGGTTGTGAGGCGGTCTGATATCTGCAGACCGGCGGCGTCATCTTTGGCAGAGTTAATTCTCAGGCCAGATGAGAGGCGCTGATAGGATACATTGAGGTTCAGCGTAGCATTGCTCAGTTTGCGCTGAGCATTAATGCTGCTGACGTTCGTGTTAACGTAAAGTGCCATACGCTTTTCTCTCTTTCTCTCTAATTCTCTTTTCCGGAGGAGCTCTGTGACTAAACTCTCTTCGGTAGCATGTATGGCCGGATGGTATGCGATTTTGTCATCCTGGCAAAAATTGACCATGCAATGCATATGCCACTATAGATAAGATAAAAAGAATGCGTAAAACAGGCTTAAATCCAGTGATCCCGGGGCCTGATGCTGCACGTGGGATCCTCACTTTTCTGCTCTGTGCAAGGTATCTGCTTGCCGCCTTTGGCTGAACTGTTTGCCGGTGTGATTTAATGCGGCAATGCAACGGCAAAAGGCGGCAAGTACTCCCGGCATTACAGTCCTTGCCTTTGCTTACTTCTGGCAGCAGGGGCCTTTTCTTTGTTCTGGTACTTCCGGAATCAGGACCTGCCCTGTGCTCTGATACTTCCGGAATCAGGACCTGCCCTGTGCTCTGATACTGCCGGCATCATGGATCTATCCTGTGCTCTCATACTGCCGTCATCATGGTCGTTTACTCTGCTATGGCTTTGCGGCTGTATGTGGGCCATGGTCAGGACGCTCTTTGCGTTAGGTATGACTATTTGCCAGGACGGGCCGGTGTGGCGCTGGTTGGTCCTCTAAGGTGGGGGCTGACTGGCGGGTTGGCTTTTCGGGCCGGTCGCGGAGTGCATGCTGTTTGTGGCGCTGGTTGTGAGCCGTGGGGCGTTTGAAGTGCCGGGGCTGAATGCACAACGCCCCGGACTCGGGGGAGTTCGGGGCGTTGATGGTTGGGTCTGCCGCGCTTTATCAGCTCAGCTTGGCTTTGAGGTACTTGCGCAGCTTGTCCAGGGTCTCAAGTGTTCCTTTGGCCTCGTTGAGGAAGAATGCAGGGTGGTGCTGGAAGTACTCAAGCATGTTGAGGATGTAGTTGGCAACGTTGGAGTTGTCTATACACCACTGAACATCATCGGTAGGGGAGAAGTCAGGCTGCAGGGCACGGTAGATACCGTTATAGCAGGCGCCAATGCACAGCTCCTTGTTCATATCGCGCTTGTAGCGGGTGTCGATATGAGGGTAGTTGTTTACATGACAGCCCTTGAGCATGGTGGTGGCCCAGCTGGCGGAAATTACGCAGATCTGGCCAGGGGTGAAGGTGGCCTCGCGATTTGAGTGCATAAGCAGAGCACTGATATGGTCAAAGCACTGAGCAGGATGAATATCATTTGAGGAGAAGTCGTACAGGCCGCCTTTCTTGCCACGGGAGGTCATGGCAAAGAAATCACACTGGCTGTAGTACTTGCGATAGCTTGCCAGAATCTGTGGAGATGGCACAGGGAAGCGGGTACTTTTGTACTTGTGGAATAAGGATACGCCTATTAATCCTGCAATAAATACAATGGTCTGAATGATTATATGAGCGGCCAGCCCTGTATGCGTCAAGTACAGGACGCCAAAAGAGACGGCATTTATTCCAAGGATGATTAGCACGTAAGACCAGCGCATTTACATTTCTCTCCATGTACAGTTATTTCGCTCAGTAAGCTCAATGCAGGTCTTCAATGGCATCAAGTTTACCCAGGCAGCCGTATGAGGGCTTGTCAGCCGCTTAAACGGTTAAGGCAGGGCTGCCTTGTCAGGTCAGTTCTGTCCTGACTTCACAGGTGAGCGAAACATGGCTTTTAGTATGGGGACCATGGACAGGTCTGGCCACATACATTATCTGGCTTCCTGACAGCAAGGCTGCAGGGTTTATCCGTGTGTAACGGCATTTTATGAATGTACTGCAGTGCCACAGGGAAAAAATAGTATATCTGTTCGTAACTGGCAGGGCTGCCCGAATCAGCGATGGAAACCTGATCTGCACAGATCGGCAGAGCAGGTCATCAAATACCCGGTTAATGAGCTGCAACAATATTTATGAGCTTTGAGCCGGTTCTGTGGGCGGCTCTTTAAGGCCTGAGGCCGACAGCTGACAGCTGCATTACAGCTTTCATTTAAACCTGAAGTCGTGATACATGGCCTTTAAGGCAACAGCTGCACAGACTGCCGCAGTTTGATTATCAGGCTGTATGGCATGTATTAATTGCCATATTACAAACAGGAGCTCCTGAGGATATCAGTCTGGTTGTCATAGCTGTCCCAGTAAAAATACGGTTCAGCAGAGGTTTACTGCTTCCTGCCTTATAAGAACTGGTACTCACCACATGTCCAGTCTCCGGGGCGGGTATCGCATTTATGCTCAAAACAGAGCCACTTTGCAGTACAGATAACATCGGCACAGTAAACCTGGTGATCGTTGCAGCATACCGGTGTAATGCCTGGCTGTCCAGTTCCTGGCAACTGAAGTGCTGGTTGTGTCACTTATTATCTGCTGTGCAACTGCGGTCAGAGCACCTGCGTCATTTTCAGACTGCTGCTCTTTCTGCCTGGCATTTGAACAATACCTTGTACCATGGACCCGGTGCTCTGGATCAGGTGCCTTGGACCTGGGGCTATGTGCAGCTGTCAGAGGCATTTGCCAGGGGCCAGGCTCCCTGCACACGAGATCTTTTCAGGTGAACTGACGATTGCCAGGTTCTGCAGCCTTGACTGTCTTTGCCGGAACGGCTGGATAACCAGAATGCTGCTTTACACGCACTGTCCCGGACAGGCTGAATGACCTCAGGGTAAATGTTCGGCACTGTATTGTTGCTATTAGCCCTGTATTGGCAAGCCCCTGCATGATGAAAAATGACCTGAATTACGCATCACACTTGAATGGAAGCTATAACTAGGCAGCCTGATAAATCCCTGATGTGCGCCGTTTATCAAAAGAATTGTGTTTAAAGGACGTTTTACAAATGTTGATAATGATTATCATTTTAACCCGGATAGGGCATGAGACGATTGACTAAACAAATGTCTGACCTGGCGACCGAGCTGCAGGACAGATCTGTCTGGGCGGGCTTTTAAGACAGAGAAAAACAGAGTAATGGCATTTGCTGACATCATGACTTGGCAGCTTGAGGATCAGCTGTATGAGCCATGTAGAGATGCCGCAGATAAAGGTAATACTCTCCCGGTACTTCATGCCCTTAACTGCAGGTCAGCAGATGGGCGTTAAGAGCTGAGTTTTTTTAAGTTGGGTCTGGAAGCTGGGAGTTGCGAGTTGGGGACTGCAGGCCTGGAGTTTCGAGTTAAGCATTGGAGCTCAGTGGCGGCACCACTGTGTGTTGCCTGACTGGCATTGCCGCTTTTCCTGGTGTGAAGTCCAAATTTGAGCCGCGCGCGGCACATGGTTATCACGTCTTACCCTGTCTTGCCAGTCTTGCAAGGCTATACCAGGTCTTACCCAGTCAGAAAGAGGCCAGGTCATAATCGCATTGCAAGGGACTGCAGGTCATTTAAGGCCTTACAGGATACGTCATGGTGTGGCGTGGCATGGCGTTGAATGGTGAAGCGCGGCACTGCCAGGTTGTTCGGGCCTGCAGGGCAGATCAGGGGGGGCTCAGCACAGGCGTTGAATTGCGGGCCTTAATCAGCGACTTTATGGCCTTTAGGAGTGAGATAGTGAGGAAGGAGAGGGCAGGGTGATGGCAGTGATGATGGTAAGCTGCCTGGACGTTACATTGCGTGTTGCCTGGCTTAGCCAGGCCCGGCTTTGCAGGTTCTGAAAAGCACAACAGCGCCGGGTGGCGCTGCTGTGAGATTGATTTATTGTGACTGGACTTATGGGGTGGGCTTGTCTGGGCTGGGCCTTGCTTATCTGGTCCGGGATTGTACTGGTTGCCCGGGCTTATGCTGTGTCTTTGCCAGCCGGGATGGCTCCGCGATGGAGTCAGGATAGCTGAGCTGCAAGAGCATCAGGCGCAGCCTAAGGATTGGCCCTGTTCTGCTCATCCCTGGCTGCAGTGCTGTTGGTTTCCAGAGCAGATGCTGCAGTGGACGATGTGTCTGTTACGGATGGCCCTGCGGCGTCAGCCGCAGGGGCGGCGGGCTGCCCTTGGTCGTGATCGTGACTGTGGCGCAGGCGGCCTTCGATGAGAATCTTTCGGGTGATGAAGTTAAAGACCATGACCACAGCCGTGGCAAAGAGCTTACCTGTGATGTAGCTGATAGCCAGAACCTCTACGCTTACCCACATGATGCCGTTGTTGATAAACAGACCGCATACGGCCAGTACGAAGAACAGTACTACCTCAAGGGCACTGCGGGTACGGGTTCTTGTGACATTCTTGCGGGCTGTGAATACCCAGGCAATGCTCAGTATGTAGTTGACTATTACTGAGGCAATAAAGGAGATGGTTGCCGAGGTCAGATAGTTCAGACCGACATATTCGGTCAGCACCAGCAGTAAAGTGAAGTCGATAACAAAGGAAAGACCGCCTACTACGGCAAAGCGCATAATCTGACGGAACAGCTTGCTGTTATGGGGTTTACTGGTCATCAAATCACCCGAAAGATAATTGTCCTGAAAAACATCAGCCTCTGAGCTCTTTCAGTCTCACAGGTCCGGCATCGACAGCCTGCCCAGGGACAGCTCGGCACTGGTGGAGGGAACGCTCAGGTAGTACTGTGTGAGGGCCGAGATAAGGTCCTGATTATGGAATCAGTATCTGCTGCCTGATAAAACGGAAAAAGCATTCCTGCCGTCCGTATTAAGGCTTAATTTAAGCAAGTGAACAGGAGCTCAGGGCGATATCATGCCTGAAAACAGCCTTTCATTCCAGTCATACGCAAAAGATAAGCGTCCTGTCATGACGCTGCACCCTGCGCAGGCGTCACGCTGCTCACTACCTCTCCCACTGTGCGGCTATTGCCTCCGCATCCTATCGGGAAATACGCTTAGCTCACATGGGAGCATGCATTTATGCCTGCCGGCCTGCATTCATTCATTCCTGTCTGCATGGCAACTTACAATTGCCGGCCGCCATGCTGTGTCGTTGCCAGTGCAGCTTCAGCTCAGGGGCCATCAGCGTAGTCAGAGGTCAATGTCATGGCAAAATCTCAATAGCTAAACCAATGACTATGCTGTCCTGTCCGCTGTCTACCAGCCAGCACAGCCCCCTGCCAGCACCGGAACCAGTACTGCTGCGTGTCAGGCAGTTTGCCGCTAAAAGCCACCCTGTAACAGTGGCAGCAGCGGAAGGGATAAGAGGTTTGGTGAATCGTGCCAGTGACCGTTTTTCCAGCGGAGCATGGTTGATACCCTTTAGTTTGCTGTATGCATACATTTGGTACTCCTGTCCCTTACCCCCTCAGTCACTCAATCATTCAAGCAGGCTTTAAGCAGGGCAGTGGCCCATGCATCCAGACAGCTGTCAAGCCAGTCACCCAGCAAGTCAGCTGCTCAACCCAGGGCGCAGGGAAAATTCAAAGGGACTTTATCCCTGGGACTTTGGCGTCAGTGTTCTTTGACTATTGCCTGGCCGGCCTCTGCCGGGTCAAGAAGCCGGATAAAGTGCCGGCCGGGTGCGAGGACGCGGAAGGTGAGCGTGCTGCGTGCTGCGGGCTGGGGGATGCCTGCGCGGCAGGGTGCGTGTGGTTGGGGGAGGGCGGGACTTTTTTGGTAAAATAGGCGCTTTGATTTTATTCTGGGTCAGAGGCACGTATGAACGGTTTTGATGGCGACAAGGAAAATTGGCAGTGGCCTGATGATGGTGACTTCGATATTAAAGATGCTGCCGATTCCAGGTACTTCGATGAGCTGGCTTCATATAAGCAATATGACCATCCTCCAACTGAAGCACGCTGGACTGGCCGCAGCGTTCCTGTTGAATGCATTATGGATGTGATCCTGCCCGTAACGAGCAGCAGAAAGGACGACTTTTACTCTCTGGCCGCCAGCATAATCAATGGCAGTCTCTACAGCTGGGGTAATCTTAAGCTCCTTGATACTCGCTACTGCAGGTTTGTTACCGTGGGGCTGATACCTGAGTATGACTACGCCTATCTGACAGCCATGATTATGGGATGTTATGTGCTGACGGAAAACGGCGTGCTGGTTGATGAAAAGGGCAGGACCTTTGCTGAGGCATTTGCGGGCTTTAATCAAATAGAAGAACTCTTTGACAGGTGTGAACCTTACTTTGGCTACTCCTGCGGCTTTTTCTATCTTAAGGGACTGTGGTACTTCCTGACCGGAGCCGACAGCCTTGCCCTGCATGCCTTTACTGTTGCCCGTGGTTACTTCCGTGCCGATTTTATGGTCTTCAAGTGTTACGAACGTTACACTGAACCACAAAACAGAGCCATGAAAAAGCTGAAGGAGCAGAAGCTGGTATTCCCGCAAAGCTTTGGCGCTACTCCTGAAGTATGTTCCAGACTTTTTACTCTGGCAAATTCTCTTATGCCTGATATTGCCGCTGCTGCGTCAACTCCATCCGGTCAGTGTCTTACCCGTCATGATCTGGTCAGCAGCTTTGACGAGCTGGTAAAACCAGATGTCAAAGCATGTATTAATGCAGCTGCTGCCGGAGGCTTCAGCAACAGCCGCACCCCTGTAACAAAGGGAACGCCTGCGGCCAGGGCAAGTAAGATTATGCTCAGCCTCCAGCAGCATCTCAATCAGTGGCTTGCCCAGTTCTGCCCTTTCGTTCAGATGCATCAGGTATCAGGATCATTTGTCTCAGGTGGTCAGGCTGCCAGCACCCGTCTTGACTCCCCTGTGTGCTTTAAGCTCCTGCCATGGAAGCCCGGAACACCATTAACTGTTCTTAATGAGCCTTTTGCCGACAATCGCATTGACAGTATTGAAAATGAGGTTGTCACTGAAAATCAGTCGCTTTCCTGGAGTAATGCTCTGCGCCTTGTTATTGCAAGGCGCTTTGCCCACATCGTTAATGCCGCCCTTTCAGATGTTATTACTCTGCAAGTCAGTGATGATGACTTTGCTGATAAGGAGGTATCAAAGGCTGTTGCTCCTGAGGGGATGCTGCGTTGCAGTTTTGAACAGTATGAGCAGTTCAAAACTAAAAATACCCGCCTCGAACAAAAGGTAAAAGTTCCGGCCAGAAGCAGGCCAGAAAGTGCCCTCCCGGAGACCTCTTATAATTACCTGTACCTTGAACGTTGTGGCCCTCAGTACAACAGGCATAACTATCACAAGCGCAATAGTGATGTCAGTTTTTACGGCCGGTTGCCAGGTGCCCAGGATGTTCTTAAAGCTGCCGACAAAAGGGAGACTGATCTTTACAGGATTATTGCCTGGTATGAGCTTCATGGACAATTTCACAGGATCGCTGTCAGCCATGAATCTCTTAATGAATACCAGATGCTCTATGACTCTAATCCTGGGGCACGAGTATCACTGCTCAGGGCTGTCTACTGGGATTTGCCAGAGATCGCCAGCCGTTATCCTGACGCCCGTACTGTGCGCGAGGCGATCACAAAATGTCTTAAAGTAAGACAGTATGAGGAGGAGGCCCAGAAAAGCTGTCCTTTTGGCACTCTGAACGATGGTGAGATGCCATTTTGTTCGCCTGATTTTTCACTTTATGCCATGGTTCGCTATTTCTGCGACCAGGGCAAATATGACGAAATCGACCCTGACAGACAGAGTATTGCTGCCCTTCTGGAAGACGAAAGATATCTTGAAAACGATGTCGTTATTTATGACATCCCTGAATACGATATAAAAATACGCGGCTTTGGCAGCCGCACTGTCAGGGAGCTGGTCAGAAAATTCCGTGTCAATGACGGGACTCAAAACCAGGGCTGTGGTGATCTTGACCAGAGAGTCAAGGTGCGTGACAGGGGTATGAGTTACGACAATATAACCCTTCCGGTAACACGTTATCCTGGAGCCCCTTATGTCCTGAGCATGCATGAAGAGCTGCAGTGGCGTACCTCCGGCAACGCTCTTGCGCTTAAAGCTGGCAGGCGCGTATACAGTGACGCTGCCGTGATGGACTGGCTCAATATGCTCATATTGCGCTATCACAGCTGGCGTCTTAACTTCCCTGAAGATGTTATGTGCCCAAGGCGCATCAACCCTCGTGCATGGTCCAGCCCGCTGGCTGCAGCCCTGCAGATTGAGGCCATGAGCAGCCTGTTACCAGTTGATTCAGCTCAGCTGCTGTACATACTGCATCCTTACCATCAGCAGATTGCCTGTCAGGCAGGTTTAAGCCTCCATTATGTGGTGATAGAGTTCAATCAGCCTCTGGCTGATGATTCAGGCCTTACTCCAGGCATGGCCATTAAGAGCAGTACAGCGGGCAAAGCAGCGAGTAGAGCAGCTGGAAAGACAGCAGGCAAGACAGATGGCAAGACAGTGGGCAAAACTGGCCGTATGGTACTGCCTGATGAGCTGCTCATGCTCATCAGAGCCCTGCAGTCCGATCTGCCAGCCCAGCTCCTCGACTATGACTCCGCCAGCCCGGCTCGCGCTGCCAGTGGTAAGACCACAGACTCAAAGGACGGCACTGCCGGCATGGCAGCAGCCAGATCTACCGGAGCGGCCGGAGCCGGCAAGGCAGGCCATGACTGCCGTGCCGCTGCCATTGATCTGCGCTTTAACCGTCCAGTGCTGGCCTCGGAGCGTAATACCCTTGGTGAGGTAAACAGCAACAGCAGTCATGATCTGTCCGCCCTCTATCTGGGCTGGACTCAGACCGATCGCTCCCTGATAGTGGACTTTCTGGTCTATGATTATGACAGCTTTGCCTATATTGCTGATCAGTGGTCACGCCTTGGCCGTCTTGACAGCCTTAACATCAAACGCATTACCATGTGCGCCCTGTCAGGCTGCGCTACTCCTCACTTCCTCTACGGACCAGAGGCCGGCCGCCTGAGCAACTCTGCTCCGGCCTGTGACCCGGACGCTTACTCAGCTGCTGACGCAGCTGACAGCTCTATGGGGCATGACCCACTGAGCCCGGCTGGCCGTGCCGATTCCAGCGCTGCTGCCGGCGCAGCCTCTGGCAGCGCTGCAGACAGTGGCAGGAGCTCAGGACGACTGAGCCTCAGATCACGCTCAGGTGGCAATACTGGCCTTGTTGGTATTGCCGGTATTGGCTCATGGCGTGAGGATGACAGAGACCGTAAGGCAGCCACCAGTGGCAAGTCCAGATCCCGGACAGCCTCTGCCTCAGCATCATCTTCGTTTGCAGCATCTCAAACAGCTACGGGCAAGTCCGGCACCCGCCAGGGCAGAAACAGCCGTTCTGAAGGTGCCAGCGCTATCTCAGGCGGCTTGAATGCTGCTGCCGGCAGCAGGCTCAATACAAAGGATTACCCGGCAACTTCCGGATCAGACACAGCTGCCCGGGCCTCAGCCGCCGGGTCTGGAGCAGGAAGTCTTTCAGGCATCGCCTTCTGGGCAGACACACTGGCCTCAGCCTGTGGTGCAGACATGGCAGACTCCCCTGACTCCGCTTGTGCCACTGCTTCGTCAACCGCATCATCACCAGCTTCAGCCGGGGATATGCCATCGGCTGAAGACCTGCTCAATATGAGCTTTGACCTGACACCTGTAGTTCATACTGATTATGAGGCTATGGGGCTCTTTGGCAGCCCGGCTGCCGCCTCATCCCCAGGCCCCGACTCCCCGGCATCTGCCTCCAAGCCGTCAGCCAGAGCCAGGAGTACCGCCACTGGAAAGGCTGCGGCAGCGTCTGCTGATAAAACAGGATCTGCATCCTCTGCTGCAGACACAGGTGCAGCCCCATCAGGCACGAGGAGCCGATCAGGAAAGAGGGCCGCCAGCGCCACCAGGACTGCCAGGACCACCAGGACAGCCAGGACCAAAGCAACCGCAGCCGCCTCAGATGCGGCAGATACTGATTAAGCAGCGGCATCCGCTGCCCGCGCGGCAGCAGTCGCTGGTAAAGGTGCTCCCAAAACGTGCCCCCACCATACCAGGGAGCGCCTCTGGTCTCAGGTGTCTTACAGCTCGTGTACCACAGCCTCTTTACAACAGGTACCAGATGGATCAGAAAAATGTGCAGCTGGGCACGTCAGGCCATATTCAGACACGGTTGCGACCTGACCGTCTTTCGTCTATCTCACCGCCAGCCGGCCACACAAGTCACGCAGTCCACCGACTGCCACGCGCTGTGCCCAGCCTTGCAGCAGGGTTCATCACCCGCATGGATGACGGACTGATACTCAGGCCCGCAATGGGGGACTGACCTTAACATGCAGCCATTTATCCGTGCACCAATGCCTGCTCTGGCTAACGCTACGATTCGAGATTCAACTCTGAAGTCAGTCAGCCAGCCTGGCAGGCGCGCCAGCCAGTGACCTGTTTCTCTACGGCTGTCCGGTTTCCTATGCCATGCGGTTCGGCTTCATCAGGGCAAGCATATTCGTCCTTCTTGAAACTGACCCTGTTAATGCAGCTGTACAGCGAGCAGTCAGCCCCAGTCGGTATTATTGCTATCTGAGCACAATGCATACTGGGCGGCAAAGAGCCAGATGCCAGGGGCCGGTGCCATAAAAACTATGCTTACAGGCAATGCTTTTAGCAAGGCAAAGCCGCCTGCACCATGCAGCACGCGTCCCTCAGCATGATGCAAGACTGTCAGTCTGGAAGCCTGTCAGCCCTGGAGGGAAAACAACCCCAGTCGCTTCAGTGTTGAATCTGGCACTGGCAGTGCAATACAGTTCGGGCAGGGCATGGCTGGTAAGCGCAGGTATGTCAGGCAGGCTGGGCAGGGGAGGACTGGCAGGTTTTGGCGGGAGCTGCAGACTTGGCGGCAGTGCACTTTTTCAAGGCACGCCCGTGAGGAAGCTTTTTGGGCTTTTGGTGGGATTTGGTGGGGTGCAGGGCGCTCGTTTTGTGCTATTTTACGCAGCTCACTCATGGCTATGGCGGAGAGTGCAGGACTGACTGCGCTCTTATGCCCCCTGGGCAGGCGGCCTTTTATGCGCCAAAGTGTGGCATATTGCTGTCCTTTTCCTTACAATTAGCAGACTGAGTTTTAATGTTAGGGGAAATCACCGCAGTTTTTTTATTGCTGTGGATATGACTTTCCTCACCCGGTACTTAAAGTGCGCTTATGTCACCTGAAAGTACCATTTTTTAAGACTGGCCTGATGGCATTCGTTGATGCCTGCTCCATAATGGAGCCAGGTCATTAATGCATTGTTATCAGCAAACTGGTAAACCAGTTTTTCTTTGTCCGATGCGGAGCATATGCTCCTGCCGCGTACGGTATTAATGCCGTAATGCCGCAATGCTGTTTTGCAGCTGTGTTGCATTTGAGCCCCGGATGGCCATCACAGGCCATCGTACCTGGCACCAGAGCCACAGCCTGCCCTGCGGGGCTGTCCTGCAGTTAGCTGCGGGTTAAGATGTTAACTGCGCAGCTGAGCTGACCCAGAACTGCACAGGAACTGGGCCTGTCCAGATTCCCAGCATAGGGCACCCGGTAACAGGGCTGTGGTCACAGTACTGTGGTCACTGGGCTGCGGGTCCAGGTACCAGGCATTGGGCTTTTTGCTTTCAGACGGGCAGGGGCAGGGCCATATGGCCTCAAGCTGCTGCGGTCGGCACTACAGGCATCACCGACAGCTGACAGGTTCAGCTTTTGTACAGAATAACAACAGAGGTCTCTCCTGAAATTTAGAGCCTCTGCAACAATCAGTTCAACTCAGACAGGACGTAAGCCCTTGTCTGTCCACGGCACGGGCAGCCTCAACATGGCTGTCAGCGCACTGTCATGTCCTGCAGGGATTGACAGGTACTGCGCTGTCGGTCCCTTGCGGCCTGAGTGCGTGCTCAACGTCAGAACTTTCTTGGATTATCCGGAGATATCAGAGTGAAAGGCAGGTATGATGAGCGCTTTGGTGCTCAGCGCTCTTCTCGAAGCAGCGCTGCTTCTGCACGCCTGACTTTTCCGCGCGGCCAGCCAGCCTGGCCGACAACCACCGATACCTGGTCCACAGGTGACAGCCAGCTGGCCCGCCGCGACGAAATCGCTGCCGCTGCCGAGGCTGCCTCACGCGATCAGTATGCTTCTGACCACTCCTATTCTTCAGCTCAGGATTCCTCTGACTCCATGGCCACAGGCACTGGAGACAGCAGTTCCATGGGCATGAATTCCTCATCCTATTCATCCTCATCAGCATCATCAGCCGATTCCTCCTCAGCATTAAGCGCCGATCAGACTTCCAGCCTTAAGGACAATGGTATTCAGTCCTTTAGCACTGGCAGTGGTCCGTCATTCATCTCTCTTGATGATGAAAGGTCCGCCGGAGGCGAAGGTGGCAGCTGGGGTGAGGAGTCACAGGCAGCCGATCTGGCCTCATTTATGGCCGCACACCGTGCCGGCAAGATCCCGGCCCCAGGTGACTCTTATGGCCGCAGCTCCCAGTACGAAGAGCCGCAACGCGATGAGGTTATCACCGCTCCCCTTATTGAAATGGTGGCTACCATTCCACCATCATCACCTCCCAGAGCCCTGGTAACCCGAGCCCCACGTGCACCTGAAGATGACGACCAGAGCATGATACGTGATCTTAATGACCCTGAAGGTCAGGAAGACGCAAGCTCTGCTCCAGCAGCTCAGGAACGTTCACCTGTAGAACCGGACCAGCCTCAGAGAGCTACTGTTACCAAGGCTGCTGACTTTGCCGCCAAGGTACACTCCCAGCTCCAGCAGGTACAGCAGGCCGCCGTGGCTGCAGCCCGTGCTGCTCAGTCAGGTATGCCAGCTTCACAAAGTGCTGCCGAGCTGGCTGCCCTGGCCGCAGCCACCTCAAACAGAGGACCTCTGGGCTCATCTGGTGACGATGATGGCGCTGAGGCTGCTGCCTATCTTATTGCTGCCGCTACCGGCCGCTCCATGAGCCAGCCTCAGCCACGTCAGCAGGAACCTGCTCCTCAGGCCTCGGCCCGTCCAACTGTCTCGCTTGAGTCTCTGGGGCCGCTTATCAGCCTCAAGGCCCGTATGCTTGAGGAATACTTCTGTCACAACATTACCGGCAATGATGCCTTGATCGTAGACATGCAGCTCAATGGTCAGCATCTGCCAGTAGTGATAGTAAACCCTCAGTATGGCGTACTCATTCTGGAGCTTTACTATCACGGTGCTGAGGAGTTGATGCGCAACAGCCAGCTCGTGCACCAGCACAAGAAGCACTGTATGCAGCTGCGTGAGCAGTTTGCCCGCACCTACAGCGAACGTGGCAACGAATTTTCCCGTGAGGACATGAAGCAGGTAACTTACGTGCTTCAGTGCTACGAGAATCTTAATGCTCAGGAAGTGGCCCGTATCTTCCCTTCCCAGAGCATTCAGACCTCGCGTGCCGGAGGCAATACCTCCAGCATCTTTACCCGCTGGCCGCCAGCAGGCCTGACTCAGCGTCTGCATGGCTACATGGATCAGCATTTCATCAACGTATGGAATGCCAAAAAGCCAGGCGATCACATGACCACCTGGCTCTCAGGCGCCCAGAATGTACCTTTCTTCCTGGCCCGCGCTCCCAGGGAGAACAGCCTCTTTGAAAGTCTGGGGCTGCCACCGCTTGACCGAGCCCAGCGTGAAATTTCAGTGCTGCTCAACCAGCGCCGTGCGCTCAGTGGCCAGTTCTGCAAGTTCTCACGTCCAATGCCAGAGCACGTTATACGTGCCCGCAATCCGCTCCCAGGCAACACCCAGGGCCAGGCTCATGGCCAGCAGATGGCAGGCGGCAACCGCCCTCAGGGCCAGACGGCACAGCAGGGACACCCAGGACAGGGCCAGCAGCGCGCTGCACAGGGCCGTACCGGCCTTGGTCAGGGACCACTGCCAGGCCAGCAGAGCCGTCAGATCATGCCTCAGGCTCAGGGCCAGCATCTGCAGGGTATGCAAGGACAGCAGGCTCAGCAGGGCCAGCAACAGGCACGCCGCCCTCAGGGCCAGTCAGGTCAGCCAATGCAGCAGGGCTCCCGTCCAGGCCGCATGATCAATACCCAGCCTGTGCCGCAGCCATCACAGGGCATTATGGGACAGCGCCCACAGGGCCAGCCAAACCAGGGGCAAGGTCAGGGCATGCGTCCTGGCAGCGGCACTGCTGGCCGTCCTGGCCAGTCAGGCTCATCTCAGGGCTCGGGCAACCGTGGCAATGTCTCCCGCAGCCAGCAGCTGCTTAACGCAGCCGGCATGGGCCAGCGTGCTCCAACCATTGGAGCCCGCTCACCCGCCCAGGGCCAGGGCACGGGCCAGCAACAGCCCCAGCAGGTCCAGCGCACTCAGGGCAGTCAGGGAGGTCAGGCGCGTCCTGGAAGGAGCCAGAACCCAAATCAGGCTAACGCCCAGGGCGGCAATGCTCAGGCAAGACAACAGGGGCAAGGGCAAAGCCAGGCCCGTCCAGGCGGTCAGTCAGGCTCAGCCCAGCAGCAGCGCCGCCCTCAGCAGGGTAACCGCCGCTGATGCATCCGGCCAGGCAGGACCTGCCCACCAGTCCAGCACAAAAAGCACCCTCAGGGGTGCTTTTTTGTGCCCGGTATTTGAACTCGGACCGTGCATGGAGTTCAAGTTTTCGATTGGTACCCGACAGGGGTCGAAATAGAGAATGCTCAATTTGAAAGGTGCTGTGGGATGCTGCCATAACTTGTAGATGCTTGCCAGTACGTGGCCGAATGAGCAAAACTGAGCAATGTGCATAAATCTTTGTGCAGGTCAAAACTCCAGCTCTTGACTAACTGCTTCACCATCTGCACATGCTCTATGAGGATTCCTGAGCTCTTTTGCTTGAGCATGCTGGCATATGTATCTCCTTGACGAAAGGTTCAGGCAGGCGGAAAGACAGATAAAGGTTCAGCAAATGGTCGATATTGGGAGCAGTGTTCATTGGTATTTTGGGACACAGTGAGTTAGATGGATTTAGATTGGTCGACATTTAATTCATGCTGAAATTTTGATCAAAAATCCCGGAGCAATGCACTTTCTGTACACTTCTTGTCGTATCTATATTCTTGTATGAACTGCATCTTTTGCAGTTTAAATTCTGTGTAATCTAAATTCTGCATAGAGGCAATGAAATAACGTTAAAGTATATAAGCACAACATTTAAAGACTTCTTGAGTCTGGCTGCATATATGATGGAGAAACACTATGGCTGTATACGTAAATACCAATGTGAGCTCACTTAATGGCCGCAGATATCTGAACAACGTTCAAAACCAATTGACAACCACCTATCAGAGACTCTCTTCTGGCTTAAGAATCAACTCCGCCAAGGACGATGCAGCAGGTTTACAAATCTCCAGCCGTTTAACTACCCAGATAAATGGCCTGAATCAGGGTAACCGCAATGCCTCTGACGGTATTGCTCTGGCCCAGACTATTGAAGGTGCCATGGACGAAATGACTGGCATGCTCCAGAAGATTCGTACCCTTGCAGTACAGGCCTCAAACGGCACCAACACCGAAGCTGATCGTAAGGCTCTGGATACCGAGGCCACTGCCCTCGTAGCCGAGATTGACCGTATTGCCGGTCAGACCAAATTTGGTGGCAAGACCATTCTCGACGGTGGTGATGACGGCACCAACTCAATTTATACAAATGCCAAGCAGAGCGCCGGTCAGCTTACCCTGCAGGTAGGCGCAAATAAGGGCGACACTGTCACCTTTGACGTCTCCAATATGAAATTCACTAAGGCTATGGAGATGGCCGGTTTAAAAAATAATAATAATGCCTTCTGGGATAAAAACAAGAAGCTGATACTCTCAACCGCAGATGGTGCTCAGGCAACTATTGAGGCTATTGACAAGATCATTGGCGCAGTAGACTCACAGCGTGCCGGACTAGGTGCTATCCAGAACAGATTGGAGAGCTCAATCCGCAACCAGGCAAACGTTTCCGCCAATCAGGCTGACGCCCGCAGCAGAATTCGTGACGCAGACTTCGCCGAAGAATCAGCCAATCTGTCCCAGCAGTCCATTATTCAGCAGGCTGCTACCTCCATGCTGATGCAGGCTAACACCCGTCCTCAGCTGGGTCTGTCCCTGTTAGGATAAGAGCAATCACAGCATAAGGCGGTACAGAGCAGCTGATGCAGTCAGAGCTTTGCGCTTTTTATGCTCTCAGCATGGGCTACGAGTTGCAGACAAACTTTGGAATAAAGCCTATCGCGCAAAAAGCACCCTAAGGGGTGCTTTTTTGTGCCCGGAATTTGAAATCGGACCGTGCATGGAGTTTAAGTTTCGATTAGTACCTGACAGGAGTCGAGGTGTTGAGGCCTCCAGGTTTGAAGCGGTGTTGCTGGTTTGTGCAGGTCCGGAGTAAAACGGCATGAAAACGCCTTATATGCTGTCTTACTGGCTGTAAGGTGGCATCAAAGGCGCACTCGTTAAGCCGCTTAAGGCCCATAACGACCTGACAGGTAGACATGAACCTTATAACCACGTGACAGGTAGACGTGAACTTCATAAATCCGCTCCTCCCTCTCTAATTGGCTCGGTGAAGCACGCAGGGAAGAATATGGGCATGTAGTGGTGAGCGACTGCTTTGGGAGAGTCTGATGTGCGTCACACGGCCATGGCAGTACCTTAAGAGGCTTATGTTACTGATAGTTACGGCTTTGGCGGGGGAAGTAAGCAGTGTTCTTAATGAGCTGCGAGCACACAAAATTTAAATTAGCTAATAGCCGATATCAAAACCAAATTCCCTTAAATATCAGGTTAATTGAGGTATTTATTGGCCGTGGCGATGTATCTATAAGTGCCTGTTTTTCGCATCTGTTTAAGATTATATTTTGTGTAATCTGTATTACACACTTGTCATAGCGAAAAGTCGTTAAGCTTAATAAAGGGCCGTATTTTCGGGTCTTTATTACTATTTCACATACATGATGGGGAGAATACTATGGCTGTATACGTCAATACGAATATAAGCTCTCTGAACGGCCGCAGATATCTGAATAATGTGCAGAATCAGCTCACTACAACCTACCAGAGACTCTCGTCAGGACTGAGAATTAATTCTGCCAAGGACGATGCAGCAGGTTTACAAATCTCCAGCCGTTTAACCCCCCAGATTAATGGCCTGAATCAGGGTAACCGCAATACTTCTGATGGTATTGCTCTGGCCCAGACCATTGAAGGTGCCATGGACGAAATGACCGGCATGCTGCAGAAGATCCGTACTCTGGCAGTACAGTCTGCAAACGGCACCAATACCGAGGCTGACCGTAAGGCCCTGGATACCGAAGCTACAGCTCTGGTTGCCGAGATTGACCGTATTGTTGGCCAGACCAAGTTCGGTGGCAAGACCGTTCTCGACGGCGGTGATGACGGCACCAACTCAATTTACACCAATGCCAAGCAGAGCGCTGGCCAGCTTACCCTGCAGGTAGGCGCAAATAAGGGTGACACTATCACCTTTGACGTCTCTAATATGAAGTTCACCAAGGCTATTGCTCTTGCTGGTATCGGACAAAATGACATTGCAAAATTCTGGCATACCGACAAAAAGCTGATACTGTCCACTGCTGACGGTGCTCAGGCTACCATTGAAGCCCTGGATAAGATCATCGGTGCAGTAGACTCACAGCGTGCTGGACTAGGTGCAATCCAGAACAGATTGGAGAGTTCAATTCGCAACCAGGCAAATGTTGCTGCCAACCAGTCTGACGCCCGCAGCAGAATTCGTGACGCAGACTTCGCCGAAGAATCAGCCAATCTGTCCCAGCAGTCCATTATTCAGCAGGCTGCCACCTCCATGCTGATGCAGGCCAACACCCGTCCTCAGCTGGGTCTGTCACTGTTAGGCTAAAATCAGATTTACAAACGAAAGACGAATGACCGGACCTTTTAAAGGCCGGTCTCAAAGGTCCTCAGGCTTCACCGCCTCAGGGCCTTTTTTGTTTTCCAGAGGCCTAACTTTGTAGTTGGCAGGTCGATATTCAAGCTTGCAAGGAACTTCATCATCGTTACTTTGCCGCCTTTGCCGGCTTCATGGGACCTAAGGCACTTCTAATCCCAAAACCAAGCTCTGTAGCAGTTCAGAACCATGGCGAGGTATTGGTAATTGCGTCAGGTTCAATAGTCGTGCGGACGGTTTCAGCATGTCATATGACTCATCGTCCAGTGTGTAGTCGTTCATGGTCTGACTTCCCCTGGTAACTCAATACTCGCGATGCTGTCTGCACTGACACATGTCGAAACCTTATTAAGGCTCAGCAGACCTTCTATCCAGGCTCTTAGCACAATGCAATGAGCTTACAGGACGCGCAGCTGTCAGTTCTAAGATGGACCTGGGAATCAGGCCATTTCGGGGACTAAGGATGGGAATGAGCGCACGGTTCGAAGCTCTTGCTCATGGACTGATGTCTGTTCTCATAAGACCATGTAGATAGCCTATACCACGCCTCTGCTGTCTGACAGCTGCGGGCATGCAGCGACCGTCCCGGCCCTTGCCCTGACGAATTCTATGGCAATTACAAGAACCATTTAGCAGCTTCGGATACTTCTGGAGCTTACCGGAGTCGAGGAGAGGAGTAGTCTGTGCTATGGCAGCAGAATGTATAACCTCATGAGGCAGAGTGTTACGTCTTTGCTTGCCTTCATGAGAAAGCCCTATGGGGCCTTTTGAGTGCACGTCAGTTGACCATCAGAACTTTACTTCAGAAATTCTAAGCACGCATAACAGCTGTAGAGCGTGACAGTAATGAGGGCTCAAAATCACATTGTCTGCACAAGCATAATGGTACTTTTAGAGTGTCATTGGTTGTGACGAAAATGTCTCATATTATGTTGCGTATACATCCCGTGGATAGTCGATATTTAAATTCGATAAATAAGCCGTTTGCATAAAGTCTTATTTTTCTCAAGAATGAGTTGTAAGTATCATAATGCAAATCCATATAGTGGGGAAAATCGGCCAGTTTGTTCTGACATGAGTGATAGAGCATGAAGCTCATCTAGGAAGGCATTGTGCAGTCAGGGGGGTAAATGCTCCTGAAGATACTTGGTAAATCGCCTTTACCTTGTTCTATACATGCGATGTATAAGCCATCTTTCGGCATATATTGATGTTAATAATTTCAATGATCGGCCGAATTCTGCCTGTAACGACTATGTCTCAAAAGTGTCGATACTTATGACACTTCATTAGGGTAATATACTGCGTATTCATCCCGTGGAATGGTGACACATAAATTCGATAAATATCGTACTTATGAAAAACAGCATTTTTAAGCAACATACAGTGCTTTTGTCACATATGCAAATTGTTTTGGAAAGCTGCTTTAAACTATGTCACCTGAAAGCGTTTGTGATGATGGATTTAAGGGCTGCTTACCTGCGTGGATGGCATGCAAGCAGATCAAAGGGGATGAGACTATGAAGTAGCTGTAGGGCGGCTCTTAGCGGATAAGGGCCCGACAGATTTTCACGGGGCAGAGGCGACAAGTGGGAATTAAATACATATACTCACAAATTTCAATATCTAATTTCTGGACTGGAATTTAGTCAGATGGCGCATTGACGGGCTTTAAAGGCAGTCTGACAGATAATATCTATCAGCAGTTTTACATGGCATGTATCCAGGATCCAAATAAGGCTGGTCGTATTTGCATATATCTAGGATGAAAGTGCCGTTGAGCTAATAACGGCCACTATTTCTTGGTCGTTCATTACACACAACACAACACACATGATGGAAACAGACCATGGCAGTATACGTAAACACGAATGTCAGTTCACTCAACGGCCGCAGATATCTGAATAATGTACAGAATCAGCTGACAACCACATACCAGAGACTCTCGTCAGGCCTGAGAATTAATTCCGCAAAGGACGATGCAGCAGGCCTCCAGATATCCTCACGCTTAACCACCCAGATTAATGGCCTGAATCAGGGTAACCGCAACTCAAATGACGGTATTGCTTTTGCCCAGACCGCTGAAGGAGCCATGGACGAAATTACCGGTATGCTGCAGAAGATGCGTACTCTTGCAGTTCAGGCCCGTAATGGAACCAACACCCTGGATGATCGCAAGGCTCTTGGTAAGGAAGCCACTGCTCTGGCTGAGGAAATTACCCGTATCGCCAAGCAGACCAAGTATGGCGGCTCCCTTATCCTCGACGGTGCTGGTGCAGGTTCAATCATGACCAAGGGCGGCGCAGCCGGTGGTCAGCCTCCTCAGGGTGGTGGTAAGGACGAAGTAGGTAAGCTTACTTTACAGGTAGGAGCAAATAAGGGCGATACCGTCAGCTTCGAAGTCAATGCCATGAAGTTCTCACAGATCGCTAAGAATGCAGGCATTAACGACAACGATTTGAAGGCTTTCTGGTCTGCCGGTCAGGCAGGTCAGCAGGGTGGAGGTGCTATCAAGGTCAGCTTTACCAAGGCTGAAAACATTGATAAGGCAATTGACGGCCTCACCAAGATGATTGGCTCAGTTGACTCAAGCCGCGCTGACCTAGGTGCAATCCAGAACAGATTGGAGAGTTCAATTCGCAATCAGGCAAACGTTTCTGCCAACCAGTCTGACGCCCGTAGCAGAATTCGTGACGCAGATTTCGCTGAAGAATCAGCCAATCTGTCTCAGCAGTCCATTATCCAGCAGGCTGCAACCTCTATGCTGATGCAGGCTAACACCCGTCCTCAACTGGGCCTGTCACTGCTCGGCTAAATACATAGCTTTAAAGCTTCAGTTTTGAGTAGCAATACAAGCTACTCTCAAAGCCTCCAAGCCATCACGGTAAGGGGGCTTTATTTTTTGTGTAGCAGAGGAGACTGGAGCAGGGAAGAGTTGAATTGCATACAGAACGCGCATAGAGCCCCATTGTGCTTTCGTAGAGACGATTTTAGCTGTCTCCTGTACATCGCCATACCTTTGAACAGGTCATCGTTCTGTGAGCGACTGTGATAGCTCTACGTTGATTCAAAGTGGCGCATGGCAATTGACCTGGCAACACCTTGGATGCGAGCATTAGAAGGCAATAGCTTGCTTGATGCAGTTCCAGGTGGAAGATGAGATGACATTAGACAGGCATGCTGTGGCCCAACATAGGGCATTTCCTAATAAACAGAACAGCTCATATTGGCCGGATATTAGGCTTGAATAGAAAAGCTATGGAGAGAAACGCCAGAGAGGCGTACAGGGCTTTCATAGAGCGCTTCCTCAGGCATAGGGGTAACAACATATGCCGAAGTCAGGTGCGTTGCTGTATGGAGAGCAGGGAGGGCTGATAGAGCGTTTAGGCAGAAATATAGAATTTTGGATTTATCGTTCAGGCGCCTGAAATAATTTAACAATATTCTTTTATTTTACGTTACGGTAAAACATTTTGCAGTTTGCAGGCATAAAAAAGGCGGACTTGCGTCCGCCTCTGAATGATTAAGAGAGAATATATCTGTTTATATTACTGTTATGGTGCTGACAGTGCAATAGTTTTGTCCAACAATTTCAAATTTCACGATATATCGATTCGCTTAAAGCTTTCTTGCAGCATTTTGAAACTAAAAAGGCGAGCCAATGGCCCGCCCTGAACGATAAAGAGAAACTTGTGAAGTGGTCCTGGAGTATTACCTGCCCAGGAGGCTAAGAGCAATAGTAGGGCGCTGGTTGGCCTGTGCTAAAACGGTCTGGCAGGCCTGCTGGATGATGTTGCCCTGAGTAAGGGCTGCAGTCTCAGCAGCGAAGTCTGTGTCCCTGATCCTTGAGCGGGCATCTGCCTCATTCTCGGAAATACCAGCCTGATTACGAATGGCACTTTCCATTCTGTTCTGTAAAGCGCCAAGTCCTGCACGCTTGGAATCTACCGCCTGAATGACCTTGTCAATGTTAGCCAAAGTGTCAGTAGCCAGCTTGGCTGAGGAAACAGTCCAGCGAACTAATGACTTTGCGCCACCGTCTATGACGATGCCATTTGCTACGACACCACCAGAGCCTGGAGTAATGTCTTTAGCCTCTCCAATTCCGGCCATTTTAGCAAGACCGGACATTGTAAACGGGTCACTCCAGTTTAATGTAAGAGTATCTCCGGCGTTTGCACCTACCTGAAATACAATTTTGCCTTCATTTGCGGCACCAGCGCCAGGAATAATGCTGGTAGGGTTTTTGGTGTAGTCGTTTTTGTTGTTCCATGGGCCGTTAAGGATGGTGTTGCCGGCGAAGGTAGTCTGACGGGCAATACGGTTGATTTCTTCAGACAGCTGGGTCACTTCCTGCTGAATGGCCTTACGGTCGGATGCGGAGTTGGTGCCGTTAGCGGACTGTACGGCCAGTACACGGATGCGCTGCAGCATGGAGGTGGTCTCATCGAGAGCACCTTCAATGGTCTGAGCTAAGGCGATACCGTCGTTGGTGTTGCGGTTGCCCTGATTGAGGCCGTTGATCTGGGAGGTTAGGCGGTCAGAGATTTGAAGACCTGCAGCGTCGTCTTTGGCAGAGTTAATACGCATACCAGAGGCGAGTCGCTGGTAGCTGGTATTGAGGTTCAGGGTGGCATTGCTGAGCTTTCTTTGCGCATTGATGCTGCTGATGTTGGTATTAACGTAAAGTGCCATAATTCATACTCTCTCTCTTTAAGATTTGCTGCTTGCGGCAAATCTGACAGCTGCAACTGTCTGCTCGCTTTCTTCACGAACTGTATAAGGACGCTATCACTGCGTCTCGGTCTCTGTGTTCTTAGAAAGGCGGGCTTTGTTGCCCGCCCTGAACGATAAAGAGAAACCTGGATATCTGATGTTTGATTACTGACCTAACAGGCTCAGTGCAATAGTAGGGCGCTGGTTGGCCTGAGCTAAAACTGTCTGGCAGGCCTGCTGGATGATATTGCCCTGAGTAAGAGCTGCAGTCTCAGCGGCGAAGTCTGTGTCCCTGATTCTTGAGCGGGCATCAGCCTCATTCTCAGAAATACCGGCCTGATTACGAATTGCGCTCTCCATTCTGTTCTGTAAAGCGCCAAGACCTGCACGCTTGGAGTCTACGGCCTGAATGACCTTGTCGATGTTTGCAAGAGTGTAAGTGGCAAGCGATGCTGCGGAAACGGTAAAACGAACTTGAGCTTTAGCTTTATCATCAGCTCCGTCTACGACAATGCCATTTTTAGCATCTTTGTCGTTGCCTGTGATATTCTTTGCTGCTCCTAGACCAGCCATGACGGCAAGACCTGATAATGTGAACGGGTCCGCCCAGCTCAGAGTCAGGGTATCGCCTGCGTTTGCTCCGACCTGGAAAATAACTGAGTTTTTTCCTGGGCCAGCATTAGGTATAAGGCTGTTAGGGTTATCAAGATAGTTGCCTTTACCATTTACCATTGGACCATTAAGAATTGTGTTACCAGCAAATGTAGTCTGACGGGCAATACGGTTAATCTCTTGGGAGAGCTGAGTTACTTCTTCCTGTATCGCTTTGCGGTCGGATGCTGAGTTGGTGCCGTTTGCGGACTGTACGGCAAGTACACGAATACGCTGCAGCATTGAGGTGGTCTCGTCGAGAGCGCCTTCAATAGTCTGAGCTAAGGCAATACCGTCGTTGGTGTTACGGTTGCCCTGATTGAGGCCGTTGATCTGGGAGGTGAGTCGGTCGGAGATTTGAAGACCTGCAGCGTCGTCTTTGGCAGAGTTAATACGCATACCAGAGGCGAGTCGCTGGTAGCTGGTGTTCAGGTTCAGGGTAGCATTACTGAGCTTTCTTTGCGCATTGATGCTGCTGATGTTGGTATTAACGTAAAGTGCCATTTTTAAATACTCTCTCTCTTAAAGATATGCCTTACCTGGTCATATCTGACAGCTGCAACTGTCGGTTCGCTCTCTTTGCGAACTATAGGACGCTTGGGATGCGTCCTTCTTCATCTTTGCTCATATTAAAGGGCGAGGGAATGGGTCGCCCTGAGCTGTAAATATGTTCTGTTTGTTTGATTACTGGCCCAAGAGGCTAAGTGCAATAGTAGGGCGCTGGTTGGCCTGTGCAAGAACGGTCTGGCAGGCCTGCTGGATGATGTTGCCCTGGGTAAGCGCTGCTGTCTCAGCGGCGAAGTCTGTGTCTCTGATTCTTGAGCGGGCATCGGCCTCATTCTCAGAAATACCTGCCTGATTACGAATAGCACTTTCCATTCTGTTCTGTAAAGCGCCCAGTCCAGCACGCTTGGAGTCTACGGCCTGGATTACCTTATCAATGTTTGCAAGGGTATCAGTAGCTAACTTAGCAGAGGAAACAGTCCAACGAACTAAGGATTTCGCGCCGCCATCTATTACTATACCATTCTGACCGACGCCGCCTGATCCATTAGCTATGTTCTTTGCTTCGCCTATCTGCGCTAATTTGGCCAGTCCAGACATAGTGAATGGGTCATTCCAGTTTAAAGTAAGAGTATCTCCGGCATTAGCTCCTACCTGGAACACAATTTTACCGGCATTTGCGGAGCCTGCACTAGGAATAAGGCTCTTAGTTTCTTTTAAATAACCGGTTCCATTAGGTGTATTAGGACCATTGAGGATGGTGTTACCTGCGAATGTAGTTTGGCGGGCAATGCGATTAATCTCTTCAGAAAGCTGGGTGACCTCCTGCTGTATAGCCTTGCGGTCGGATGCGGAGTTGGTACCGTTAGCGGACTGTACGGCCAGTACACGAATGCGCTGCAGCATTGAGGTGGTCTCGTCCAGAGCACCTTCAATGGTTTGAGCTAAGGCGATACCGTCATTGGTGTTACGGTTACCCTGGTTAAGGCCGTTGATCTGGGAGGTGAGACGGTCGGAGATTTGAAGACCTGCAGCGTCGTCTTTGGCAGAGTTAATACGCATACCAGAGGCGAGTCGCTGGTAGCTGGTGTTCAGGTTCAGGGTAGCATTACTGAGCTTTCTTTGCGCATTAATGCTGCTTACGTTTGTATTAACATAAAGTGCCATTTTTAAATACTCTCTCTCTTAAAGATATGCCGGTTTCAGGCATATCTGACAGCTGCAACTGTCGGTTCGCTCTCTTTGCGAACTATAAGACGCTTAGGATGCGTCTTTCTTCTCTTTGCTCATATTAGAGGGCGAGGCAATGAGTCGCCCTGAGCTGTAAATGTGTTCTGTTTGTTTGATTACTGGCCTAAGAGGCTAAGTGCAATAGTAGGGCGCTGGTTGGCCTGAGCAAGGACTGTCTGACAGGCCTGCTGGATGATGTTGCCCTGAGTCAGGGCTGCGGTCTCAGCGGCGAAGTCTGTGTCTCTGATTCTTGAGCGGGCATCAGCCTCATTCTCAGAAATACCTGCCTGATTACGAATAGCACTTTCCATTCTGTTTTGTAAAGCGCCCAGTCCAGCACGCTTGGAGTCTACGGCCTTAATTACGGCATCGATATTTGCAAGGGTATATTGGGCATTGGACGCAGAAGATACGGTCCAGCGAACCTGATCTTTAGCATTTCCGTCTACAACAATGCCATTTTTGGCTGGATTGTTTTTGTTCGTTGCATCAACTGCCTGTCCAAGATTTGCCATTTTGGCAAGGCCAGACATAGTAAAGGCTTCGGACCAGTTCAAGGCCAGAGTATCGCCAGCATTTGCGCCAACCTGGAAGATAATCTTGCCAGCATTAGCGGAGCCTGCACTTGGAATGATACTTTTGGTCTCTTTTAAGTGATCCTGACCACTAGGGTGGTTAGAGCCGTTGAGGATGGTGTTACCTGCAAAGGTGGTCTGGCGGGCAATACGGTTGATTTCCTGAGAGAGCTGGGTTACTTCTTCCTGGATTGCCTTGCGGTCGGACTGGGAATTGGTTCCGTTAGCGGACTGTACGGCCAGTACACGGATACGCTGCAGCATTGAGGTGGTCTCATCGAGAGCACCTTCAATGGTCTGAGCTAAGGCGATACCGTCGTTAGTGTTACGGTTGCCCTGATTGAGGCCGTTGATCTGGGAGGTGAGACGGTCGGAGATTTGAAGTCCTGCAGCGTCGTCTTTGGCAGAGTTAATACGCATACCAGATGCGAGTCTCTGGTAGCTGGTATTGAGGTTCAGGGTAGCATTACTGAGCTTTCTTTGCGCATTAATGCTGCTGACGTTTGTATTAACATAAAGTGCCATTTTTAAATACTCTCTCTTTCTCTCTTAGTTTGTCTTGCCGTATTGCGGCAATATTTCGACAGCTGCAACTGTCTTTCTCTCTTAATTGGATTAGGTGTCAAAAAACAAGCAATTAGTAAGCCATAATTGCCTTATACATGAAAAAGGCGAGCTTGCGCTCGCCTTATTTCAAAAGAGAAAGAGATCTGATAAGTATCAGCCTGAACGACTGAGAAACTATGTTAATGGATACTTTTTGAAGCATCAATCTCAAAAGTCTGACGCCTTGCATGTGAGCGATGCTCATAATCTGGTATCAACATCCAACCAATTAGCTATGACATGCCTACTTGCACTGTATCCAAGACTGAAACTGTATATTCGTATTATTTCTCTTTGATCTTAAGAAGGCGAGCCAGTGGCCCGCTCTGAACGATAAAGAGAAAGTGATTAATCTATTGAGCTTACTGGCCTAAGAGGCTCAGAGCGATAGTAGGGCGCTGGTTGGCCTGTGCAAGAACGGTCTGGCAGGCCTGCTGAATGATGTTGCCCTGGGTAAGGGCGGCGGTCTCAGCGGCGAAGTCTGTGTCCCTGATTCTTGAGCGGGCATCTGCCTCATTCTCGGAAATACCGGCTTGATTGCGGATAGCACTCTCCATTCTGTTCTGTAAAGCGCCCAGTCCTGCACGCTTGGAGTCTACAGCCTGGATAACCTTGTCGATATTAGCCAGCGTGTCAGTAGCCAGCTTTGCTGTGGATACAGTCCAACGTACCTGAGATTTGCCGTTACGTTCTATTAGTATTCCGTTAGTGTTCAAACCTGCTGAACCGTTACCTAGGTTTTTAGCTTCACCAATGCCAGCCATTTTGGCCAGGCCTGACATAGTGAAAGGATCCCCCCAGTTTAAAGTAAGAGTATCGCCTGCATTAGCACCTACTTGGAATACAATTTTTCCAGCATTTGCAGCGCCTGCACTTGGAATAATGCTGGTAGGATTTTTGGTATAGTCAGCGGCATTATTCTTTGGGCCGTTAAGGATGGTGTTGCCGGCGAAGGTAGTCTGGCGGGCAATGCGGTTGATTTCCTGGGAGAGCTGGGTAACTTCTTCTTGGATAGCTTTACGATCAGAGGCAGAGTTAGTACCGTTAGCGGACTGTACGGCCAGAACACGGATGCGCTGGAGCATGGAGGTGGTCTCGTCGAGAGCGCCTTCAATGGTCTGAGCTAAGGCGATACCGTCGTTGGTGTTACGGTTGCCCTGATTGAGGCCGTTGATCTGGGAGGTAAGACGGTCGGAGATTTGAAGTCCTGCAGCGTCGTCTTTGGCAGAGTTAATACGCATACCAGAAGCCAGTCTCTGGTAGCTGGTGTTGAGGTTCAGGGTAGCATTACTGAGCTTTCTTTGAGCATTGATGCTGCTGACGTTTGTATTAACGTAAAGTGCCATAATTCATACTCTCTCTCTTGGATTTGCCGTGCATGCGGCAAATCGGACAGCTGCAACTGTCTATTCTCTCTCAATGGTACTTATCAGATCTGCGCTGAAAGTACATCAAAGCTCTATCTGCTCCTAAAGGCGAGCCTCAGCTCGCCTAAAAGGGATAGAGAAATATGCTTATTTGTTTGATTCTTAGCCTTGACCTAACAGGCTCAAAGCAATTGTTGGGCGCTGATTGGCCTGGGCTAAAACAGTCTGGCAGGCTTGCTGGATGATGTTGCCCTGGGTAAGAGCTGCGGTTTCAGCGGCGAAGTCTGTGTCTCGAATTCTTGAGCGGGCATCGGCTTCATTTTCGGAAATACCGGCCTGGTTGCGGATAGCACTTTCCATTCTGTTCTGTAAAGCTCCCAGTCCTGCACGCTTGGAATCAACAGCCTGGATAACCTTGTCAATGTTTGCCAGAGTATCAGTAGCTAATTTTGCAGAGGAAACTGTCCAGCGAACGAGTGATTTATTGCCATCGATAACAATGCCATTTGAGTCGACAGCTTTTGAGCCAGTTGCACCAGTTATATCTTTGGCTTGTCCGATGTTTGCCATTGCGGCTAAGCCAGACATTGTGAATGGCTCTTTCCAGTTCAATGTAAGAGTATCGCCAGCATTAGCTCCCACCTGGAATACTATTTTGCCCTCGTTTGCTGAGCCAGCACTTGGAATAATGCTATTAGGATTCTGTAACCATGCATTTGCATTTTTCGTGTCTTTTGGACCATTAAGAATGGTGTTACCAGCAAATGTAGTCTGACGGGCAATACGGTTGATTTCTTCTGAAAGCTGGGTAACTTCCTGCTGGATGGCTTTGCGGTCAGCAGCTGAGTTGGTGCCGTTGGCGGACTGCACGGCCAGTACACGGATACGCTGCAGCATTGAGGTAGTCTCGTCGAGAGCACCTTCAATGGTCTGAGCTAAGGCAATGCCGTCATTAGTGTTGCGGTTGCCCTGGTTAAGGCCGTTAATCTGGGAGGTAAGACGGTCGGATATCTGCAGGCCGGCGGCGTCATCTTTGGCAGAATTGATGCGCATACCGGAAGCGAGGCGCTGATAGCTGGTATTAAGGTTCAGAGTAGCATTACTGAGCTTTCTCTGAGCATTGATGCTGCTTACGTTCGTATTAACGTAAAGTGCCATATTCCACTCTCTCTCTTTGTTTGTCTTGCCGTCTTGCGGCAATAATTAGACAGCTGCAACTGTCGCTCTCTCTTAATTGGAATAGATGTCAAAAAACAAGCAATTAGCAAGCCATGATGCCCGGATGCATGAAAAAGGCGAGCTTGCGCTCGCCTTATTTCAAAAGAGAAAGAGATCTGATAAATATCAGCCTGAACGACTGACATAAACTGTTTCAATGGATACTTTTTGAAGCATCTATTTCATGGGTCTGACGGATGACATGTGTGCGATGCTTATGATCTGGTTTCAATATCAAACCACAGAACTTCGTCATGCCTATATGCACTGTATCCACGAGTGAAACTGTATATCCATATTACTTCTCTTCGCTCTTAAGAAGGCGAGCCAATAGCCCGCCATGAACGATAAAGAGAAAGTGATTAATCTATTGAGCTTACTGACCTAAGAGGCTCAGAGCGATAGTAGGGCGCTGGTTGGCCTGTGCAAGAACGGTCTGGCAGGCCTGCTGAATGATATTGCCCTGGGTTAGAGCAGCGGTCTCAGCTGCGAAGTCTGTTTCTCTGATTCTTGAACGGGCATCGGCCTCATTCTCAGAAATACCGGCCTGATTTCGGATAGCGCTCTCCATTCTGTTCTGTAAAGCGCCAAGGCCTGCACGTTTGGAATCAACAGCCTGAATAACTGCATCAATATTAGCCAAGGTATAAGTAGCTAATGATGCAGATGACACTGTCCATCTTACCTGATCTTTAGAGTTTGCGGCGCTGATTACAAGGCCATTCTTACCGGCATTTGCATTGCCAATTTTTAAAGCCTCGCCAAGCTGTGCCATCTTAGCGAGACCGGACATGGTAAAGGCTTCGGACCAGTTTAGGGCAAGTGTATCTCCAGCATTAGCGCCTACCTGAAATATTATCTTGCCAGCATTTGCTGATCCTGCACTTGGAATGATGCTTTTTGTTTCTTTTAAGTGACCTGTTCCAGTTGGATTATTTGAACCATTAAGAATGGTGTTGCCTGCAAAAGTAGTCTGGCGGGCAATTCGGTTGATTTCCTGGGAGAGCTGGGTTACTTCTTCCTGGATAGCTTTGCGATCAGAGGCTGAGTTGGTGCCGTTGGCAGACTGTACGGCCAGAACACGGATGCGCTGGAGCATGGAGGTGGTCTCGTCGAGTGCACCTTCAATGGTCTGAGCTAAAGCAATACCGTCGTTAGTGTTACGGTTGCCCTGATTGAGGCCGTTAATCTGAGAGGTTAAGCGGTCGGAGATTTGAAGACCTGCAGCGTCGTCTTTGGCGGAGTTAATACGCATACCAGAAGCAAGTCTCTGGTAGCTGGTGTTAAGGTTCAGGGTAGCATTACTGAGCTTTCTCTGCGCATTGATGCTGCTGACGTTTGTATTAACGTAAAGTGCCATAATTCATACTCTCTCTCTCTTGGATTTGCCGTGCATGCGGCAAATCGGACAGCTGCAACTGTCTATTCTCTCTAAATGGTACTTATCAGATCTGCGCTGAAAGTACATCAAAGCTCTATCTGCTCCTAAAGGCGAGACTCAGCTCGCCTAAAAGGGATAGAGAAATATGCTTATTTGATTGATTATTAGCCTTGACCTAACAGGCTCAGAGCAATTGTAGGGCGCTGGTTGGCCTGAGCAAGGACTGTCTGACAGGCCTGCTGGATGATGTTGCCCTGGGTCAGAGCCGCAGTCTCAGCGGCGAAGTCTGTGTCCCTGATTCTTGAGCGGGCATCGGCTTCATTCTCAGAAATACCCGCCTGATTTCTGATAGCGCTCTCCATTCTATTCTGTAAAGCGCCCAGTCCTGCACGCTTGGAGTCTACGGCCTGGATAACCTTATCAATGTTTGCCAGTGTATCAGTTGCTAATTTAGCAGAGGAGACAGTCCAGCGAACAAGTGATTTGTTTGTATCGATAACAATGCCATTTTGGTCAACACCTTTTGATCCTTGCGCGGCAATATTTTTAGCTTCACCGATATTGGCCATCTTGGCCAGGCCTGACATCGTAAACGGCTCATTCCAGTTTAAGGTAAGAGTATCACCTGCATTAGCGCCTACTTGGAAAATAATCTTTCCTGCATTGGCAGAACCAGCACTGGGAATGATGCTGGTTGCATTTTTTAACCATGCATTTTGATTGGTCGTATCCTTTGGACCATTCAGAATGGTATTGCCAGCAAAAGTGGTCTGGCGGGCAATACGGTTGATTTCTTCTGAAAGCTGGGTAACTTCCTGCTGGATAGCTTTGCGGTCAGAGGCTGAGTTGGTGCCGTTTGCGGACTGAACGGCCAGGACGCGGATACGCTGCAGCATTTGGGTAGTCTCGTCGAGAGCACCTTCAATGGTCTGAGCTAAGGCAATGCCGTCGTTGGTGTTACGGTTACCCTGGTTAAGGCCGTTAATCTGGGAGGTAAGACGGTCGGAGATTTGAAGGCCGGCGGCGTCATCTTTGGCAGAGTTGATGCGCATGCCGGAAGCGAGGCGCTGATAGCTGGTATTAAGGTTCAGAGTAGCATTACTGAGCTTTCTCTGGGCATTGATGCTGCTTACGTTCGTATTAACGTAAAGTGCCATATTCCACTCTCTCTCTTTGTTTGTCTTGCCGTCTTGCGGCAATAATTCGACAGCTGCAACTGTCGCTCTCTCTTAATTGGAATAGATGTCAAAAAACAAGCAATTTGCAAGCCATGATGCCAGTATTCATGAAAAAGGCGAGCTTGCGCTCGCCTTATTTCAAAAGAGAAAGAGAAACGATAAATATCAGCCTCTTGGCTGACAAAACCGGATCAATGGATACTTTTCCAGACCTCAATATCAGGTCTATATCGGCAAGCACCTTTGCGAAGTTCAGGAGCTGGTTTTAATCTCCTCAATCTAACTTTTAAGATGAGTGCAGGCACTGTATCCACTATTAAAACTGTAGATTCGTATTACTTCTCCTATCCCTTAAGAAGGCGAGCCAATGGCCCGCCCTGAACGATAAAGAGAAAGTGATGATTCTGTAGAATTTACTGGCCTAAGAGGCTCAGAGCGATAGTAGGGCCCTGGTTGGCCTGAGCAAGGACTGTCTGACAGGCCTGCTGGATAATGTTGCCCTGGGTCAGGGTGGCGGTCTCAGCAGCGAAGTCTGTGTCTCTGATTCTTGAGCGGGCATCGGCCTCATTCTCGGAAATACCGGCCTGATTTCGGATAGCGCTCTCCATTCTGTTCTGTAAAGCGCCAAGGCCTGCACGCTTGGAGTCTACTGCCTGGATAACCTTATCAATGTTGGCAAGTGTATATGTTGCCAGCGATGCAGCAGAGACGGTCCAACGTACCTGTGTTTTATCGTTACCGTCAATTACAATACCTGACTTTGCATCTTTAACATTGGCAATGTTTTTGGCCTCACCCAGATTTGCCATCCTGGCAAGTCCTGACATTGTAAATGCCTGAGACCAATTTAATGCCAGTGTGTCACCTGCATTTGCACCTACTTGGAAAATAATCTTGCCGGCATTAGCTGAACCAGCACTGGGAATAATACTTTTGGTCTCTTTCAGGTGATCGTTGGCGTTCGGGTTGTTTGAGCCATTCAGAATTGTGTTGCCTGCAAAAGTAGTCTGGCGGGCAATGCGGTTGATTTCCTGGGAGAGCTGGGTTACTTCTTCCTGGATTGCTTTGCGATCCGATGCAGAGTTGGTGCCGTTGGCAGACTGTACGGCCAGAACACGGATGCGCTGGAGCATTGAGGTGGTCTCGTCGAGTGCACCTTCAATAGTTTGAGCTAAGGCAATACCGTCGTTAGTGTTACGGTTGCCCTGGTTAAGGCCGTTAATCTGGGAGGTGAGACGGTCGGAGATTTGAAGACCTGCAGCGTCGTCTTTGGCAGAGTTAATACGCATACCAGAAGCCAGCCTCTGGTAGCTGGTGTTGAGGTTCAGGGTGGCATTACTGAGCTTTCTTTGCGCATTGATGCTGCTGACGTTTGTATTAACGTAAAGTGCCATAATTCATACTCTCTCTCTTGGATTTGCCGTGCATGCGGCAAATCGGACAGCTGCAACTGTCTATTCTCTCTCAATGGTACTTATCAGATCTGAGCTGAAAGTACATCAAAGCTCTATCTGCTCCTAAAGGCGAGACTCAGCTCGCCTTGTAGGGATAGAGAAATATGCTTATTTGTTTGATGCTTAGCCTTGTCCTAACAGGCTCAGAGCAATGGTAGGGCGCTGGTTGGCCTGAGCAAGGACTGTCTGACAGGCCTGCTGGATGATGTTGCCCTGGGTCAGAGCCGCAGTCTCAGCGGCGAAGTCTGTGTCCCTGATTCTTGAGCGGGCATCGGCTTCATTCTCAGAAATACCCGCCTGATTTCTAATAGCGCTCTCCATTCTGTTCTGTAAAGCGCCCAGGCCAGCACGCTTGGAATCAACGGCCTGAATTACGGCATCAATATTAGCAAGAGTGTATGTGGCCAGAGAGGCTGCAGAAACTGTCCATCTAACCTGTGATTTGTCGCCATCATAGACAATACCCTTGTTGTAATCCTTACCACCTTGTGCTGTATCTTTAGCAGGACCTAGGCCAGCCATGACAGCAAGGCCAGACATTGTAAAAGGATCACTCCAGTTTAAGGTAAGAGTATCACCCGCATTTGCGCCAACCTGGAAAATTATTTTGCCTTCGTTAGCAGCACCTTTACTTGGAATAATACTTGTAGGATTGTTAGTGTAATCAGCTTTGCCTGTTACACGCGGGCCATTGAGGATGGTGTTGCCAGCAAAGGTTGTCTGGCGGGCAATACGGTTGATTTCCTGGGAGAGCTGAGTTACTTCTTCCTGGATAGCTTTGCGGTCGGAGGCTGAGTTGGTGCCGTTGGCGGACTGAACGGCCAGGACGCGGATACGCTGCAGCATTGAGGAGGTCTCGTCGAGAGCACCTTCAATGGTCTGAGCTAAGGCAATGCCGTCATTAGTGTTGCGGTTGCCCTGGTTAAGGCCGTTAATCTGGGAGGTAAGACGGTCGGAGATTTGAAGGCCGGCAGCGTCATCTTTGGCAGAGTTGATGCGCATGCCGGAAGCGAGGCGCTGATAGCTGGTATTAAGGTTCAGAGTTGCATTGCTGAGCTTTCTCTGAGCATTGATGCTGCTTACGTTGGTATTAACGTAAAGTGCCATATTTCACTCTCTCTCTTAGTTTGTCTTGCCGAATTGCGGCAATATCATGACAGCTGCAACTGTCGCTCTCTCTTAAATGGCATAGGTATTAAAAAACAAGCAATAAGCAAGCCATAAAGCTCATATTTATCGAATTCATTAAAAAGGCGAGCATGTGCTCGCCTTAATTAAAAGAGAAAGAGAGTAAATAATTAGCGGCCTAACAGGCTTAGTGCAATGGTTGGGCGCTGGTTAGCCTGAGCAAGTACTGTCTGGGAAGCCTGCTGAATAATGTTGCCCTGAGTCAGTGCAGCAGTCTCAGCGGCGAAGTCTGTGTCCCTGATTCTTGAGCGCGCATCGGCCTCATTTTCTGAAATACAGGCCTGATTGCGGATAGCGCTTTCCATTCTGTTCTGTAAAGCGCCAAGGCCAGCTCGCTTGGAATCTACAACCTGAATTACCTTGTCGATATTTGCGAGTGTGTACGTAGCAAGTGACGCAGCTGAAATAGTCCAGCGTACCTGTGATTTATCTGTACCGTCAATTACGATACCTTTCTGGGCATCCTTGTTAGCGCCAATATCTTTAGCTTCGCCAAGTCCGGCCATTTTTGCAAGACCTGACATTGTAAAAGCGTCGGCCCAGCTAAGCGCGAGTGTATCTCCTGCATTAGCACCTACCTGGAAAAGAACTGAGTTCTTGCTAGGACCTGTGGCCGGAATAAGGCTGTTTTCGTTATTTAGATGTGCTTCGCCAGCAGTCTTACCGGCAACATATGGGCCATTCAGCACAGTGGCGCCTGCAAAGGTGGTCTGGCGGGCGATACGGTTGATTTCCTGGGAGAGCTGAGTAACTTCTTCCTGGAGGGCTTTGCGGTCGGAGGCGGAGTTGGTGCCGTTTGCGGACTGTACTGCCAGCACACGGATGCGCTGGAGCATGTTGGTGGTTTCGTCGAGGGCACCTTCGATGGTCTGAGCGAGGGCAATACCGTCGTTGGTGTTGCGGTTGCCCTGATTGAGGCCATTAATCTGAGAGGTAAGACGGTCGGCTATCTGGAGACCGGCTGCATCATCTTTGGCAGAATTGATGCGCAGGCCTGACGACAGGCGCTGGTAACTGGTATTGAGGTTCAGAGTCGCATTGCTCAGCTTTCTTTGCGCATTGATGCTGCTGACGTTCGTGTTAACGTAAAGTGCCATATTTCATTCTCTCTCTTAAGTATGTTTGCCGCAGGCGGCAAACGTAGACAGCTGCAACTGTCTTTCTCTCTTAAATTGCTTATATATCAAAAATGGCTGCAACTTCTGCACCATTTTTCAATATCTAGATACCGTGAATTAAAAAGGCAGGCTTGCGCCTGCCCTGAACGATAAAGAGAAAGAGTGTAATCTGTTAGCGGCCTAACAGGCTCAGCGCGATAGTAGGGCGCTGGTTAGCCTGGGCCAGAACTGTCTGGGATGCCTGCTGAATGATATTGCCCTGAGTCAGAGCTGCAGTTTCAGCGGCAAAATCTGTGTCTCTGATTCTTGAGCGGGCATCAGCCTCATTTTCTGAAATGCATGCCTGATTACGAATAGCGCTCTCCATTCTGTTCTGTAAAGCGCCCAGACCGGCACGCTTGGAGTCTACGGCCTGAATTACAGCATCAATCTTGGTTAGAGTATCAGTTGCCAGCTTGGCTGAGGATACGGTCCAGCGAACTTCAGACTTGTTAGCACCGTCAATTACGATACCATTCTGATTAATACCGCCGGAACCACCTGCAATGTTCTTAGCCTCGCCAATGTTAGCCATTTTGGCCAAGCCTGATAAAGTAAACGCATCTGCCCAGTTAAGTGTTAAGGTATCACCGGCGTTAGCGCCTACCTGAAATACGACCTTACCAGCATTGGCACTGCCTGCACTAGGGATTAAACTGGTTGGATTATTTAGATATTTATCAGCGCCCTGTGTTTTGTCAGTAACTCGCTGACCATTAAGAACAGTAGCACCTGCAAAGGTGGTCTGGCGGGCGATACGGTTGATTTCCTGGGAGAGCTGAGTAACTTCTTCCTGGAGGGCTTTGCGGTCGGAGGCGGAGTTGGTGCCGTTGGCAGACTGAACGGCCAGCACACGGATGCGCTGGAGCATGTTGGTGGTTTCGTCGAGGGCACCTTCGATGGTCTGGGCAAGGGCGATACCGTCGTTGGTGTTACGGTTGCCCTGATTGAGGCCATTGATCTGGGAGGTAAGACGGTCAGCTATCTGGAGACCGGCTGCATCATCTTTGGCTGAATTGATGCGCAGGCCTGAGGACAGGCGCTGATAGCTGGTATTGAGGTTCAAAGTCGCATTACTGAGCTTTCTTTGAGCATTGATGCTGCTGACGTTCGTATTAACGTAAAGTGCCATATTTCATTCTCTCTCTCTTAAGTCTGTTTTGCCGCATGCGGCAAAAATGGGCAGCTGCAACTGCCTGTCTCTCATAATTTACTTATGTGTCAAAAAACCAGCAATTTTTACACCAAATTTAATAGGTGTTAAAAAGGCGGGTCTGTGCCCGCCTTGATAAACTTGAGAAAGTAAGAAATATTGGAAAAGGGTTAGCGGCCCAGCAGACTGAGCGCAATGGTAGGGCGCTGGTTAGCCTGGGCCAGAACTGTCTGGGATGCCTGCTGAATAATATTTCCCTGAGTAAGAGCAGCTGTCTCTGCGGCGAAATCTGTGTCCCTGATCCTGGAGCGGGCATCGGCCTCGTTCTCTGAAATACAGGCCTGATTACGGATTGCGCTCTCCATTCTGTTTTGTAAAGCGCCCAGTCCGGCTCTCTTGGAGTCTACAGCCTGAATTACAGCATCAATCTTGGTCAGAGTGTCTGTTGCCAGCTTGGCTGATGATACGGTCCAGCGAACTTCAGACTTGTTTGTACCGTCAATTACGATACCATTCTGATTAACAGCGCCAGAACCACCAGCAATGTTCTTAGCTTCGCCAATTCCAGCCATCTTAGCCAGACCAGACAAAGTAAACGCATCCGCCCAGTTAAGTGTTAAGGTATCTCCAGCGTTAGCACCTACCTGGAAAACAACCTTACCGGCATTAGCAGCGCCAACACTTGGAATAAGGCTTGTTGGATTATTAGTGTAGTCGTTTTTACCAGTTACTCGTGGGCCATTGAGCACAGTAGCGCCTGCAAAGGTGGTCTGGCGGGCAATACGGTTGATTTCCTGGGAGAGCTGAGTAACTTCTTCCTGAAGGGCCTTGCGGTCGGAGGCAGAGTTGGTGCCGTTGGCAGACTGGACTGCAAGCACACGGATGCGCTGGAGCATGTTGGTGGTTTCGTCGAGGGCACCTTCGATGGTCTGGGCAAGGGCGATACCGTCGTTGGTGTTGCGGTTGCCCTGGTTGAGGCCATTGATCTGTGAGGTGAGACGGTCAGCAATCTGAAGACCGGCTGCGTCATCCTTGGCAGAGTTGATTCTCAGGCCGGAAGAAAGGCGCTGGTAACTGGTATTGAGGTTCAGAGTCGCGTTGCTCAGCTTTCTTTGGGCATTGATGCTGCTGACGTTCGTATTAACGTAAAGTGCCATCTTCTTTTTCTCTCTCTTTCTTGCTTTTTAACCGCTGCAACGGTTGGCATAATCAGGCAGATCAGCGCCTGGTTATGAAATGTCAGTGTTGTATGTAGGCTCGCAATTTTTACACCATGTTAAATAAAGGCAAACAAGAAGGCGGATCGTTAAGATCCGCCTTGAATGATAAAGAGAGTAAGCAAACTTCACCTTACTGCCCTGACTGTCTCAGCGCAATTGCAGGGGCAAGTTTGCCGGGATATATCAAGTCCGTCAGAGCAGGATCAATGATTCAGGGCGATGCAGCTCTGATGTATGTGTGGAGGAGTCCTTGTTCTACCCGTGGACTAATGCTTTTATCGCTGTTAGCAGGCCTATTTGTAATCAAACTGCCATGTGGGGCTAAGACATCCTTGCATAGCCATGCCACAGCATGGACTCCAGCTTTCCGGCAGTTCTACAGCACCACAAGGCGTCCGCCTTCATTTGCCTCATCCCATGAGCATGGCAGGTAGCCTGCGCGATAGACAGACAGCAGGGAGGTAAAGAATCCCGGGGTCTCAAGCAGGTGCTCGACACAGGCCCAGGCCAGGTCTCTTTTGACGTTGTCGAGCATCTCGTTATCAAGTCCGGTTTCGTTTTCCAGCCCCTCGCGCTCAATAAAGGCACTCCACTTCTCCCAGAGCAGGTCCCCGAGATCCACCGATATCTGCTCGAATACCTTATCAATCTGCTCATCACCAATTTGCTCAACAGCACGGCTCTCAAGAGGCTTAATGTGCTTCATCCAGTGCCTGAGCATAGAGCCGTTCCATACCCCGTCAGCCTCAAAGACCGACTTAATCACGGTGTATTGGTCAGCGCTTTCTCTGTGTTCGAAAAAGGGAAAAGAACGCAGCTCGCTGATGAACTCTTCAATAGCAGGCACGACTTACTCCTTGGCAGGGTGGCTTACTTATCAAACGAATATATACCCAGCAAAGCATGGAGAGTTGCAGGCGCCCGCACCTGTCATGAATTAACCGGTGCGTAGATGCAGTAGAACCTCATGGCATGCCTTTCTTGCATCATGCTTTAAAAAGCTGATAAATAAGCGGTTTTATTCTCAATAGCAGTCAGCACAATCAGCCTTTGGTGCATACTGTAGTGCTCACAAATCTGATATATACGGACTTTATGCGTCATATTATGACATATGAGCTTTTTGAGCAAAATCAATCGATGTAACACAATATAACATATTCAATAATTACACAGTAGTGTAAAACTATGGCTGTTCACAGGCATAGAAAAAGGGCCTCCCCTGAAAAAGGAGAGGCCCTTGAATCAACAAATTCAGAACATCGCAGCTACAGCCCCATAGAGCGCGCTACAGCGCGTTTTCTATGGCAGGTGGTACCTGTACCTATCCGAGAGGATAAAGTGCCCTGGTGAAACGCCTGCGGGCCTTTATGAGTTTTTTGAAAACAGGTTGCAGCTGCTGTCCGATTTTGTGCCTGTGTTTGTTACCAGTACTACTCTTTGGCTGAGGCTACCTTATCCACCAGATAGAGCAGGTTCTGCCAGGCAATGTCGCTGTGGGTATTCAGACCAACCTCACAGGTGCTGGAGCTGGAGTAACCACGCTGCAGCTTCGGATTGGCGCGCTGCTCGCCCTCATAGTACTCAGTGAACAGACGCAGGGCGCTGTCATTGAGTTCTGGGCAGTTAAAGCCCTTGTTGCCGGCAAAGCCACAGCATCTGGTGCGCTCGTGGACGTAAACCTTACCGGTGGTACAGGCCTGAGCCACAGCCTTCAAGGAGCTGTCCCACTTGCCCTTGACGGTGGCACACATTGGGTAAACGGCTACATCCTCATCAGTTCTGGTAATGGTGAGGCGATCGAGCAGTACCTTCTCGATAAATACAGGCATATCGTAGAAGTTGAGTGGCTGGCCGTCGATCTTGAGCTTCTTGAGAATTTCGTAGGAGCAGGCAGAGTGGTCGCAAACAACGATGTAGTTGTTGTAGCTGCCGGTAATGCCCTTGATGGTATCAATCAGCTCCTGCATCTTGTTTTTCTGAACCTCAGGATAGTCCTTATAGGACTTGCCACAGCACAGGCTCTTGAGCTTCTCAGGATAGATTACGTCGATGCGGGCCTTCTGGCACAAAGTCTCAAAGACATCCTGCAGAGGGCGCTGGTCGAGCTTCTCAAGACGTGGGGCAAACATACGGTTAATACAGGAGGTGAAGTAGAGCACCTTGAGATCGTTGCCAGCCTGAGTCTTGTTTTCGTACTTGCGGATATTGGCCTTAGGCATGGAAACAGGTACGAAAGGAATCTTGAACTTCTGGTTGATTGGACGGCTCAGGTCGCTGAGCTTCTTGTCACCGGCTACCTTCATGGCGGTATTGGTAAATACCAGAGCGGCCTTGGCAAGACCCAGAGTAGTGGCATAGGACTCAGCAGATGCGATGGCAATGGCCTTACGGGCAGGGCTGCGCATCAGAGGCTTGAGAGTCTCTGCAATCCTGGCAGTATCGATCTCCAGTGGGCATAAGGTAGAACACATGGAGCAGGTGGCACAGGTCTCAATACCGAAGTACTCATAGCCCTTCTTGAGCTCTTCAAGCTGCTGGGTCTCTTCTTCGGTACGGTGATTCATGCTCTCAAGTCGTACGATTTCCTTACGTACGGCAATACGCTGACGTGGGGTCAGGGTGAGCTCACGGCTTGGGCATACTTTTTCGCAGAAGCCGCACTCCATGCACTTGTCGATAAAGGCCTCAACCTCAGAAGAGCCCTTGAAGTTCTTGGAGTGCATGTTCTGGTCATCGGTAATGATGACATCAGGGTTGATAAGGTACTTAGGATCAAATAGCTCCTTGATAGCTACGTTGATGTCATAAGCCTTCTTACCCCACTCACGCTCAACGAATGGAGCTACCATGCGGCCGGTACCGTGCTCAGCCTTGGTAGAACCGTCGAGCTGACATACGGATTCAACCAGGGCTTCCATAAAGCCGGCAAAGCGGGCTGACTCCTTGGCATCGGAGAGGTTAGGGGTAATGATGAAGTGAACGTTACCGGCAAGGGCGTGACCGAAAATAGAGCCCTCGAACTGGTATTCCTTGAACAGACGGGTAATCTCAGCAATACCCTTTGCAAAGTTGTCAGCAGGGTAGCAGACGTCTTCAGTGATAACTACGGTGCCGGATGGACGTAAGGAAGCAGTCAGCGGCAGAATAGACTTACGGATAGTCCAGTTAGACGCCATAACCTTTGGATCGGATACAAAGTTAGTACCGAACATGGATGGAGCAGGCTCAAGCAGGCTGGTAACCTTTGCAATCTTTGCATCAAGAGCTTCCTGGGTAGCATCCTCAAGCTGTACCAGCAGGGCACACTGACCCTCAACAGCAGTCTGAAGCTCGGCAGGGGCACCATCAATGTCCTTTGCAGACTTGAGGCAGGCGTAATCCATGATTTCAGCTGAGCTTACTATGTCCTGATTTTTGGCCAGAATCTTAACCGCTACAGCTGCCTTGTCCAGATCAGGGTAGAACAGCAGAGCACAGGCCTTGAAAGCGCTGTCGCTAATACACTCATACTCAACTCTGGAGGTAAAGCCCAGGGTACCCTCAGAGCCAATAAAGATGTGATTGAGGATGTCTCTGAGCTCAGAGTAATCAAGCAGGGAGTTGATGGAGTAGCCGGTTGTGTTCTTAATGGCGAACTTGCGGGCGATCTGGGCACAGAGCTCCTTGTCCTCGAGGATGCTGTTGCGCAGCTTCATGAGGCCCTCAACCATCTCAGGGTGCTTTTGGGCAAAGCTGGCAACGTCCTCACCAGCAGCTGCATTGGCAGAGGTATCCAGTACGGTACCGTCACGCAGAATGACACGTACGGACTTGATGGTGTTGTAGCTGTTCTGCTTGACACCACAGCACATGCCTGAGGAGTTGTTGTTGAAGATACCGCCAATCATGGCATTGTTGATGGTGGCCGGATCAGGACCGATCTTCAGGCCAAATGGTTTGAGGGCCTCATTAGCCTCACAGCCGATAACACCACAGTCAAGGAAAATGGAGCTGCGGTCATCGCTTACCTTGATCTTCTGCCAGCGGGCATTGGCCAGTACCAGAATGGAGTCTGAGGAGGCCTGACCACTAAGCGAAGTACCGGCAGCACGGAAGGTAACAGGAGTCTCGTACTTGCTGGCCAGACGGTAGATTTCACGGATTTCCTGCTCATCAAAAGCACGGACCACTATGCGGGGAATATAGCGGTAGCAGGAGGCATCAGTACCGTAGGCAAAACGGCGTAAGAAATCAGTATAGACACGATCCTTGAAGGAACTCTGCTGGGCCTCAGCTGCAAAACCATCAAAGTCCAGTTTCAGTGTAACTTTCTGCATAGCAATCTCTTCATATAAACAGGTACCGGCTGTTGTCAGGCCCCGGTAAGAACTCCAGCCGAAGCCTCAATGGCATAAGCCTCAACAGCTTACAGATACTCCCGAAACTCCTTATATCCTGGTAAAGACCTGGCGGTCATACCGCAGCCCCAAAAGCTCAGCACAACAGCGCCGTGCCCGGGCAAACTATGGTCGGGAGTGGTACATACAGATCCTCGAATAGCGCAAAATTTTAGCAAAGCACCTGAAACGAAATTTTCAGTTGATCACATTTATTCAACAGGAGACAGGGCTTAATTAAAAAGTATGAAACAGATCGTGTTTTGGTACAGCCAAATGTCACTTTCAGTGCACCTCTTACGTACAAAAGAGTAACAAATCTGAGATCACTAAAAAGCCCGTAAATCCGCCCTTGGATCCAAGTTTTATGATGCACAAACGCCGATAAAAAGGTACTTTTGACAGGCACTTTTAGCAGAAAATCACAGCTGCATCATTAACTGAGTCGAAAAGGGTGAAGGGAAGTCATCCATGGCGCACCCAGCAGCTTGTTCAGCCGCCAACCAGATGCTGCCCGAGCACCTGCACGGAGACACGGTTATAGAGGGCACCTGGTTAGAGATGGGGGCTGGCCGTACCAACAGATTCAGGCAGGTACCGGACAGGCCTCGAAGTTCCGACTGCTCTGTATTGATAGAGATTTTGACCGGGAGAGACAGGAAAGATGCGGGAAAGGGTGGGCTTTCAAAGCGCAGGTGGAATAGCTTCCGCTCAGTCGTACTCCAAAAGTATGGCAGTACGAGCGACATGCTTCAGGAGAGTACCGGGCAGCCATCGAAGTTCCGACGGCGCTGTATTGATTATGATTCTGGCTGGGGTAGACAGAGGATAAGGCCGCAATTGATGAGCTTTTAAAGAGCAGGTGGAAAATCCTCCTCTCGCTCAGACACCAAAAGTATGGCAGTCCGAACAACAGACTTCAGGAGGGTACAAGACAGGCATCGAAGTTCCGACTGCTCTGTATTGATAGAGATTTTGACCGGGTGAGACAGGAAAGATGCGGGAAAGGGTGGGCTTTCAAAGCGCGGGTGGAATAGCTTCCGCTCAGTCGGAACTTCATAAGTATGGTAGTCGGAGCGACATACTTCAGGAGGGTACAAGACAGGCATCTAAGTTTCGGCGGCGCTGTATTGATGATTATTTTGGCCGGGGTAGACAGGGGACATGGCCCTGAGTGATGGGGCAAAAAGCGCGCGTGGAATAACTTCCGCTCAGTCGGAACTTCAAATGTATGGTAGTCGGAGCGACATACTTCAGTAGGGTACTGGGCAGGCATAGGAGCTTTAGGAGTGCAGCCCTTAAAAGACTATAACGCTGCTCAGACAGGGAGCCTTCCCATAGCAGGGACAAGCCATGTTATGCAGCCCATTTATGGCTCTTCTACGCTATATGCATGCTGGCTGATGCAGGTGAGTTATTCATCATTCCTCGCCTGTTAAGCGCTTCCACTGGGCCGGAACGGAGTTCTTGTGAAGCCCGGCAGGGTACATTTATGGGGCAGCCGAGTCACAGGCCCGCAGCGAATGAAGGGAAAGCAGGGTACATGAGATACTGCTCAGAGGCCTCTCAGAGGCTCATACAGCGCATTACCGCTTAGTACGGGGGCATGATCACCTGGTGCAGAGCACACTCGTAGAGCCGCATACAGACTCTTTGTAGCTGCGTTACAGTCATCTTCAGTCCCCATATAAGCTAAGTAGGGATTTATAGCCCATCCCCCAATACAGAGTCCGCTATGGTGACTTCCTAATACGCCATATCTGCAGAGCCTGAAGTGCAGCAACAGCTCCCAATCAAGCAGGTGAGAGAGGTCTTATTACGAAGCAACAGCAATAGACTAATCTGCACATGGACAAAAGAGTTGTTACCTGCATACATATAGAGCTATATAGATTAGAAAGTAATCTCCAAGTTAGACGGCGCTAACCATCCTTAAATCAATCGAATTTTATAAAAGTTAAGTCGAAGAGATCGGACAGGTAAACGCCTAATCTGTGACATGTATCTAGTTTTTGCATATATATGGGATCTGCATCAAGTTTTTTAAATTAGTGTTGTTTTGAGCGATTTTATGAACTGTGCGGCTGTCCTTAGTCAGCTCAGCGGTCGTACAGCAGGGGTATTTTTATGGTGTTTGGGAGGTGGTGAAAGTGGCAGGGCAAATTGTATCTGTTCAGCTTTGAATAATATGTTAAATATTTAGCAGACAGCAAGTTGGGCAGGGTAACAAAATAGTGCAAGGGTCATATGGAAGAACTGCAATATCAAATGAACCTGACCATGGGGGCAGACAGCCCTGGTTGCACAGAATTGACTGTCAGTATGCTCAAAATATTGAGGCCGTCTGTGCGAAGTACAGTGTCACAGTCAATGATACTTTTCTGAACCTTTAGAAGCAGCTTTCGGGGCTCCTTGCAAAACTCTTGAGCTGCCACGAGTGTACTTGCCTGGTACATTCAGACCTTCCTGAGAAGTAACCTCACAGGCTTATTACAGTCTGATCCCGCGATTCTGACCGGCCTGTTTGATCACTCTGTAAGTCAGCAAAAGTATCACTAAGTGTGATCATTGATTCTCTATGCAAACTAGCATTTCTTTGTAAGCAGCACTGCACAACAGGGACGCTTGCAGCTCTTAACATGGTCACGTGCTGCTCCTGACGCAGGGCGTGAAAAGCCATCAGTAACACCCTGAATACGTTGCTCTCTGACCTCCTTCACAGGGGTCGTTTGAGCGTACAGAGAATGATGCATTTTGCTGCCGCGCGGCAGCTTTTCCAGAGGGGACAGGCCCAGGGGGAAGCTTCTATATATAGCAGGGCAAGAGGGTGGTTGTGGCCGATTGCCGCCAGCCATAGACAGCTGTAACATAGCCTGAAAGTATCAATATTTGTGATCTAAATTTTCTGTGCAAACTGTGCAATACGCAGGTTAAGCAGGTCCTCAAAACATGCTTGGGCAGGGCGACAGGGGAGACCTTATCCTGCCTGCCTGATTCCTTCTTCACGCCCTGATACGGGAGGTCACTGCCCTCCTGACCACCTCCAAAACTGGTGACTCCGGCACTGCTTTGCAAGACCTGCTGCCAGGTCAGGCACACCTGGAAGCCTGCGACATCAGCCCCAGCAGGCCCGCCCCAACAGGTACAACAGCAAGCAAACTGGCACACTTTTTGTCGTCAGACAGGGGAGTTTCCCCGAGCTGGCCCATTGGCTCGATGGCGGTCAGATTGCTCGCAATACCAGTATCAATACTGTCGCCAGACGGGACCGCTGTATATGAAAATCAACTGTATTTGTCCTTGCCAGTTTTGGCCCGGCACTATGCTTCCTTTATATAGAGGAAGAGGCAGATTGCACAGTGGCTGCTGGCTCTCTACAAGGGGACAAAAGCCGGGAGTGTACTCCGTCTTTTGCTCACTGGTTACCAGGCGATTCCGAACCTCCATAGTGAGTGGCACAGGTCAGAGCAGGGGCTGTAAGGCAGCTGTCACTGCCTCCGTAAAACTCTGAGGTATGGCCTGCTGAGCCCTATACAGCAGCAAGCGACCAAGTCTCAAAATACTGTGACATGCAAATTTACTCTATGCAAATAATTTGCGCCCATAGGACTATCTGTCTGAAGAGTAGAGGAGGGGATTACTGGCTGCTCAATGAGCAGGGCAGGGGCATGCTGGCAGGGGGGTGATATTAGATTATGTCGATATACCTGAGTGAGTCTGGCCTGCCGGAAAGTCCTCTGGGTCGATCCTTAACTTGGACAAACTATATAGTATCAATAGCTGAGGGGGAAGATCTGACAGGGCAGCTTCATAGTGATCAAATTTGCTCTTCTCGACCGTCCGATTTTCTGCCCTGCCCCTACCCTGTCTGCCCCTGCCTGTAGCGCTGCTGCCTGGACAAATTTAATAGTACTTTGAGGGTGATTACGTCTGTGCAGCTGCTCTGGGCTCTGGGGATGGAAGATCATGTTGGCGAGGGGAAATCAAGAGTTGCGGGAGCTGTCTGTAACTCTCGTTGTGGTGATTTGTCGAGGAGATCGCATTTTGACTTATTTGATATATAAGCATCTGGTGGCACTGTGTGGTTCCTATAATTGCCATTATGTTAAATTCTCAGGCAGGCGACGGCCCCCTGGGACAGAAAGGAAATGCCCGGGCATGTCAGCCGGTAAAAGTCTGCTGCCAGAGACCAGAGCAGAGCGTTAATCAGTACCATGGGCAGAGGTCCAAACTGGACAAATAATATAGTTAAAGTTACGGGCAGCCCGCACGGAGAATGGTCATACCCCCTTATCACAAATTATTGCTCGTTAACGCCGACTGACATCTGTAATGTCCCTATATAGAGAATGCTCAAGCCGCCGGAAGCAGCTGCCCAGGGCAGAGCTGCAACACTGCCTCATCACCACTTTATGACCACCTTTCTTAGAGCTGCCTGGCATTAACCTGCTCATGCCGCAGCCCCTGTTTCCTCCTCCCTCTCCCTTCTTTACATACCCAGGATTTGGGAGACTTCCCCTGGCCGATCCCGGTGCTGGCTGCTGTATTACTAATAGTACGTGTCACAACTGACAGATACTGTTACACCAGGATAATTGTCCCAAATCCCCTGCCACGTTGCCCGTTTTCTGGCTGTAGCCACAGCCCTCTACCCCTGCCCTGATACCTGCCCCACCAGCTGCCAACACTGGTAATGAAGGCGCTCTGGACCCTCAATACAGGAGAGCTCAAACTGCCTTTAAGCAGCCAGAAAATTATGAATCCTGGCCCTGGCCATACTCATCGCATTCCCCAGTTGGAACCCTGCATACTGCTTCTAATCCCACCTGTTCAGGTCAGAACTGCCCTTTTCAGTCCAGCCTGTTGAGTCCAATTAAAATGAATATTTACCGTTTAAACTACTCGCACGGCTATTGGCTAATGGTCTGCCGGCAGCGCACTTGACCTGTCTTTCCATTGCAGTCAGAGCAGGCCAGCCGGTACTGATGCACAATATTGGAACTTAACTTACATGCTGCAGGTAAAATAATTTTGAGGTCATAGAGCAGGGCTGATGCAGGCGTGTAATCTCCGTCATACAGGTTCTCTGACTCACCTGCTGCATACTCTGTTCGCCCCTCTTTTCTGAGGGCACATTGTGAACCTTAAGGCCATGATCAGCTGCCTTCCACACTGCTTTCGGCAGCTCTCGCCATTGATTGTTCCTGTATCTTAAAAGGCCCATTTATCCATTGCACATATGGTTTGCACAGCTCAAATATCCTTACTATATGTCACAGAGATTTGATACTGAGCAGCTGTACATTATGGTACATATGCAGGCTTGTTCAGAAGGAAAGGAGAGTACGCAGCTGCCATCAAGAGGCTGAGTATAGCCGTCATGATGTTCATGATCCACCCTGTTATAGATACTGAAAATCAGGGTACAGCAGAAGCACAAACCAGGCCTCAGTCACACCCACTGAGCTTTTATCTTCCCCACCTGGCTACCGGTGTTAAGGGCCCTGCTGCATGGCAGACGACAGGCCCTGTCAGTCAGCTCTACACCATGTTCAGGTGACCATATTGCTACTTCTCAAGCACATTTGCATACAGCAAAAAGCTCGTCACATGATCACAGTTATCTGGTACTGACCAGGTAGACCGCGACCCCTGATTTGAGCAGTTAACGTTAGACTTAAGAACTCCATTGCAGTCACGAATCAGGGATTATGCCGCCCCTCACCAGTCCCGTTTCATGCGGTATTGAGGCTGAACCAGGGGCTGCCAGGACAGCCAGTTGACCCCATTCATGTTCTAACTTACCCCTGTAATTAATTTGCATTTATGTCATCAGCCCTGTAATTTGCACATCTTCTACAGCTAAATCACGCCCAATATAGCCCCTGTATGAGACAGCTCTGCCAGGGCCATAAATTAATGTGATGGCTGGTTTTAAGGAGCTAAGGCTGTCCTTGGTACTTAGCAGTACTGCTGTTCAGTACCAAAAATGCACTATTATGCCCCATTGATGCACTTAATTGATGCATCTGTTCTTTTATAATTACAGTACTGTGTAAATACAGAATATGTTAAATTAGACGGCGTTTTTGGACCCTGTTTTTGCTCACTTTCTTGCTATCGCCATGAGAAAACTGACTGCTGCAGCCTTTAAAATGCGGCAGTTAAAGGTATTTCAAGACAGATAAATGACTCTGGTCTTATGATGTATCAAGATTTTATAGAAATGTTACGTTAAACCTTATAAATACACAGTTTACAGGCATCAAATCAGTTATCTTTGTAACATGTGCTGTTTTGAGAGATTTAAAACAGGTGTCGGCAATATCTACACGTCAAATCGCTCAAAACAACACGGATAAAAATATGGTATATGTGCCATCAAAATCACTACTGATACAAAAACATTATTGCCAGGGAACATGGGCCTGTTAAGTAATCCAGACACACTGTTTGGATACACTGTTCAGCACGTCAGGTACTGTCATGCAGCCCCGGAAATTGCCTCTTGCTGGGCAGGTAAGCTATGCCTGTACTGTTTATGCGGAGCAGGTCTGCCTGTCCGTCAGGTCCCCCTTTTGTAATCTGAGCCTTAAATGGACAAGATGCTACCACGGGGGCAGATACCGCAGAGGACTGTGCCAGACTTAAGGCTCCTGTCGGAACTCAGGAAGCCGCTGCCTGTTTAAGTACCAGATTACATCTGGCTCCCTAACCAGACCATGCAGCTGCCAGGTCAATCCTGCCTGTCTCTTTTGGCAGAGCTGTTCTCTGCGTCTGGCTTTGTGACTGGTGCCTTACCTGTGGCTGATACTGATGCAGAGCCGTTCTCTGCGTCTGGCTTTGCGCCAGGTGCCTCACCCGTGGCTGATACTGATGCAGATGCAGATCCAGATCTGACACTGTCCATTTGAGCTGCATACGCCTTCAATCTCTCCCCTGTCTTTATGATGTTTTGAGCATGCTGTTGCAGCTGTCTGTATGGACTGCTCTCTGAGTCCCTGTGCTTTTTAGCCATAAACATGTGCTTTCTCCGTTGCGGTCTCTAATATCGAACTTGCTATATTATCTATGCCTGTAAATCGATCACTGTGAGCCGACCGCTATAAACCAAACGCTGTGGTTCGAACGCTTGAACCAACCACTGTAATGCGACCTCTATAAACCAATCGCTGTGGGTCGACCGCGATGAACCAGTCACTGTGAACCTGTCGCAATGAACCAGTCACTGTAAGCCGACAGCTGTTAAACGATCTCACTGCCCCTCGCACTGCCTGTATCAGGCATGCAAGCATGGAGGGGTTGTGACAGGGCATTCCTTTTTAACAACTGCCCAGCCCCTGGTTGATGCAAATGCATACAGGCCAATGATAATGTCCATTGCAAATCCTAATATACTGCGGCCTTCTGACAAGTGCGGCCAGTCACACAAATCGCAGCAGACGCACAGAGTTCGTGACATGACAACAAAAAAGGCAGCCCGAGGCTGCCCTTGTATATTACCAGTGAAACTCACCCTGACCCTGCAGGCAGAGACCTGCAGCTACGTGCTTATGCGGGCTGCTCTATGCGATGAGGCTGAATAAGGTGAGAACCTCACCCCTGTCTCTGGAAACGGATTTAATATCGATATCTCTAAATACCGCTATATCCTCAATTTCTCCCCCTTCAGACAGAGCCCTCACCATGCATAGTAGCAAAGCTGATGACCTTGTTTTCATTATTGAATCGTCTCGGGCTTCAGCCTGGGCCTGGGGCTTATCTTCGGCTTCAGCCTCTGCAAAGCCCTAAGCTGAAGCTGACCTTGATGTGGACTATGGGAATAACTTGTCCCTGTTAACATCGAAAATTCAGGGCCGCCCGTCAAAGCATAAAGAGGACCATTGTGATACACAATGATTTGATTTTGCTGAGCCGTACAGCCTGTTTCTTATATGCTTTATCGAGAAATTGATTAATAGAAGTAAATGTTCGATCCGTACTAAATTTTCAGGAGCTGGATAACGCCCGTCTCAAGAATACCCCTCATAAACAGAAATTCATGCCTTATTGAGCTGATTTGTGCTGCATAAGGTACTTAAATATTACTGACCATATAAGATCCATCTCATGTAGCCATCTTGTATCCAAAACAGCATATGATCCTGCTTTGAAAACTGTTAGGCCGGGTTTAACTGTAGCGGCATGTACCTGCTGTTATAGCCATGAACGATGGCTCAGGAAAATATCGTAAAACAAGATACAGATCATGGTTATAAGCTCATATTCCTGGTAATCTAACCACTGGTACCCCAGGCTGCATAAAGACCTGAACCTGGTGTATCAGAACCAGCCCGGCTGTATGTTCATCAGCCGCTCAGCACAAAGTTTCATTCAACTTTTGGAGGCTTTTTGAGTACTGAATCTTCCTCAGGAACCAGTGGGGCAGCAGCCGCTCAACGAAGGCAGAGCAAGCCCAGGGGCCGCAAGACTGCACAGCGCAGTCCAGGCAATGATCATCAATCAGGTACAATCTTTGACAGAACAGACTCTCTTAAGGCAGAAA